>DATKEA010000126.1:0-64073 GCA_035544615.1 Acidimicrobiia bacterium | reverse complement strand
GCTGATCTCGAGGTCGGCGAGCTGCTCGTGGGCGGCATCGAAGCGGTCATGGGGTGTGACCCAGGTGGCGTCGAAGATGGGCCAGAAGGTCAACCAGCGCAGGCGGGACCGGAGCAGCCGGCGCCGCGGGCCATCTTCGATCGGGAGCGAGAAGGCGATGAGAGTCCAACTGCCATCCCATGGGAATTCCTCGTCGCGGGAAAAGATTCGGGAACGACCCCGCTCCAGTATGCGCACCGTGGCCTGGCTCGGCTCATAGCTGGTCCGGCGTCCTTCCTTGGTCCGAATCAGCACCCCTTTCTGGGTGAGCCGCTGTAGAGCGGCCCGGGCATTGGCCTTGGCAATGCCGAACTCCTCGAGGACGTGTACCAATCCCGACGATGGGAGCGGATCGCTCCCCAGAGCCCAGTAGTCACCGAAGAGCGTCACGAGGAGTCGCTGCGACCTGGCCCGGGCCAGAGGGCGCCGGTGTGGTGCAGTGACGGCGAGGGAGGTGGCGCTCGGCTCCGAGCTCGTTCCTTTCATTGGTCCAACAAGATAGGACATCCTCCAACGGCACCTGGGTCCAGTGTCGGCTTCTTCTATCCAGCGGCGTCCCCGATACCAAGGATTCGGAGCGCGTTCTCCTTGAGTATCGCCTCCCTCACCTCGTCGTTCAGCTCGAGAGTGGCGAAGTCTTCCATCCAACGGTCCGGGGTGATCAGTGGGAAGTCCGATCCGAACAGCGTCTGGCCGGCCAGGTTGGTGGCCATGGCCTTGACCAGCTGCGGCGGGAACCGTTTCGGTGACCATCCCGAGAGATCGATGGCGACCTGTGGCTTGTGCATGGCGACCGACAGCGCCTCGTCCTGCCAGGGGAACGAGGGGTGGGCCATCACTATCGACATCTCCGGGAAGTCGACAGCGACGTCGTCCATCGCCATCGGATTGCCGTACTTCAGGCGTATCCCTCCCCCACCGGGGAGACCGGACCCGATACCGCTGTGCCCCGTGTGGAAGAGAGCAACTGCGCCGGAGCCCTCGATCAGCTCGTAGAGCGGGTAGGCGAGTCGGTCGTCGGGGTGGAACTGCTGGATGTTGGGGTGAAACTTGAAGCCGCGGACCGAGCCCTCGGCGAGAAGAGCCTTCGCTTCGGTGACCGCCTCCCCACCCCGTCGCGGGTCGATGCTGGCGAACGGGATGAGCACATCGGAGTGCTCACGAGCCTTCTCGACGACGAACTCGTTAGGGATGCGGGGCTGGCCGGTGGTCAGCGCAGAGTCGAGCCCGAACACGACCGCCATCATCTTTCGCTCCCGGTAGAGCTGGGCGATCTCGTCGATGGTGGGGAGCTGTAGATCGCCTTTGAAGTATCGCATCGCGGCCTGGCGCAACTCGGGGCTGAGATGATCCGCGCCGGTGGGGCCAACTTCCACGTGGACGTGGAAGTCAACCGCGACGACATCCGCGAATGATCGGCTCTCGGCCTTCACGCTATCAAGTTACTTGATATATTCGGAGAGACCAGCCGCGTGGAGGATGGTGGCTTTGAAAGGCCTCATGCAGGACGTACCACTTTCGATCCCGATGATTCTCCAGCGCGCGGTATCACTGGGACACGGGATGAGAATCGTCTCGGTCGAGCCTGCCGGCATCGACCGGAGATCGTGGCCCAACGTCGGCGAGCGGGCAGCCAGGATCGGGCGTGTCCTCGACTCGCTGGGCGTGCCTCAGGGGGCGGTGGTGGGAAGCTTCGCCTGGAACGGTCACCGGCACCTGGAGCTGTACTACGGGGTCCCTTCCTCGGGACGCGTGCTCCATGCCATCAACGTGCGCCTCCATGCCGACGTGATCGACTACGTGGTGGGTCACGCCGACGACAGCGTGATCTTCGTCGACGCCTCGCTCACACCTGCTCTGGCCTCGCTGCGTCACCGGCTGGACGTCAGGGCGTTCGTGGTGATGGAGGACGGCGCTGAGGTGGATCCGGCATTCGACCAGGATCCGAGATACGAGGAGCTTCTCGCCACGGTAGAACCGGAGGGGCTGGTCGGCGTCGACGAGAACGATGCCGCCTCGATCTGCTTCACCAGCGGCACGACGGGTCGTCCCAAGGCCGTGGTCTACTCACATCGCTCGGTGGTGCTCCACTCGATGGCGGAGCTGATGGTGGATGGGCACGCGGTCCGCCGCGGCGATGTCGTGCTGCCTTTGACCCCGATGTTCCACGTCAACTGCTGGGGTCTTCCCTATGCGGCCGGGCTCGCTCCCGCCTCCCTGGTCTTCGCCGGGGTCGATACCACTCCCGTTGCCGTGACCCGCCTCGTCGAGGCAGAGCGGCCCACCGTGCTCGCCGGCATCCCCACATTCTGGGTGCAGATGGACCAGGCATTCTCCTCCGACGAGCACGACCTCTCCTCGGTCGAGCGGATCCTGTGCGGGGGTGCCGAGGCTCCCCCCGCACTGATCGAGAAGTACACCAATCGAGGCATCGACTTCTTTCACGGCTGGGGTATGACCGAGATGTCGCCGAGCGGGACCGGCAACTGGATCGCGGCCGGGGCCACCGACGTGGAGCGAGGGGGCAAACAAGGGGTGCCGGCGCCCACAGTGGAGCTTCGACTCGTCTCCGACGACGGGATGGTCCTCCCCTGGGACGGGACCGCAGTCGGCGAGATCCAGGTACGAGGGCCCTGGGTGGCTGCCGCCTACCTGAACCCGGACGATGACGCCAACACCGACCGGTTCACAGACGGCTGGCTGCGGACCGGTGACGTGGGCCGGGTCGCCCCCGACGGCACGCTCGAGATCGTCGACCGCACCAAGGACCTGGTCAAGTCGGGCGGCGAGTGGATCAGCTCGGTAGAACTGGAGCGGCTCCTCGCGGCCCATCCCTCAGTCCGCGAATCGGCCATTGTCGCGGTGCCCCACGACCGTTGGGGAGAGCGTCCCGCCGCCATCGTGGTCGTGCACGAGGGGGCGACGGTGAGCGAGGAGGAGATCAAGCAATTCCTCTCCCAGCGGGTGGCGTCGTGGCAGGTGCCGGACCGGGTGCATTTCGTCGACGAGCTTCCCAAGACCGGTGTCGGCAAGATCGACAAGAGACGGCTACGCGAGGAGTACGTCCCGAGGTTCGAAGAAGGGACGCCACCATGACGACCTACGTCGCCGATCCAGGTCCCTGGCTGGTGGCATTCCCGCCACTGTCAACACAATGCGATTCGTTGACACGTGAACCTGAGTTGCATTACATTCTGGCTCCCCGAGCCGGCGGCCGGCTGCAGACGGTCTCACTCCGCAAGAGAGGTGGCACATGATCAGGCTCCCGATTCCCGATCCTCGAATGCCGGCTCACCGAGATGGATCGCACCGTCTATCCGGTCGACTTCACCGACGAGGAGTGGAGCCGGCTCCAGGCGGTCTTCCCGGACGGCGTGTGCGACTGGTCACAGCCGGGTGTCGGCCAGGTAGTCCTGGAAGGCACGTGGCTGCGTTTCTGAGCAGTGATCGGGGCGGGATGCCACGGTGCTCGAGCTCGTAGACGTCAGTGTCAGATTCGGCGGTCTGCGCGCGCTCGACGGCCTGACCTTCACCGTCCAGCCCGGCGAGATCCTGGGTGTGATCGGGCCCAACGGCTCCGGCAAGTCGACTGCCTTCAACGTGATCACCGGAGCGGTGAAGGCCGACCGGGGCCGAGTCGTCTTCGACGGCGAGGAAATCACCCAGCTCCCCGCGCACCGCATTGCCCGCAAGGGGATCGCCCGGACTTTCCAGGTGGTGCGGCCCTTCCCCCATCTCACCGCCTTGGAGAACGTCCTGGCCGGGCGTCTGTTTGGAGGCGAGGGAGCTCCCAGGAGCGAGGCCAGCGTGACCGAGGCCATGGCCGTCCTCGAGAAGGTGGGGCTCGCCGCCAAGGCCGGTGTCAGGGCCGAGTCGTTCACGATCCTGGAACGGAAGTGGTTGGAGGTGGGGAGGGCGCTCGCCGGCCGGCCGAAGCTCATGTTGCTCGACGAGTTCATGGCCGGCATCGCCAGCAGTGGGATCCCCGATGCCGTCGACATGGTTAAGTCGATCAACGCCTCGGGAATCACCGTCGTCCTTGTCGAGCACATCATCAAGGCGATCACCGATGCCTGCGATCGGGTGGTGGTCCTGGATGCCGGCAGGAAGCTGGTTGAGGGGTCGGTCGAAGAGGTGGTCCACGACCCGGCCGTGATCAAGGCCTATCTGGGAACCGGCCATGCTGGTCGTTGACGGTCTCGAAGTTGCCTACGGCGATCTCCAGGTCGTCTGGGGCATCTCGTTCGAGGTTCCCGAGGACTCGATCGTCGCCATCCTGGGCCCCAACGGCGCCGGTAAGACCACGACCCTGCTCGCGCTCATGGGACTTCTCCCCGTCACCGGTGGAACGGTCACATTCGGGGCCGACCCGCTCCTCGGATTGCCGACCCACAAGGTGGTCGAACGGGGTGTCGTGATGGTCCCTGAGGAGCGAGCCACATTTGCCTCTCTCACGGTGGAGGAGAACCTCGAGCTGGGCGCCTTCACCCGCCGGGCCCGCTCGGCCGTCGATGAGACCAAGTCAGAGGTCTACGAGATCTTTCCCTTTCTCGCCGAGAGACCGACGCAGAAGGCAGCCACCCTGAGTGGGGGCGAACGGCAGATGCTGGCCATCGGCAAGGCGCTGATGGCCAGACCCCGCCTCCTGATCCTCGACGAGCCGTCGCTCGGCCTCGCTCCGATCGTGGTCGAGAACACCTTCGGGGTGATCTCCACGATCAGGGAGAAGGGGGTTGCGGTCCTGATGGTGGAGCAGCACGTAGAGAAGACCCTCGACCTGGCCGATCACGCCTACATCCTCGAGATGGGCAGGATCGTCGTCGACGGGCCCGGCACCCGCCTGGCCACCGATTCCAGGGTCCGCGAAGCGTATCTCGGCTTATGAGCCGGCTGATCCTGCAAAGTGCCGTCTCGGGGGTTCTCGTCGGAGGCATGTACGGGCTGGTGGCACTCGGCCTCGCACTTGCCTTCGGGGTGCTCAAGGTGCTGAACGTCGCCCATGGCGAACTGCTCATGCTGGGCGGCTACGCCGCCTTCTTCGCCTTCACTCTCTGGGGCTTGGACCCGATCGTGTCCATCCCCCTCGTCTTCCTGGGCTTGTTCCTCTTCGGGGTGATCCTCTACTTCACGCTGTTCAAACACGTCACCAGGCTGGCCATCGGCCCCCGAATCAAGAACTCCCTGCTGCTCTCATTCGGGCTGGTACTGGTGCTTCAGGCTCTGGCTGTCAGGTTCTTCACCGGCGACGAGCGCACCATCTCCACGGCTTACTCCTCCGAGGCGATCACCATCGGATGGCTGAGGGTGCCGGTGGTCCGTCTCGCCGGTTTGGTGGTCGCGGTCGTCGCCGCCTTCCTCCTCGAATGGGTTTTGACTCGTACACGTTTCGGGCTGGCGCTGCGCGCCACTTCGGAGGACTGGACCCGGGCTGCGCTGACCGGCGTGAATGTGGGATGGATCTACCTGACCGCATTCGCCATCTCTGCCGGCCTGGCGGCCGTGGCCGGATCGCTCGTCGGACTTGGATACAGCGTCAGCCCGAGCATTGGCTTGGGATGGACCCTGAAGGCCCTGATCGTGGTGGTGCTGGCCGGGCTGGGCAGCATGAGGGGGATCATCCTGGCCGGGGTGTTCCTCGGGCTCACCGAGAGCCTCGCCGCGGTCTGGTTGGGCGGGGAATACCGCGAGATCGCTGCACTCGTCCTCTTCCTTCTGGTCCTCAGCATCCGTCCTCAGGGGTTCTTCGGGAGGGCCCATGCCTAGGAAGTGGCTCGCAGTCGTCTCGGGATCTGCGGTCCTGGCGCTTGCCGTGGGGATCGGGTTGGGATCGGACAACCAGCATCTCCTGACCATCGCCATCCAGACGATGCTGCTGGCCGCGCTCGCCTCGAGCTGGAACATCCTCGGCGGCTTCGCCGGCCAGATCAGCCTGGGTCACGCGGTGTTCTTCGGCCTTGGCGCACAGACCACCCGTGAGTTGTGGCTGGCTGGCCTGCCATTGGCGGTCTCTGTCGCGGCAGCCCTGTTGGTGACGGCCGTGTTCGCGGCCGTGGTCGGCGTGCCCATGCTGCGCTTCCGCGACATCTACTTCACGATCGGGACGCTCGCCCTCGGAGTCGCCATCTTCCTCACAGTGGGCAACGTGAGACCCCGACTCAGCTCCCTCACGGTCGAAGCGCTGCGCGCATACGACTTCTCCGGCCCCTACTTCATGACCCTCGGCGTCCTCCTCGTCACGGTCGCTGTCGCTACCTGGCTCAAGAACAGCAAGGTGGGTCTGGGGATGATGGCGGTACGGGACGACGAGGAGGCCGCCGGGTCCACCGGGATCAACCCGCTCAGCCACAAGATGGTCGCCTTCGTCGTCAGCGCCGTCCTGGCGGCATTGGCAGGGGCTGCATACGCCTACTTCACTGCCAGCTACTACCCGAGCTTCCCGTTCAGCGTCGTTTGGACATTCGAGGCCATCCTGGTGGCGTTCGTCGGAGGGATGGGGACCATCACCGGCCCGTTGATCGGGTCCGTCTTCTTCGTGGTCGGACGAGACGCCCTTCCCTCCAGCATCGAGGAGTTTCAGGTGGTCGTGTTCGGCCTGCTCTTCATCCTCGTCGTCCTCCTGCTCCCTGGCGGTCTCCTGGAGGGGGCACAGCGGCTCATCAGACGGGGGTCGAAACAAGACACCCGGTCCACCTCAAACGAGGGAACAACAAAAAGCAAAGGAAAGGAGCTGGTATGAGAAAGACAGCACTGAGCGTGCTCGCTGTGTTGTCGTTGATCCTGGCGGCATGCGGCACCGATGGCGCCGACACCACCACATCAACAACGGCGCCCGCGGAGGCGACGACCACCACCCCGGTGGCGGAGACTACGACCACCGCCGAAGAGCCGATGGATGCCCCAGAGTCGATCACGATCGGGGCGGTGGTGCCCCTGACGGGGGCCTTCGCCGGAGGCGGAGCTCAGATCGAGCGGGGCTATCGATACGCGGTGGAAGCGATCAACGAGGCGGGCGGGGTCTCCGTGGAGGAGTTCGGAGTCTCACTGCCGCTGGAGTTGGAGGTGCGTGACGACGCCTCCGACCCGAACCAGACCGCCAGCAACATGGAGGAGCTCGGCGGCGCCGGCGTCGTGGCCTACCTGGGGGGCTTCGCCACCCCGGTGGTCGCCGCGGGCACCGCGATTGCGGAGAGGAGCGAGATCCCCTATCTGGCCGTGGCCACTTCCACCCAAGCCCTGCACGAGCAGGGGTTCCGCTACTTCTTCTCGCCGTTCCCGAAGTCGCCCGATATGGCGGTTTCGACCTACGAGATGCTGAACGGTCTCATCCCGGAAGGAGAGCGCCCGCTCCGGGTCGGCATCTTCCAGGAGAGCACCGACTGGGGTGAGGAGTTGGGGCCGCTCTGGGCCGAGAACGCCACGGCGAATGGCTACGAAGTGGTCCTCCATGAGACCTATGCCCCCGGGGCGACGGACTTCACCGACATCATCCTCAAGGCACAGGCGGCCGACGTCGAGGCCCTGTTCAGCCTTCCCACACCCCCGGACGGGTTCGCCATCTACCAGCAGATGGGAGAGCTCGGCTTCAAGCCGCCGTTCAACCTGGTGGTTCGGGCGGCCGACGTGCCCACGTGGAACGATCTCGGTGAGGCGGGGGAAGGGGTCGTACTGTCAACTCCTTGGCATCCCGGCCTGGGATTCCCCGGGACCGAGGAGGTCAACGCCAGGCACCTCGACGAGGAGGGCCGGCCCGCCGATCCCGTCGTCGGCAGCGCCTACGCACTGGTCGAGATCCTGGCGGACGCCATCGAGCGTGCCGGGACCCTGGACCATGAGGCAGTCCGGGATGCGATCGCGGCCACCGACGGTCTATCGACCATCATCGGGCCGATCACCTTCCGGGAGGACGGGACAGCTCCGGTCCCCAACCCGCTGATGCAGCGGGTTGGCGGTGCCATCGAGCTGATCTGGCCCGCAGATGCCGCAACATCGGAACTGGTGTTCCCGGCCAACTGATCGAAACCAAAAGCGGTGGTGGCATGGCCCCGGGCCGGGGCCCTGTCACCACCCCCCGCCTTACCTGAGGTAGGTAGCGCCAAGAGTTCCCCCCTCCCCGGCTACGCCGGTACTCCCCCCTTCGGGGGGAGAAATGGCGCTACCTGGACATGGAACCGGATTTCGACCTCCGCTTCGAACGGGTGCGGACAATCCCCACGAACCGATCCTCGGATGACAGCTAACGTCGCGGACCAGCCATGGTGACTCAGCGGATCAAGCAGATCACGGCAGCCAACGACACGTTGCTGTCGTACCTCCCCATCTGGGAGGCGCATCGTCACCAGCCCGGGATCGCCGACTTCGCCTTCGGCAACCCGCAGGAGATGGTCGTCGACGGTTTCGCCTCCGCCCTTGCCGCGGCGACAGCCCCGCTGGACAAGAACCACTACGCCTACAAGTTCTCCGAGGAGGAGTCACGCCGAGCCGTGGCCAACCATCTCACCGAGTGGCGGGGCCACGAGTTCTTACCGGAGGACATCGGCATGACCCCGGGAGCCTTCGGCGCCATCGCCGTCGCCCTGGGCACCCTGGTCGACGTCGGAGACGAGGTGGTGTACTCCGACCCGTCTTGGTTCTTCTACCGGTCGATGGTCCTCGCCGCGGGAGCTACTCCGATCAGTGTCCCGGTCCGGGCGGACAACCACGACCTCGACCTGGACCGTCTCGCCGGGGCGATCAGCGAGAAGACCCGGATGGTGATCGTCAACTCCCCCAACAACCCGACCGGACGCATCTACCCACCGGCGACGCTCGAGGGCCTGGCCGGCATCCTGACCGAGGCGTCAGACCGGTATGGGGCTTCGATCTACCTACTGTCCGACGAGCCCTACTCCAAGCTCGTGTTCAGCGACGCCGAGTTCACCAGCCCAGCCCGGTACTACCCGCACACGCTCATCTCCTACAGCTACGGGAAGATCCTGCTCGCCCCCGGTCAACGGATCGGCTGGCTGGCCTGGACCCCGCAGATGCCGGAACGAGAAGCGCTGCGCTCGGGAGTTTTCATGGCCCAGGTCTCCGGAGGGTGGCTATTCCCCAGCGCCATCATGCAGTACTCGGTGGCCGAGCTGGACCGGCTCTCCATCGACCTGGTTGAGCTGGAGGGCAAGCGCGATCTCCTGGTCACCGAGCTGGGTCGGGCCGGTTATGACCTCCGGTCACCCGAGGGCACCTTCTACCTCTGGGTCCGCTCGCCACAGCCCGACGATATCGCCTTCACACGGGACCTAGCCGAACAGGATGTCCTGGTGCTGCCCGGCTCCACCTGCGCCTCGCCGGGACACTTCCGCATCTCGCTCACCGCCACCCCCGAGATGATCGAGCGAGGTCTTCCTGTCTTTCGCCAGGCAGTCTCGGGCTGACCACCACCACCTGGCCCATTGCACATCCCCCGCCGACGTGGGCCAGCGCCCGGGCCCGGATACATATGGTCCCGACGACGTGATCCGTCCCTGAGCGGATCCCTGGTTCAATCGTGGAGTGCCGGAGATATCGGTGGACAGGAACGAGAAGATAGGCTCGGTGGCGCCGCGTCCCCAGTTGCTCACCTATCCCGACTCTCTGGGCGGCGACCTGAAGACGCTGTCGGGGTTGTTGCAGGGGCCTTTGGCCGGGCTGTTTCGGGGGGTGCACATCCTGCCGCCATTCCCCTCCTCGGGTGATCGAGGCTTCTCCCCCATCACCTACGACCAGATCGACCCACGGTTCGGCACCTGGGAGGACCTGAGGAGAATCGCCGAGGAATACGACGTTCTGCTCGACCTGATGGTCAACCACATCTCGAGGCAGAGCCCCCAGTTCCAGGACTTCCTCCGACACGGGAGGGCTTCCCGGTATGCCGACCTGTTCATAACCCTGGACAAGGTTTGGCCCCAGGGTGACCCACCCCCCGAGGACGTGGCCCGCATCTTTCTTCGCAAGCCCGACTCGCCCTTCTCGACGGTGACCATCGAGGACACCGGCGGGCAAGAGCAAGTCTGGACCTCGTTCGGGCCGAGCGGATGGGCCGAGCAGATCGACCTGGATGTCACCTCCCAGGCCGGCCGGAGCCTGATCACCGATTGGCTCAGGGACTTCGCCACACGAGGGGCCCGCATCATCCGACTCGACGCCATCGGCTACGTGATCAAGAAGCCGGGGACCAGCTGTTTCATGGTGGAGCCAGAGATCTACGAGTTCCTCGATTGGATCACCTCGGTCGCCGAATCGGTGGGGTTGATCCTGCTCCCCGAGGTGCACGATCGATATCCCACCCACCAGACACTCTCGGCCCATGGCTACTGGACATACGACTTCGTCCTGCCCGGCCTGGTCCTCCACGCCTTCCACACGGGCAACGCCGAGCGCCTCGCCGAGCACCTGTCCCGGTCACCGGAGCGTCAGTTCACCACCCTCGACTGTCATGACGGGATCCCGGTGCGGCCGGACCTGGACGGCATCCTGGAACCGTCCGAGATGCTCGAGCTGGCCGATCGAGTCCTCGACCATGGGGGCAACGTCAACCGGATCCTGTCCCCCGCCCCCAGCAGCGAGGTGGACGTGCATCAGCTCAACTGCACCTACTACTCGGCGCTCGGCGGGGATGACGACCTGTACCTGGCGGCACGGGCGATCCAACTATTCGCCAGGGGTGTCCCCCAGATCTACTACGTCGGCCTCCTCGCCGGCGAGAACGACAACGCGGCCGTCGACCAGACCGGCGAGGGTCGGGCGATCAATCGTCACGACTACTCGGCGGAGGAGGTCGACGACGCGGTGCGGAGGCCGGTGGTGGGGAGCCTGCTCGAGCTCATTCGCTTGCGCACCGCCCATCCCGCCTTCGATGGCGAGCTCCGGGTCGAGACCGAAGCTGGGAGCCGGTTGCGTCTCGGCTGGAAATCGGGTCCTTCCTCCTGCTCGCTGGAGGTCGACCTGACATCGGGTCAGAGAGTGGTGGAGGCGAGAGCGCCTGGACCGAACCGGGTGTGAGAACTGGACCTGCCCCGACCCTCGAAGCCGATCCCTCCTCCGGCCACCTGCACGGTCGATGTCGGCATCCTCGCCCAACGACCGGAATCCGCCCACGAGTAGGGTCCCGCGGGAGGTGCAAGATCGGGTGTCTCGAATCGACCCGCCCGCGCACAACAAGTTCATGACACGGCTCCGCCGGCCGGTGGGGCCAATCCGCAGATAGAAAGGGCCAGACCGGTGACTGATCGAATCCTCATAAGCGGCGGGATCGTCCTGACCCAGGACCCCGAGCTCGGCGAGATGCCAAAGGCGGACGTGCTGATCGAGGATGACAAGATCGCCGCCATCGGCACCGACCTGCCAGCCGATGATGCTCGGGTCATCGATGCGACTGGCGACATCGTCATCCCCGGCTTCATCGACACCCATCGGCACACCTGGGAGACGTGCATCAGGACCTGTGCCCCCGACTTCGCACTGATCACCTACTTCAGCGCGATCCTCGACAAGTTCGCCCCGCACTACCGGCCCGAGGACGTCCACTCGGCGACACACTGGGGTGCGCTCGAGTGCATCAACGCCGGCATCACCACCCTGGTCGACTGGGCCCACATCATGAACACACCCGAGCATGCCGACGCCTCAGTCGCCGCTCTCCAGGAGTCGGGCATCAGGTCGGTCTTCGCCTACGGCTTCCCCAACACCTCGCTGGTGGATTGGTGGTTCGGCCCCGACTACACCGGCAGTGTCCTGACCTCGGACGGTGACGACGCACGTCGTCTGCGGTCGCAGTACTTCAGCTCGGACGAGGGCCGCATCACCATGGGTCTGGCCACACGGGGACCCGGGTTCTGCAAGCCCGATGTGGTGCGTCACGACTGGGAGCTGGCCAAAGAGCTCGGCATCAACATCACGGTGCACGTCGCCATGGACCGGTTCGGCTACACCAAAGGCCAGATCACCGCGCTGCGCGACATGGACCTCCTCTACCCGGGCACGACCTATGTCCACGCCTCGCATTTCTCCGACGAGGAGTGGCAGCTGGTCGCCGATTCGGGGGGGAACGTCAGCTTCGCCCCCCAAGTCGAGATCCAGATGGGACACGGGTGGGCGCCGGCGGTCACCGCAGTCGAATACAACGTCCCGATCGGGCTCTCTTCGGACGTGGCCACCACCGCATCGGCCGACCAGTTCACCCAGATGCACGCGGTCTTTGGTTCCGAGCGGGGGCGCAAGCACCAGGAGTCCTGGGACAACGACCTCGATGGCCTGGAGGCCTCGCCCGGTCTCATCACCGCTCGTGACGCCCTGTCGTGGGCCACGATCGGCGGAGCCGAGGTGGCCGGGATCGCCGACCGCACCGGGTCGCTGACACCGGGGAAGAAGGCGGACGTGGTGATCATCGACGGGTCGGCGGTGAACGTGGCGCCGATCATCGACCCGGTGGGTGCGGTCGTCTGTGCGGCGGACATCTCCAATGTGAAGACCGTCCTCGTCGACGGTGAGATCCTCAAGGAGGACTTCAAGCTCAAGACGTCGCTCGATGCGCCTCGCCGGGCGGTGGAGGCGTCGCGTGACTACCTACTCGAGATGTTCGGGGATCCGGAGCCGGGCTGGATGGCAGTCGGCCGCTGACCGCTCACTCGCGGCGATGCGCTAGTCGGCACCTCGTTGCCGCGCCTCGACGAGGGCAAGGACGGCGACCAGGAGCGACACCAGGGCCAGGGCCACCCAGGCCGGAATCAGCCCCAGCGCCGGGATGGACGCCAGGAGGACGATCATCATCCACCATCTGACCGCCGGGACCCGGACCCCGGCCAGGGTCAATGCCAGCGCGGTGCCGCCCACGATCAAACAGACACCGAAACCCAGTGCCAGCATTCCCGGAACTGCAAGCGGGTCTTGCGGATGGGCGATCGTCTCCTCGACGCTGATGGCGTAGCCGATCACCCCGAATATCAGGGGAAAGTGGGCGAACGAGTAGACGTCCCGGGCATATCGACCAATCCTGGCCGGGCTCTGCGACCTCATCGTCTCTTCGAGCCGGTCCTTGGCCCATCCGAAGTATGTCCACCACAGGGCACACGAGCCGGCGACCGCAGTGACCGCCACCATGAGCAGCCGCCCGCTCAGCGGCTGGTCGCTCAAAGTGACACCGGCTGCGATCAGGGCCTCGCCGAGCGCGATGATGACGATCAGCCCGTGCCGTTCCGAGAAGTGACCCGCGAACAATCTCCACTCGCTGCGTCCTGCTCGCAAGGCAGCGATCACGTCGAGGATGGCGGCCGCTCCCAGGGCAAAGAATCGACGATCCGGCGGAAGGAACATCGCGGTGAGGATCGCCAGCAAGCCGATGCTCGACATCAGAGTCCAGGTCTGCACACTCCGAGTCCAGACGATGTCGCCTCCCGCCAGCCGCCATTGCAGTGAGATGCCGACTATTCGCAGGACCAGGTAGGCCAGTGCAAATAGCCATCCCCACTCGGTCGTGATCAGGGGCACCGTCACCGCCATCAGGAAGGCGAGGGCCGTCGCCAGCAGGGTTATGAATCGGATCCGCCCGTGCTCGGTGTCGGCCTCGTTGAGCGACCAGGTGTATTGCGTCCACGCCCACCACACGAGCCAGAAGACGATCAATGCGCGGAGCAGACCCGATGCGGTCAGATCGTAGGCCAGGGATGCGGTGACCTGGGTGACGGCGAATACGAAGACAAGATCGAAGAAGAGCTCGACGAAGGTCGCCCCCTGCTCTTCGGTTCCTCGGATGCTGGTCACGCCCGCCGGATCTTAAGGTGCGGGCTTCCACCCCCGGTTGCCATTGCCAACCACAACGTCATCTTCAACTCGACCGACTGTGGGGAGGGGGTCATGACCTCCTCGGGGAAACCGAACGGGGTCAGGAAGGCTGGCGGTTCGAATCTGCGCCGGCGCGCCAGTTGCCGACCATCCTGTTGAGCGCCCCGAGGTTGGGCGCCCAGCCGACACCGAACACCTTGCCAGCAATGATCGGACCTTCGGGGTTCCAGTAGGTGCTCCGCACCCGCCCGATGGTCGGCATGCGGAAGTCGTATGGCACGAAGTCGGCGACCTTTCCGTTCCAGGTTCTCTCGTCGGGAGGCTTGCGGAGCTCCTGAATGACAGCGATGACTCCGATGACCGCGAGCGCCAGCCTCCAGAAGTTCGTGACCGTAGAGACCCTGCGTTCATCGTCCATAGGCCACCAGGCTACCCCGGACCGCGATTCGTCTCTGCGCTGCGAAATCCATCGCCTTCCGAGACCGTCCACCACCGATCGGGCAGAGGGATACCGGGTTTGTCAAGGCGTGCTGGTCGGTGACGGCTTCCTGGTGTCTCATTGCTTGTCCTCCGTCGGAAATGTCGGTGTCAAGCACCCCAAGAGCGGGTCAGCAGGAGGAATCCTCGAGACTTGGGGCGCGGCAGGCCCATGTCGACCACGGATAGTGAGGTCCAGCGGCGCGGAGCAGTGAAAGGGAACGTATAGTCCGATGACTTGAGTTGTCCTCGGGCACTCCGAGGTCCAATCCTCGAGTCGAGTGATGTCCCGTGGTTGGGTGAGGACCACTGCTCAAGAGAGAAATGTAGGACCAAGGGCGGCGTCGTCTGCTGGTGGTCCGAAGCGATCAGGGAGGCACAATGAGAAAAGGTTGGCGCTGGCCATTGGCTGGGGTCGCAGGCCTGATGGTCGCAATATCACTCTTCGTGATACCGGCAATGGGTCAGGGTCCGGTCACCGAAGAGGTCGGAGTGCTCCATCTCCACCTGAACTCGGACGGGGACAGGTTCGTTTTCGATGCGGTCGCCCCCGGACCCAACCTCGTTCAGACACTCTCTCAGACCAACTGCAAGCTGTCCAGCAGCGGCGCCTCCCTGGTCGGGGTCGTCGGGTCAGGGGACCAACTGAACAAGAAGCCTTTCGCAGGTCTCAAGGACCATCGGATTGGGGTGGGTCAAAACGGCGAAGGTAACGGAGAGCCTTGTGCCCGGATCAACAAGGACCTGGGGCAAGCATTGGCGCTCAGTCTCGTGGGTCAGCTCGACGGCCAGAGCATTGGCTACGCCGAGATCGACCTCGGGTTCAAGTTCGATGGCGACGCCCTGCTCCAACTGAAGAAGGGCGGCCCGTCCGGCATTGTGGTCGACACCGTGACGGTGGCGTGCAGTGGCGGCTCCGATTGTGGCCCCGACTCCGGTGGCTCTGACAACGAAAGGGTCATCCTCTATCTGGACCCAGCCGACGATCCGGGCGACGGGGACTGGCAAGCGTTTGCCATCGACGATGCTTTCGACACCGTCGTGATCGAGCCTGGAAATGCCGCCTCCTCGGGCGTCGTCTCGCTCGAAGGCGGCTTCAGTGGCGCCGCCCCCGGGCCCCTGGGAGCCAACCTTGGCACGAGCGACACCTTGTTCCAGGTAGTCGAGGCCTTCGACGGCGAGATCGATTGCGGAGACACTGTCAGCCTCGGCGGCGGCGACGCCACCTCCCAGATCACCCGGGGCACCGACCTCGACGGCGGATGCAAGGGGCCGGAGGACGGTCTCCTCTTCAACTTCGAGTCGGGAGTGGAGGGCGATCGCCTCTTCGTCGATTTCATCACCGAGCCGGTCGACGCCGACCCCGACACCGTTGCCCAGTTCCTCGAGGTGATCACCTGGCGTTACGACGGCCCACCCGACGTTCCCGGGGGTGAGAGCCAGGTTCGGATCCTCAGCTACGACGATCATGTCGGGGCCGGGGAACGAGTGATGCCATGGTGTCTGATCGATCCACGTGACGGCGCCGGTGACCTGCCGGTGGGCACTGTCCTGGATCCGGTCGACACCACGGAGATCCTGCCCACCGGGCACACCTCGTGCTTGATCGAGTCTCGGAGCTATGTCACCGGTCTGATGGACATCCTCGATCACCCCATGGGGACCTTCCTCGAAGTGGACATCATCTACAACGTCGGCGATGGGAAGAGGTCCAATTGAGGAGAGGATGCTCCGAGATGTTCGAGAAGTCGAGTGGCCTCCTCGAAGACCTCCGCGCCGCCGAAGCCTGTCTGTGCCTTGACCAAAAGGAGTAACGCCTCCTCGTAGGCCAGCCTTTGTGCCCGGGCACTGGCCAGCGCCCCTTCGATGTGAGACGAAGCCTCATCGGGCCGGTCCAGGGCGACGAGGGCTTGTGCCCGCAGCCGTTCCAGTGGCACTTCGTAGAGAGCGGCGTCCTCCCCGGCGAGCTCGCGGGTGACAGCCACGACATCGAGGGCGCGCAGCGGGTCGCCGGATCGGGTCAAGGCGTCGGCCAGGTGCACGGAGGCATCCACGGCGAAAAAGGGTTGCCCCATCCGGTTGGCCTCGTCGATGACCAGATTCAAGGCGCTCACTGCGGCCTGATGCTCTCCCCGCTCCATCCTGAGACGCCCCAATTGGGTCTCGGCAAATAGCGCGAACCCGAGCATCTTTTGCGCCCGCAGCACCCGTCTCGCTTCCTCCAGGACGGTCTCCGCCTCGTCAAACCTTCCGCGGCTGATGAGGACCTCGCCGAGATTGGCAGCCGCTGCACCTTCGTCGTAGGTATTCCCCGCGCGCCGGCCCACCTCCTGGGCCTTGGTATACAACGAGATGGCATCGTCCCAGCGTCCGTCGGAGTAGGCCTGCACGCCGAGGTTGATGGCGAGAAGCGAGATCCCGGAGAGGTCGCCGAGCTGCTCGAAGATCTCCAGCGCTTTCTCCTCGTGGACAGCCTCGTCTCGCATGCCCAGGATCTGGTATGCCTCGTCGATCTTGGTATAAGCCCGGGCCAACGCCGTCAGCTCGCCACTGGCTTCCGCCTCCTCCACTGCTCGCAGACCGACTTTCAGCGCCATCCTGGGCCGGAACTGATCGGCAAAGAGACCGGCGCGAACCACCCGCAGCCGGGCGGTGACTCTCCTCGCCTCGGGACCGTTGCTCTCCTCGACCAGCTTCAATCCCAGAGCGGTCTCACGCAAGGCCCGGGAGAGTGCGCCCGTCCGGTGCAAGGTGCGGGCCAGGTCGAGTCGAAGGTCGGCGCGCGCCACCGGGTCATCGGGGAGCAGCCTGATCGCAGCACGCAGGGAGACCATCGCCTCGTCGTACGACCCCGCCTCGTACCGGACCCTGGCCAGATCTGTCAGCAATCCGGCCCGATCGGATTGAGTGACCCAGTCGAGCCGTGCCGCCGACTGCAATGCCCGCTCGTAGAAGACCTCCGCTTCGTGATTGGCGTAGATCTCCTTGGCCCGATCTCCCGCCATCTGGGAAAACAGCCAAGACCGGCTCCATCTTTTCGCATGGAAGAAGTGGAACGAAAGAAGCTCGGCGAACTCCTCGGGGTGGCCGTCACAGTCGGCGAAGATCGACTCGCCGACCCGGGCGTGCAGGTTCTGTCTGGTCCGGAACGGGAGTCCGGCGTAAGCCACATCGTGGATCAGAGCATGGTGGAACTGGACCCAACCCGACTGGTCGAGCGACAAGAAATCGGAGAGCCTCTTGATAATTCGTGCCTGCCGGGGCGGATCCTGCCCCTCATCGCCGAGGACCGCCGGGATGTGCTCGAGATTGAATCCAGCTCCGAGGACGGATACTCGCCGGAGAATGTTCCGGTCTGACAACGGCAACGTGTCGATGCGAGCCGCGATAAGCGCTTCAACCGACTGGGGGATCTCATCGAGGGATCCGCTGCTGCGCAGCGTCTGGAGCAACTCGATGAGGAACAGGGGACGCCCCTGCGCCTGTCGGGCCAGTCGTTCCACCTGCCGTGGCGGCAGAGGTGAGGCCTCGGTGGCCCTATAAATGAGATCCTTGGCTTGCTCGACGCCCAGCGGTTGGAGCTGAATGGCGGTGACCTGGGGATCGGCAGAGGCGACAAAACCGTCTTCCCCGGGGCGCCGGGTGACGATGATCAGCCAGGGGCGCCGGCTCAGCTCGGCGAGCAGGCCGTCGAGGAGCTCTCGGGACGGTTCGTCCATCCAATGGGTGTCCTCGATCACGAACAAAGCGGGGGAGGTGACGGTCGCTTCGAGCAGGGAGTCGACCGCGGCCAGAGTGCGGGCCGGTCGGAACTGATCTTCCAACTGGGCGGACTCGACCGAATCCGGGATCTCGAGGCCAAGGGGGAGAGCGACCAGGGACAGCCATGGAATCAACTCGGGAGCCTTGGCTTCGACGAGATCGATCAGCGCCTTCTCGGACTCCTTGACACCGAGGTCGTCCAGCTCCAACGCCCCCCGGAGCAATGCCCGGAAAGGGAAGTAGGCAGTGGCGGCCTGATAGAGCCGGCACTCCGCCCTGACGACTTTGTCCGGGCGGCCCGTCATGAGGAACTCTTCGAGGAGCCGGCTCTTACCCATGCCGGCCTCGGCCGAGATCTCCACCATCTGCCCTCTGCCGGCCAGCGTCTCCTCCCAGGCGGCAGCGATTAGCGCCAACTCCTCGTCGCGCCCGATCAAGGGAAGCCCGCCGCCTTCCTGGGCAGACCTGCTCCCTATCGGGTTCCCGACCGAGACCGCGTGCACCGGGAGCTTCTTGCCCTTGACCAGGAAGGGCTCCACGTTGGTCATCTCGAAAGTGGTTCGTGAACCGTCCAACACTCCCGAAGTCGCGTAGACCTCTCCTGCCGGTGCTTTCGCCATCAGCCGGGCCGCCAGGTTCACCGTGTCCCCCATGACGGTGTAGGTGCGACGGTAAGGCGTGCCGATCTCACCGGCGAAGACCGACCCCCAATTGACTCCGACCGAGATCGGGATGTCCGGGCCCTCAGACAAGACCTGTCGAACTGCGAGCAGCATCTGTTCTTCGTCGTTCCCGGTGGTGGTGGGGACACCTGCGGTGAGGATGATCTTCCCCCCATCGCCGGCGATGTCGCTGCCAAGGAAGGTGACCCCTCGTTGGTCGATGGCGCTCTGGACGGTGCGCACCAATTCGTCGAGTCGGGCGGCGGCGACCTCGCATCCCTCGTCTTGGATCAAGGTGTCGAACCCGTGGAAACGGAGGAATGCCACCGTCGCCGGTCGATGCTCCGGTTCGACTTCGCCCCCGAGCAGGAGCTGGCAGAGACCGATCGGTACGAACTGCATCAGCTCCCGGGTTGGCGACGTGGCGGCCTGAAACTCGGATCGTTCCGCCTCGATCGTGCCTCTGAGCAGGATTCCGGGGCCATGGGACCGGCCCCGGTTGAGCCTGGGAAGCGCCGTGGCCGTCTCAGGGCTGAGGAGGATCCGGCCCGCGTTCGCAGCCGACTCCATCTCCACGATGCGGCTGGCGGCAGGCCCGGCAACGATCAGCTCACGGTGCGACTCACCGACCAGGAAGAAGTCGTACTCGCCGCTGTGGATCCCGACCGACATCCGCAGGTTCACTTTTCCCGCCGAGGTCTCACAGACGCCCACCGCGTCCATCGTCCGTTGCATGGCCAGTGCCGAGGCACAGGCGCGAAGCTCATGACCGTCCCCTGTGAACAGGAGCAGGAGTGCATCACCACCAAACTTGACCAGGTTGGCTCCGTAGGCGTAGGACGCATGAAGCAGGGCTCCGAATGTGGCGCCGATGACCTCGGTCAGCTCCTCGGCGCCCACCTGGCCCTGGCGGGCGAGCCGTTCGGACAACCTGGTGAAACCCGAGACGTCGACGAACACCATCGACCCGTTGATCGACCGGTGCAACTCACCTGGTGTGTCCTCGTCCCAGTATCGAACCATGCGAGGTAGGTATGGCTGCGGGGAAGCACTCACCAACCTGAGGTTAGGGCCAACCGGGCATCCCTCCTCTTGAAAACGGAATGACGTGCTCGCGCAGAAATGGCTCAGTCCGCTGCGGGCTAGCCCAGGACTACCCGCGGTCGTCTTCGCGATCCCAAGCCCACAAGTCGGCGATTAGGACAGCGACACAGACCCCAAGGACACCGAGCACGACCACGAGCGGTCTGGGACGCCCCAAGACGCCGATCACCAACAGGATGGGGAGAGCGGCTAGTCGGTTCAACGAGATCGCCCGGTTCAACGAGCCCATCGGGTGACCAAGCGAGGCCAGCTGGGTCAACGCCATGGCACTCAGGGCGATGATTACCGCCCCGACCAGAAGCCAACGAAGACTTGGATCCATCCTTCCATCGCCGACTTCGGTCACGATATGCTCGAGCGCGACCCCCAATGCGGCCAGGGCAGCGGCAAGTGGGAGGTGGGCATAGATCCAGGCAGTGGGCCGCCAGGTCCGGCGGTCGGTGTCACGTCTCCGAACCACGCTTCCCTCGGCGTTGTCGAAGTACAGCCACCACAGGGTGGTCGTCAGCCCGACGCCGAGGGCTGCACCGAGCACCGAGCCCCAAGACCAGTGGTGATGCCCGAGACCGACCATCACCGCCGCAAGCGACTCGCCCATGACGAGTATCGTGAACAGACCGAAACGCTCCGGGAGGTGCGAGACGTCGAGAGGCACCTCCGCCTGCTGGCGGCGCATGAGCCAGGGCGTAGCCAGGTCGACGGTGAGTGCCACCGCCCAGAGGGCAAACCGAGAGGGCTCCGGGGCGAAGATCGACGTGGTCCACAGAGCCGCGGCGAGCCCGAATCCGATCAGGTAACCGCCGACCAGGTAACGGGTCTCGGTGACATGGCGGTAGACCCTGACGTACATGGCGAGGAGGACCAGCCGCGCCGTGGCGTATCCCGCGGAGAAGGCCACTGTCGACTCGGCCGGCCCGGCGGTGAGGGCCGCGGCGATGACCAACACGGCCAGCATCTGAGCCATGGCCAGCAGCCGGTACACAAGGTCATCGGTGTCGTATCTGTCGGCGTAGAAGGTGTGACTCACCCACAGCCACCAGAGCAGGGCAAAGTAGCCACCGAACGAAGCGAGCCCGGACCACGAGATGTCATCGTGGAGCCGTTGCCCGAGCACCGCCACCACTACGACGAACGCCAGGTCGTAGAAGAGCTCGAGCCAGGTCGCGGTCCGACCACGGCTCTCGTCCAAGGTCTGCAGCCTGGGCGGGGTGATCCTGGCGATCCTGGCCCGACGGAAGCCGTTTGTTTTCATGGGTCCTTTCCGAGGACCGAAAGGTAGACGGAGACGGACAACACCGAAGCCACCGGCGACGGTGATGCGGGACGGGTTTCAGGCCCCACCACGACCGGCACGCCTTCTCCTGGGTCGATGGCGGCCTGCCTGTTGATCCTCGAAGACGACGACATAGCAATTGCGGCACGGTCGCCGAATTGGTGGTGGGCATCGAACTCGCTCATCGCGGCCATATTCCGCGCCACAAACCGCACCCTGTTCACCGCCGACGAATCAGCTTTTGCAGATCTACCGGCGCGAGCGTCCACCACTACCGAACCAATCCGTGAAACTCCACTCCATCTCAGGCGGATGGGTAAACGGACCTGGACCTAGGGAAACGGGGGTCGGCCCGTTCGCGTACGAGCGAACGCCCGCTCGCAGCCTTGTCTGAGCTCCCCTCTCCGGCGGCGACGCTCAGGCGACCGCAGCCTTGACCAGCGCCCGGACCTTCTTCTCGACCGCGGGGGTCCATTCGACGATCGCGAACACGACCGGCCACATGGGGTGCTCGTCGAGCGTGGCCGCATCTTCGAATCCCAAGACCGCGTAGCGGCCTTCGAACTTGGCAGCGGCTTTGAAGAAGCAGACAACCTTTCCATCCGCATTCCCGTAGGCGGGCATGCCGTACCAGGTCTTGGGCAGAAGCTCCGGCGCGTTCGCCGTGACGAGGGCGTGGATACGTTCGGCAAGCGAGCGATCGACATCCGGCATCTCGGCGATCGCGTCGAGGACGGCGCTCTCGTTCTCGGCCTTCTTCTGGCCGCTGCGGCCTTGCGCTTTCAGCTCCTGGGTGCGTGCCTTCAAGGCGGCACGCTCCGCCGCCGAGAAACCGTCCGAACCGGACTTTTTCGTGGTGCTCATCTCTCGACCTCCTTTAGGCGTTACAACCTGAAACTAGGGGCTATGCGTTGAGATGGCTTCTCGAATCCTGCTCGATTGCGCCGCGGACGAGCAGGTGAGGTTTGCACCGTTGGGATCCACTGCGGTTAGGGAAACGGGAGGGCGCTGGGCGTCAATTCAAGCCAGGAGATCGATCAACTCTGTCGCAGCGAGCATTCGACGCGGCCGGCCCTTCCGCAGATGCGGGGAGGTCGCCGGTGACTAGGTTCGGTTCTTGACCGTGACCACCGTCCAGCTCCGTGACATCGTGACCGACCAAGATCGTGCCGCCGTTCTCGGCCTACGCCGAGCGCCTGGCCAGGAGCGCTTCCTGGGGTCGATGGAGAGCCACTTCGAGGACGCCGAAGACGAGCCGCAGGCCATGCCACGAATGTGGTCGGTGCATGACGGAGAGCAGCTGATCGGCTTCGTCATGATCAGCGACAACATCGAGGATTTGGGCGACGATCTGGTTGGGCCGTACTACCTGTGGCGCCTTCTCATCGACCAGGCGTCCCAGGGTCGGGGCTTCGGCACGGCAACGATCGATGCAGTGGTCGAATACCTCCGGACCCGGCCAAACGCGGACATTCTCTGGACAAGCTGTGGGAAAGGCGAGGCGGACCACTGCCGTTCTACCTTCACTACGGCTTCACGCTGGTCGGGGACGTCCAGTGGGACGACGATGAGCCCGAGCACCTGCTGCGGCTGGATCTCGCCCGGTCCGGATCGTGAAGACGACGCTGGACTCTTCTATTCATATTGCGGCACAAGGCGCGAGGGCCTAGCCGACCTGACGGGACGGAGCAGAGAACGCCTCTCGGTCTCTGGAAGGAGCCCGACGTCCGTGTCAAACCTGGAAGGGAATTGACTTTCACTCTGCGTGAACCTACATTCATGGTTCGTGAAACCTAGATCCGAGCTCCCGCTCTTCAAATCACCAGAGCAAGAACGATTGCTGGCCGAACTGTTCGTCTTTGCCCAGGAGCCGCTCTCGCTCAGCCAGCTTGCTCAACGCACCGGCACATCGATGGGAGGGGTCCACAAGGAGGTGGAACGGCTCGAGAGATCGGGCTTGGTCGTTTCCAAGACTTCGGGCAGATCCCGTCTTGTCGAACCAAACCGGTCCTCTCCTGTTTACACGGAGCTCCGCAGCCTTCTGACCAAGTCGATGGGACCAGAACCCCTACTGCGGGAGGCTCTGGCCACGATCGATGGCATCAAAGAAGCATTCATCTTCGGGTCCTGGGCCGACCCCGACCAGATGGCACCACACGACATCGATCTCATGGTGATAGGAGAACCGGATCCTGGGCAGGTTTACGGCGCGGTTTCGGCAGTTGAAGTAGAGGTGGGAAGGCCGATCAACGTGGTCTTGCGATCCGAGGACGAATGGGCTGGCACTAACGGAGCGTTTGAGCGGGCTGTACGGAGTCGACCGCGGATCCAGCTCGTGTGAGCGAACTCAACGACCTCATCGCCAAAGGTCTCATCGAGGCCGTCGAATCAGACCGGCCGATGGCCGAGCAGTGGATCAGCGATGCGAGACGTCATCTCGAAGCCGCACAGGCCATCCAAACCATGGACCCCTCGGGCGCATACGTCTTGGCATATGACGCCGCCCGCAAAGCCGTCGCTGCCGCCTTGTTGATGACCGGGCGCAGGGTGCGCAGCCGGCCAGGGTCCCATCAGGCGCTCGCTCAATATGCCAAAGTCCTCGCCAGGGAGACCGGCGAACCCGCTCTCGAACAGTTCGACCGTCTTCGCCGCGAGAGGAACCGATCTGAGTACGGGTCGAGGAGCTTCGGCAAGGCTGAAGTCGTTGAGGCCATCAGGTCAGCCGGAGCAATCCTCGAGGCCTGCGCCCGACAGACCTAGGTTGAGATGTACCTTGGCGGGTCGAGGGCGAAGGAGGTCGGTCACGTCGGACCCGAATGAGCCTGGTTACAAAGGCTTCAAGGACTACACGCCCCGTTTTCTGAGGTGGTATGACCCGTGGGTGGTCGGGTTCATGGCCCCTCGAGTCTGGAAAACGGGATCGGATCCCGGGATTGAGGTCTACAGGAAGCACATGGGGCATCGGCACTTGGACGTCGGGCCGGGGACAGGGTGGTTCATCGCCGAGTCGGAGCCTCCAGATGACATCGAGTTGACCCTCGTCGACCCGAATCCTCACGTGCTCGACCACTGCACCCAAACCTTGGCCAAGTGGAATCCCAAGACGATCAAGGCCAGCGTGCTCGAGCCCCTTCCGGTCAAGGGGACGTTCGACTCAGCAGCGCTTGCCCACGTGATCCACTGCCTCCCCGGGCCCATGGCGGCCAAGGTTCCGGCCATCGAGCACATCGCCGCAGTCCTGACCAACAATGGCGTGCTCTTCGGCGGCACAGTGCTTGGGTTGTCCGCAGAACACGCGTGGGCGGCAAGGATGTTCTTGCGCGTGGCGAACCTTCACGGCGGATTCGACAACAGCGAAGACGACGTTGACGGTCTCCGAAAGATGCTTGAAGCCTCCTTCGACGAAGTGGAGATAGAGGTCTCCGGCTCGATCGCATACTTCGTCGCATGGCGCCCAAGGAGAAGACCCCCACCGGCCTAGGGAAACGGGACGTGCGACTCGCCCCTGGCTTGGTGGGCGGCGAGGCGGTTGTCGATCGTGTCCGGTGGCATCGCTTCCCGCGCATCTGGGCCAAGGGGACTCGGCGCCTGCCGTCACCGTGGTGATCGTTGAGCCCGCCAATAGTGCTCGATCGTCTGCGCGATCCAGTCACCGCTCAGAGCCTTCGCCAGTGTGTCATACGCCGAATCGGCGAGTCGAGAGAGCCGCTCCGATGACGCTCGGGCTCGCTCCAAGGCGGCTGCCAGGGCCACAGGGTCGTTGGGTGGAACGAGCAGGGCATCTTTGCCGTCTCGCAAGAGCGAAGGGATCTCACCCACCGAGGTGGCGACCAGCGGTACTTGGGATACGACGGCTTCGAGCACGACATTGGGAAGCCCCTCGCTGAGGGAAGGGAGGCAAAGCAGATCGATGAAATCGAGGGCTGCACCTACATCTTCCCGAAAGCCGGCGAAGTGGACGCTGTCGAGCAAACCGGACGAGCGAACCTCGCGTTCCAGACTCTCCCGCTCCGCCCCTTCGCCCACGATGTAGCACCGAAGCCTCACCCCCTTTTCACGGAGGATCGACAACGCCTGGAAGAGGACCGGGTGACCTTTTGCGATCGCGAGGCGCCCGATCACACCCACCACGAAGTCTTGTTCGTCCCACCCGAGGTCGGAACGACGTATCTGTGCTCCGGCTGGGGGCCGGGGAACAGGGAAAGCGCGCCTGATGAGCTCGATCTGGGGCTGTGGGCCGAGGACGTCCCTCAGGTACCGGGCGATGCCCTCGCTGACCGCCACGAAACTCGATCCCCACGCCATGTTTCTTCTCAAAACCTGCTCGTGGGCGCGGCCTTTGGGACCGGGGTTCTCGAATCGATACTCGCTGTGCACGGTCGAGACTCGACCCGGCAGTCGCTCGGCCCTGGCTGCAAGGAGCCCCCACAATTGCGACTGCACGTTGTGTGCGTCGACGACACGGTACCGATGAGATCGAATCAGATCACGCACGGCCCCAACGATCCTCGGATCGTGACGCTGGTACCGGAGTGGATGGACCGGAATCCCGGCTGCCTTCGCCCGGCGATGAAGCGGTGTGTCTTCCAGGGCGACGATCGAGCACTCGACGCTTTCTGCCAGCAGTAAGGCGGTGTCGACGACTCGCACCTCCGCGCCGCCGAGTCCCTTGGCCAAGTCCACCAGGAGGACCGGGCCCACCCTCTCCTCTCCGCTCATCCTCTGGAGCTTTCCACGTAGAGCCGCTGGAGCGCCTCGACGTGTTTTCGGATGTCGAACTTCTCCTGTGCAACGAGTCGGCCGGCTCTGCCCAACGACTCACGGCGGAAACTGTCGTCGAGCAGCTCGACACATGCCTGAGTCAGCGCCGGGATGTCCCCGGCCGGGTAGAGGATCCCCGTGACGTCCTCGTCGACCATGTCGCGCAACCCGCCCACGTCACTCGCCACGACTGGCAAACCGGCGGCCATCGCCTCGGCGACCACCGTCGGAAGCAGGTCCTCATGCGTGGGCAGGACGAAGACATCCGATGCAGACAGTAAGACCCCGACATCATCGCGGCTGCCGGTGAAGACGACCCGGTCTGCCACTCCTGCCTCCCCTGCCAGCCGCTGGAGGGCGACAAGTTCATCGCCGTCGCCGACGATCAACGCCATGGCGTCCGGGATCGAATTGAGGATCTCGGACATGGCTGAGACGAGATCGTTGATTCCCTTGCCACTGCGCAGGACAGCGACGGTGATCAACAGCGGTGAGCCAGCGGCGATGCCAAGCTCCTCTCGGACCCGTGCCCGGGGCGAAGCGTCGGGCGTGAACGTCTCCAGGTCTACCCCGTTGTGCAGCACCACGAGCCGGTCGGCCGGGATCCTTCCCACGGCCTCGGCGTGAACCATCCCCGATCGGGAAGGGGCAACGACCTTGACGTGGGTGTTGCGGAGAGAGAACCACATCAAGCCCAGCCGCTTCTTTTCGCGCGACGCCCTCCCAAGGGCGAAAGTGTGGATGGTCCCAATCGGCCTGGCCCCGACCAATCGACCGTAGATACCGCCGAGTGTGTGCGAGAACTCCAGGTGGGTGTGGATGATGCTCGGACGGTAAGCGAGGAGGTATCGGAGGAGCCGTGCATGCCCGGCCAGGGATCTGAGTCGGTCGACCCGGACCAGGTCGACCGGGACTCCGAGATCCCGGATCTCATCTGCCACGGAATTGCCTTCCCTGACCTGAAGAACGGCGACCCGGCACTCGAAGTTGGTCGGGTCGATGAATTCGACGACCCGCCTAAGGGTCCGTTCCGCCCCACCTGGACCAAGGGAATCGATCACGAACAGGACCCGGATCCGACCCGGGGACAACCGGCCACTTGTCGAGCGGGTCATCGAGCTTGGGTCTGCGGTTCATCGGCGGCCCGCTGCGCCTTGACCCAGAGTACGTCTTGGCGCCCGCGCAGGTACCCGATGGTCCCCGCTAGCGAAGCCCGGTTGGAGTCGACCAGGTATGCAGCAGCTTTGGCAAGACGTCCGGGCCGGGCGCTATGCCTTCCGACCCAGGCAGCGAGGTAGACGACGAGTTGGCTGATCAGGGCCGTCACCGGGAGCACCAGTGCCCGGCGATTGCGGACCGCATCCCTGAGTGATGCCAGGGTCGAGACCAGAGCAACCCCGGCCAGGAGGGGGATGAAGGGGCGCAGGAGCTTGTGCGACACAATCTGCCAAGCGACCACCGGCCGTCTCCATGGAACGATCTGGGGCGCCCTCGCCAGCGCCTGGATTCGCCCCGCCACGATTCTCTCCCGGCGAAGCCTGTCGTCGTCGCCCGTCTCCGAGGCAGGCTCCCAGGAGATCGCGTCGGGCTGGTACACGACGTCGAATCCCGCCTTGAGCACATGCATCGCCATGTACGAGTCGTCGTTGATGATCTCCTCAGGCACGTGGTCGATGAGCCCTGCCCGCACCGCGAACATCTCGCCGTTGACCCCGACGCAGGACCCCAGTCGGCTCTCGGCGGTCTTGATCAGCGACTCATACCTCCAGTAGAGGCCCTCGCCGGCACCGGTCAGGCTGTCGGACGCCCTGACCCGCTTGGCCCCGGTCACCGCCCCGACTCGGGGGTGGGAGAACGGGGCCACCAGGCGAGTCAGGCCATCCGCCTCGTACTGGTTATTGGCGTCTGAGAAGACGACGACATCCGAGCTCACTTCTCTGATCGCCCGATTGATTGCCGCTGGTTTGCCCCGCCTCGAGCCGTTCGCGAGAACCAGGACCCCCTGTTGTCTGAACGACCCCGCGATCTCGGCGGTGCGGTCGTCCGAGCCGTCCGCCGCGACGATGACCGAGAGCCGGTCCCGCGGGTAATCGGCCGCGAGCAGGTTCTCGATCCGATCCGCGATCACCGCCTCCTCGTTGTAGGCGGCGACGACCACGGTGATGCTGGGAACGACGGCGCCCGTTTCGTAACGGCGGTCACGTCCGAAGAGACGCGACAGCCCGATGGCGGCAGCCGGGTACCCGATCAGCACGTACCCGATCGTGCCGAGGGAAGCGACCATGAGTCGACGCCAGCTCATCTCGCCTGGCGCTCCAGGAGCAAGGTGGTCCGATCCAACTGTGATCGAGTCAACCCGATCGCCCCCACGGCGACACCCACCATCATCCACAGCGAGCGTGAGAAGGCAAGGTGGAGGAACAGAGACGTGGCGGCGAACCCGGCGAACGAAACGCAGAGAGCCTCCAGGCAGTGCTTCAACTCCTCGTCTTCATCCATCGCAGCGAACCGTCTCGCCCGCAACAGACGTGATCCCAGTAGATAGGCCGCGATCGTCCACCAGGTGAGACCCAGGATCCCCAACTCCGCGGCCACCTCGATGGGGAGACTGTGCGGCTGGCGCAGCTCGAGTCTGTAGTCGATGCCAAGGCCCGACGAGTACTCCACGTATCGGCTGGGATAGTTCCCGGGGCCGACTCCGGTGAAGGGGTAGTCGTGGAACATCTCCATCCCGACCACCATCTCGCCGAAGCGCCCCTGGAGGGAAGGGTCCTGGACGCCGGTTCCCGACCCTATCTGCAGAACCTGGCCGAGGCTCCCGATTCGATCGAAGTACTGGCTCGGTGTCAGGAACAGGACGAGAGCCGACACGAAGAGCGCGACCACAACGGTCCGGAGAGCCGGTCTGATGAAGACCAGTGCGACCACGATGGCGACCACGAGCCCGATGAGCGCGCCACGCGAGTAGGTGAAGACCACAGCGCCGGCGATCAGAAGCGTCGCCAGCGCTGCCGTGACCCTCGGAACCAAGACGCGGGCCCGGAACGCCCGTTCCAAGGCAAACGGGAACACCAAGACCAGAAACTGGCCGAAGAAGTTGGCGTCACCAAGAGGCCCGGCGATACGGAACCCAACGACCTCCTCGTCCACCACTTCGTTCACGACCTGGGAGAAGCCTTCGAGAAGACCAGGAATGCCCCCCATCACGCTTCGTGAAATGCCCAACAGTGAGAGGAAGGACGTGCCGATGATCAGCACCCAGATCACCCGCCGCAGATCCTTCAGGTCGCGGATCAGGACGACAATGAGTAGAAGGAGCAACCCGTTCTTGACCAGGTCGACGGTGCGCTCGAATGCCACTGCCTGGTCCTCGGCAAAAATGCCGGAGATTGACATCACCGCCACCAGTGCGGCAATGGCAATGGCCAACCCGAGCCAGGATCGGCGATCCTCGCCCAGCACCCAGGTCCGTATCGCCAGCACGACAATCACCGAGAGTGTGTATGGCACCGACATCCCGGGTAGACCGAAGAAGTCGGTGCCTATGTCGGACAAGTTGAAGAGGACCAGGACCACCAGCCCGATGACGAGCAGTCGGGAGAAACGCAGAGCGAGAAGCATCGACAGTCCAGCCGCGGCGCCCAGCCCCAGCCAGACGACGTGACCGGGGGTGAGGACGAGAACGGCTGAGACTGCAGCGAGGGCTAGCACGGTGATCCGGGCATCGGGCCCGGGCCCGAATCTGGTGCGGCTGGGGACCGCCTCTCCATCGATCCAATCGTGCAGAACGGCTTTCAGTCCCGCGAGGGACCATCTCGCCTTCGAGTTCTTGACAAAGGCCCCGCCCACGATCGCCAGAGCAGCGAGGAATCCCAGAACCGTGCTCACGATCGGGTTTCCGCCAGCCTCACCGCCCGTCGTCGGAACAGACGAGGGCCTTTCTTCCAGGACGAGACCGGGAAATGCACCTTCGGCGATTGCCGCTGCCTGCCTCCCGATCTCACCAGCTATCTGTACTACCACGGGGCGGGGACCGGCGACGTCGACTGTCGCGATCAAGGCGTTCCGCGGGCTCGTCACCGTCACCTGGAATTGGTCTGCCTCGCTGGAATCGATTCCCACGTCCTCCATCGCCTGAACATGCAGGTCCCGGTTGCTCAGCATTTGGGCCAGGGTCCCGACCGCGTTGCCCGTGTCCGCCGAATCGAGACGGTCCACGGCCTCGTCGACGGCCACGAGAGGCGAATCGAGGACGAGGACGAGTGAGGAGCTTGCATGGAATGTGGATGGGCCGGGCATCATGAAGGCCACCATCACCGCCATGACGACGAAACTCGCTCCCAGCAACCATAGAATCCACGGTCCCTTCGAGGGCTGCCTGGCCCCGCTGGCCCGTGGCTGATCGGCTGAGGGGCGAGTCCGGGTCGTGCCGCCACTCCGCCATCGCCGGAAATCCGGTTTCTTCACTCCGACGCACTCCCCTTGCCCACCTGTAGGGAGAATCTATCGCCACTTCGTGCCATTGAGAACCCGCGATCCTGGAAGAAACCGGCCCGATGCCGTGTCGGGCCTGGGCATTCAAACTCACGGCGCCTGGTAGCTTGCTGGTCATCAGCCACGATTCGAAGAGGACCCGACGGCGAGGCGATCACATCATGACCTGGAGGGAGGCGGGAACCGAGGGCACGACCGTTCGCCAAATCGTCGACCGTTGGTGGATGGTCGCCGCTATCGCTCTGGTGGGAGCGATTGCCGCATATTGGCTCCCCCAGCTCAACCCACCTGTTTACCAGTCGGCGTCGAGCTTCGTCATCGCCACGGGGGACTCGATCGAGGACTCGGGCGATGTTGCCGCCGCCCTCGGCGTGCTGCGCAATCGCCAGATCACCGCGACTTTCGCCGAGATCCTGCAGAGTCAGACGCTGCTGGATCGGGCAGCCAGGGAGATCGGCTCAGCGGGTTCTGACTTCGAGAGCACCGGTGTCGTACTGCCCGAGTCGAATGTCGTCTCACTCACCGTCTCCGGGCCGGATGCGGACGCGGTTCGTGAGGTCAACCAGATCATCGGCGCCGCCGGCAGCGAAGATCTCGCGTCGCTGTACCCGATCTACAGGGCGATCCTGCTCGAATCGGCCAAGACCCCCTCGGCCCCGGCATCGCCGGCACCGGTACGCGATGCCCTGTTCGGAGCCGCGGTCGGCGCATTCCTCGGCATCGTCCTGGCCGTGGTGTGGCCCGTGCCGAATCGGCAGACCCCGCCGATCATGGGTATCGAGACCGCCCGGATCCAGGAGCGGGCCGAAGCGGGCGGTGAGTCGTGACCCTTGACCGATGGAGCGCCCTCTGGCCCCTGGTTTGATCGGTCTGAGCGCTTCCCGCCGATGGAGCCGCTGGTGACTGAGTCTGGCGACCAGCTCTCCCGGCGCACCGCCCATGGGGCCCTCTGGGGTTACGGCGCGTTCGCCTCGAGCAAGGCGCTCACCCTCGTGGCGACGGCCATTCTGGCCAGGCTGCTCACCCCGGCCGAGTTCGGGGTGGTCGGTTTCGCCATCGTGGCGATCACCTATCTCTCCATAGCCCAAGACCTTGGTCTGGCCGGGGCTCTCATTTACCGGCGGGAGAACGCAGATCGAGCGGCACACGTTGTGTTTTCCTGGAACCTCGTCCTTGGAGTGGTTCTGTTCCTGGTCGGGCTGTTGACCGCTCCGCTGGCTGCTCAGTTCTTCGATGAACCTGAGGTCGCCTCGCTGATGCGGGTACTCAGTGTGACCTTCCTGATCGCGCCTTTGGGGTCGGTTCACCTGATCCTGCTGCAGAAGGAGCTCGACTTCCGACGCAAGATGTTCCCCGACGTCGGTGGCGCCTTGGTCAAAGGTGCGGCATCCGTGGTGCTCGCCGTGGCCGGGTTCGGCGTCTGGGCGCTGGTTCTCGGACACGTCGCCGGGGCTCTTGTCACCGTGGTGCTGGCTTGGGTGGTGGTCAAGTGGCGGCCGCGGTTGGCGTTCGACCGGGATCTGACCCGGTCGCTCCTGGCCTATGGGTTGCCCCTGTTCGTGGTCGACCTGATCTATGTCGTCACCGGCAACATCGACTATCTGATCGTGGGCCGCGTCCTCGGCGCCACTGCGCTCGGCATCTACACGCTGGCGTACCGGATCCCGGAGTTGCTGGTGCTGGGAGTGGTGTCTGTGCTGAGCCGCACGATGTTTCCCGCTTTCACCAAGGCGAGGGACTCGATGAACTCGCTCCGTCGCGGTTTCGCCGCGTCGATCAGGTATGTCGTGATCTTCACCACCCCGATCTGTGTCGGGCTGTTCGTCGTGGCGGAGCCCTTGGTCTTGGTGATGCTCGGTGAGGACTGGCTGGAGGTGGTGCCTGTGCTGCGAGTCCTCGCCGCTTTCGCCTGGGTTCGCTCGCTGATGTCGAACGATGGGGACGTGTACAAGGCGATGGGCCGGCCGGGCTTTCTGGCCAGGATCACAGGTCTGCGTTTGGCGGTCCTCGTGCCGGCCCTCCTAATAGCCACCCCGTACGGGTTGGTGGCTGTGGCCATCGCCCTCCTCATCGCCACCGTGCTCGACAAGTTACTGCGGGTGTATCTCATCTCCCGTCAGCTGGACATGAGGGTGACCGATGTCGTCGCCCAGTTCATCCCGGCGGTGGTCGCGGCCGTACCCCTGGCCCTGGTCTCGGTGGCGACTTTGTATGTGTTGGACGGAGCGCGCCCGCTGATCCAACTGGTCGTGACGAGCCTTACCGGGGCCGTGACATATCTGGGCGCCATCTGGCTGCTGGAGAGGGATGCACTCCGTCGCATGGCCATGCTGATCAGGGCCCCGCGCCTCGAGCAGGGTCCGGTTTGATGACATCGTCGATGCGGATAGTCATCATCGAGCCCGACGCCAGCGGTGGGATGGTCCACTTCGCCTACATGCTGGGTCGCGGGTTGAGTGGGTTGGGGGCGCGAGTGACGCTGATCACGGCACACGACTACGAACTGAGCGGTCTCCCTCACGACTTCGAAGTGAAGACCGAGTTCACGCTCTGGTCGCGGATGGATTCAGGTCGGTCCAACCCCCAGGTCGACTCGTGGATGGGTCGTCTCCACCGGAAGGTGATCCGCAGGGCCTGGCGTGCCCTGAGGTTGAGCAGCGAGATGTGGCGCGTGGTGGGACTCGTCGCCTCGGGCCGACCGGACATCGTGTTGGTACGGCCTTTCCCCCTGCCGGGTCGCGAGCTGATGATGGCGAAGCTGAAGCGGGCCGGGGCCACCCTCATCGAGGTGTCACATGAGTTCGAGCCCCGCGACGCAGTCAATCCTCTCGCAGCTCGTTTGGAGCGAATGCTGGCCGGCACCGGATCGAGGTCGATCGACCTTCGCCTCTTCCTCGGGGCGAGTGTGCGGGATAGATACGCCCTTCTCCATCCTCGGGTTCCCGGTTCGAGACTCCGGGTCATCCCCCACGGCGACGGGGAGATGTTCGAGCTCCTCGCCGACTCCGATGCCGACCTCGACGGGCGTTTCGGGATCGAGGACGACGACGCGGTGGTCTTGTTCTTCGGAAACCTCCGGCCGAGCAAAGGGGTCGGTGACCTCTTGGCGGGTTTCGCCGGGGCGAAACGTCCCCCAAATGCGAGGCTGTTGGTCGTGGGGTATCCGAGCCCCGATGTGGACGCGGGGGCGCTGGTCGAACAGGCTCGAGCCCTGGGCATCACCGATGCGGTCCGATTCGACTTCGGCTACTTCCCCAACGAGCTGGTAGCTCCCATGTACCGGCTTGCCCGCTTCGTCGCCCTCCCCTATCGCAGCGCCACCCAGAGCGGCCCACTCCACGTCGCCATCACCTTCGGCAAACCCGTCTTGGCCACCAGGACCGGCGGCATCGTCGATGTGATCGAGAATGAGGTCAACGGCTTGCTGGTCGAGCCCGGCGATGTTCCCGCCCTGTCCGCCGCGCTGGAGCGAATGTTGTTGGACGACGACCTCATCGAGCGGATGGGCGCGGCCGTCACCCGGGACCGGGCACGCTTCCGATGGTCGGAGGTCGCCGCCCGGGTGCTGGAGTCAGCTGAGACCCTCAGCTCGCCGAATCAGTAGTGAGCGCTCAGCTGCCGTCCCAGGCGTGGAGCACCCGCAGGCGATGCCAGGGCACTCCACTCGTCGAGAAGTAGTCCTTCGTCATCCCGGCGTCGACGTAGACCCTGCCGGGGAAGCCGGCCCTGGCGTCGGGCGCGACCTGAAAGTACAGGGCCATGGGGGCGCCCCCGCGGTCGACCGCATAGGCCCCGTACTCCTGGAGAGCCCTGGCCACGGTCTTGACTCCTTCAGGCACGGCGAGCAGATCGACGTTTATCGAGGGGTCGAGCTGAACCCGGGCCCCTTGGGGCACGCAGTCGGGACGGGTGGACTGGCCGTCGGTTTTTCTGGCCGGGTAACGGAGGAGGCCCTGGCAGGCGATGTCGGTGGAGAAGACGAGGGCATGGTCGATGTGCCCGCCGACGATCTCATCGAGCTCGACCACACCGGCGAGGTGGGAGACGCCCGAGCCGTTCCCACCTTCGGGCGGCACTCCGGAGCCGTTCAGGTTGGCCACAGTGACCCAGGTGGCGGACCAGGAGCCGTTCGAGTTGGCCTGGGGCTGGTGAAGGGATACCGCCCTCCGGTTCGACCAGTCCACGAGGACCGTGTTCCCGTCCGACCCTGGCGGGACGGTCAGGTCTGACGGGACCGGGATCGGGTTCAGGGAGTCGGTCGGACAATCTCCCCAGTCGGCCAGGCAGTATACGTCGGTCTGGGGGGTCGAGCCGTTGACGAGGTTTACGGCGATCCCGAACTCGTACAGGTCGAAGACGACTTTGGTCGAGAGGTGAGCCGTCATCGCCGTGCTCTCCGGGTCGAGACGCGGGCTCCCCGGTATCGGCGTGTTGAACGGGCTGGAAGGGGACCAGTACCGGGCACCCATTGGCGAGTCGACCGACGGTGGCTTGAGCGGAGTCAGCTCGAGGGATCGGGTCAGGAACGTCGCCATCTGGTCGCGTGTGATCTTCGCTCCGGGACAGAAGCGATCATTGGCGGGCGGGTTGCAGCCCGAGGTGACTCCCGCAGCAGCCAACCGGTTGATGGCGGCCTCGAAGAGATGGCCGTCGTCGTCTCGAAAGCGGTCGACACCTGAATCCGGATAGTGAAAGGCCCGGCTCAGCATCGCCGCCATCTCACCTCTGGTCATGACGCGGTCTGGACAGAAACCATCGTTAGCCGGCGGATTGCAACCTTCGGTCACCCCGGCCTCGGCCAACCGATTGATCGCGCCCTCGAACAGGTGGCCGTCGTCATCGACGAAGAAGTCGTCACCGGTCGCCCCGAGGGTCAACGCCCTGGCCAGGAAGGCCGCCATCTCGCCACGGGTCACGGTCCGCGTCGGGCAGTACCGATCGCTCTGCGGAGGGTTGCACCCCACTGTCAGTCCCTCGGCTGCAATCGCCTCGATGCTGCCTTCATGGACGCTCCCGTCGTCATCGACGAAAGTCCCTCCTGGTGGCAGCAACGCCAGGAGCAGCAACAGGGTGAACCGGATCAACGCCATCCTCGAATAGTTCGATCGGACACTTTCCCGCTTGGACACCTTTTCAATCGGATCATCACGTGTTTTCTTGACCGTCATCAGCACCCCGCATCCGTGAAGCCATCTCGAATACCCGACTCCAACCGAGCAGCTTGAGACGAAGCCGATCTGAATCGTCACCCCGCCCCACGTAGATGCGTCTCACCCCGTAGGGATCTGCGGTGACCTCGCTCAACCGGGCGGGCCCACTCACCAGGCTGAAGGCGAGCACCACGCCGAGATCTGCCAGTGCCTGCTTGTGAACCAGATCGAAATCGCCCCGCTCGCCATTCGGATAGGCGAACGAGACGACAGCCCGTCCCACCTCCTCTCTGATCCTGTCCAGCCCGTCGGCGATGTCTCGGCGAGCATCGGAGGGGGACATTCGGCTGAGGATCGGGTGGGAACTGGTGTGACCGCCGAGGGTCATCCCGGCGTCGGCCATCTCCCTCGCCTGATCCCAGCTCATCGCGACGGAGGGTCGGGGCATGGGCGTCACGCATACGGATTGGGCCAGGGAGTCGAGTGCTTCCAGTCGAGCCGTATTGGGCAGGAGCTTGGCTGCCGAGATCCAGCGTCGGGCGAGCGAGGTGCGTTCGTCGGGCCCTGGCAGGGTGACAGGCCCAAGCAAGGGAAGGTCCACAACAGTGCTGGTCGCCTCCGAGATGAGCGTCGATGCCATGTCCCACCACAGCAATTCTCCGGTGTCCATGTGCCGGGTGGCGATGAAGAAGGTCGCCGGCAGTCCCCTTCTTCGCAGGATCGGGAATGCCGTGTCGTAGTTGTCCCTGTAGCCGTCGTCGAAGGTCAGGAGTAGCGCCCGGGACGGAAGCGCCACCCCGCCGCCCAGCCAGGCGACGACGTCTTCGAGCGTGACGAACTGGTGATCCTCCCCCATCATGTCCAGGTGCTGCTCGAGCATCGTGGGGCTAGCGCTCGCCACCTCCGGAAACAGCCCCCGCTCCACATGCTCGACGATACGGTGATAGCAAACCACGGTGAGCGATCGCCGCAACAGTGCTTTTCCGAATGGTGAGCCAATGCTCCCGAGGGCCCTTCTGCCTCGTGCCTTGGCGGATGAGGAAATTCTGTGGCGTCTCGTCTCATCTCTCAAGCTGCCCACGACCGCGCGCAGACTAACCACGGTTCCGACCTCTTCGGGTTGGACGAGCCCGGGATACGCTGTCCTGGTGGCAGTATCCCGTACAGAGCCCGGCGCCCTCCTGGCCGACTGGCGCCATCTCGGCGTCCTGCCGAGGAGCGGTCGGGCGCTGGTCATAGGTGGCGTATACCCGGATCTCCAATCGGTGTTCGAGGCGACCGAGGTCCCGGGCTGGGATGAGATACCGAAGCCACCCCAAACGTTTCAGCTAATCATCGTTGCCATCCGCCTCGAGTCCCGGGACTCGGTTGCGTCGATCGAGCGTGTCCTGGACCCCTCAGAGGGGGTCGTGGTCGTATGCACTCCGCACCGCCGGGCAAGGACAAGGCTCTATAGGCCGATGGCCTTCCAGGCACGATCGGCGCGCCGGCTCCTCCGAGGGACGAGGCTCGAGGCGCAGGCTGTGTACGGGGCTCTCCCCGACCCCTGGGTGCCGGAGTACGTGTTCCCGTTCACCCGGGCGGCCGCCGCGTTTGCCATCGAGCGGTTCTTGCTCTCCCGCCGACCGGCCTGGGGCTGGATATGGGCGACGCTCAGGTTGGGGCCAATCGTCGGCCTCGCCATGTCGGCTCTCCCTGGCGGTTTCATCGTCTGCCGGCTTCGCGGTGATGGGCCTTGAGCCGTCCGCAAACCGGAGGACTGATCGACCTGCTGACCGAGCTCGTGGCGAAGGAGTGGCCCCGCTGGCTCGGAAGCGGCGCCCCCTCCCTCGAATGGGTCCTCGAATCCACCGCGCGACCCACCGCGCAAACCTCGGTCATCCTCTACGCAATCGACTCGACGACCCGCCGGCCGACCCTGGTCGCCAAGGTGAGCCGGGATCCGAGATTCGGTTTCGTGGTTCAGCACGAGAGTGAGCGATCGAACGAGGCCCGCCTGGCGCTCGGCCCGGAACAAGAGGAAACCGTGCCCCGTCCCTTCGGCCTGATCCGGGCCGGTCAGGACCTCTATCTGATATCCGAGTTCGCCCCGGAGGGTCTTCGTTGGGACCGTCTCGCCCCCGCATCGCGTGCACCGGTCACCGACCGACTGGCCGCATGGTTGGCCGACCTCCACGGGAGGTCGGAGCGACCCCTCGGCGCCGTGGACCTCCGCCAACCGGAGCTGATCGTCAAGACCTACATCGAGATCTTCGAGCCGCCGGATCCGGTGGGCAAGCGGCTACAACATGCTGCAGAATCGGTAACGTCGGAGTTTGCGGCCAGCTCTACCGAGATCCTGGTTCACGGCGACTTCTGGCCCGGCAACTGGCGGATAAACGGGAGTGGGTTCACAATCATCGATTGGGAGAATGCTCATTGGTCGCCGAGTCCTGTCGCAGACGAGTTCCTCTACCCGCTCTCCAATCTCACCCTCGGCCTGGAAGGGCCGGAGCACGACCTGATGTCCTTCAGCGAAACCTACAGGCGGCACCGCGGGCTACCCCTGCGACGCGGTGACGAGGCCGAGCTGGCCTCGATCTGGACTGCCGCCGAGGTGGCGACCCGCACCCACCGCCGATGGGGTGTGGTGGAGGATTGGGCCCTCAAATGGCATCGGGCTGTGGTGCGATTGGCGATGCGCTGATGGAACTGTCGAAGAACCGGCGACGAACTCTTGTGCTCCTGGCCCTCGCTTTGCTCTTCGTCGCCTCCCTACTGCTCTATCCGCCACCGGCACCTCCCGCCACCTCGGGTACCCCGCCCGTGGCGAACGACGACGTCATCTCCCTGCCCACCGAGGCATCACCCGCATCGGCGGCGGTGACCTCAAACGACAGCGATTCGGACGGCGACCTCGATGGCCTGAGCGTTGCCATCACCAGAGCACCCACATCGGGCACGGCTCGCGTCGATCTCGACGGGTCAATCGTCTACTCCCCAGCCGAGGAATTCGCGGGCAGTGACGACCTCGAGTACGAGGTCTGCGATTCAGAAAGCAACTGTGCACGGGCCAACGTCGTGGTTCACGTCAGACCGGTGGAGGTCTCCGGATCGACGGTCCGATTTGCCGTATTCGGCGACTTCGGCGACAACTCCGAAGGGGCGACGCGGGTGGCCGCCCTGGTGAAACGGCTCGACCCCGACTTCATCGTCACCACCGGAGACAACAGCTATGACTTCCCGGACTACGACCTCCACGTCGGCAACCTGTACAGCGACTATGTCGGCTCGTACCGAGGGGTGCATGGCGATGGAGCCCCGGTGAACCGATTCTTTCCGGCACTGGGTGATCACGAATACTCGGACGGTGGCATCGACCCGTACCTCGCGTTCTTCACCCTCCCCGGGGACCGGATCGAGACTACAGGCACCTCCGGGAACGAGCGGTACTACGACTTCGTCATGGGGCCGGCCCACTTCTTCGTGCTCAACGTGCAGCCACAGGAACCCGATGGCACGACCCCCCGATCGCCCCAGGGTCAGTGGCTACAGCAACAGCTCGCCGCCTCCACTTCACCATGGCGTCTGGTTGTCTCAGCGATCCCTCCGTTCTCGTCAGGTAACAACCACGGCTCAGACCCTTCCATGCAGTGGCCGTATGACGAGTGGGGCGCCGACGCTGTGTTCTCCGGGGACGACCATGTCTACGAGCGGATCGTCCACGACGGGCTGGCCTATTTCGTGAGCGGGCTGGGTGGACGCTCCCTGTACGGGTTCGACCCACCGATCGAGGGCAGCGAGGTGCGATACGCCGACGACTTCGGCGTAGTTATCGTCGAGGCGTGTGACAGCAGCCTCGTGTTCGAGTTCCACTCGGTTTCCGACCGGATAGTCGATCGGTTCGCCCTGGGAGACGGTTCTTGTGCTCCGGGGTCAGGAACCTCTCGTCCCGGCCCACCGAGCGGGCCACTAGGCTGACTTCAGGGCGTGTGAGGAGTTGAAGTTGGGGGTGAATCCGCGGGAGTTGTTCGAGCCGATCCGATGCGGCTCTCCCTTTTGCGTGTGTGCACGGGAAGTGGCCGCGTGACCGACATCACCGGGCCGTTCAACCGCTCTCACCACCAGAGGATCGGACCCGGGAGACGCATCGCTCGCGATCTTCCGCGTTCGGCCAGAACCCGACGCGAGGATGTCGCGGTAGTCGAGGAGCCGGTCGAGTCGCGGCACACGACGACTCCCGACGAGTTCGGCCACTTGTTGAGCCAGGCCCGCTCCGGCAGCACTTGGGCGTGGTCACAGCTCTACGACGGGTTGGCTGGGCCGCTGTTGGGCTATCTCAGGGTTCGTGGGGCCGCCGAACCGGAAGACCTCTTGAGCGAGGTCTTTCTCCAGATGGTTCGTGGACTCCATGCCTTTGAGGGTGACAGCCAGCAATTCCGGTCATGGGTCTTCACCATTGCCCACCGGAGGCTGATCGACGAGCGGCGGGCTCGGAGCAAACGCCCGGTGGAGCTGCGCGAAGACCTCGAGCCGGCTGTCGTCGCTGAGGACCCGGCCACTACGGTGATAGATCGTCTCACTGACGAGGAGATCATCGGTTTTCTCGACGCCCTAACACCGGAGCAGCGCGACGTCCTCCTGCTACGACTGCTCGCTGGCTTGACCATCGACGAGATTGCCCGGGCGTTGGGAAAGACGCCCGGCGCCGTCAAGGCGTTGCAGAGACGAGGGCTGCTCACTCTCCAGGAAACCCTCTCCTCCCAGTAACCACACTCGTAACCTTTTTCCACTCCTCTCCGATTACACACGCAATGGGCATTCTGGGGAGAAACCAATGGTGACGGTCGGACTCGTGTCGTTGGTGTCCGGCCTCCGCCGCATGCCTCCCTTGGCCTTCGAAGAGCGGGGAGAGATCATCCGAACACGGCTCGACTACGAAGTGGGTCGTGCTCGTCGGTATGGCGGCCGTGTCTCGCTAGTCGCATTCCGGGCGGCGTCGACCGGAACGATCGACGGGAAGTGGCAGCGTTTCGCCGCAACAATGGCAATCTCGCTGCGGGACTTCGACAGCTACTGGGTCGACTCGGATCGGATCACCGTGGTGCTTCCCGAGACCGACCTGGCGGCGAGATCCCGTGTGATAGATCGGATTCTCGGCAACGCTGAGCTGGAGGGACTCGCCATCGAGGCGTCGGCCTCGACCTTTCCCGACGAAGCCCCCACCAGCGACGCGCTGATCAGATCGGTGACCGGCGCTCGGGATGCCCAGCTCCGATGACCGAGCTGCTCGACGGCCGTTACCGTGACCGGCTAGACCGGCGACTCACGACCGCAGCACGTTGGACGGGGCCGTCCTGGTGGAGCCGCTACCCAAGACGCACCGGTGAGGCCATTCGTCGTCACGAGCGAATCGCCCGATGGCGCGACCTGGCCCTGGTCGTGATCGGTTCGCCGCTCTGGCTGCCCTTGATCGGCCTGATCGCCCTGATGGTGAAGCTCCAGGACCCGTCGGCGCCAACGCTGTTCCGGCAGCCGCGCACCGGCCGGGACGGCAGGCGGTTCGCGGTCCTCAAGTTCAGGACCATGGTCAAGGACGCGGAATCGATCAAACAGGACCTCCTCCACCTCAACGAGCTGGTGTGGCCCGATTTCAAGATCAGCAACGACCCGAGGGTCACGCGGATCGGGAAGCTGCTCCGAGCCTCGAGCCTCGACGAGCTTCCCCAGTTGTTCAACGTGCTCAAGGGTGACATGGGGCTCGTCGGACCTCGCCCTACCTCGTTCGGCCTGGACACCTACGAGGCCTGGCACACGGCCCGAGTCGATCTGAGACCGGGGATGACCGGTCTCTGGCAGGTGGCGGCTCGCGCCGATCTCGACTGGACCGAGAGGGTGCGGCTCGAGCTCGCGTATCACCAGAGATGTTGCTCCAAGCTCGATTTCGAGATACTGCTGCGCACCATCGGAACGGTCTTGAACCGCTCGGGACGTTGAGGTAGGGCCACCATGTCACCCAGGGCGATCAACCAAAGCCGAAACTGCCCACAGCGCGGGCATGCGCCAGGGGTAATCGGGTGAGAGCCGTGGTGACGGGAGCCGCCGGATTCATCGGCTCTCACCTCTGTGAACGACTCTTGAACGATGGGTGGACGGTGTCGGGCATCGATGCCTTCGCCCCCACCTATGACACGATCGGACGGCGGGCACGGGTGGCCCGGCTGGCGCCTCATCGTGGTTACGAATTCGTCGAGGGTGACCTGAACCGGGTTGAGCTGAGCCACATGGTGAGCGAGGCCGACGTCGTCTTCCATCTCGCCGCCCGACCTGGTGTGCGGGCTTCCTGGCGTGACTTCGCACAGGCATCGAATGCGAACATCCTCGCCACGCAACGGGTCTTGGAGGCGATAGCCGAGCATCCGTCGACCCGGCTCGTCTTCTCGTCCTCCTCCTCGGTGTACGGCCAGGTCGATGAGATCCCGGTTGGAGAGAATCGGCCACTCGCTCCGATCTCGCCCTACGGAGTGACCAAGGCGTCATGTGAGGCTCTGGTCACCGCGTACAGCAGCCAATACGAGATCAGTGCGGTGAGTCTGCGCTACTTCACCGTTTATGGTCCCCGCCAGCGCTCCGACATGGCGTTCACCAAGTGGATTCGCGCCGCCTTTCTGAACGAGCCGATTCGTGTGTTTGGAGATGGGAAGGCGATTCGGGACTTCACCTATGTCGAAGATGTCGTCGAAGCAACGGTCCTCGCTGCCGGGGAGGGGGTCACCGGCCATCGCATCTACAACGTGGCCGGAGGAAGCCCGGTCAACGTCAACGACGTGTTCCAGCACCTGGGCGAGCTCACCCGAAAAGAGTTGGACATCAGGCACGAAGAACCGGCCCTCGGGGATCCGGATCGAACCGGCGGGGACACAACCCGGATCGAGCACGATTTGGGATGGCATGCCCGCTGGCCGCTTCGGGACGGCCTCGCCTCCCAGGTGCAATGGTTCGAGCGAGACTGGGAGGCGGGCCTGGTATAGCCGCGCACCTACTGTTCACCGTATGATTACCTCGGCGGGCGCCCTGAGCCCGTGGTTGATCGTAGGCGGGTCTGAGTCGCATGATTAGTAAACGAGTTGGCGTGAAAAACCTCACCGACGACGAAATGGACCGTCTACTTGTCGACGGCCATGGCACCGATGAGGTCTTGGGCCGATATCTGGCCAGGCTGCGCGACATCGGTGTTGCCAGACCCGAGCCGGACGTGGCGGACCGGCATCTGGATGCCATCACTAGCGAGGTGGAAAGGTTCCAGGATCGCAGACCCGCTGTGAGCGGTCGGCCACTGTCGACGAGAATCCGCCTCATCGCCACCGGCATACTCGTCCCATTCAGACGACGTCTGGCGCCGCGCAATGTGATGGTTGGTTTAGCCGCAGTCGTGATGACGGCGGGGATGGCTGCTGCAGCGACTGGGAATCTGCCGGCTCCGGCTCAAGATCTGATCTCGAAATCGTTGGCACTGATCGGGATCGACATTCCACCGCCTGAATTTGCTCCCACGGAGCTGACCGACGTTGGCTCACCGGCGTCGGTCGGTGGCGACGTTGGCCAGGGGCAGGACAGTGCAGACAAGCCGACCATCGCGGAGCCGACGGTCTCCGACGAGAGCCGGTTCCTCGTTGTGCCGACGACCCCGCCGGAGCCCTCGGTGGGTGGCTCGGACAATCCTGAACCATCCGTCGAGACGCCCCCGGTCCAGCCGGAAGAGCCCGGACCAGCATTGGAGGAACCGCGAGACCAGGACCTACCGATCGATGAGCCCGATGAGCAGCCGGGTGTTGTGCCACCGGCCAACCCGGGGCCACCAGAACACGCGGGTCCGCCCGACCATGCCGGGCCCCCGGCCAACTTGCAGCGACCAGAACACGCGGGTCCGCCCGACCATGCCGGGCCGCCCGACCATGCCGGGCCACCGGCCAACCTGGGTCCGCCTGACGATGCCGGACCCCCGGCCAACCCGGGGCCACCAGAACATGCGGGTCCGCCTGAGAATGCCGGACCGCCACCGAGCCAGAGTCGTAAGGGCGAAGGGTCAGGATGAGTTCGGACCACTCCAGGAGTGGGTCGTCGCCGCCCCTGCTCCACACTCAGTGACGTCACACCTGGTTGCCCGAGAGCAAACGGCCGCCGGCAGCGACGACGAGTTCGACGTGCGGCGCGCCTGATGGCGCCAGGGCGCTGGATCACGAAGCGATCAGCGGCGCGGCCGATCGACGTGATTCTCACCGACGCGAAGCTGCGGCAGGCATTGGTTGCCGTGCGGACGCTCGGGGCGGGCGGATACACGGTCGGCGCAGTCGAGTGTGTGTCAACCCGTGGTGTTCCCGCCTTTTCGTCGCGCTGGTGCGCGGCAACGGCGCGCGTCGAGGATCGCGATGTCGATCCGAAGGCGATGGTGCAACAACTCGTCGACCTCGCATCATCGAGCTCGAAAGACGTTGTCGTCATCCCGACTCACGACGGAACGATCGCGGCGATCCAGGAGCGCCGGGCCGAGGTGGAGGCGAAGTGTGCGCTTGCTCTCGCCCGATCCGAGCCGCTCGACGCAGCGAACGACAAGCGAACGACGCTCGAGCTCGCGGGCAGGCTTGGAATCCGGATTCCTGTCTCGGTGACGGTCGCTGACGAAGCCGAGATAAGGGACGCAGTCACCTCGATTCCCATGCCCGCGGTCTTGAAGCCGGAGCGGTCATGGGTTGTTGCAGGAGAAGAGCGTCGCCGCCTCGGGGTGCGGCTCGCGCGCTCGGCATCCGAAGCGAGTGAGCAACTCCGGGCGATGTTGCATCTCGGCGCTGTGGTGCTCGTCCAGGATTGGATCCCCGGCGAACGCCTGGCCGTCAGCTTCGTCCGTGCGCGCGGGTCGTTCTATGGCGAGTTCGCTCAGGTTGCGCACCGCATGCTTCCGATCCTCGGCGGCGAGTCCGTCCTGCGCGAGAGCGTGCCCCTGCCCGAGGACGCGACGACGGATGCTCGACGACTCGTCTCCGAACTCGAGCTCGATGGATACGCCGAAGTCGAGTTCCGTCGCGACGCTGATGGCACGCCTGTGCTGATGGAGATCAATCCTCGATTGTCGGCGTCGATCGAGTGCGCGGTGCGCGCCGGAATCGACTTCCCGGGTCTTGTACGCGCCTGGGCTACCAATGAGCTGCCTGACCCCGGCAAGTCGTCGTATCGCACCGGCGTGCGTGTGCGCTGGCTCGCCGCAGATGTCAAGTGGCTTCTCGACAACGCGCGCCAGCAGGGCGCTCCGGACACGGTTGCATCGCGCAATGCCGTGTCATCTTTCTTCAAGGACTTCCGCAAGCCGACGAGCTACGACTATTTCGATGCGCGCGACCTGCGACCCGCCCTCGTTGCCGTGGCTTCCGACGTGGCTTGGCTGGCGCGCAGCCTGAAGCAGCGACTCGCGCCACCAGGGCATCCTCAATGATGTCGCGGCGACTGGAAGTCGCGATCATCGGTGCCGGTCCTTACGGCCTGTCGATCGCTTCGCACCTGTCGCAACGGGGAGTCGATTACCGGCTGTTTGGCACACCGATGCACACATGGCGCAACCACATGCCGGAAGGCATGTGGTTGCGATCCGAAGGCTTCGCTTCGAACCTCGCCGACCCGGGCGGCGAGCTGACTCTTGAGCGCTACTGCGAGGACCACGGCTTCGACGTGGGCGGGTGGGGTGTTCCTGTCCCGCTCGAGGTATACAGCGGCTATGGCGAGTGGTTCGTCGAGCAGGCGAAAGTGCCCGTCGAGGACACTCAAGTCGTCAGCCTGGCCAAAGACTCCGGCGGCTTCGTGCTCGATCTCGCAACCGGAGAAACACTCCGCGCCGCGCAAGTCGTAGTTGCGGTCGGCCTCACACACTTCCGGCATCTTCCGGCGGAGTTCGCTGCGCTGCCGCCAGAGCTCTTCTCGCATTCGTCGTCGGTGCGCGGAGGCATCTCCGGGGCCACCGGAAGTCAACTCCATCCTGCGGAGTTCGCGGGGCGCCGAGTGACCGTCATCGGCGCCGGACAGTCTGCTCTCGAGAACGCGGCTTTGCTGCATGAGCACGGCGCAACCGTCGAGATCGCCGCACGCGCTCTCTCGATCGTGTGGAACCCGCCCCCACATCCGCTGGATCGTCCGCTTTGGAAACGACTTCGCCGCCCGGTCGGAGGGCTGTGCACCGGCATGGGCTGCTGGCTGTACGAGCACGGGCCGCGGGCTTTTCACCTGCTGCCGGAGGAAAGGCGTGTTCGGCTGGCGACGACGACATTTGGTCCAGCAGGCGCGTGGTGGTTGCGCCAGCGCATTGAAGGTAAGGTCCCGGTTCGTCTCGATCACCACGTGCGCAAAGCCAGATCGTACGGCGACGAGGTCGAGCTCGAGTTCGAAGGCGTGAGCGGACGTACGACCCTTCGCTCCGAACACGTCATCTGCGCGACCGGCTATCGCGTCGATCTCGCCCGGTTGCGATTCATTGATGCCGCGCTCGCCAGCGCGATCAAGACCGTCGCCGACTACCCGATCCTCGATGGGCGCTTCCAGTCGACGGTTCCGGGCCTGTACTTCGTGGGCGCCGCATCTGGTTCGGCATTCGGACCCGTTGTCAGGTTCGTGCTCGGCGCGCGATTCACCGCCCGCGTCCTCGAACGCCAGCTCTTGCGCGAAGCCGGCCAAAGCTGATGACGAGGCGCTTCGGTAGGTTGCCTTTCCTTTATGGGTGGTGCTGGCGAGTGCCCTGGTCTGGTCTCCCGTGCCAGCCCACCCGGCACCCATGAACCGACCGTGACCTGACAGCCCACAGCTTCTGGGAGTGCAAGCGCGCAATAGGGAAACGGGAACCGGAAGATCTCCCTGGGTCCGCTAAACCGATCCCGGCGACAAGCCAATCGCCGCGGATCACCCGCCTCTGGGGTTGGGATCGAGAATGGTGACACTTCCGCCTGCCTCGAGCACATCGGAGACGAGCTGTTGAGTGCCACCGGGTCCGTCACCACCGCTGCCGTCCCAGAGGAACACACCGTGAATCGATCCGCCCTGCCGGCGGGCGGACTCGAGCATTCGGAGGTTGTTGGCGGTATGTGGGTCTTCCAGGCGGAGCATTTCGTCGTCAGGGCCGACCACACTCACCATCACGTGGGTGACCACCCGGTGGAACGACGTGACCCACTCCTCGCCGGCAAAACGCACCGACTCGTCCAGGAACTCTTCTACCGGGCGGGGAAGAAAGGCCTGTAGTACTCGGCCGGTCTTCAGCCATTCCTCAGCGAACAACAGGTCGCCTCCGCAGGCCAAGCCCGAAATCGCCCTGGCATCGGGGTCGTCGATTAGCCAGAGCTCACCGGCGATATCGCGTCGGACCTGGGCTACCCGCTCTGGTGGGAAGCGAGGTTGAATGCGGTTGGGTGCATCCACCATGTGACCCGAGAACAGGACCACCGCCACCGAGGGAGCCTACCGGGCCATGCGGATCCTCGTCGGCGATGGCGAGGATCCGGTGATTCGTCACGAGCCGCCGGTGACCTCGATCATCTGGCCGCCCTCCGTCCCCAGAATCAGAACTGAGTCCGTTGGGTCTCTGGTCGTCTCGAATCCCACCAGGCCGCTCGCTGTTTGACCGGGGTCGACACTGTCGCGATTGCCTGCGATCGGCGTGAAGCACGCGGGCTCGGCGGCAAAGCCATCGACCAGCAGCGCCTGGAATGAAGAAGTACTGAAGTAGAGGCCTTGCTGGTTGCCGCTCGCCGTAGTCTCATTGGAGGCCTCGACCTCGAGGACCACCAGCCAATGCGATCCCGAAGCTGTGAAGTCTGCTCCTGACACGGTGTAACGGATCGATCTGTCGCCGGAGTTGTCCATCGCGGTGGCTTCGGGCCCGACCTCCAGGGTGGTCAGCGATACGTTTGGGTCCGACTCGCATCTCGGCGTTGCACCGTCGTCTGTGCCTGCCAGCCCACGCCAGGCCGCGACGCCAGCGATGGCCAACACGACGAACCCGATGGCCAAGGGGGGGAGACGACGGCGCGAAGCGACCACGTCCTTGCCTTCGAGACGGCGGATCAGCATCTCCACGTCCTGGGCCCAGGTCTCGTCGTGCAGCTCGACGGCCTGACGGCGAGCCAACGAGACAAGATCCTCTGGAAGCTCCGCTTCTGATGGCAGCGCTGCCTCGTCCACCAGGACCGGCACCACCGGGTGGTTCGACTTCGGGGCAGTGCGCACCTCGGATCTGACGTGGTCTCGCGGGTCGTCGAGACGCCGGTTTCCAGCAGCATCTTGGAGCCGAAGCCAATTCCGCCCGATCACTATCAACGACGCTTCGCTGTTGTCGATCGCCCGATCCACCTGGTCGGCGAAATCGGTGCCGACCGCGATGGTCGCAACATCCATGAACACGTTGCGCGCTCCCAGGCGTGCCGCCAGCGCATCGTGAAGCCGGCCGGCACGTCCTGCCGTGTCGTCCCTCCGGTAGCTCAGGAAGACCCGGATCGCAGGTGTCCTTTCTCTACGTGGCGCGGGTCGCGAGGAGCGCGGCGGCGATGGCGTCATCGTCCACTGCGCTCGTACTCCTCTCTGATCGACTTGATCGTTATCCCCTCGTTGGCCTGATAGGTGGCCGAGGGGTCGTCAAGACGGCGCATCTTGGAGTCTCCGGCATGATGCACCGCCATCAGCTGCCATGCCTGGTTGAACACCGGGCTTCCAGAGCTGCCCCCCTCGGTGGGGGCGGTGTAGTGCACCTTGAACATCTCGGCGTCGTAAGCGAGAAGGTCGTTGCCCCGGATCGAGAACTTGAGCCCCCCGCCGGCCGGATGTCCGATGACGTACACATAGGCGCCCTCGGTGACGGGCTGGGGAATCTGGGCGACCTCGATCGGCTGGGTGATGACGGCCCCGGGCCCCGACAAGCGGAGAAACGTCACATCACAGGTGCCCGGCGGCGAGCTCCAAAGACACTCGAAGCCGGTGAGGACCAGACCCGACCCGTCAACCGCCTTGGTCACATCGAACACGGCACGGGCCTCGCCGGGAAGGAGCTTGCCCACTCCCGGCTCGGGGCTGCAGACATGGGCATTGGTCACCAGGACCGGTGCCTCCCCGAAGTCGGGGTGGATCAGACTCCCTGCCACCAGGAATCCGGTGCCCCAGGGCTCACCCGAGGCATCGGTGATCTTGGCCACCGACTCGGCGCAGTGCAGACCCCGCATCAGATGTTTGTATCCCACGGGTAGCGCGGTCCCGAAGATCTTCTCCAGTTGCTGGGGCGACTCGGGCAGCTCGACATCCGCCCTGCCGCCGAGATGCAGCTTCTGATCGGCGATGGCGACGAGGAGGGGGTGATGCGACTCCAGTTGCCAGATGTCGGTCAATTGCCGGCGCAGGCTTTCCAACTCGAAGGCGCGGACACTGCGACTGGCGGCGAGTTGTCCTGCGGCGACAACCGCTTCGTCGAGCGCACTCGGATCGTCTCCCGAAGCGAGAAGTGCCTCGATCTCGGTGGCACGGTGCCAGACCTGGCGTACCTCGGGGTCGGTCTTTCTCACCTCCGCGAGAATGGTTGTGGTCAGGGAGCGGGTGTCGACCGCATTGGGCACCGTAATTCCCTCCCGGGCGGCGCGGCAGGTGAGCGCCAACAGGTTGATCCCGTGCCAGGCCCGATCGGTGCCGCCCTCGTAGGCGAAGCGGTAGGCGTCGATGGCGGCCAACAAGTCCTCGGGTCTGCCCCCGATGACGAATCGCTGCTTGCAAATTCGCCCCAGGAGCCCGAGCGCCTCCCCTCGCTCTGTGGCGCTGTCGGCCACCTCGAGCAGCTCTCTGCAGGCGAGCTCGGCCGCATGCAGGGCGCCGGATTCGATGAGGATCTGGCAATAACGACGACGACCGGCGCTGGTGATGGAATCCACCGCGGTCGCGGCGTCGGCGATCGTGATCACGTGAGGAAACTGGCGGTGTCGCTGCAACGTCTCCAGCACTTCGTCGATCTGGATCGAGTCGAGCGCACCGCTCCAGATCTTGGCCTCTATCTCGGCGACGGCCGCTGTGATGTCATCGGGCTTGCCGGCGTCGAGGCTTGCGGTCAGCCGCTCACCGAGTGGGGAGTCGAGAAACGACATCCCTCAAAGACCGAGCCCTCTTCGCACCGCCTCCTGGACCACCGACTGGCGGAAGTACTTGCCGGACGGATGGCGGAACAGCCCGCCGTTGTTCACCGTCTCGTCTTTCACCGCACTGGCCTTCTTGCGTTTGTAGTCGTTGGCGATGAACGGATCGGCGACACAGACCGGGTCGATGGTGTCGGCCACGTTCACCCAGTGGGACAGACCGTCGGGATATCCATCGTCCTTAGACCATTCTGGGCGCATATTGTGCTGGATCTCGGACATGCCGAGGGGGGTGCCGAGGGTGATGAGCATGTCGACTTTCTTGGTGTCCGCCACCCGTTTGAGGCAGTCGTAGGCGACCACCGTGCCGAGACTGTGTGCCACCACGATGTGAGGTCCGTCCTCGACCGCGGCCAGGTCGCCAACGAACCGGTTTCTCACCTCGTCGCGCACCTTGTAGGTGGAGCCGGATCGCGGGGAGTGACTGGTGTTGAACAGATAGTGGTGGACGTCGCGGAGCAGGACCTTCATCAGGGGTCGTTTGATGAACCACGGGAGGGGAACCGCCTCGAGGGCTGATGCTGCAGCCATCCTGGCCTCGGCGCCCGGCGACGGTGAGGCCGCCTGATCGGGAGGGCCTGCCTCGGCTCCTTCGGGCTCGTCGGGGTGGTCGAGGTCGTAGCTTTCGATCATCGACTCGAGGAATTCTCTCTCGGCACCGTCGGCGTCGTCGATGTAGGACTCGTCGACCTCGGTGAGGGCGCCGGGCTCGATCCCCTCGTATTCGATCGACTCCTGGCCCGGGCCACCGGCGTCGGTGGCTGCGGGGTACATGACGTCGGCCCAGTAGACCATCGACGAGGTGACCCCGTAGACGTCGAGATCGACACCGTCGCCCCCGTCCGCCAAGTCCCTCCTCCAGATGGCGAGCAGCCGATCCGTCGACGGTTGGTTCATGATGCCGTGAACGAAAGTGATGTGGCCCATCGAGTCCCCTTTCCGGTGCCGAGGCTACGCGCTCGAGACCCCGGCGTGATGCCTCAGCCGCCAGAGGTGGTGCCGGTGACGGCGCCTTCGTAGAAATAGACCTCGTCGCTGTCGAAGTCGGCAAAGAAGTCGAATACCGCGCTGGGTATCTCCGAGCATCCCCCTACCCGGTCCCCAGAGGCCGAGTAGTTCTCGATCACATACGCCTTCAGCCCAGGTGTCCCACCAAAGGGGCTCCCCCCAGAGCAATCCACGCTCACGGTTCCGGACAGGCCTCCGATGTCGATCTCGAATTGAGAGGAGTCGGCAGTGCCGTCGACCCGTATTCCTTCGGTCGTGTCGAACACCAGCACGAAGCGGTTCCGAGCGCCGGTGAACTCCAGACTCGTCGGGACCGGCGGGTCGAACCACCGCTCGGGCTCACCCTGCCTAGGACCGACGCCTGACACGTTGAAGTCGACGTCATTGGGTCCCGGCTGCACCGGGAATCCATCCGACCCGCCAGCGATGCATGTCGCCTCGCCGTCCTTCGGGAGCGGGGCATCGAGCTCACACACATCTCCGCCGAGGGGCGAGCCGACCTCGAAACCGGAGATGTCGAGGTCCGTCAGCACCGCATTGAGTCGGTCGACATTTGTGATCTCGAAACGGACCCAATAGGACGGCCCGGAGAGCGTCGGGGTCGGATCGGAGTTGCCGGCCGGTGACCAGGGACCGTCAGGAGTCTCTCCCACCGACACCCGAACCAGCAGGCGCGGGTCATCACCCGCGGCGAAGGCAAACGCGACCTGGGCGACGACGGGCGGCAATGTGTCCGGGGTGCCGGTTGTGCCGGTGGTGCCCGTCCCGTCGAGGGTGGTCGGCGGCTGTGTCGTCGAACCCGCCTCTGTCGAAGTCGATGTCCCGGGCACGCTGGTCGAGGTGGTCGCTGAGGAGGTGGTGGTAGACCCGGCGTCACCACCGCAGGCGACAACCAAGAGGAGCGCGATCGCTGTGGCTGCGGCAGAATGGTTCATCCCCGACTCTCCTCGCCGATTGGCCATCAACCATACGCCTCGTCACGGTGCGGCGCAGACGATCGGTTCCATAGGCTCCCCGGCCAGGTCTTCGGCCGCACGGAGGTAGGTCTCGGCCAGGTCGGACTGGTCGAGCAGACAAAGATGGATTTCGGCCAGGGAGAGATAGAAGCCGCTCTTGCGGATGGGATTCACCGTGGTTTCGACCGCGGTGTTGAACTCGGCGAGGGCCGCCGGCCGATCCCTGTTCAGCAGGTGGTAGGCGCCGAGAGCGAAGTGGGCCTCGGCCTCCAGGTCGCGCAGTCTGGTCTCGCCGGAGATGTCGGCGATGACGGCTTCGATGATCTCTCTGGCCTCATCACGGCGGTCGACGCCGTTCTGTGTGAGGCACGCGTAGATCCGTCCGATCTCCAGCCGGGCACGTTCGGGGTGAAAGGCGAGGGGAGGTGCAGGGAGGTCGATCAGCTCCTCGAACTGGCGGATGGCATCTTCCAGTCCGGCCACGTCTGCCTCCCCGGTTCCTCCGCAGAGCGATCCCATCGATCGCAGGAACCGCATCTCGGCCGCTCCGAAGCGGGCCTGGGAGTACTCGGGGTCGAGATCGAGGGCCTGGGTGTAGTAGTCGTCGGCGGCGTCGAGGTCGTTCTGCAGACCGCTGACATTGCCGAGCAGACTCAAGACGACCTCCCGCCCGTTGATGCGACCTGCCGAGCTAGGCCAGGAGGCCTCCGCCTCCGCGAACAGCTCCTCAGCTTCGGCGTATTCGTTGAGTTGGTAGTGGCTGAGCCCGATGGCGAGTTCGGTGAGGGCGATGATCTTCGGCTCGAGAAAGCGGGAGGCGGCCTGGCTCAAGGCGATCGGGTCGGTGGTGGCAAGCTGCACGCTGTCGAGCGGGTAGACCCCGGCCAGCTCTTCGGCACCGGTCAGACCCCGACTCGACAAGTAGAACTCCGCAGACAGGTTCGACAGGCCTTCGAGGATCTCGAGGGTCCCGTAGACCACCACGTCTGCACCGACCCGATCGGCCAGGTCGGCGGCGGCTTCGGCTCGGCTTTCGGGAGTGTCGCCGGCCAGGTCTCCCACCTCGTCTGGCCCGGCCACTTCGATGTTCACATCGGTCACATCGTCGAGGGTGATGGCGATCTGGTCGAACAGGGCCTCGGAGAGACTGGCGCCGGAGTTCTGGTCGGTGGCCGAGAACTTCGCCACCGCCACGTTGAAATCACCACCGATCTGGCCCAGGCTGACCGTCACGTTCACGGTCCCGCTCGTTGTCGCCCCCTGCTTGTCGCTGACCGTGAATTGGAACGAGTCGGGTCCGCTGTACCTCCCCGGGCCGGTGTAGATGACCTTCCCCCCGCCCAGGTCGACGACGGTCCCGCCATGAGCCGTCTCGTTGGCGGGGGAGAAGACGAGCCCGGCCGGGTCCTCATCGGTGACCCAGGGTGCGATGTCGATCTCGGTCTGGACTCCGCCGATGGCCGAGACCTGTTCGGTGGCGACCAGCGGGGGCCGGTTGCCTCTCACCACGAGGGCCGCGGTGAGCCCTCCGATCACCAGAGCCGCCCCCAGCAGCCACATCCAGAGGGGAAAGCCGTGCCATCGACGACGCCATCCCCCGATTCGCTCGGTGAGATGGTCGACGTCGTCCTCGAACCGATCGGGACGCACCGTTATCGCCTGCAGCGCGGGGATGCGTTGCAGCGGCTCGGGCAGTTCTTCGGGCACGGGCAGGGGGGCCTCGCCGACCAGCACCGGAATCACCTGGACCCGTCCCAGACCGAGACCGGTGACCAGCTCACGTCTCACCCAGTCGTCGGGGTCGTCGAGACGCCGACGACCATCCTTTTCTGCGGTCAGCCAGTCGGGCCCGATGATCGCCAGCAGGACGTCACTGTGGGTCAGCGCCTCTTCCAACGCCTCGGCGAATCCCTGTCCCGGGCCGATGTCGGCGTGATCCAGCCAGACGGCCCCGTCGCCGTAGTAGTCGGCCAGGGCGGCTTGAAGCCGGCCCGCATGTCCCCCCGCATCGCTCCTGCGATAGCTGATGAAGATCTTCGGGCTGGCCAGTCCTTGTTTCAGCCAGGATCTCAGTCCGATTCGACCAACCTACTTTCGGGGGCGACTCGGGCCCCCGGCCGCCGCCAGACATGCGGCCACGTCGTCGGCTTCCTCGTCGCTCACGCCCTCGCCACAAACGAGTATCTCACGTCCCCTTTGGGCATCTATTGGGGGAACAACCCCTATATGCATGTCGTCTCAGAAACCGTAGGTTTGGGGACCTCGCCATAGAGGCGGGGCCCCACGGAATCGCATCCGACGGAGCACGGGGCGCCGGGAGAGATCATGAGTCGTCACGACCCTGGCAAGAAGCATCCGCTTCCGAAACACAACGTCCTGGGGCGCAGAGCGAAACGCCCCTTCGCGCACCGGAGCCACTCGAGATGACATCCGTAGAGGTGCCCGCGGTCGAAAGAAGGCAGGTGGCAGCCGCCGATGCGCTGCGGGTCTTCATCAGCTCACGCATGTCCGAGTTGGCCCCTGAGCGCGCCGCAGTCCGCGATGTACTCGCCGCGGCAGGCTACGCCCCCTGGCTGTATGAGGTGGATGCAGGAGCGGGTCCCGGTCCGCCCCGTCAGACCTATCTCGACGCCCTCTACAACAGCGACGTGTACCTGGGTTTGTTCTGGAAAACCCAGGGTGCTTACACCGTCGACGAATTCGACGCGGCCCGCCGAAGCGGAGTCGCTTGTCTGATCTACGAGAAGATCGCCGCCCAACGTGAGCCGGAGCTGTCGGCGTTCCTCAACCGGATCGGCCACGTCGAGGAGGGGGTGACCATCCGACGCTTCCGAAGCCCCGAAGAGCTAGGGCAGCTGGTCTCCCACGACGTCACTCGGGTCCAAGGTGAATTGATCAGGGTTCAGGGCACCAACGGTCGCACCTACACCGGAAGCCGGTACGGGGGCCGATTCGATCTGACCGCACGGGCGACGCCGATGAGACGGCATCCGCTGCAGGCAAGCAACGGCCCACGCCCTCCGGACCCGTTCGTGGATCGCAACGACGTAGTCGACCGTCTCAAGGCTGCAATCGGGTCCGGTGAGTCCTTGCTGGGTGTGTCGGGGGTCCCCGGAATCGGAAAGACGTCCGTGCTGCGCCGAGTCGCCCACGATCCCAACGCCTCAATCGAGCGTTACCCCGATGGAGTCGGCGTCTACATCGAAGGCGAGGCGTGGCCGCGGGCAGGGGATCTGCTTCGGGCATTGTGGTCGGAGCTGTACCGGGTCGCCGACCACACCTTCGTCCCAGACGATGCCGCGCTGAGAGCAGACCTCCAGGCGAGGAGGGCTCTGGTGTTCGTCGACGGTGTGCGACTCCGCGCCGATGAGGTCGACCGTCTACGTGCCGACGTGCCCGGCTCCACGTTCGTTCTCACCTCCGACGAGGCAAAAGAGAGAGACCTCGGCCCTCTCGCCTATACAAAGGCGGTCCCGCTGACCGACTTCGAGAAGCCCGCCGACATCGTCGCCCTGTTCGGGGCTCGCTATGGCCAGGAAGTTCCCTCTGAGCTGGCCGACGCTGTTGTGGCGCTCTGCCGACGGGACGGGACGGGCCCAGGGATGATCACCAAGCTGGCTCACGAAGCGTGGGGAAGCGGGCTCTCATTGGCCGGGTGGCTCGGCAGGAAGCAGGAGACGGCTGCTGACCCAGGAAACGACCTGAGCGAAGACGATCACCGGGTGCTTGGGATCCTGGCGGCCTTCGGGCCCGATCTGGCCACACCAGGCGAGATGATGATGCGGCTCGGTGTGTCTGCCGAACGGATGACCGGGCTGATGATGTCGGGTCACGTCATAGGCGACGGGCCCGCCCACCGTCTCGCCGGCGTCGAATACCTGCCCATCGTCGAGGCGGTCGACCTCGAAGCGATTCGCGGCGAGATCTTCGAAGTGACTGTGCAATGGATCGCTGAGGCGGCCCCACGCCGCCTCGAGGAATCGCGGGCGTTCATCCTGCGGGTGCTCGAGTGGGGCGTCGAACGCGACCGGCATCGAGGGGTGCTGCTGCTGGCCATGGCGTTGGCTCCCCACCTTGCGGTGATGGGAGCCTGGGACTCATGGGGAGTGGCGACCAACCAAGCGCTGAGGTCGGCTCGGTCTCTCGGTGCGAAAGGCGCCGAAGCCTGGGCGCTTCACGAAGCAGGCACGCGCCAGCTGATGCTGGGCAACAAGCGAGAGGCACGCCGCAGTCTCAGGGGGGCCCTCCGCTTGCGGCGCCGCGCAGCGGACATGCCTGGGGCCGCGATCAGCACCCATAACCTTGGTCACACCGGCGGTTTCGCCACGACTTGGAGGAGATGGGCGGTCCTGGCCGGGGCGGTGATGGTGATCGGCGTCTGGGCCCAGACGACCGAGGCCGGCGCGGTTCTCGATTTTGGTGAGGTGGCCACTGGAAGCGTCAGTCACCGGTACCAGACCTTCAGCAACGAGGAAGAGGAGCTCACGGTCCACCGGATCGAGATCGTTGGGGATCCGGCTTTTTGCGTCGTCGCACCTGAAGGGCCGATCTGTAGCGCCCCAGGTCAGCCCGCCATCGAATCCGAGCCGGTCGCGGACGGTCCGGAGGTCCCCGAGTGCCGGTTCGAGCAGGTCGAGCCGGCTGATGCCCTCGTCCGAATTCGGGTCGAACCAGAGTCGGAGTGCGCCCTATGGGTCACCTTCGCCCCGATTCTCGACTTTGGCGAGACGAGACGCGAGGCACAAGGCGAATTGCGCATCACCACCGATGAGGGAGAGGAGACCATCGAGTTGACAGGCGTCGGGGTCCGCCTCGACGATGCACCCACCACAACCGCCGGCGCCACCACGACGACCGTCGAGAGTTCATCCACCACCACAATCCAGCAGAACCGGCCGCCTACCGCGGCCGATGATTTCGAGACAGTGTCGGAAGGGAGCTCGGTCCTCATCTCGGTGTTGGCGAACGACACCGACCCCGACTCGGACGACCTGAACATCGAGATCGTGCGACTCCCTGAGAACGGAGATGTGACGCTGAACCCAGATGGTGCGATCACCTACAGGCACAATGGTTCGGAGTCCAGCGAGGATTCGTTCACCTACCAGGTCTCCGACGGTGAGGCCACTTCGAACGAAGCCACGGTGACCATAGAGGTTTCGCCGGTGAACGACCGCCCCCTTGCCGTGGACGACCAAGAGACGGTGAACGAGGGTGGTCAAGTCCGAATCGCCGTGCTCGCCAATGACAGTGACCCCGAAGACGACCCCTTGACGATCGTGGCTGCCTCGGCACCGGCCCACGGCTCGGTCGAGATCATGGGAGACGTGGTGCTGTACAGCCACGACGACTCGGCTACCACGTCGGACAGCTTCGACTACACCGTGGTCGATGGCAATGGGGGCACCACCTCAGCCCAGGTGACCATCGAGATCAACCCGGTCAACGCCGTGCCGATAGCGAACCCCGGGTCGACGCAGGTCAGCTGCAACTCCACGGTCCCGATCACCCTCACCGGGTCGGATGCCGACGGAGACCCGCTCCAGTTCACCATCATCGATGGACCCGAATTCGGCACCCTCAGCGCCATCGAGAAGATCTCGGACACCGAGGCGACGGTCGACTACACCGCCGGAAACGCGGGCAATGACGACGTCTTCGTGTTCCAGGTCGACGACGGTCGGGCATCCGGCTCCGCAAGCATCGAGATCAACGGGTTCTGCATTTTTTAGGGGTCGCGACAGCAGATCCTGCGTGAGATTGCTCCTCGCACGCTCCGCCGCATTTGTCATCCCTCCGGCTATCGGGGCAGCCAATTCAAGTCTTGTGCCCGGCTGGGGTCTCCATCTGCGGTCCGCTCAAAGGCACGCCAGCCGTGTGAACAGCCACTCGCAGTTCGAGCAAGAAGGCGTTAGGGAAACGGGACACGTCGTCGGATGAGCTCCCCCATATCGTGAAATCTGATAATCTGATCTCATGCCAGATATCTCAGCCACCGAAGCAGCAAGACGCTTCGCCGATTTGCTGGACAGCGTTGAGCACGCGCACGAGCACTACACGATCATTCGGCGAGGCAAGGCCGTGGCACATCTCGAACCGATTACCAAGGGCCGTGGCTCCGAGGTGAAGGAGATCCTGAAGCGTCACAGACCAGATTCAGCTTGGGCAGAGGAGCTCTCGCGTCTCCGCGAGTTGGTTGAGATCGACAACAGATCATGAGCGTCGTGCTTCTCGACACGACTTTCCTGATCGACGCCGAGCGAGGCGACATCGATCTCGACGATCTGATCCACGAAGACGACGACATAGCAATTGCGGCAATCACAGTCGCCGAATTGGTCGTGGGGGTCGAACTCGCATCCCCGCATGCCAAGGCCGACCGACAGGCTTACGTGGACGAGATCCTCGCCTCGGTTCCAATAATCTCCTATGACCGGGATGTCGCTTTCGAACATGCTCAGCTTCTGGTGGCGGTAAGGCAGACAGGGCATCCTCGCGGCGCGCACGACTTGCTCATCGCGGCCACAGCTCGCGCCACAAAGCGCATGGTGCTCACCGCCGACGAGTCAGCATTCGCAGATCTACCTAGTGTGACCGTCCGCCACTACCGAACCAACCCGTAGATCTCCACTCCAGCTCAGGCAACAGGGAAAGATCTGGCCGCTCGAATGTGTGTATACTATGCGCATGGCGAGAGTCAACGTATACCTACCCGACCAACTGGCCAATGAAGCCAGAGACGCTGGGCTCAATGTTTCGAACCTGACGCAGGAAGCAGTCCGGTCAGCCCTGTCATCCATGCGCACGGGCGAGTGGTTGGAGACGGTGGCGTCACTGTCCCCAACCGGAGTGGAGCACAAAGACGTCCTGGTCGCACTACAGGGAGCCAAGGACGAGCTGGAGGGCCTTGGCTGAGTCGCTCGTTCTCGACGCCTCGGCGATGGTCGACCTGCTCGTTGGTTCTGACCACGCCGCGTCGATCGAGGCACACCTGCACAACGCAGAGCTACATGCTCCAGGGCATTTCGACGCAGAGGTCCTCTCCGCTCTTGGGAGGCTGCATCGGGCCAGTCAGCTGACGACAAGACAAGTGACCGAGCGCGTCAACCTCGTCGCATCGTCACCGATCTTCCGACACCCGCTTGCACCGTTACTCACCGGGGCGTGGCGGAGGCGGGGAAACCTGCGCCTGGTCGACGCCTTCTACGTCGAGTTGGCCAGCCAGCTCGACATGTTGATCGTCACGACCGATCGTGGATTGGCCTCGGCCAGCCGAAGGGCAGCACTGATAGAGCGAGACATGTGATCGCCAGAGCGGCCACGGAATCAACGGGGAGTCGGGACATCCGGCCGTGTGCGGGAAACGGGACGTGCGAGGTGTAAGAGCGCTGGTCAGCCATCCAAATGTCGGGCCGCGGTCAGGCGAGGATGACAAACGAGGTCAACCCCGGTCTGGCCTCCGAAACACACTCAGTCGCCCCCTCAGAGCTGGCAGAGGGCCCTCACCAGATCTGCGACGTCGTCTTCGTTGTTGTAAGGGGCCAGAGATATGCGCAGTCGCCCGCCACGACCACCGGCAACGATGCTGACCGTCCTCAGGTGTCTTGTCACCTGTCCCATGTCGATCCCGTCGTGGCTGAGCGAGATGATGTGGTCGGACGCCGAGGGGTCACCCAACTCCCGTAACGGATGCCAGCCGGAGGGTCTCAGCTCGCCGACGAGCAAATGGGCAAGGTCGGAGGCGGCTCGTTCGATGTTGTCGAGGCCGGAATCGAGGATCTGGTCGATGGCGGCGGTGAGACCCGCAGCCGACGCGTATGAGATGGTCGACTGGGTGTATCGACGTGCGTCAGGTGCCAGCAGGAGGTGGGTTGCGTCGAAGTCGAACGGTTCCGGTGCTGACATCCACCCGGGCAGCGCGGGAGGCTCTTCGAGTAGTTGACGACTGATCACCCCGATGGCCACACCACCGTGGCCGCCGAGCCACTTGTACCCACTCGAGACCACAACGTCGGCCTCCCACGACCCGATCGGGCGGTTCGTCGCCCCGGCCTCTTGGGTGGCATCAACCACCAGCCGGACCCCGGCCTGTTCGGTGGCCTCCCGCAAGCGGGGGACGTCGACGACTGTCCCGGTTGCGTACTGAACAGAACCGACCGTCACCACCGCGGTTTCTCCGTCTATCCGCTGGACCAGCTCACCGGTCAGATCGAGGTCAGGGTCGTCATGGGCGAAGTCCACCCGGCAGCCGCCCCGCTCGGCCAACTGCAACCAGGGGCGGGTTATCGCCGGGAAGTCGGTAGACACCGCAACGATCTTGGTCCCCGCGGCCGGGGCGAGGATGAAAGGTATCTGACCGAGTAGCTCACTGGCGCTGGCCAGGATCGCGACCCGGTCCGGGTCGCTTCTGAGCAGCTGAGCCGCCTTTGAGCGGAGCCCATCGAGAAAGCCGGCCTCGTCTTCGTCGGACATGTATGTGTTGCCGTGACGACCCACACCTTCGAGGAACCCTGTCATCGCATCGACAGCGGGTTTGCCGATCAGACCGAGAGAGGCCTGATTCAGATAGACGACATCGCGCAAGGTGGGGTAATCGGTTCGGTCGAACAGAGAAGAACTCATGCCACTCCCTGGCCAGGTTCGATCCACCTTATTTGGGCAACGCGAGCCCGAACGAACCAGTTGCGGTTGGGAGGGAGAGGCGAGGGCACAACCCGAGGGATCCTCCCATGTCAAACCCGCGATAGGGAAACGGAACGCGTTGAGTCTGGCTGGCCAGCCACTTGATCCCCACATCTCAGGGTCGTGTCAAACCTTTGGGTATTGCTGGAGAGTCCCTTGGGGTCCTCTCCTCTCAAATCGGTCAGTCCCGCCCAACGAAACTGACACGGTCGCGGAGCCAGGCCGCCGTCCAGGTCTCGTCGACTTCATGTGCCGCTATTGGGAGCATGGCCTGTTCCGCTTGTTCAACATCAGGAGGATCTGGATCCCAGCTGCCCCGATTGAGGTCCACGAACATGACGAGCGCCGCCCACGCTGCGCGCTTGTTGCCGTCCATCAGAGGATGATTCCAGGCCAGCCGGCACACCCCGGCACCGCCGCCTTGTCGAAGATGTCCGGGTAGAACTCGTTGTCACCGAAGCCCGCTTGTGGGGCGTGCAACGCTGAATCAGCCAGATCCGCCCTGGAGGCCTTGGCCAGCACGTCGGCGTCGACACCGGTGACCTGCTCGGCCAACCACATGTACTCCGCCAGGGTGATGTACCGGATCACCGGCCGAGACGTTCGAGCAACTCCCGATCACGTTCGAGTAGCCGCTTCGCTCGGCTGGTGAATTCTTCATCCTCTCGGACCCGCGGGATCTCATTGCTGAGCGCTTCGATGATCAGGGCATTGACGCTCGTACCTTGGACGCGAGCCACCGCCTCGGCATCATCTGCCAGGTCTTCGGGAAGACGCACGGTTGTTTGCTTGCTCATGGCTTCATGATATCGCGATATCGCGACAGCGCAAGGCTGTTGAGGAATTCTCCATGTCAAACGCGCGATTTAGAAACGGGACGTGTGACGTAAGGAAGGCCCCCCGTCGGAATGTCCTCCAGGGGGCCTCGATCATTCAGATGCCTTGATCAGACGTCTGCCAGTTCCAGCTTTCCCCGGGGGTCCTTCGCCAGGATCCGGGGATCCGATCTAGATCGACTCGACTTCCTCGTTGATCTCGATCCTCGGGGAACCAACGACGCCGGCTTCGGTCATCCTGACCTTGAGGTCGGGGTTGTTGATGAAGGCATTCGCCAACTCGAGAGTATCGAAACCGGCGACCACGGTCACCATGTTGGGATCCTCAACCGAGCGATTCACTCTTGCGAACTTCGCTCCTTCGGATGTGGGGCGGAATGTGTCGTACACGGTCTTCCATTTTCCATAGTCCGACACAGAATGCCGGATTGCAGTAGTAATCATGAGTTCTCCTCATATAGCTGCTTCCTTCGTCCATACTCTACCCTTTGTTTGGAATTCTAAACCGGATGCAGAATTCTGGCATGCTGAGGGTAGTTTTGGATAGAGTCCAGGAGCATCGATGCAACTAAGCCTCAAACGAAAAGGCGACTACGCCGTCAGGGCCATGATCTCGGTTGGACGCCACTACGGGTCGGGTCTCCGCCAAGCCCGTCAGATCTCCACCGAGATGCACATTCCGTACAAGACCTTGACCCTGATCCTGGCTGGATTGGTCGCCGAGGGACTGCTGGAAGCCAACCACGGGCCTAAAGGGGGCTACCGACTGGCCCGACACCCCGGAGATATCAGTGTCCTCGATATCGTTGAAGCCGCCGAAGGTCCCGCCAGGTTCGACCATTGCGTCCTCCGCGATGGTCCTTGTGACTGGGAAGAAACATGCCCTGTTCACGACATCTGGGCCCGCACCCAGGACGCACTTATCCGAGAGCTGGCTTCAACCTCCCTTGCGGAAATAGCCGCAATCGACGCCGACATCGAAGCCAGTTCGTACAAACCCGAAGCCCCTCCCCATGCGGTGCCCACGGATCGACACGGCACCCGCAACTAGCCTCGGAATCGGTGGCGCCCCACGGCCTCATCGTCGCTCCGCATTGGGTGGATGATCCTCAACCGCATCGGGCTGCCGACGGTGAGTGCGTCCTCTGATTGAGAAACGGGACCAGCAGGCACCGCCGACTCGGGGCCGTAGGGAAACGGGACCTGTCCGCCCTGGTTGCCACCCTGCACGAGCCAGGGCCTAAAGGTGTTCCGGTAGGGTGGCTCGCGGCCAATCAGACTCGAAGGTGGCGCCATCGTGCACTTCGTCAATGTCGTCGATGTCGAGCGTCCCATCGAGGACGTCTACGCGTACCTGGCCGACTTCGAAAACGTGCCCTCGTGGAACTACGCCATCGCGTTGACAGAGAAGACGTCCGACGGGCCGGTCGGAGTAGGTACCACCTACCGGCAGGTTCGAACCCTTCCAAGCAGGAGTGAGGAGACCTTCGAACTCACTGTCTACGAACCTCATCGGTCTCTCGGCCTCAGCGGAACACTCGGTCCCTTCTCGGCCGAGCTGGAATACCATCTTGAACCCCTTGAGCGGAGTACCCGGTTGACGAACGAGGTGGAGCTCCGACCGCGGGGAATCCTCGGCACGGTCGGCCAGCTGGCGGGCTCGAGGGTCAAGGAAGCTGTCGCCGACAACCTCGCAGAGCTAAAACGGATCCTGGAGTCTCGTTGAGCTAATCCCCCGTCCGGGGAGGTAGTCGTCTCGGTCCCCCGATGGGTTCTGGTCCCCGAGCGGGTCCGTCGGTCAGGGATGGGTCGTTGGGGCTACTCACCCGTCGGACCTTCCTGCCGATGCTTCCGCCAGCAGAGCAAGGGGCCAGGTCATGATTCCATCGCAACTCGGTCGGATGATCCTCGACAACCAGAGGTCGACCGCGGATGAAATGACGTCGACTCAGGACGACTCCGCGTTTGACCGCATCGACGAACTCATCGACGAGGTGGCCGCCCTGCTCGAGGGTGATCGACGGCCGGGAGGTCGATCCTCCCGTAATCGTCGAAGGCCGGTTAACCGGCCTTCTGGATGATCCCTTCCATTTCCTCCATGTCGAATCCACGCAGAGTCGTGGTGCGCACGTTGCCAAGAGACGAGATCCTGAGGGCGGCCGCAGTCGCCGTCTCGTCGTCTGCCAGCTCGATTATCGCCACCACGTCGTAGGCCCCCATGGTCCACACGATCTCTTTGACCGTGCCTCCCATGTCCTCGACCATCTCCTTGAACGCCCCGGCCCGCTTCGGCGAGTCCGTGTAGTTGCGCATCCCCTGGTCGGTGAAGTTCACCAGACTGACATAGGTAGCCATCTGCCACCTCCTTTCCCCCCGGCCGTCGATGGTTCCGAACCTACTCCTTGGTGAGTTGCCTCGCGGAGCAGAGTGTCCTGGTGCTGCCCGGTTCCACTTGGCCTTCTCGAGGCACTCGCGAAGGCCAAGGCTGTGGGCTACAAGAGGCCGGGAGAGTCGCCAGCGTCTTGATAAGCGCGGCTTTAGAAACGGGACGTGTTGGGTGGCGCCGCGCAGGCCGCCACAGGGAAACGGGGCGTGTGGGGTCAGTAGACCAATCTGATGAGTTGAACTCAGCCGCACTCCGACGATGGGCATCAAACCCAGTTAGTCGATGATGATGGTCACCCTGTCAGACAGGACGACCAGGTCTTGTTCACGTGTCCGGTGCGGCACTCGAATCCATAGGAAGTCAGTCGATCACGCGCGTATCCCCGGGGTGGGCGTCCCCTGAAGTCCCTCCCCGAACGGAGGAGGGCGTTGAATCGCCGAGCCTGGACAATCGGCTTCCAGGTACAAGACATGGAACGGCCGCTGCCTCCTACGGCCTCCGCTTCA
>DATKEA010000125.1:0-7643 GCA_035544615.1 Acidimicrobiia bacterium | reverse complement strand
GGAGTGTTCGAGCGACCGAAACCGTCGGAAATACCTGATCAGCCGGGGGCGTACATCTTTCGTGACCGGCATGGCAAGGTGGTCTACGTTGGAAAGGCGAAGAGCCTGCGCAGCCGCGTGCCCTCCTACTTCGGGACTGGGCTCCACCCCCGTACCCAAGCCATGGTGGACAATGCCCGGACTGTCGAGTGGATCATCACCGAGTCCGAGGTGGCGGCCCTCATGCTCGAGTTCTCCCTGATCAAACGACACCGTCCCCGATTCAACGTCAAGCTCACCGACGACAAGTCCTATCCCTACCTGGCCATCTCCCGCTCCGAGGAGTGGCCTCGGGCCCGGGTGATGCGAGGGGCGAAACGTAAGGGAAACGAGTATTTCGGGCCCTACGCCCATACCTACGCCATCCGCAAGACCCTGGACCAGCTGCTGCGGACCTTCCCGGTCAGGACCTGCTCCAACGCCTTCTTCAAACGGCAGAAAGCCCAGGGCAGGCCGTGCCTCTTGTTCCACATCGAGAAGTGCTCCGGTCCCTGCATCGACGCCGTCACCCCCGAGGACTACGGTCAATTGGTCGACGGTCTGGCGGCGTTCCTACGTGGCGATACCGACCGTGTGGTGGGCGATCTCCAGGACCGGATGTGGCAGGCGTCGGAACGCCAGGAGTTCGAGCTGGCCGCCCGACACCGCGATCGCATCGAGGACGTGAGACGGGCGCTTCTCCGCCAAGAGGTGGTGACCGAGCGACCCGAGGACTTCGATCTCATCGCATTCCACGGCGACGATCTCGAGTCGGCGTTCCAGATCCTCCATGTTCGACGGGGACGTTTGGTCGGCCGTCTCGGAACCGTGGTCGACCGGGTCGAAGAGCTGAGTGACGCCGAACTGATGAGTCGAATCATCCGGGAGCTCTACGGCGAGGACGATCCTCCCAAACAGGTCCTGGTCTCCATCGAACCAGCGGAGAAGGATCTGCTCAACGAGTGGCTCGAGGAGCGAAGGGGAACCGCGGTCAGTCTTCGGGTACCGGCCCGCGGGTCGAAGAGGCGTCTCATGGAGACCACCGCCACCAATGCGGCGGAGGCTTTCGCCCGGCACCGGCTGAAGCGAAGCCAGGATCACAATGCCCGGGCCAAAGCTCTCCGCTCGCTTCAGGACGTGCTCGACCTGCCTGAGCCCCCGCTGCGGATCGAGGCGTACGACATCTCCACGCTGCAGGGAACCAACACCGTTGCCTCGATGGTGGTGCTCGAGGATGGGCTGCCCAGACGTTCGGAGTATCGCCGGTTCAAGATCCGCTCCATCGAGGGCCAGGACGACTTCGCCTCGATGGAAGAGACGGTGAGACGGCGTTTCCAGGCCTACCTCGCCGAGAAGCGGCGGTCGGTCGCCGATCAGGGCAAGTTCTCCTATCCACCCTCACTGGTGCTGATCGACGGCGGCGCCGGTCAGCTGGGACGTGCCGTCAAGGTGCTCGACGAGCTGGAACTCGACATTCCGGTGATCGGGCTCGCCAAGCGGATGGAAGAGGTCTATCTCCCTGGTCGTCCGGAGCCGATCCGGATCCCGCGGGATGCCGAAGCCCTCTACCTCCTGCAGCAGGTACGTGACGAGGCGCATCGATTCGCCGTCACCTACCACCGAAGCTTGAGGTCCAAGTCGATGATCGACTCGATACTCGACGAGGTTCCGGGAATCGGGCCCAAACGTAAACGAGACCTCTTGAAGCATTTCGGGTCACTGAAGAAGATACGGGAGGTGGGAGCCGATTCGCTGGCCGAAGTGGTCCCCAGGAAGGTCGCCGATGACCTGTACTCTGCCTTGCACGACTGACCGAGAGCTCCGATGGAACGTGTAGCAACCGATCATCCCCACGTTCTCGTGGTCACCGGCATGTCCGGCGCCGGCCGATCCTCGTCAGCCAAGATCCTCGAAGACCTCGGGTACACCGTCATCGACAACCTGCCGCCCCGGCTCCTCGTCCCGGCCGCCCAGTCCCACGAGCTGCCCGCGGAGCGTCACAAGCATCTGGCGGTCGTCATCGACTCCAGGGGAGGGCTCCCGATCCAGGAGATCCGTGACGCAGTTGAAGAACTGGGCCGGGCCGGAGTGATGACCCGGGTGGTATTCCTCGACGCCGACGACGACGTCATCGTCGCCCGATACGAGGAGAACAAGCGTCCCCACCCGCTTGGTCGCCCAACGATCTCCGAGTCGATCGCCGCCGAACGGGATCTGCTCGCCGATCTGCGCGAGGAGGCAGACGTGATCGTCGACACCTCGTCGCTCAATGTCCATGAGCTGAGGGAGCGTCTGACCGCGTTGTTCAGCGAAGAGCACATGCAGCGGCCGATGCGGGTGTCGCTCCGCTCCTTCGGATTCAAACATGGCACTCCACGCGACACCGACCTCCTCTTCGACGTGAGGTTTCTCCCCAATCCCTATTGGGTGAGCGAGCTCCGCAACCTGCGCGGCACTGACGAGCGGGTGGCCGAATACGTGATGGGTGACGAGGCGGCGAAGGAATTCGTCGATCGGGTGGATGAGCTCCTCCAATTCCTGATCCCGCGTTTCGAGGCCGAGGGCAAGTCCTACCTGGCGGTGAGCATCGGCTGCACCGGAGGCCACCACCGGTCGGTCGCCATCTCCGAGGAACTGGGCCGAAGGTTGGCCCAGCACGAGGTGACCGCCGTGGTTCGTCATCGCGACATCGAGCGGTGAAGCCACAAACGGAGCTCGCTCTCGCTCCCCTTCTCCTCGACCCCGAAGGGCCGATGGTTGTGGCAGTCGGGGGAGGGCACGGCCAGGCAGCAGCCCTCGAGGCGATCCAATGCTACGCAGGATCGATCTCAGCCCTGGTCTCGGTCGCGGACGACGGGGGTTCGTCGGGCCGGCTCAGCGACCTGGGCATGCCGCCGCCGGGTGACGTGCGACGCTGCCTGCTCGCCCTCACCCCCGAGCCGAGCCTGTGGTCGGAGCTTTTCTCGCACCGCTTCACCGGCGGTGACGTCGCCCAGCACTCCCTTGGAAACCTCATCCTCGCCGGGCTGACCGACATCTTCGGAGACTTCGAGACGGCAGTTGTCAACGCCGAGAAGATGTTGGGGACGCTTGGTTCGGTCATCACGGTCGCCGACCATCCGATCACACTCGAAGCGACGATTGACGGTCGCCGGGTAGTGGGACAGAAGAAGATCTCGGCAACAGCAGGGGTGATATCCGAGCTTCATATCGAGCCGAGAGAGACTGCGGCCACTCAGCGGGCGCTGGCCGCGGTGGCGGCCGCCAACCAAATCGTCATCGGCCCCGGCAGTCTCTACACCTCGATCCTCTCAGCCCTGAAAGTGAACATGCTCGCCACCGCCATCATGGAGGCGGCGGCCCAGAGAGTCTTCGTGCTCAACCTGGTCACCCAGGACGGTGAGACACTCGGCCTCAATGGTGCCGACCACCTCGACGCCCTCGCTAAGCATGTCGGTGTGACCGGGCCGGGAGTCGTGATCGCACATCGCAGCCCACTCGCTGTGCCCGGAGGACACGAGCAGGTGATGATCGACACCGACGACGCCGCCCGCCACGGCTGGAGGGTCGTCTTTGCGGATGTCGCCGACAACCAGGCAGACTGGCCCGTGCACGATCCGCTCAAACTGGGCCGCGTGCTGGAAGAGCTAGCGATCACCGAGGACTGAGCCATGGCGAACTATCTGACTCTCGACGATGTCGAAGTCGAAGACCTCGACGTACTTGTGCGCTCCGACCTGAACGTGCCGCTCGAAGAGGGAACCGTCGGAGACGATTTTCGAATCAGCGCCGCCTTGCCCACATTGGAGCGTCTGGTCAACTCGGGCGCCCGGGTCACCGTCTGCTCCCATCTCGGCAGACCCGACGGGGAGGATCCCGCCTTCTCACTCCGGCCGGTCGCCGAGAGGATGAACGACCTGAGCTCCAAGGACGTCGCCTTCGGGTCGGGTGGGCAGATCACGGTTATCGAGAACACCAGGTTCGAGCAGGGCGAGTCAAAGAACGATCCCGCGTATGCGGCGGCTCTCGCCGACGATTTCGACCTCTTCGTGCAGGACGCGTTCGGCTCGGTCCACCGGGCACACGCATCGACGGTGGGTGTTGCCGAACTGGTCAAGTCGGTTGCCGGCCCTCTCCTCGACCGGGAGCTAAACGCTCTCAGCCGGTTCCTCGAGGATCCCGTTGTCCCCTATGTGGTGGTACTCGGTGGAGCCAAGGTCTCGGACAAGCTCGGGGTCATCGAAGCCCTCCTGCCCAAGGTCGACGCCATGCTGATCGGAGGTGGGATGTGCTTCACCCTGATGAAGGCGAAAGGAATCGAAATCGGGGAATCCATGGTGGAAGAGGACATGGTCGAAACGGTCAGAGCCCTGCTCGAAGGGTCGGAGGGAGGCAAGGTCATCCTCCCCTCCGATGTGATCGTCGCCGACCGGTTCGCCGCAGACGCCGAGCACCGCCAGGTTTACGCCAAGGACATTCCTCAGGGCTGGATCGGGCTCGACATCGGCAAGGAGACGGCCATGCTCTTCGAGTCCGTGATCCGAACGGCAGAGACCGTCTTCTGGAATGGGCCGATGGGCGTCTTCGAGTGGGACGCCTTCCGTGCCGGCACCGAGGCTGTGGCGCGGGCTGTCGTCTCGACTTCGGCGTTCACCGCCGTCGGCGGTGGAGACTCGGTCGCCGCGCTCCGTGAAATGGGTCTCGACGACGCGGTCTCCCACCTTTCCACCGGTGGGGGAGCAGGACTCGAGTTTCTCGAAGGCCGCCCCTTACCCGGGGTGGACGTACTGAAGAGGTGGGTATGACCGGGCGCAAGAACCTGATGGTGGGGAACTGGAAGATGAATGCCACACATCTGGAGACGATCCAGATGGTGCAGAAACTCTCGTATCGCCTGGAGAGCCAGGACTACGACCGGGTCGAGGTGGTGGTCGCGCCGGCGTTCACGTCGCTCCGGTCGGCGCAAACCGTGATCGAGGCGGACCGTTTGCGGATCGGTCTGGGTGCGCAGAACTGTCACTGGGAGGCGTCGGGAGCGCAAACCGGGGAGATCTCCGCACCAATGCTCGCCAAGCTCTCCGTGCAGCATGTGATCGTCGGTCACTCCGAACGACGGCAGGGTTTCGGGGAAACCGACGAGATGGTGGCAAAGAAGGCCCGGGCCGTCGTTGCCGCGGGTATGAGCCCGATCGTTTGCGTGGGGGAGACCCTCGAACAGCGTGAGGCCGGAGACGCTGTCAGTGTGGTGGTGTCACAGGTGGTCGGCTCGCTGGCCCGTCTCGACCCGGAAGCAGTTGCCGGCTCGTCAGTGGCCTACGAGCCGGTGTGGGCAATCGGCACCGGACGCAATGCTTCCCCCGAAGATGCCGGTGAGATGGCCGAGATCATCCGCACCACGGTCGCCGACCGGATGTCGAGCGTCGCCGCCGACGGGCTTCGCATCCTCTATGGCGGCTCGGTGAACGCGGGCAACGTCAAGGACCTGATGGCCAAGTCGGATGTGGATGGTGGGTTGGTGGGAGGCGCGTCTCTCGACCCCGACAGCTTCGCCGCGATCGTGCGTTACTGGGTATGACCTATCGGCTGATACTCGTCCGGCACGGTCAGTCGACCTGGAACCAGGAGAACCTCTTCACCGGGTGGACCGACGTCGGTCTCACCGAGCAAGGCGAGGAGGAAGCCCGGGAGGCGGGACGGCTGATCGAGGAAGAGAAGCTCGACCCCGACATCCTTCACACCTCGATCTTGATCCGGGCGATCAAGACGGCCGAGTTGACCCTCGACATCCTGGGCCGCCAGTACCTACCGGTTCGCCGCTCATGGAGGCTCAACGAGCGCCACTACGGGGCGCTTCAGGGATTGAACAAGAAAGAGACCGCCGCCGAGCATGGTGACGAGCAGGTGCGCATATGGCGTCGTAGCTATGACATCCCGCCGCCGCCCCTGGAACCAGACGACGAACGGCATCCCAGACACGATCCTCGTTATTCGTTGCTCCCCCCCGACCTGGTACCGGCAACCGAGTGCCTGAAGGACGTGGTGGTTCGCATGCTGCCCTACTGGCACGACGTCATCGTGCCAGACCTGCGCTCCGGCCGGGTGCCCCTGGTCGTGGCCCACGGCAACTCGCTCAGGGCCCTGGTGAAACACCTCGACCAGATCAGCGACGCGCAGATCATCGATCTCAACATTCCCACCGGGGTGCCGCTGCTCTACGAGCTGGATCATGACATGCGCCCGATCTCCAGCAACTATCTCGGCGACCCCGAGGCGGCCCAGGCGGCAGCCGAGGCGGTGGCCCGTCAGGCCGGCTAGTTCAGCCGGGAATCACTGGTAGAATCCGTTGATCGCATGGGCAACCATGCCTCTCCCCAACATCATCGGATAAACAATGGAAATCGTCGAAGCAATCGCAATCGTGGTTCACTTCCTGCTCTCGGTGGCCGTGATCGCACTCGTGTTGCTCCATTCCGGCAAGGGTGGGGGCCTCTCGGACGTGTTCGGCGGTGGGATGTCCACCTCGAGTCTGGGTGGGAGCACGGTCGTGGAACGCAATCTCGACCGCTTGACGGTCGTCGTGGGAGTCACTTTTGCGATCAGCACCTTCGTGCTGACCTTCCTCTTGAACGCCTGACGGGCGTAGACTCGTACGGCCCTGTCGGAGTGGCGGAATTGGTAGACGCGCCAGGTTGAGGGCCTGGTGGGGTATTACTCCCCGTGGAGGTTCGAGTCCTCTCTCCGACACCGAGAAACGCTGTGGGTTCATAGACACCTATCAGATTCCGACCCGGCCCTCGCCAACTTCAGTGGTATGCCTGAGGTGAAGGATGTTCTTGAGCGCCATCTCGATCCAAGCGCAGACCCGTCGGTCGCTGTGCGGTCCGTTTACGGTCGAGCTTTCCCCTGGCTGGTCTTGATCGATGAGGAATGGTCAAAGGCGAGAGTCGAAGACATCTTTCCATCAGAGCTCGAACTGTCGCATCTGTGGGAGGCTGCGTGGGACACATATATCATTTTCACAGGGCCCTTTGACAGCGTCTTGGGCGTGCTTGAGCCGAAGTATGGGCAGGCCATCACCCGGCTTCCTAAGGACTCTGAGTATCGAGCGGGTCATCTCCCTGAGCCCGAGAATCGCCTCATTGAGCAACCTACTTATCTTCTACCTCAGAGGACTGATAGACCTGACGGACGGAAGTCTGCTATCCGATGCATACGCAAGTGGGTCTGATGCGCTCCGGAGCGATGGAATGTTCTTCGTCGGCCGGATCCTTGCGGACTGGGAAGCCGAACGACCCATACCCGCAGACTGGGTAGACAGGTTTGAGGCCTTTCTCAAGTGGCGGTTCGAACAGGTGACCATTGCCGAGGAAAGCGGGAGCGAGGAGTTGGTCCAATTCGGTTGGTGGTTCATCACTGAGCGTTTGCCCGAAGGCCCCATGCTCGATTACCTGGTAAGGGCAATCGAGATTGCCGGATGGATAGAACCTGACCACGAGGTTGTCAAGCGGCTCGTGGCTCGCGTTTCTGAGGAACCCGAGTCAGCCCTGCGATGCCTGATGCTTCTCCTCCAGAACGCACGTGAACCCTGGTCGGTCAGGAGTTGGGCCTCCGATGCGCGCGACATC
>DATKEA010000124.1:0-10017 GCA_035544615.1 Acidimicrobiia bacterium | reverse complement strand
TACCTGTGCCTTGGCCACGGCGACGTTCTCGTCGGCCGGGTCCCGGGGGAAGGGGAGGTCGATCTGGAGGTCGTCCTCCAATCTGCCGCCTTTGGCGAAGACCAGGATGCGGTTGGACAGTTCGACCGCCTCACCGACGTCGTGGGTGACGAACAGAACGGTCTTTCGGGTCTGACGCCACATGTCGTGCAGCTCACGACGGAGGGAGCGTGCGGTGATGGCGTCGAGATGGCTGAAAGGCTCATCCATGAACAAGACATCGGGCTCGATGGAGAAAGCTCTGGCGATCCCCACCCGCTGCTGCATACCGCCGGAGAGCTCGCCCGGGTACTTGTCACCTTTGTCTCCGAGCTGGACCATCTCCAGGTACTTCTGACAACGATCCCTGGTGGCGTCACTGCGGTCCTTCTGCACAAAGAGCAGGTTGTCCATCACAGTCCGCCAGGGGAGGAGACGCGCCGCCTGGAACACGTAGCCCGGTTCGGCGTCACGGTTGTCCTGGGTGATGGTCACCGTGCCCGAGCTCGGGGTCTCGATCCCGCTCAGGATGTTTAGCAGCGTCGACTTGCCACAGCCGGAGGGCCCAACGATGGAGACAAAGACATGGCCCTGCACCGCCATGTTGACCTTCTCCAGAGCGACGACGCGATCGTCGCCCACCCCGAATTCCTTGTGCAGGTTCTCGACCTTGATCTCAGCCATCCGATCCTTCACCCTCCATGTTTTCGATTTGCACACCTTCACCCCGGCTCTCGGCAATGAGGAATGCCTCCGCTCTCACCGCGCCAAAGTCTCCTTCTGCCATCTCCACCGCATCGATCTTTGGCCGCCACTTGAACGCCTTATCGGCGAGACGGTCGAACACCAGCTTCTCGAGGGCCATGGCGAAGATGATGAAGAACAGGGCGTACCCGATGACGCCGTGGGCCCGGTGAGCGTCGTACCAGAACTTGATGGTCCAACCCATTCCCCGATCGGAACCGAACACCTCTGCGATGACCAGCCCCTTCCACCCGATCGCATAGGCGTACCGGATGGCGGCGAAGAAGAAGGGCAGCAGCGATGGGAGGAGGACGTGCCGGGTGATCTTGTTCTGAGGTACGTCGAAGGCACGGGCCATGTCGAACAGCTCCTTGGGGGTGTTGCGCACTCCCTCCCGCACGTTGATGATGACGAAGGGGATACCGGCCAGGATGACTGTGAGGACCGGTGCCTCGTGCCCGAAGCCGAAGGCAAGACCAAGGAACAGGGCCCAAACCAGGGCGGGCATGGCCAGGATCGCCATCACCCAGTCGTGGAAGAAGGCATCGACCGACTTGGAGAGCCCCATGGCCAGACCGACCACGGTGCCCAACCCGAGAGCGATGAAGAAGCCGACCGTGAGACGGGCCAGCGAGACGGCGAACATCCCATAGAGGGTCGACACGACACTCGAGTACCTGACCCCACTGGTCAGCGTGACCTCTTCCCACATGAATTGGACCACTCGCTGCGGAGTGGGGAAGATCCGGGAGTCGATGGTGTAGTAGATCAGGTACCAGACCCCGATCACCACGAACGGGAAGAGGATGCGCGCCGTCTGCGGAGAGCCGAGGATGCGTCGGAGACCGCGCTGGCGGGAAGGCGCAGTGGTGACCACGGTGCTCACGACATCACCTCCTGTCTCCAGCGGAAGAACTTGTTCTCATAACGCTGGAGAACCACCTTCTCCAGGAACAAGGCGAAGACGAAGAAGGAGAGCACCCAGGTGAAAAACTCATCCATCCGGAACAGCTGGGAGGCGACCCGCATCTCGAATCCGATCCCCTCGTTGGAGGAGAACACTTCGGTGAGCACAGTGACCTTCCACCCGATGGAGAAGCCGAAGCGGAGGGCGGTGAAGAGGAAAGGGGCGAGGAAGGGGATGACGATTTCCCGCTGACGGCGCGCGGTGGACACACCGAACGCCCGCGACATGTCCATCAGATCCTTGGGCAGGGCCCTGATCCCTTCGGCGATGTTCACCGTGACCAGGGCGAAAGTGGTCATGAAGATGGCGAAGATCCAGCCCTGGGGCTCGAAGCCCCAGATCACCAGCCCAGTGAGGGCCCAGATCAGACCCGGGGAGACCAGGCTGATGGTGGTTGCGTCCTTGAAGAACCCTTCGATCCACCGGTTCTGGGTGAGGATCCCCAGGATGACGCCGAACAGGAAGGCCAAGCCGAAGCCGACTCCGATCCGGGTGAGGGTGGCGCCGAAGCTGCTGAAAAAGCGTCCGGTCTCGATCAACTGGGGAAAGGTCTCCACGATCCGGGTCGGACCGGGGAGGAGGTTCTCGTTGAGCATGCGACCGGAGAGGAACTCCCAGACACCGAGGACCACGACGTAGCCGGCGATGCGCCAGAACCACTTGCGTCTGGTGTCTCGTTTGCGCAGCGCGATGAGACGTTCTTCTTCTGCGGACCGGACGCCCGGTGCCGTCTCCTCCAGTGTCGTCGCCAAGTAGGTCCTCCGCTCCCGCTATCCCCGAGGGTCAGGGGAGGTGAGTGAGCTTACGCCCACTCACCTCCCGGGTTCTCAGCTCGATGGCGCCTCGACGACTTCGAACCGGGGCTGCTCGAAGCCAGGCTCGAGGTAGTTCTGGTTCTCAGGGTTGAGGGCGGTCATGAAGTCAAAGATCGCCCGCTCCGACTCGACCCACTCATCGGTGAGATAAACCGAGTCGACGAACCAGTCGCCTTCACCGGACATGAACTCCTGGATGAAGGCCACGTCCTCGGGCTCTTCAACCGAGAAGTGCTGGGGATAGGTCTCGATGATCTCCGCCTGGGTGGCGGGATCAGACCAGGCGTCGATGCCACGCTGCCACAGCACCAGGAACGCAGCCGCCACCTCAGGGTTGGCGTCGTAGAACTCCTCGGTGGCGATGAACAGGTTGGACATCACGTGATTCTCGCCGTCGTCGACGGTGGAGAACTGGGTGTATTGCTGGAACGGCATGAGCCCGTCGTACATCAGAACCAGTTCACCGGTCCTCAGGTAAGGCGCCGCCGCCTCCGGGATGATCACCGCTGCTTCACAGTCACCGTTGAGCAGGTTCTGCGGGTTGACGAAATGATCGTTGACGATCAGCTCGTAGTCACCGCCGCCGACCCGATAGTCGATCCCGTGTAGCTCGTTCATGGCCACCGACCAGTACTGGGTGTTGGACACCGGGCTGCTCACGCAGATCGGCGATCCCGGGGGTACGTCCTCCAGGGTGGTGTACCCGGTGTCGGCCCGGGTCATCATCGGAGATCGCTGGAAGTTGTACTTCCCGAAGGTCACCGTCTTGATCCCCGTCTCCTGCTCCAGGACCGGGATCTCCTGGGTGCCCATGGAGACAATGTCACCATGACCACCGGCGAAGAAGGTGAACTCGTCCCAGGTCGAGCTGGTGACGACTCGGGTATTGAACTCCTCCTCCCACTCCACGATTATGCCCTGGTCGTTCATGTGGTCCCACACCGGGTCGGGGGCGAATGCGAAACGGATGACGGTTCGTGCTTCGCCATCCCCCTCTCCTTCCCCTCCGTCGCTACCACATGCTGCCGCCACCAATGCCAGCATGGTGATGAGTGTCACCCACCGCCATCTCGATCTTGGTCGCACCTTTACCTCCCGATTCGTCGCGGTTTGATGGGTACGCCCACCCTCTTGGGGGACGTCCTCGACGGATCATATATCAGACAATCGATACTTTGCATCGTAAATGGGGTGTGCTGATGACAGGTTCCCGGAGGAGACGATGCATCTGAGGTTGAGAAAGGTGGGTTTTGCCTACAGCGCAGGAGGCTCATTGGTCCTCTCGGGTCTCGATCTCGACGTGGCGTCCGGGAGTGTTCACGCCCTGGTCGGTCCCAATGGATGTGGCAAGAGCACACTGCTTCGGGTCATAGCCGGACTGGAGAACCCAACGGTTGGCGATGTCGACTTCATCGGGCTGAAGCGGCACGAGAACAGGACGGCGCTGGTGTTCCAGGATCCACGTCTCCTTCCGTGGTGGAACGTCGAGCGCAACATCGCGATCAGTGCCGAGTTCAGCGAGAAGCCGGACCAGATGTACCAGAAGATCCGCGACTACCACACCAGTCGCATGGGTCTGAGAAGAGTGAAAGCCCAGAAGCCTGACACGCTCTCCTTGGGCCAGCAGACCATGGCCGGCTTGGGCCGGGGCATCGCACATGACGCCGAGGTCCTGCTGTTGGACGAGCCGTTCGCCCATCTCGACGCCCTGAACCGGAGAAAGCTCCATGAGGAGTTCGAGACCCATTGGCAGATGGATCCCCGCACCATTCTTCTGGTGACACACGACGTGGACGAGGCGGTGATGCTTGCCGATCGAGTGTCGGTGATGAGAGGCGGCCCCGGCCCGCTGATCGAGACGATCGAGGTCGACGCGGAGCGGCCCCGGGTCGGGATCTCACCGGCTCACCCCGGGGTGCGCTCGGCTATCGGCCGGGTCTGGGACGCGTTGGAGATGAGCCAAGACTGATCGGAGGATCACCATGACGACCATCGGGTTCTTTGGCTTGGGGAGGATGGGGAGGCCGATTGCCGGTCATCTCGTCGCGGCGGGGCACCAGGTGATCGGATTCGACCCCTCGCCGTTCGCTCAGGACGAGGCGCGGGCCATAGGCGTGGAAGTCATCGATGATCCATTGAGCCTCGAGTGCCCGGTGGTACTCACGTCACTACCTGACACCCCGCAGGTCGAGGAGGTCTACCTGGGGGGTCTCTTCGATCGGATGGAACCGGGCTCTCTTTGTCTCGACCTGTCCACGATTGACGTCGACGTCTCGCGGGCCATCGGCGAGAAAGCGCGTGAGCGCGGCCACGATTTTCTCGACTGCCCTCTCAGCGGCACCTCGGTCCACGCCGTTGCCGGCAATCTGGCGGTGATGGTCGGGGGCGCGGCCGATGCAGTGCAGCGGGCCCTTCCTCTCCTCCAGGTCTTCAGCTCGTCGGTCCATCATCTCGGGCCAAACGGGGCTGGTCTGGAGATGAAGCTGATCACCAACCGTCTCCTGACCGCCCATCTCGTGTCGCTGGCGGAAGCGATCCTGGAGATGGAGCAGGCCAAGCTCGACAGCGGGATCTGCCTCGAGATCCTCCGTCGGGGAGCGGTGCCCAAACTGCTCGATTACAAAGCGGGCCCGATGGCGCTCCGAGACCACACGCCCTTGTTCACGGTGGACCTCATGGCCAAGGATCTGGGTCTGGCCGAGTTGAGGCGGTCTGCCGGTGCGGTCGGGGCATCCGCCGCGGCAGTCCTCCTGCGGGCCCAGGAGCAAGGTTGGGGACCGAGTGACATCAGTGCCGTGATCGAGGTCTTGGAGACGGGTGGATGAACCATCCCCGGGGCCAATGCAGGATGCATCATGCACGATGTAACCTGAGTGTCGATGCGGTTAGTCAGGTTTGAGCAGGGGGAGAAGCGCGGTCTTGGCGTGGTCGAGGACGACATCGTCGTTGATTTGTCGTCGTCGGGACTACCCGAGGACAGTGTCGACCTGATCGCCCAGTGGGATCGCGCCGAGGTTGACGCCGCCGTTTCTCGGGGTTCGCGGCTGTCCCTGGCGGAAGTCCATCTTCTGGCGCCACTCGTCCCGCGCAAGAACATCATGGCGGTGGGTCGCAACTATCGCGACCATGCCCAGGAGTTCTCTGATTCCGGCTTCGACGCTTCCGAGAAGCAGATGATCCCCGATCACCCGGTCATCTTCACCAAGTCACCAACCTCGGTGATCGGGCCGGGCGATGCCATCGTCCTCGCCAACGATCCCACCGGCACCACGGACTACGAAGGCGAAATGGCCGTGGTCATCGGACGCCCCGCCCGCAACGTTGCGGCATCATCCGCCCTCGATCATGTCTTCGGGTGGACCATCCTCAATGACGTCACCGCTCGCGACCTGCAGAAGAGACATGTGCAGTGGTTTGTCGGGAAGAGCCCCGACACTTTTTGCCCCCTGGGGCCTTGGGTCACCACGATCGACGAGCTCCCGGATATTGGCTCGTCCTGGATGAGGACAGTGGTCAATGGCGAGCTGCGTCAGGAGGCCCCGATCAGTGCCCTCATCTTCGGTGTCGAGACCCTGATCGCCACATTGAGCGAGGTAATGACCCTCGAGCCGGGCGATGTGATCGCCACCGGCACGGGCAAGGGGGTAGGAATCGGTTTCGACCCACCGCGCTATCTAGCCTCCGGCGATGTGGTGGAGATTTCAATCGATGGGATTGGCACCCTGCGCAATCCGGTGATCTGAGAGGATGAGTGTGGAGAACAGGGACATTGTTGATTTTGGATCCGCCGGCTCGGTGCTGCGTCGCTCGGGGCGCCCCCGGACGGCCACCGACTATGTATCTGCCGCACTGCGCAGATCGATCCTCAACGGAGAGCTCGCCGGTGGCACCAGGCTCAGCCTGGCCGATTTGGCCACCACCTTCGATGTGAGCACCACGCCGGTCCGTGAGGCACTGCGCGAGCTCTCTTTCGAGGGCCTGGTGCGTATCGACAGCTATCGGGGCGGCACCGTGAACGCGGTCACCAGGTCAGAGGTCGAGGAGATAATCCGGATCCGTCAGGTCCTCGAGCCAATGGCCGTTGGTGAAACGGTGGCCGGCATGACGCCCGAGATACTCGCCGAAGCCGAAGCCGTTCTGGCCCGGATGGAGGCGGCCGACACTTGGGATGGGTGGGTCCAGGGAAACCGGGCGTTCCACCAGAAGCTCTACGAGGCTGCTTCGTCCCGGCGGCTCATCGCTCTGATCAAGGGGCTTCAGGACACGACGGTGGTATTCATGAGCAGCACCCTGATGAGGAGCCCTGATCTGCGGGGCACTGCCACCAGGGACCATCTGGCAATGGTGGAGGCCGCTCGGACCGGGGACACCGACAGTTTCACCGAGATCACCCTGCGCCATCTGGCGATACCAATCAGCACCTGAGCAGATGACGGAGATCCCAACCTGTCGCCCTCCGATTCGTGACACCCGCCGGGCGCGGCTCGCCGTCCCCCCCGGGTCGGTGGACTGTCATACCCACGTCTTCGTGGACGGCTACCCGCTGATACCCGACCGCGGATACAACCCGCCGGAATCGAACCTGGGCGACATGCTCGCGATGCACGAAAAGCTCGGGATCGATCGGGTGGTCTTCACCCAACCTTCGGCATACGGGACCGACAACTCCGCAATCCTGGATGCTGCCGCCCAGATCCCCGAGCAGGCCCGAGCGGTGGTGGCGGTCGACGGCGACGTCACCGACGACGACCTCGAGGAGCTGCACGCCGGGGGCGCCCGAGGTATCAGGCTCAACCTCGACAACATCGGGGGCATGCCTGTGGAGCTCGATCAGGTTCCACCACTGGCCAAGCGAGTGGCCGCCCTGGGATGGCACGTCGAGTTCCTCTTCGCCGGCCACGAGCTGCCCGGTCTACTCCCGTTGCTTCGCTCACTCGACGCTCCGATATCGATCGGACATTTTGGGTACATGCCGGCACAGGACGGGGTGGGATTCCCACCGTTCCAGGCATTGCTCGACCTGGTGCGGGAGGGCGACACCTGGGTCAAGCTCTCGGCGCCCAACCGGCTCGGGGTCGGTGACCTTCCACCCTGGCCGGATGTGGTGCCGATGGCGAGGGCTCTGATCGAGGCCAACTCGGATCGTATGTTGTGGGCCACCGATTGGCCGCACCCGAACAAATTCGGTGACCAACCCAACGACGCCGACCTGTTGGAGCAGCTCGAGCTGTGGGCACCCGACGAAGAGATGAGACGTCGCATATTGGTCGACAACCCAACGGTGCTGTACGGCTTCTGATGAAAGGCGGACCCGTCGCGACTATCGGCTTGGGTCTGATGGGCTCCCGCATGTCCGCCCGCCTAATCGGCTCCGGGTTTGAAGTACGTGGTTACGACCCGCACCCGGTGCGAATGGCCGAGTTCGAAGGACGCGGCGGCGTTCCCACCGGATCGGCCGCCGAGGCGGTGCAGGGCTGTTCGATGGCACTGCTCTCGCTTCCCACCTCCGACATTGCACGTGAGGTGTGCTTTGGCGAGGGCGGGTTGGTGAGCGCGGAAATCTCCCCGCTCTACGTCTTCGACACCACCACCGGACTGCCCGAAGACGCGGTCGTGATCGCGAGCGCGTTGTCGGCTCATGGCATCACCTACTGCGACTCCACTGTCAGCGGGAACAGCGAAGTTGCCGAAAACGGCGGTCTGGTGGTGATGGTGGGCGGTCCGCAGGAGGCCTATCTGAGGGGACAGCCGATATTCGAGGCAATCGGCCGATCCCATCATCACGTCGGCGCGGTTGGGTCGGGTTCGAGGGTCAAGCTGATCGTCAATCATGCCTTGACCGTTCATCGCATGGTCTTGGCCGAGGCTTTGGTGGTCGCCGAGCTGGCCGGGATGGACCTGGGAACGACCCTCGATGTGTTGAAGGACTCGCTCGCCTATTCCAAGGCGATGGACGTCTGGGGCGAGCGAATGGTTGCCGGTGACCACGAGCATCCCCACGCGCGGCTGCGACAGAGCCTCAAGGACGCCCGACTGATCGTCGAGCACGGTCGGGAGTTGGGGGCAACGATGGATCTGGCCGAGGTAGTTCGAGCGGCTTTGGCCGAGGGGGAGGAGGCCGGTCTGGCCAACCTCGACAACTCGTCGGTGGCCGAAGTGGTGAGACGACGGGCGGGCATAAGGCGCGTCATATGAGTGGCACCGGTCCCGGCGACTGGGTGGCGGCGTGGGATGAGACAACTGCCGCCAAGCCGATCGGCCCCACTGTTGATGTGCACAGCCACCTGATGGTCCCCGAGTCGGTCGAGCTGACCGGCCCCCATCTCAAGCCGGAAGATGAGCCGCGGAGCTTTTTCTCCTCTTCGATGACCAAGGAGCTCAACAACGAGTTCTACCGACTGGCCCGCGCCAAGTTCAGCGACCCGGAGACGCGTCTCGCCGACATGGACGCCATGGGCGTCGACGTCCAACTGGTCTCGCTGACCCCGTTGCAATATTTCTATTGGGCCGACCCCGATCTCAGTCCCAGGGTGGCCTCGATGCAGAACGAGCGGATCGCCGAGGTGGTCGCCTTCGACCAGTCTCGATTCGTTGGGGCGGGGACTCTGCCGCTCGCTCATCCCCAAGCGGCAGTCACCGAGGCGCGACGGGTGGCGGGTCTCGGGTTTGCCGCGGTGGAGATCGGCGCCGATGTCAATGGCCTCGATTTGGATGATCCGTCTTTCGACCCGGTGTGGACGGCGCTGGAAGAGCTGGGTCTGGTCGTCATCCTCCACCCCGCCGGTTTCACCGAGGCCAGGCGGTTGACCGACTATTACCTGGTCAACGTGATCGGCATGCCACTGTCGACCACGGTGGCGGTTACGAGGATGATCCTCGGTGGGGTGTTTGAGCGTCACCCGGGTCTGCGGCTGCTCCTGGTTCACGGTGGCGGATACCTTGCCTTCTACCCGGCCCGAACCGATCATGCCTTCCGCCACCGCCCCGAAATGCGCCAACACATCGACCGTCTGCCTTCGGAGTACCTGGCCAATCTCTACTTCGACATCACCGTCTTCGACCCGGCCCTTGTCGAGCAATTGGTCGTTCGGTTCGGGGCGGAGCGAGTGCTTCTGGGCACCGACTATCCCTTCGACATGGGTCTCACCGACCCCCTCGCCCTGCTCGAGGCATCGGGTGTGGATCCGGGCCAGCGAGCGCTGATCGCCGGAGCCAACGCCGTGAACCTCTTCGGCCTCCAGGCACATCCTATATAGTGCATGATATGAGGAGAGCTACTTGATGAGTGCCGGTCGGGTGATCGACATCCACTGCCACCGTGAGTGTGGCCCAGCGGCGGCGTTGATGAAGCCGGAGTCCGAACGTTTGGGCCGGGCCCCGTTTCAATTCGGGAACGAGCTCACCCGAGAGGTCAATCGTCAACAGCTGCTCGATATCCGCCCCAAGATGGAGTCGGTCGAGGTGAGGCTGGCC
>DATKEA010000123.1:0-11208 GCA_035544615.1 Acidimicrobiia bacterium | reverse complement strand
TACTCAGCCCACGCCGTCATGGACGACTCTGACGGTGATGCCGAGCAAGAGGGCCGGCAGCGGTTGTATCGGAGCCTGCTCCGCAAGTTCTGGTTCGCTGCGATCGTTTCTCTACCCGTGATCTACTTCTCCTATCCGCAGATCTTCCCTGGAGTGCCGGAGATGGGTTCGACGGCGCTGAATCTGATCTGGGGCGGGATGGCGCTGGTCACCCTGGCGGTGATGGTCTACTCCGGTTCGCAGTTCTTCACCGGCGCCTGGGCAGCGTTCAAGCACCGTTCAGCCAACATGTACACGCTGATCGCCCTCGGGATCTCCGCTGCCTGGCTGTATTCGACAGTGGCGTTGCTATTCCCCGGGTTCTTCCCCGAGGAACGGCTCCGGGATGTCTTCTTCGATGTCACAGCCGTGGTGACAGCTCTGGTCGTGTTGGGCTCGGCACTGGAGATCCGGGCCCGAGCCCGCACCTCAGAAGCCCTGAAGAAGCTGATCGGCCTACAAGCCAAGACCGCCCGGGTGATCCGTGACGGCTCGGAGGTGGAGGTACCGGTCGAGGCGGTAGCCGTCGACGACATCGTCGTGGTCCGTCCCGGGGAGAAGATCCCCGTCGACGGGGTGGTCATCTCGGGAGTGTCGGCCGTCGACGAGTCGATGGTCACCGGTGAACCGATCCCTTCGGAGAAGACCGAGGGCGACACCGTCATCGGCGCCACCATCAACAAGACCGGTTCGTTCCGGTTCCGGGCCACCCGGGTTGGTCGGGACACGATGCTGGCTCAGATCATCCAGATGGTCCGCGACGCGCAAGGGTCGAAGGCGCCAATTCAGAGGACAGTGGACAAGGTGGCCGGGTATTTCGTCCCGGCGGTGATGATCGTTGGGATCCTGACCTTCATGGCATGGTTCACCTTCGGTCCTGCTCCCGCACTGGTCTATGCGGTGATCACCGCGGTGACTGTGTTAGTGATCGCCTGCCCCTGCGCCCTGGGCCTGGCCACACCCACCTCGCTGATGGTGGGGATCGGGAAGGGCGCCGAGAACGGCATCCTGATCAAGTCGGGCGACGCCCTCGAGACCGCCCATCGGGTGGACACCGTGGTGTTGGACAAGACGGGCACCATCACCAGAGGCGAGCCGACCCTCACCGACGTGGTCGTTTTCAACACCTTCGATGAGAACCGGGTCCTGGCTCTGGCCGCTTCCGCTGAGTCAGGTTCGGAACACCCATTGGGCGAGGCCATCGTCGCCGGGGCTCGGTCTCGGAGCGTCACCTTGGTCGAGGCCGCCGACTTCGATGCGGTACCCGGCCACGGCATCGAAGCGACGGTAGACGGAATGCGTGTGGTGTTGGGCAACCTCAAGTTCATGGCCGACCACGGTGTCGCCGCTGGGGCCGCCGAGGAAACGCTGGAGCGGCTCGCCGACGAGGGCAAAACCGCCGTGGTGGTCGGTGTCGACGTGGAGTTGGCAGGTGTCATCGCCGTGGCCGACACGGTCAAGGAAGACTCCGTGGCAGCGATCCGCCGGCTCCACGACCTTGGTCTCGAGGTGGTGATGATCACCGGTGACAACCAGCGCACTGCGGAGGCCATCGCCCGTCTGGTCGGTGTCGACCGGGTGTTGGCCGAGGTTCTCCCCGAGGACAAGGCGACACAGGTCAGACTGCTCCAGGCCGAAGGCAAGACGGTGGCTATGGTCGGTGATGGGATCAATGATGCTCCCGCCCTCGCTCAGGCGGATGTGGGCATGGCCATGGGCACCGGCACCGATGTTGCCATGGAGTCCGGGGACGTCACCCTGGTCAAGGGAAGCCTGACCGGGATCGCCACCGCTATCGAACTTTCCAAGGCCACCATCCGGAATGTCCACCAGAACCTGGTGGGCGCCTTCGCCTACAACACCCTGGGCATCCCCATCGCCGCCGGTGTCCTCTACCCGTTCTTCGGGATCCTGCTCAGCCCGCTGCTTGCCGGTGCGGCGATGGCGTTCTCCTCGGTGACTGTGGTGTCCAACGCCAACCGGCTTCGCCGCTGGCGTCCCTCAATACAGCAAGGAGCGAGCGAATGACGGTGCTCATCGTTGATCTTGTTGGACTGGGTCTTATCGCCTTGATCGTCTGGTACTTCTGGCTCTCCAAGCCCCAAGGCTCGCTGGCTGCCGTCGGCGCAAGTGGCGTCCAGGAGGCGTTCATCGTGGTCAAGGGTGGTTACAGCCCCGACACCATCCGGGTCGAAGCAGGGCAACCGGTCAAGCTGGTTTTCAACCGCCAAGAAGCAGACCCATGCTCGGAAAAGGTCGTCTTCGACGCGTTCGGAGTCTCCGCCGACCTCCCCGAAGGCGAGAACGTCCCCATCGAGTTCACACCCTCGGAGCCCGGCGAATACGAGTTCGCCTGCCAGATGGGCATGCTCCGCGGCAAGGTGGTCGTCTCATGAACTCCGGCTGGCATCACCGCCGGTTGGGCCCGGTGATGTGGGGAGCCATCGGCATCACCTTCATGATCCTGGCGGTGGTCGCGGTCTATCAGCTCGACTCTCGAATCGTCGGCTATGCCGTCGGCTATGCCGTCGGCGCCCTGGTGCTGACCTGTCTCGCCGTCTGCGGATCCGCTTTCTGGCTCGACTCCCGAACTGCACGGACCACCGAGCGACTCGTCGACCAACTCCGCCGGCCGAACCACTAGACGTCGACGGCCCGATCTGGCCTCTTCCCCCTCCCCCGCCCCGCCGGATCGGGACTTTCGACCCTATTGACCTTCCAGCCGACTGGAAGGTGTACGTTGACAATGCTGAGAAGAAGCGAGGTTGTGATGCAGACGATTGATCGCAAGATTGATGAATCCGAGACCTGGACGCTTCCAGGCCGCGACCACCAGCCGTCCCATGGCAGGCATCAGGATGCAGGATCTGACAAAGTGCTCGCTGCGACCGGAATCATCAAGACCTACACCCGGGGCGTCTGGCCACGTCGACGGTCTCTGGAGGTTCTGCGTGGGGCAGACGTGGTGCTCCGTCCAGGTGAGATCGTGGGCCTGGTCGGGGAGAACGGGTCGGGCAAGTCAACTCTGATGAAGATCCTGGTCGGAAGCATCGCCCGCGACGGCGGCACCATCACCAAGTCGGGCTCGGTCGGCTACTGCCCGCAGGATCCCATCCTCTACGAACGGCTCACCTGCGACGAGCACTTCGGGCTGTTCGGCAAGGCTTACGGGATGACCGGTGGCGACATCGATATCGCCCGCGAGAACATCTACGAGACGCTTGGATTCGCCGAGTGGCGGGACTCGCGGGTCGAAGAGCTGTCGGGGGGAACCCGAGCCAAACTCAACCTGGGTCTGGCGCTGTTGCCCGACCCCGATCTTCTTCTCCTCGACGAGCCCTATGCGGGATTCGACTGGGACACCTACCAGCGGTTCTGGCAGCTCACCCAGCACCGACGCGACGCGGGACGGAGTCTGTTGATCATCAGCCACTTCATCACCGACGCCGAACGCTTCGACCGGATCTACGACCTGATCGACGGGAAGGCGGTGCAGCGATGACCGGGGTGCTCACCTGGCGTTACCTGACCGAGTACGCCCGACGGCCGCTCAACCTGGTGCTGCTCGCCGTCGTGCCGGTGATCTTCGTCGCCTTGTCTGCCGGAGCCATCGCCGACTTCGCCCGCATCCTCGGCGGCGAAGCCAGCGTCGGCCAGCTGGAGGCCGCCACCGCCGGATGGGCGGCGGCCTTCCTGGCAGGGGTCGCCGGGTTCTTCCACGTCACCGGCTCCCGGGATCCGGACCGACGCCTAGCCGCCGCCGGGTCGAACACCGCCCGAGTGGTGACAGCCCGCGTGGTGTCTTCGACGGTGTTGGCGGCAGTCGCCTCGGCCGGAGCATTACTCGCCCTCGCCGTCCGCACCGACCTCACCGACCCAGGACGGGCTGTCGGCGCCACGGTCATGTTCGCCGTCATCTACCTGGCGATCGGGGTCACCGTCGGTGCCTGGGTTCGCTCCGAGGTCAACGGGTCGCTGCTGATCATCTTCATCTGGATGTTCGACGTCTTTCTGGGGCCGGCAATGGGCCGTACCGAATCTCTGCTCATCCGGTTCTTCCCCTCCCATTTCCCCACGCTGGTCATGCTGGATGCCGCCACCACCCACGCCGGGCCGCTCAGTGACCTGGGGGCCTCACTGGCCTGGACGATCGGCGCCGTCGCCACCGCCGTTGTCTCACTCCTCGTCACCACCCGTCCGGTCAACAACGGCCACAACCGACATGTCGTCGGAGGTATGACCCGGACCTGGACCGGGCTGCGCTACGCATGGAAGGAGTACCGCCGCAATATCGCCCTCTGGGTGCTGCTGGTCGGACTTCCCCTGTTCTTCATCACCCTCTCCATCGCAGTCACGCCCGACGACCCGGCACCGGTCGAACTCGTCGAGAACGGACAGAGCGGCATCTCCATGCTCTCCATGACGGACGTCCACGGCGCGATCATGGTGGCGATCACCGTCGCCTTCCTCGCAGGGCTCGCCGGGTTGTTTGTGGTGCTCGGCTCCGCCGAAGGCGACCGCCGCCTCGTCCTCGCCGGGTTCAAGCCACGCGAGGTGCTCGCCTCCCGCCTCGGCGTCATCACCCTCGCCGCCGTGCTGGTTAGCGCGGTCTCTCTCGCCGTCACCGCGGCCAGCTTCCAACCGGAAATCTGGGTCATCTTCGCCGCCGCCACCCTGGCAGTAGCACTCACCTACGCCTTGATCGGAGTGGTAGTCGGCCCGATCGTCGGACGACTCGGTGGCCTCTACTTGATGTTCCTACTGCCCTTTCTCGACGTCGGGTTGGCCCAGAACATCATGTTCGACGCCGCCCCGCCATCGTGGGCTGCCTGGATGCCGGCCCACGGTGCAGTCCGGCTGCTCATCGACGGCGCCTTCACCCCCACGTTCGATGAGGCCGGCGGCCTCGCCCTTGCCGTGGCCTGGCTCCTCGGTCTCGCCGCCGCCGCGGCCGCCATCTTCCACCGCACTTCGGCGGCGAGGAACGCATGATCGGCTCGGATGATGTCCGCTGATCCCGCCCTCGCTCTCGCCGTCGCGTACCTGCGTCTCAACGGATACTTCCTCCTCACCGAACAAGAACTCCACATCCGAGAGCCGGTCGGATTCCGCGCCCTCACCGATATCGACATCATCGCCCTCCGCCCACCCACAGCACCCGGACCGCCGCACCACCATCTCGGCCAAGAAGTCGAGGAATGCCTCATCGTCACCGACGTCGACTCCGCACTTGACATCGACTCCAGCCGATTCGACGTCATCGTCGGAGAAGTGAAGACCGCCGAAGCTGAACTCAATCCTGCACTGCTCACACCCGGTGCACTACACGCCACCCTCCGCCGCATCGGCGACCTGTTCACCACATCCCTCGACCAAGTTGTCGACGATCTGATCGCCGACGGGTCAGCGACCACGCCAACTGCACGGGTTCGGCTCGTCGTCTTCGCCGGACACGGACGTGTAGGACGTGCAACCACCATTCATCTCGGAGACACAGCCCGATTCATCCGCCACCACCTCCACGCCCACCACGACCTCTACCGAGTCACCCGGTTCTCCGACCCGGTGATCGCTCTCTTCGAACTCCTCGAAAAGGCTCATTAGAAAGCGGCCTCGCTGCGGGCGCCACGCCGGACCGGCGAAGCGACCAACGCGTTCCCCTGCTCCTAGCTCCGGCCATCTTCCGATCCTTCTACTTGGTTTCCGACAGTCGGAAACCAAGTAAGGAGCATCATGCACATCGGCCCTGCGCACCAGCCCGCACCAGAAGCCGCAGCGGACCCCGACTGGACCCTGGCTTCGGTACCAGGTGGGCCTATGAGACTTGGAGGTCTTGGCCCAGTCGCTGCCACAAGTGGGTGCCGGTGACGGTGCCGGCGGCGGCCACCGCGTCCGGCGTTCCGACGGCGACAAGCTCTCCGCCTTCGAAGCCTCCCCCCGGGCCCAGGTCGATCACCCAGTCAGAGGCGGAGATCACATCAAGGTCGTGCTCGACGACAATGACGGTGTTGCCCCTATCGATCAGACGTTGAAGGACGTCGAGCAAACGTGCGATGTCGGCAGGGTGGAGGCCGGTGGTGGGTTCATCGAGCAGGTACAGGGCTCGGCGGGTGCGCCGGCTGAGCTCACGTGCCAGCTTGATCCGCTGCGCCTCTCCACCGGAGAGGGTGGTGGCCGGCTGTCCGAGAAGCAGGTAGCCGACGCCGACGTCTGAAAGCAGTTGGAGGCGATCGGCAACAGAAGGCAAGAATGAGAAGTACTCCAACGCGTCCTCGACCGCGAGTTCCAGCACATCGGCGATGGTCTTGTCGGCCATGGTCACCCCGAGGACCGGTTCTGTGTATCGGCGTCCCCGGCAGGCAGGGCACGGCACCTCTATGTCGGGGAGGAAGTGCATGGGAACCACTACCACGCCGGCTCCCGAACATCGTTCACAGCGTCCGCCGGGCACGTTGAACGAGAAGTGGGCCGGTGTGAGACCTTGCCGGCGGGCGTCATCGGTACCTGCAAATGCTGCCCGGATGTCATCGAATATCCCGGTGTAGGTGGCGGGATTGGACCGGGGACTGCGTCCGATGTGTGATTGGTCGACCTTGACGACCGAGTCGATGTGCTCCCAGCCTTCGATCGAGTCGTGAAGTCCGGGAGTGGGTCCGGATTGGCTGAAATGTCGGTGCGCGGCCCGTTCGAGAGTGTCGAAGATCAGGGAGGATTTGCCCGAGCCGGAGACTCCGGTGACCGCGGTAAGCGCACCGAGGGGAAGGTCGACGGTGATGTCCTGCAGGTTGTTGGTCCGAGCGCCTCGGATGGTGAGCCGGAAGCCGTTCCCCGCCCGTCGTCGAGTATGAGAGCGCGGTGCCAGGCCGGAGAGGTGGGCGCCGGTCAGCGAGGTGGGATGCCTGGTGATCGCCGAGGGTGGCCCGAAGGCAACCACCCTCCCACCTTCGGGACCTGCTCCCGGACCGAGATCCACCACTATGTCGGCGGCCCCGGTGACGTCGAGGTCGTGTTCCACTACCAAGACCGTGTTGCCCATGTCCCGGAGTCGCCGCAGCACCGCGATGAGACGACGGACATCGCTCGGGTGTAGCCCTACGGTGGGTTCGTCGAGGACGTAGAGAACACCGGTCAGGCCGGAACCCAGCAGGGACGCCAGCCGCAGACGCTGCGCCTCACCCCCCGATAGTGAGGGGCTCGATCTGTCGAGGGACAGGTAGCCGACCCCTACCGCCACGAGTCGTTCGATCCGGGTTCTCAGGTCGGCGACCACCGTCTCGGCCACCGCTGCTCGGCCCGGGTCGAGGGCCGATGGGAGTTTCTCGATCCAGTCGGAGAGCTCGGTGAGCTGCAGGCGTCCAAGCTCGACCAGACTGCGGCCATCGATTTGGACGGCACGGGCTGAAGGATTGAGTCGGCTTCCTCCGCAGTCAGTGCAGTCGGTTATCTGGAGGAGCCTGGCGAGCCGGGCCCGAAGTTGAGGCTTGTCGGCGCTCCGCTCATAGCGGCCCATCAGGGCCGGGACGACCCCGACCAACCGGCCGTCGGCCACCGCCGGCGGTCGGGGTGCATTCGGGAATCGCTGGCGCAGGAGTTTGCTGTCGCTGCCATTCAGCAGCAGCTCTTGGGCGAGGGTATCCAGGTCTCCGATGGGGATGCGGATGTCGAAGCCCAAACCGAACAGGGCTGCGGCTCGGGGGAGAGCCATTGTGTACCTGGCAATGTCGTGACGGTCCCACACGAGTACTCCACCATTGACCACGCTGCGGGAGGGATCGATCAGCTTGGCTAGGTCTGGAGCCACGATTTCGCCGATGCCGGTACAGGTAGGGCACGCACCGATCGGTTTGTTGAATGACAGGTGCCCCATTGTGAGATCGGGAACCGGGGAGCCGCATATCGGGCACCGGGTTGACGGGCCCGACGCTTGACTGTCCTCATCGAACACCTCCACTGCAGCGGCGTTGGTGAGCGGCGGCGGGACGTCTCCCCCGCAATTTCCGCAGCGACGCGTGCCGATACGAGCGAACAGGAGGCGTAGGTAGGTGAAGACCTCGGTCGCGGTGCCCACCGTGGAGCGAGGGCTGCGGTTGACCAGGTGCTGGCCAACACTGATGGAGGGGGAGAGGCCTTGGATCCGTCTCACCGAAGCTCGTCGGTAGCCCTCGGTCACGATCCCCAGCGACTCCAGGTACTGCCGTTGCCCCTCGTGATGGATGGTGTCGAACACCAGACTGGACTTGCCCGAGCCAGAGGGACCGGTGACCACGATCAGTCGACCTCGTGGGAGACGCACGTCGACGTCCTGGAGGTTGTGGAGGGTTGCGCCCTCAACGATCAGATCGTGACTCGTTGGTGACTCCCAGTCGGAACTGTCGGACCCGTTCAAGCGACTGTCTCCGATAGCTCAACGGCGCGGTTGGTAGGAGAAGGCGTCACGTTCCGGCTCGGACGGCAAGGGTTGGACGAAACTCGACGAGCATTGAGCCGAGAACCTCCACGATGCCGGCCAGGATGCCTATGTCGATGGTCTTCAGGGTGTCGTTGGCGGTGTGGGCCACGCTGGTGAACAAGTCGTGTACTCCCTCGGAGGTGATGGCGACGGCCGGTATGCCTTGCATGGCGAAGATGGCATGGTCGCTCTCCCACCACGGCGGCATCCGCGTCCACCCGGGCTGGCCAGCGATCCGTTCGAGCTGCTCTTCGAGAGCCGGGGGACAGCCGAACCCGGTGACTGCGGTCCTTCTTCCTGCGACGCCGGCACCGTCGAGATTGATGTTCAGGTCGACCAGACCGAGGTCTGTAGACGCCAGCCATGCTTGTTCTCCACAGGCGTCGTAGTGGTCCTCTCCGTTGAAGAAGACGAAGTCGGTGGCGCCATGCAGGTCGAGACCGCTCTCGGCGAGTGCCAATAGTGTGGCGACACTGGCTGCGTTGTCGAAAGCGCCCGGGGTCGTTGCCTTTGCATCGACGTGGGCGCTGAGGACGATCCGGGGGCTTGGACCTTCGGCGTGAGCCGACACGTTGACACCCTGGCCCCTTCGGGTTCGTCCACTCAGAGTCAAGCGGACCTGGTGGCCCGGCTCGAGCCTGGCTGCGGTGCCTGGGGCGATGGTGATGGAAGGGAAGTCGAGGTCGGGGTCTTCAAAGGTGGGAAGGCTGGCATGACGGTCCGACACCGCGATCACGGCTGCGGGCCCCTGCTGCTCGAGGAACCCAATGAGGTGTTGGTGCTCCTCTGAGCTGAAGAACGGAAACGCCTTGGGCATCACCGGTTCGCCTGCCAAAGCTGGACCCAAGACGAGGACTCGGCCCTGCAGCGACGGACGGTCGGCGTCGAGCTCGGACCAGGCGTCGAGTCGCACGATGTCGCCACTCACCGTGCCGGGGGGACTGTACGGATTGGGACCAACCTCGAGAGAGGAACCGTCAGCCAGCTCCAGGCGGCCCGTCCCTGGCTCCCACCATGATGTGGTGAATGGGGTCGCCTCGACCAATAGGCCAGCCCCGGTCAGTACAGAGGTCACATAGTCGGTCGCCTGCCGGTTGGCAGGCGAGCCAGGAGGGCGTGGGCCGATCCTTTCGACGAGGGTGTCCAGGTGCGCCGAGAGACGCAAGCGCAGGTCAGCTGGTGTCATCGGTATCTCCTTGGTGGAAGTATCGGTGGGGCGGCGTCGCCAGCCCCTTTATAGGTCTCACCGGCCCTGCCCTGACTCGTGGGGCTGAAAACACCGACGAACCAGAACGGGGCGAAAGGCAGGTCGGAAAACGCCAGATAGGTCAGGTAGGCGACAAATACCAGCGCATAAGCCAAAAAGAAGTAGGAGAAGACCGGTAGGGCACCGACCCGATCTCGGACGGTTCTCGCAGGCAAGGCCGGCGCAGTGGTCAGGTTGGCCAGGACGAGTCCTTTCCGATACCAAACATGCCCTGCCGGACGCCTTCTGCCCAGGGCCCAAAGTCCCTTATGAATTCAATGCCCAGAGAAGCGAGACAGCCCTCGGAGTATTCGAGGGAATCGGCGAGAGGCTCGCGTGGCAAGTAACACGCCGGCTCGAAGAGCAGTTTGGCGATCCCCAGGGCCTCTCCGTCCGGACCTCCGCCGAGGTAGGACCTACCTGTTCCGCCGAGGTGGGTGACTGCAGACTGCCGTCATGGAACACATCCCCGACGCCCCTTCTCTTGGAGATTGGAGGGATTTCTGCTTCCTTGCCGGGGTTCCTGGTGGTGGGTGTCTTCTTCTACGTGCAGCGCGTCTTCCCTCAAGTCGCCGAACAGGCGCGGCGCTACATGAGGGCGGCGACGCGTTCGGTGATCGTTCTGTATGGCATGACGTTGTTGCTCTCAATTCCAACCCGGCCTACACCATGGCCACTACCAGCATGTCCTCCCCAGCATGCAGGCCGAAGCCGCCACCACCTTCGAACAACTCCTCCAAGAAACCCGAAGGTCATAAGTGCGATGAAAGCCTTGGTAGAGACGGTAGAAGAACGCTTCTGAACGGTAGAAGCCCTGGTCAGCAGGTCGCTAACCAGGGCTTTCAGTAGCGGGGGCGGGATTTGAACCCGCGACCTTCGGGTTATGAGCCCGAGTCAGGGGTATCTGCCAACCTTGGGAAACGCGCGAAACGCCTGCTCACGGGCCATTCTTGGTTCGCGTCATTTCGCGTGGTTGACCGTCCCATCGCACCCTCTCGAGCGATGGACGCGCGGTGGGAACGACAGTCTCAGAGGCGCCGCCATGAAGACCGAGGCTCACGGATGGTGGTGTGCCGTTGCGTCGTGTGTCCCCGAGACGCCTTGTGGGTCGACATGTACCACGGTGACCACAGGGAAGCTGTACGCGTGATGGATGGCGTGCTCCACGTTATGGGCGGTCTCGTGTCCTTCCGCCACCGGATCGACAGCTATTGAAGCGGAGACGTGAAGCTGATGACCGTGCCAGCGGAGCTTGAGGTCCCTGATGTCAAGCACACCGGGCACAGCCGCGATGACGGATTCTGTCGCGTCGACCAGCTCCGGGTCGAAGTCGTTGGAGTTCCTGCCGCGGGGCCGCTAGCGGCTTGCCATGGCTTGGGAGCCCTCAGTCACCTCGCTCTTGTGCGCCGCAAAGGCTGCCAGAACCTCCTCCTTTTCCCGCTGGGGCACGCCGACGAAGTCAAGCGTGCGCCCA
>DATKEA010000122.1:0-2991 GCA_035544615.1 Acidimicrobiia bacterium | reverse complement strand
CGGCAATGAGAAGGGGCTGGTAGTCGGTGACATCGTCAACACCGCCTCGAGACTCCAGGCCGCGGCCGACCCGGGCACGGTCCTGGTGGGCGACGCCACCAAACGGCTCACCGAGGCGGCGATCCGCTATGAGCCGGCGGGAGAGCAAGTCCTCAAGGGAAAGGCCGATCCGGTCACTGCTTGGCGCGCCCTCGGTGTCGTCGCCGAGCGTGGCGGGCGCGGCAAATGGGGTGTGCTCGAGCCCCCATTCGCGGGCCGTGACGGAGAGCTCCGGGTAATCAAGGAGCAGCTGCACGCCACCAGCCGGGAAGGAACGGCACGGCTGATCTCGATCGTCGGCGAGGCAGGGATCGGCAAGAGCCGGCTTTCCTGGGAGCTTCTCAAATACCTGGACGGGCTCACCGAGGTGTTTCGCTGGCATCAGGGCCGTTCTCCCGCCTATGGCGAGGGAGTCACCTTCTGGGCCGTGGCCGAGATGGTTCGCTCACGGGCAGGCATCGCCGAGACCGACGAGACGTCCAAGGCCCGCACCAAGCTGCGCACCGCGGTCGCCGAATACATCACTGACGCCGAGGAACAGGGGTGGATCGAACCCAAGCTCGCCGGTCTGCTCGGGCTGGCCGACATGCCCTCTGGTGATCGCAACGAACTATTCGCCGCTCTTCGCACCTTCTTTCAGCGCATCGCGGAGAGAGACACCACGGTCTTGCTGTTCGAGGATCTGCAATGGGCGGACGAAGGCCAGCTCGCCTTCATCGAGGAACTGGTCGAAATGTCCTCCCGACAGCCCATCTTCGTCATCACTCTGGCCCGACCCGAGCTCCTGGAGCGTCACCCCACATGGGGAACCTCACGGCATCACTTCGCCGCGATGCACCTCGGGCCCCTCACCGATGAGGAGATGAGAGAGCTCGTCACCGGGCTAACCCCGGGTATCTCGGGTCAGCTGGTCGATCTCGTGGTGAGACGAGCCGGAGGCGTGCCCTTGTACGCAGTCGAGTACGTGCGGATGTTGATCAACACCGGCGATCTCGTCCTGGAAGGATCCAGCTACCGCCAGGGCCGGGAGCTGACCGATGTCGCCCTCCCCGATTCGCTGCATGCCGTGGTCGGGGCCCGGCTCGACCGACTCGACGAGCAGAGCCGCGCCCTCGTCCAGGATGCGGCGATCCTCGGTCAGTCGTTCACGGTTGAAGGGCTGACCGTCCTCACAGGGAGCACGACCGAGGAACTCGAAAGGAAGCTAAGAGATCTGGCCCGGCGGGAGCTGCTCCGCTATGAGACCGATCCCAGATCCCCGGAACGAGGTCAGTACCAGTTCATCCAGAGCGTCATCCGCGAGGTCGCATATGGGCGGATCGCCAAATCTGATCGCAAGGATCGCCACCTCAAGGTCGCCGAGTATTTCACCTCTGTCGCCCCAATCGAGGCGGCCGCCGTCATTGCCAGCCACTACATGAACGCCTACGAAGTGGCGCCGGACCAAGAGCTAGCCGAGAAGGCTAGAAACGCTCTGATGAAGGCGGCGCGGCGCGCCATCGAGCTTCACTCGGCGTCCCAGGCCCTCTCTCTGCTCGAACAGGCGCTCGAGGTGCCGGGAACCGAGGAGCAGCAGGCCGCACTGTGGCAATTCGCGGTGAGACCGGCAGGAGACCTGTTCCGCCACGAGGACGCCATCGGTTATGCGAGGAAGGCATACGACTGGCACCTCGAGCACGGTTCACCCGCGGACATAGCCACCTCGGCGAGGGTGGTCGGTACCGCTTACATAGATGCCGACCAGCCCCTGGAGGCAGTGGCGGCGATGGCGCCCCACTTCGAAACCGAGGGGGCGTCGGAACCGAAGATGATGGCCCTGGGCGCAGAACTGGCACGGGCCCACATGAGGTCGTGGCAAACCGAGGACGCGGGTGATGTATCGCTGGCAGTGATGATCGCCGCCGAGGCGGCCGGCGACATGCCGACTCTCATCGAGGCCATGAACACCAGAGGCACGGTGTTACCCGATATGGGCCGGGCAAACGAAGGGATAGCGCTGCTCCGGGAGGCTCTTCGCCTCGCCGAGATGCACGGGCTCCCCTATCCCACTCTCCGTGCCCTCAACAATCTGCTCGTGGTCGAGTCTATCAACGGGATGGCAGCCCTTATGGATACCGCTGAGAGGGGATATGAGCTGGCCCAGCGAATCAGGCACGGGGGTCTTCTGGTCAGGATGGCGGGTAGTCATAGTTGGGACTTGTTCGAGCGTGGATTCATCGAGGAGGCTTTGGCAGTGCTCAGCGAAGTGGAGCCCGGTGAAGAGTCGTACTGGCGCGACGCCCGTGAGACTCAGGTCGAACTTTACGGCTGGGTCAAGACCAGTGACCCCGTCCACCTGGCACGCGCCCGGGAAGCCAATCGCTCCGGCCTCGACTCACCCGAGCCCCAATACCGGTCAAACGCCCAGAGCAACGAGTCGGAATTCCTCTGGCTGGAAGGACGGTTGGAGGAAGTACTCGAGTTGGCTCCCAAAGTAGAGGCACCTCTCGCCCTCCACTTGTTCCGCCACGACGCCATCTCTGCCGCCATCCGGCTCAAAGACCCGAAGCGGCTGCGCGATGCTCTCGAGTTGGTGAAAGGGGAGATGGGTCGACGCTTCGAGCTCTTGCGTTTTGCCGGGGCCACCGGTCTCGAGTTGATGGAGGGTGACCCCGATCAAGCTGCGGTGATGTTCATCGAGTTGTGCGACCGGTTCGAGGAGGTGGAGAGCCCGCGCATGGCTGCGGTCTGGCGAGCCGTATTCGCAGAGGTGATGCCGGATCGACCGGAGGCGAAGGCCGCTGCGCAGGAGGCCTTCAAATGGTTCTCTGATGTCGGCGCCCAGGGGTACCTCGAACTCTTCTCCCCTGTCTGGGAGCGCCAACTCGAGGACACTTCGCTCGCGGTTTGAGCGACCAGCTCTGACCGATCGGCTCAGAGCCGGACCACCGGACAGGTCAGGGTTCGGACCAC
>DATKEA010000121.1:0-3081 GCA_035544615.1 Acidimicrobiia bacterium | reverse complement strand
CGGAGGGCGGCGTGGTCGGTCTCGCCGTATACCAGGTCGGTCGGAAAGTCGTCCTTCGGGTATCGGCCGATTTCGTCCACCCTGAAAACCGCGACCTGGCCATCGGCGCGGGTGACGAGCACCCGGTCTTGCGGTTGCAGGTCTCCGAGCTTGTAGAACACCGACGGTCCCTCAGCCGCTGAATCGATGTGACCCAGGAGGATGGCGGGACCGAGCGAGCCGGGGGTCGCCGAGTGCTTGTACCAGGCCGCCTTGTTGTAGTCGGGGCCGGGAGCCGGCACTTCTAGCCTGTGCTCGGCGGTCAGGCCCAGGTGGAGCAACGTCGATTGAACTCCGATTGCGGGGATTTCGAGGGCAACCGGATCCGACGAGGGGAGTGACAGAGGCTCCACGACCTCTGGGATCGTGGTGGACACAACCGGTGGCTGGCGCAAGGCAGCTTCGGGCAACGGAGACAGTGGGACAGGGTTCAGATCAGCGACCGGGATTGTGGTGGTCGCCGGTGCGAGAGACTCTGCGCTAGGCGGCAGTAGCTGCGGAACTTCGATCCGGGCAGCGACCACCATTGCGATCGCCGTCGCCCCGACTGCGGCCAAGACGCTCGCAGCAACCTTTACGACGAAATTGCCACGACCGCCGGGCATGACCAACTCCAGTTCGAATGGGCTAGCGCGATTCGTCCCTGCGCATGTGGAGCCTGCGACGGATGATCGCCCCTCCCACTGCGCTGGCGACGAGAGCGCCGCCGATCACCAGCAAGCTCACGCTCAGGGGACCTGCCGTCGATCCGCCACCGGTGTCCACCCCGCCGACGGGTGGCGCCAGTGTGGTGGGCACTGGGGTGACAGGCGCGGTGGTGGTAGTAGTAGTGGTGGTGGGCGTCATCTGCTGCGTGCAGGCTGCTTGGGTGATGGTATTGGTGTCCATCGTGACCGCGCCGTTTCGTGCCAACGCTCGGCCCTCGATCGAAGCGCCGGTGGTGAGGGTGATGGAGGTCAACGCCAGGATGTTCCCCCTGAAGACTGTTCCCGTTCCAAGAGTCGCAGAACTGCCCACCTGCCAGAAGACGTTGCATGCGTTGGCGCCATTGATGACGTTCACGACACTGGCCGAGGCAGTGGTCAGCGTGCTCGCCATCTTGAACACGAAGACGGCATTGGGATCGCCCTCAGCGTTGAGGGTGAGCGTCCCAGTTATTCCGAAGGTGCCGTCAGCGGAGTTGTAAGCACCGGCCGTCAGGGTCTGGCCGCCGAGCTCCGTTCCCACCGTGGTCACCGGTAAGCTGGCGGCAGCCTGGTCATATGCGGTCACCAGATCGTTCTTGGCCTGCAGGGCAACGGCATCGGCCAGATGTTGCTCGCCGTTCAAAGTCACGGAATCGAACCCTGTTACCGAGTTACCCGGGTGCAGGCCAACGTCTCCCGTGATCGTGGTGGGTCCGGTGTTGGTGATGGTCGTGCCGGCCAGTACCGCGAAGTTCCCGGCGGTTCCCAGGCCTACCGTCACCTGCGCAGCGCCCATGGCCGCGCCCAATACAAGGATTGGGAGAAGGAGGAGGGTGATGATCGTGACTCTTCGTACCAGGACTCCGTCACGTGGAGTCCGCGCCAGACGCATGATTGATTATCCGGCAAGCGCAGACAAGTGTCAAGGATCACACCCGGATGCCATCGAGCGGCCTCAACCGGCGGGCGTTACCCCAGCCCGGTGACTTCCCGCACCGACTCCATGGTTTCCTCGGCCATCACCTTCGCCCGCTCGGCGCTGGAGGACATGACCGCGGAGACCTCGGCGTCCGACATGCCCTGGTAGGCCTCCCGGACCGGCTTCACCCCGGCGGCCACCGCCTCGGCGACAGCCGTCTTGAAGGCCCCATAACCGCCGCTGCGGTACTCGGCGGCGAGATCCTCGACACTTCGCCCGGTGAAGAAGGAGAAGATCTCGAGGAGGTTGGAGATCCCCGGCTTCTCGTCCCGGTCGTAGCCGACCTCGGTCCCGGTGTCGGTGACCGCCGCCTTGATCTTGGCCACGATCTCCCCATCACTGTCGGTGAGGTTGATCCGCGACCTGGGGCCGGGGTCCGATTTCGACATTTTCTCGGTCGGGTCGGTGAGTGACATCACCCGGGCCCCGATCTCGGGGGTGATCCGCTCGGGAAGGGGGAAGACCTCGCCGAATCGGTTGTTGAAGCGTTCCGCCAGGTCGCGGGTCAACTCGAGGTGCTGGGTCTGGTCGTCACCCACCGGCACCGCGTGCACACGGTGGATGAGGATGTCTGCGGCCTGGAGCACCGGGTAGGCGAGCAGCCCCAGGTTCTGACCGGCCTTGTCCGCCTTCTCCTTGAACTGGGTCATCCGCTGCAGTTGGCCCAACCCGCTCAGGGTGCTCAGGATCCACGACAGCTCGACATGCTGGGGAACGTCTGATTGGTAGTAGACAAGCGAACGCTTCGGGTCCACCCCCACCGCGAGAAACATCTTGGCAAGGTCGACTCGCGCCCTTCGATAGTCCGCCACTTCATAGGGGGTGGTCATCGCATGTAGATCGACGACGCAGTAGATGGTGTCGTACTCGTCCTGCATGCTGACCCAGTTGGCGAAGGCGCCAATGAGATTTCCCAGATGAACGTCCCCGGTGGGCTGCATCCCGGAGAACACTCTCTTTCTGCTCATCACCCTGACCGCGTGCTGGAATCCCCGGCTGTCTCCATACTGAGGAATTCTGCCACGATCTCGTCGACCGGCTCCGACGCTCGCAAGACCGCTGTCCCGCCTATCCCCACGTCGTCGTAGACGGGAACCTCGAGCTCCTCGACGGCACCGCTGCCCAAACCCCTGAGCGACCAGGCGAAGTCGACCGCCCCCATCAGGCTCAGTTGCGAGTCGACGGTCACGTACGGGGCAACGGCGGATGCCGTTGAGGCTATGGCCTGGGGACTGCTGAAGTCGGACAGCCGGCCCATGAGATCGATGAGGAACTCGCGTTGGCGCTCATTCCTGACCAGGTCGTTCATTCCCGGGAGCGGACGCCAGCCGTTGTCGGTGAGCTCCTGGGTGTAACGGGAGCGCAGCCAGGCCAACG
>DATKEA010000120.1:0-3594 GCA_035544615.1 Acidimicrobiia bacterium | reverse complement strand
GAGCATGGTCACGAGGCGCGGAGTGAGAAACGAGCAAACGTCGTCGATGAGGAGCACATCGAAGCCGGCATCGCTCGCCTGATCCGGTGTCATCACCCGGTCGACGATCCGACCTCCACCGTGGTCGAGCAGAAACCGATGGAGCCTGTCGGGCCACTCACGGGCGGAAGCGGCCAGGGCGATGTCAGGGCCCATTTTCGGATCCTTCGACCGGCTCCGCGCCTGTAGAACGGACTATCTCCACAGATCCCACGTCGAGGGCCCGGGCCAGGGCCAGCGCCTGCTCGGCGTCGACTGCCACCACCACGTGATGACCGGATGCCGTTCCGATTCCCCCAGAGCCTCGCTCAGACACCGAGATCACCTCCAGATCGGTGGCGACGAATCCGGCCACTCCATCGGTGACGGCGATGACGTCTACCCTGTCGCCGACGACAACCGTCCCGCCGGCGGCATGTTCGACCGGAACGGGCAGACTCATCGATCGCAGGCCTGGCGCCGAACCCGGGGCGACGAGCGCGGATCGCTCGATCAAGCCACCCTCGGGGACCGATCTGGCCAGGACCGTCCCGTTCATCTCTTCCAGCTGGGTCTCGTTGACGAGACCAGGGAGAGCCTCGAACCCGGAGTCGACGGGAACCAAGCGGAGGCTGGCAGGGTCGAGGGCTGAACCGGCAGCCAGTGGCTGGCTCGCCATCGCAACGAGAGTGGCGGAGTTCCTGTCGTGGAGAACGAGGAGGTTGAGTGCGAAGGCGAGAACGACGACAATGGCGATGACCACGTGAGAGGCCGACAGCCGTCGACCGAATCGTCGGCGTGCCGGTGGCAGGGAGCCCGCTTCCCTCGTCTCGGTGGAGGGTGACAGCGCCACGGATCGGCAACCTATCTCATGTTCATCGGTCGATGACGAGAGCGCGAAAAATGGACTACGAACGAGAACCAGACCCCGTCCTCGGGAGCGAACTCCGCCAGGGAGCCGGCCGCGATTGGAGTGAGGAAGCCGCCGAGGACGAGCGTTTGACCGAGGTCCAACGGCGCCGCCGACTCAGACTCGCTGATCAGGCCAAGGAGTTTCTGAACCGGGGCGATCGGGTCTCGGTCGAGTTCAGCGGTCACAGCTTTGGTGGTGCCGTCGTCACCGCCGGAGAGGACTACGCCACAGTGGAGGGCCCGGGCCAGACCGCCGACATCAAACTCAACGCCGCTCGCTGGTCGGTGCTCACCACCGACGGGGCGTCTTCTGGAAGACCCGGCGGCGCCGAGTCGTTTCGGGCCTTGCTCCACGAGCACTCCGCCTCCGAGCAGGTGGTCCGTCTGGCGCTGCCGGGAGGCGACATGGTCATTGGCAAGGTCGCCGTGGTCGCCGAAGACCACGTCGACCTCAATGACGTCGACGGGCGTCGTCTGATCGTCCCTATGAAGATGATCCTGGCTGTCGTGAGGTCGTCTGACCATCGGTGATCCCATCCTCGGCGGGTGCCGCGGGATGAGACTTCAAGAACTCGTAGATCTCGTCCCTGAAGAACTTGAAGGTGCGTCCGCCGGGGAGCTTGTAGGCGGGTAACCGCCCCTCCCTGGCGTAGCGCCGCACCATCTGCACGTTCATGCCCAGCAGCTCCGCCACCTGCGCCGCGTCGAGGATTGGGGGGTATTCCTCAGCCATTGGTCGTCCTCATCGTTACTCGACGTGATCGTACGACATGGCCGAGGCGAGTTGAAGGGGGTTGGTGGTGTGGAGGCAACGGTTTGTCGGTCAGATCGCAAGAACGTCACAGACCATCGAAATCAGGTGGCGATCGTCCTCAGCGGATCAGCAGGACTCCGCGAATCGGTAGCCGTGTGGAACGCTCGGGATCAGGGGTCATTAAAACCTGAGCCTGGCCTGATAGATGGAGGAAGCGAGTGAGGAACTGCGCAGCAGTCTGAAGCTGGTCACCTTGCCCGGTCAGGCTGAAGGGGTTAGCGAGCGGGGTGAAAAAAGTTCCCTCCAGGGTGTTACCAGCTTGTCCTTTGATTTCGAACTGCAACGGAGCCTCCGCCCATAGGGCAAGATCCTCGAAGTTCCCGTCCAATGGCGCAATCCACACCAAGGAGTCTGGTCCCGCGCCACCACCGAAACTCACCGCGCCACTCTCGAGGTAGACGAATATCTGATTCATTTTGAGTGTCGATTGAGCACCCTTTTCCAAATCACCGCTCCTCAGATACACGACGTGGTCGGACGACGGACTGGGGTTGATATGGAGTTCACCGAATGACTTGACCTCTACCCCGCCTTCGAACACCAGATCGCCGGGTCCGAAGGTCACCACGCCGTCCTGGACGACGAAGCCCCCTGGACAATCCACCCACCAATTACCCGACTCGTTGATCGGGCCCGTCACCGAGCATGAGTAGGTGCTCGTCCATTGCTGGAACCCGGCCGGGATCGTGGGCGCCCCGTGTAGAGGCCCCCCGTATAGAGAGCGCAGGTTGTCGATGTGGGGCGAATCTCCACTGGTGCACCCATCGACTTCGACGATCCCCAGGTAGTCCAGATAACTCGTGTGGCAGTTGTAGCGCCAATCTATGGGCGCTCTGGTTATGCGTCGGGTCGTTGGTATCGGCTCGGGATAGAGCCGGAACCAGGTATGAGAGGGATCGGAGTTAGGCACGACACTCCCGGTCACGTCACCGGGCTCGTACGCCCGGGTCGGATCGGCCGCCGGTGCTCCCGAGAGAGCGTACGACAGGATGGCCGAGGGGGCACCGCCCGGAACGTCCAGGGCTCTGACCCAGTTGAGACTGTTGTCGTTCGCGTGGATCGTGTAGGCCTTACTGCCTGAACACCCAGGAGAGCCGCTGGACCCGTCGGAGTCGACGGCGATGATTCCGGGTACATCGCTGAAGCTCGTCACCGTTACAAACGTATTAACCGACCCACCGCCCTTCACGCTGAGGGCATCACACTCATTGGGCTCAAGGACCAACAGAGGGACAACTTCTCCTTCCCCAGGGCGAACCGCGATCCGCGCCACGCTGTCTGCCGCGGGAGTGCCTGAGACAAAGCCGATAACACGACCAAAGGTAAAGTCCCGGGTTCGTTCGACACTGACACCAAGCCTCTGGCAGACATCCCCATCGATGTCGGCGTTGATCGGTTGTCCGGCCATGAATTCGTGGTCGTCTGGCACTGGATGGACGATTTCGAACGAGTATGGCCCCGCGGACGCCGGTTCAACCCGGGCCGTAGCCGGGCAGGTACCGGAGAAGTTGGCACAGTTAGGCGGATTGGTAGTCGGACCCTCGTCTTCGATGTTCTCCAGCAAGTACTCCCAGGCCACCTGACACCCCTCCTCGGCGTCACTCCCGGATACCGGGTCGATATGGATGGCTCCTGCGGTGGCTGCAGCGTCCGATGCGAGCTGAGCTGCCCTGAGATCGTATCGGACTGAGGCGAGGTCCACCGCCACCGCCGCGACACCCATCAGTAGGAGCATGCTGAAGGCGAGCAACACCAGAGTGGCACCTCGCTCTGAGTCGCTAAGGCGTATGAGACGTCGCATCAGCTACCCAGCGCCGCCTCGAAGCGGTTGACTGCCTCGGCATCGAGGT
>DATKEA010000119.1:0-33682 GCA_035544615.1 Acidimicrobiia bacterium | reverse complement strand
GTCTTCGATCCAGTCGACCGAGGCAATATCTCCGATCAACTCCAGGTCGGGATCGATGGTGGTAGCGGTGAAGGATCTGTGATCGGGCGGGGTGAGGCGCCGACCCAGCGTGGAGAGTCGATCGTCCCCTACGCCCAGGTTCTGCCTGACTATCTCAGCGAAGCTGCAGACACCCTGTCGTCTCTCGAGCTCCCCCCCTCGCTGCGGGGGATCGTCCAGACATATTTCGACCAGTTGGCCGAACAGGCCCGCTAACGAGGAGACGAGATCATCACCACCGAGCCCCAAGCAACCATTGCTGACGAGTACGCCCAGTTCGGGAAGGACATCGAGAAGGCGGTCGGGATCCGTATCGCCGGACAGCAAGACCTGATTCGACAGACCCTGGTCGGTCTGTTGGCCGAAGGCCATGTGCTGCTCGAAGGCGTCCCCGGGCTGGGAAAGACCGAGCTGGTGAAGGCATTCGCCGCCGCGATCGGGGTCTCTTTCGGCCGTGTTCAGTTCACCCCCGATCTGATGCCGGCAGACATCGTCGGGACTCAGATCCTCGAGGAGTCCGAGAGCGGGCATCGGAGATTCGAGTACCGGCCGGGCCCCGTGTTCACCAACCTGCTCCTCGCCGACGAGATAAACCGGGCGACGCCCAAAACCCAGGCCGCCCTCCTCGAGGCAATGCAAGAGCGACGGGTCACAGTGGCCGGTGAAACCCGGCCGCTCCCACGACCCTTCCTGGTGCTGGCCACCCAGAACCCGATCGAGCTCGAAGGCACCTATCCCCTCCCCGAAGCCCAACTGGATCGTTTCATGTTCAAGGTGAAGGTCAATCCGCCCACCGCCGACACACTGGAGGAGATCCTTCGCCGCACAACTTCGGGAGAGACGACCGAGGTCCCCAGGGTGGTCGATGCAGAGACGGTGAGGTCGATGCTGGCCACCACACCCACCGTTCCCATCGCCTCCCACCTGATTCGATACGTGTCACTGATAATCGAGGCCACCCACCCCGACGGTGCGACCGCTCCACCCGCGGTCAAGCGCTACGTGCGATGGGGTGCTTCGCCCCGCGGCGGGCAGGCAATGGTCCTGGGGGCAAAAGCGGCAGCCCTGCTCGAGGGTCGCCCCCACGTTTCGGCCGGAGACATTCGCTGGGCGGCCCGCTCGGCCCTCCGCCACCGGCTCGTGCTGGGGTACGAGGCCAGCGCCGAAGGTGTGCGCTCGGATCCGATCATCGACGAAGTGCTCAAGTCCGTTCCCGAGCCGAAGACGGATATTCGAGGGGTTCCTTGACCCTTCTCAGCCCGTCGTTCATGGCGCGGCTGGAGAGCCTCCAACTCCACAGCCGACACCGACTCGCTGGTCGCTTCGGCGGTGAGCACAGTTCGAAGAGGTACGGGAGCACCGTCGATTTTGCCGACTTTCGCGAATATCACCCCGGCGACGACTTCCGTCGCATCGACTATCACGTCCTCGCCCGCTTGGACCAGGTGCTGATCAAACTGTTCGAGGCGGACGACGAGGTGACGGTTCGCATTCTGATCGACACCTCGGCCTCGATGGCGGTCGAGGGCAAGCTGGATCAGGCGAAACGTCTGGCGGCCGCCCTCGGGTTCGTGGCATTGACCGCCCATGACGCGGTCAGCATCCACACCTTCCCCGCTGCCGGGCCGCCGCCCCGGTTTGCCGGCAGGGCCCTGGTCCCGGATATGTTGGCCCATCTCGAGTCGCTGGAAGCAAAGGGCCCCACTCCCTTCGCCCAGGCGGCGGGCCACCTCCTCAGTCGATCGGGCCCACCCGGCATCACAATCGTGATCAGCGATCTGCTCACACCCGAGTGGAAGTCCCTCATGCGTCTGCGCGCCTCGGGATCCGACCTGACGGTCTTCCACATCCTCGCCGAAGAAGACGTGGCTCCCGACTTCGCCGGCGACCTCATGCTCGTCGATCGCGAGGGGGGCGAGCGATTGACGGTGAGTGTCACCGAAGACATCGCCCAGAAATTCCGCGATCGAGTCACCCTCTGGCAGAAGCTTGTCCGCTCCAACACCCGAGGTGTGGGTGGGGTGTATCTGCCGATTCGGCCGGGTGAGGACATCGAGGCGATGCTGCTCAACTCCTGGCGGGACGCAGGGGTCATCAGGTGACGTTGCTGGCACCCATTGGCCTCGCCGCCCTGCTCTTGGGCGCAGCCATCGTGATACTGCACATGCTGACACCACGTCGCCCGCCGACCCCGGTGTCGTCACTGTTCCATTGGGACGGGCTCAAGCATTCGATCACCGCCGCCGAGCCCTGGCAGAAGCTTCGCTGGAGCCTGCTTCTCGTTCTCCAGTTGCTTGCCGTGTTGCTGTTCGCGCTTGCCCTCTCTCAACCGGCCCGGGTCGAGACCGCGGTGCTGGCCGATCACACGGTATTCGTGATCGACGCATCGGGGTCGATGTCAGCCATCGACGGCTCGCCGGATCGTTTGGCCGACGCGGTCGAGAGGGCCGACGAGCTCCACGCCGAGATCCCTCAGGGAGGCGCGGCGAGTGTGGTGATGGCTTCGTCCAATCCGCTGATTCTTCTCCAGGAGAGCACCGATCCAGACGAGTTCCGCCGCGCCATGGCTTCCATTCGGACCTCGTCCGGTAACGCCGACTACGAAGCAGCCTTCGCCCTCGCCGAGTCGCTTGTCTCTGCCGAGAGGCCGACCGGCTTCGTCCTCATCTCAGACGGAGGGCTCGACGAGACCGAGCAGAAGCTGGCGCCACTGGGAACGAGATTCGAGCCCGTCGGCAAGACGGATACCAATCGGGCTCTGACCGACCTGTCTGTCAGCGCCGGTCCTGCCGGTCTCCTGGCGCGAGTGACAATCGAGTCGACCGGAGGGCCTGACGCGACCCAGGTTGTGAGACTGGATGTCGACGGAGTGACCGTCGACAAACGCGAGGTCACGATTCCGGCCGGTCAGGTCGTCGAGGAGACCTTTGAGCTCCCGCAGGGCCAAAGGGTTGCCGCCTATCTCGACGGGGAGGATCTGGTCGCATTCGACAATCAGCGATTCGTGGCGGCGCCGCTCCCGGGCAGCCTCAAGGTCCGGGTTCACGGGGAGGGCGCCTTCTTCATCGAACAGCTCCTGTTGGCCATACCCGATATCGACTTCGGTGTAGCCCCGGGAGAAGCCGTCGACTTCGAGGTCTACGCCGGGACCGCGGTGCCGCTCGATCCCGCCACTCCGTTCATCGCGATCGATGCACCCGGAGGGGCCCCCGGCCTCACCCCCTCCGGTCGGATCGAAGACCCGATCCCCACCCTCGTCACCGATGATCCGCTGCTCGAGGACGTCGACGTGTCGCGAATCGCAATCGCAAACGCCCAGTTGGTGGCAGTCGAAAGCGGCGAGGTCCTCCTCGCCGCACCAGGTGCTCCTCTGATCGTGCGGGGTCAGGCGAACGGTGTCCCGTTCTTCTACATCACATTCACCCTCGAGCAGTCGAACCTTCCGGTGAACGTTGCGTTTCCGATCGTCGCCAGCAGGATGGTTGGCGAGCTTGCCTCGGCGGACGGAGCCGTCGAGTCGTTGACGGTCGGTGATCGGATGCCGGTGGGGTCACAAGGGGGCCAGGTGGTGGACCCCCGAGGCAACCGCCAACTGGTTTCGATCGGAGAGTCAGAGCCCCGAGCCGATCAGGCCGGGTTTTGGGTGTTGGAGCCAAAGGACCAGGAACCTTTAGTCATAGCGGTCAACGCCGACACGGCAGAGTCCCATCTGGCCCCGGTGAGAACCCTCTCCGGGTTGAGGCCGGCCGAAGTGGCCTCAGGAGACGGGATCAACACGGCTCAGGTTGCCCGGTCGCTGCTCCCCTGGGTCATCGCAGGATTGTTGGTGGTGCTCGCAATCGAATACGGAGTCAGCCGTCGCACGAGAGGTGTGACCAACCGGCAATGGAAGTGGGGCACGGCCCTGAGGCTTGTGATCGTGGGACTACTGGTTCTGGCCCTCGTCGATCCAATCATCAACCTCTCCAACGACTCGGTAACCACCGTATTCGTCGTCGATGTGTCCGATTCGATAGGAGCCTCGGTAGACGAAGCGCGATCCTGGGTGCAGGCCGCCATCACCGACGCAGGGGACGGTAGATGGGCCGTGGTGGAGGTAGGGGGCGATGCCCGGGTGGCCGCCCCGCTGGGTGTCGTCCCGTATTCAGGCCGCGCCCGGGTGGTCGATGTGACGGCAACCAACCTCGCCCGAGGTCTTCGTCTGGGAGAGTCGCTCCTGACCGGGGAAACGAAGCAGAGAGTCGTGCTCCTCTCCGACGGTCGACCCAACAGCGGCGACCTCTCTGCGGAGATAGATCGACTCAAAGCGCTGGGTGTTGTCGTCGATGTGCACACCGTCGAAGCCGCGGTGACAACCGACGCAGCAGTCGCCTCGATCGATGTCCCGAACGAGGTCAACGAAGGCGAGACCTTCAGTGCCACGGTGGAAGTGCTGTCGTCGGTGACGGCCGAAGGAGAGATCGAGTTGCTCGCCGACGGCGAGGTGGTCGGAAGTCAGGCTGCCACCTTGCAGCCAGGGAGCAACCTCTTCACATTCCCGGTGGACGCAGGAGGACCGGGGCTCCAAGAGCTGACGGCTCGGGTCGAGGTATCGGGTGACTCCACCCGCCAGAACGACTCCACCACGACCGCCGTCCAGGTCCAGGGGCCGGCAAGCGTCCTCATCATCGAAGGCGAAGACGAGGAGGGTCGGATAATCGGAGACGTGCTCGAGTCGAGAGGCCTCGTTGTGGAGACGATCGAACTCGACGCTCTCCCCGGGATACAAAACCTCTCCGCCCATCGCGCGGTGGTCATGATCGACGTCAGCGCCCGTGATATCAGCGACAGCGATCTCCAGGTCCTCGACACCTTCGTTCGCGATCTCGGGCGAGGTCTGGTGGTGATTGGTGGCGAGGATTCGTACGCCCTCGGCGGATACCAGGACACCGGTCTCGAAGCCCTGCTTCCGGTCGACTCCGAGGCCCAGGATGCCAAACGCGAAGCGACAGTTGCCGAAGTGTTGCTGATCGACACCAGTGAGTCGATGGGCGCCTGTCACTGCTCGGACGAGGGTGAGTTCATGGAGAGCTCCGAGGGCGGTGTCAACAAGACCGACATCTCCAAGGCGGCGGCGATCCGGGCAGTGGAGGTTCTCTCGGAAAACGACGAGATAGGGGTGCTGGCATTCAGCGGGGGGCAGAAGTGGGTCGTCCCCTTGCAGGCCCTTCCCTCTTCGGATGTCATCGACGACGGAGTCGGGGGTCTTCGTCCCTTTGGCGAGACCCGCATCATTCCTGCCTTGAGGGAAGCTGCCGAGGCGCTTCGGTCATCGGACAAGGAGCTGAAGCACATCATCCTGTTCAGCGACGGTTTCACCTCCGAGCTCAACATCGAAGGGTTCAGCGATCCCAGCATGGGCGTCGGAGACCTTGTGGAAGAGGCTCGGAACCTCGCCGAGGAGGGCATCACCGTCTCAGTCGTCGGCACCGGGGAAGGAGCGATCCATGCCCTGGAGGAGGTGGCCGTGGCGGGCAATGGTCGGTTCTACCCGGGTAGGGACCTCAATGAGATCCCCGAGATCTTCGTGAAGGAGGCACGTCTCGCCTCGCGGTCGTTCATCAATGAGGGCGAGTTCTATCCGTCGGTCACCTCGACCTCGGCCGCGGTTCGTGAGCTCGCCTCTTCGCCGGCGCTGCTCGGCTACCTGGCTACAACCGCCAAGCCGATCGCCGACGTGCAACTACAGGTCGGCGAATTCGCCGATCCGTTGCTCGCTTCCTGGCGGGTGGGGCTGGGGCAGGTCACGGCCTGGACAAGCGATGGGGGTGACAAGTGGGCTGCACAGTGGGCGGGCTGGGACGGGTATGCCGACTTCTGGTCCAACGTCGTCCGTGAGACATTCCCGCTGACCGGCTCGGCCGGGCAAAGGGTCGATGCGAGCATCGCCGATGAGACGATGACGATAACCCTCGAGAGTGCCGACGCCTGGCCCGCGGGCACCTCCCCTGTCGCCCGCGTTGGGTACCCCGACGGAACGTCGGAGGAGGTGCGTCTCGAGAGGACGTCCGATTTCGAGTTCGCCGGCGTCGCCCCTGCCCGCCAAGGAGGCGCTTACGCGGTTGGGGTCGGCATCGAGAACGCCGAAGGCCAGACCGTGATCATGTCCGCCATTGCCTCGAGATCGTTTGCCGCCGAGTACCTCCCGGGGGAAGCCGACCTCGATTTGATGCGAAGTGTGTCACTGACCACGGGCGGACGCGGCGAGATCACCGCCAGCGATGCCTTCGAGTCGGAGAGCCTCGCGGAGGGGTCGAGCGCGGTCAGCTTGAGGTGGTGGTTCCTGCTGTTTGCTGCTCTTCTGTGGCCAATCGACGTCGCCTTGCGCCGTCTGCGCCTGTCGAGACGAGAGCGATCAGACCCGCCAGCGCGATCAGAGCCGCCCCGACCCACACCCACATCACCAGAGGCCGCACAAACACACTGACCTCCACGACGGAGGCGTCTCCGGCCACCCGTGAGATTGCTACCACCACGTCCTCGACGAGCGTCGTGCGCAGGGCGGGCTCGGGAACGGGCAGCGCCTGATCCTCGTAGGCTCTGATCTCCGGGCTGAGCGTGAAGAGATCCACACCCGACCGAGAGAAGCTCACATCAACCGCCACGTAGATGAAGCGATCGGCTTCCCCGGTCTCGATCGTCTCTAATTCGATGGTGTAGCGAGCCAGGTCGGCGGTCTCCCCCGGCCCCATCGCCGCGGTGAAGTCCTCGCCTAGCGAGCTGCCGGCGCCTCCGACCAGCACCAGAGCCATACCCAGGTGGGCCACCTGGCCGACGAGAGCCCGCCCCGAGGGTGTCCCTCGGATCAAATCGAAACTCAATACGATGACCGACGCCACGGCCAGACCAAAGAGGGCGAGCACGATCGTCGGGGTGGTCTCGAACGCTGCCACCGCCGACCATCCGGCAACGAATGCCACCAGGGCGTAACCGCCGATCCGGGCCCAAGACGGCGGGATCGGCACCCAGCGGGTGGTGAAGGCGAAAGCGAGGCCAACGGCGAGCAACAGGGCGATCGGCACCACGGCGCCGAGGAAGAATGCGGGCCTGACCAGGGCCTGCTCATCGGCGAAGACCTGGAGATAGGCAGGATAACCCGATCCCACAGTCACAAAGACCAGGGCAATCGTTACCAACCCGCCGTTGGCCGCGAGCCAGGTATCGCGCGCCAGAGGGGAGGCCCGCTCCCAAGGCTCTCCCCGCCCGACCTGCATGGTGAGCCAGACAGCCAGCGCCACCCCGGCCAGCGCCGCCGCCAGAAGGATCCTTCCGATGACCGGAGACTCAGCAAAGGCGTGGATCGAACCGGTGGCCCCGGAACGGGTGAGATACACCCCGAGCAGAGTCAGGACGAACGGGAGGAGAGCAAAACCAGCATTCCATCGAACCAGACGCCCGTCGCGTTCCTGAACCCGGGAGGTGTGGAGGAAGACGGTGACGGCGAGCCACGGCATCAACGACGTGTTCTCGACGGGATCCCATGCCCAGAACCCGCCCCATCCCAACTCGACATATGCCCAATTGGCGCCGGCCACCATGCCGACGGTGAGCAGGGCCCACGACATCAGGAGCCAGCGACGGGTGATGCGGACCCAGCGACGGTCGATCCTGCGCCGCGAGATGGCGGCGACGGTCACCGCGAAGGGGACCACCAGGGAGGTGAGCCCGAGATAGAGAATCGGGGGGTGATAGACCATCGCCGGGTGTTGGAGAATGGCGAGGAGACCCTGACCATCCACCGCGGGCACATCCAAGAGGGCGAACGGCGAAGCCATGGTGACCGTGAGCAGCAGCAGACCGAAACCGGCGGCCGCGACGACTTGCGAGGCCACGGGCGCCAGCTCGGCGTCGAGTCGCCGGCCGGCGATCCACCCGATGAGAAGGGTCAGGGCGGCATAGAACAGCAGCGAGCCTTCCATCGCTCCCCAGAGGGCAGCCAGCCGATACGGCCACGGTGTGGCCAGGCTGGTGGTCCGGGCCACGTAGTCGAGGGAGAAGTCCCCCCCAAGCAGGGCAATGGCCAGGGCAAGGGTCGCGGCAGAGGCGAGAATCGTCGCCACACCGAGGATTCGAAGGACGGCTGCCGTCTTCGTCGGGGCCAACCATCGGGCAACCACTGCCAGCCCCGAAGCGGCAACCGAGCCCCACAACGCCAACAACCCGATTGAACCGGCGTTCACCGTCGAATGGTACCGACTACCCGGTGGCTAACCAGCGTCCCTCTCCCCCCTTTCCGAAGGGGGGAGAGGGACAGCAAAGCGAGGGCGAGGGGGGTTCGCCCCCCTCGACGCGCTCACGTCGTTCGCTGACGTCGGTCCCCCCGCTCCGCAGGGGGACAACGACCCGGACGAGCAGTCGGGTCAGATGATCGATACCGCCACCGCACCCATCGAGAACGCCAGGAGCCAGCTCGACAAAGAGCCGATGAGAACGTACTCGGGATCGATGGCTGCCGGCTTGGCGCTGATCTCGGGGAACCTGAGAATGCTCTTGGCTGCTATCACCAGCCCGGCTGCGGCGGCGGCTCCAATCAGGACCAGCACATAGATCAACAGACGCTCGAGGACGCCGATCCAGCGGCCGGCACGGTTCTGACTCGGAGGCGTCTCATGTCGGGCCAGGCGAAGCACCGATCTGACCACCCAGTTGGAAGGGAGGGTCAACAGCAACCCGCCGGCCACAACAATCCCAACCGAGCTCCAGGTCATGGTCGGGGAGGCAGTGGTAGGGCGCCGAGGCTGCTTGCTTCGACCAGCGCCAGAATGCCATGCGTGTTGGCCCGACGACTGACCGAGCTCTTGTTGACACCCAACTCCTTGGCCATCTCGGTCTGGCTCCGGCCAGAGAGCAAGCCCAATGCGATACGGGCATCACTGTCGTCGAACCCGCGGATCAATGTGTCGCGAAGCAACAGATAGTCGTTGAGCAATGTGTCGAGGGCGGTCTCGGTCCTGACCGCGGTCGCCCTTTGCGCTCCCCGGCCTGAGCTCTCGACCGCCTCGATGGCTTCCCGCGCCCGCCACCAGCAAGGGCCGTCCTCACCGAACGGTCTTCGGCCAGGGTCCTCGGCGAGCAACTCCCCCCAGCCGATGCCGATGCGCAACCCGATCAACCCTGCACTCTTCAGGTGGAGGAGGAGCGAGGCCTCGAATGTCTCGTTGATCGTGGGATAACGGACCTGGAACTCGTCACCGATGGTGAACACCGGTGCCTCGCCGAGCACGTCTCCTACCCCCTCGAACACCGACTCCATCTCGGTTTGGAGACGATGACGATCAGGGGCCTGACGCGAGGCGACCATGTCCCCGATCAACGCCGCCGACCAGACCTTGGGTTGTGCCATATAGACAACTTTAGGATAAATGCTCTATCCGTGCAACTGTGTTGCATTCTTAGCCACACTTTGCCCGCGTTGCGTTCCCATATCCATCTTGGGAAGCTAGACCATGCCCCTGACAGAAACCAGGCTCAGGTCGGATCCAGGATGGCAGACCCATGGACCGTCTCGAGGCACCGGTTCAGACTTGGGCCAGGACCACTTCGACGTTGGGGTCGCCCTGGGCGTACCTGACCTGCTCGGCGCGAGCCGCCGCCTGGAGATCCGTCTCGGCCTGGCGGATCAGGTCGAGGCGATCGTGCGTGGCCGAGATGGAGACCAGGCTCACTTCGGCTCGCATCGATGCCTTGGCGTCGGACTTGGCCTTCCTCACCGCGGAGAGAACCTCTCCGGTCAACTCCAGGATCGCGGAGTCTCCCCGATGCGGGGCCAACTCGTCGACGGTCGGCCAAGGTGCCCGATGCACCGATCCCGGGCGCCACCACGACCACACCTCCTCGGTGACGAAAGGAAGGAATGGGGCAAACAGCCGGAGATAGACGCTCAGCGCAACCTGAAGGGCGGCATGGGCCGAGGCACCGGCGACACCGCCCTCGTACGCCCGTCCCTTGACCAGTTCGAGATAGTCGTCGGTCCAGGTCCAGAAGGATCGCTCCGCGAGCTCGAGGGCTCGGGCGTAGTCGAATCCGTCGAACGCCTCGGTGGCCTGGGCCACCACCTCGGACAGCATGGCCAGCATGGAACGGTCGAGCGGCTCGGTGATAGCCGAGAGATCTACGTCGTCGGCAAACCCGAGGGCGAATCTGGAGGCGTTGAGAAGTTTCGTCGCCAGGCGACGTCCGATCCTCATCACCCCGAAGTCGACCGCGGTGTCGGTTCCAGGCCGGCCGTTGCAGGCCCAGTACCGCACCGCCTCCGCTCCGTGCTCCTCGATCAGCGCCTGAGGCGTGATGACATTTCCCTTCGACTTGGACATCTTCTTCCGATCCGGGTCGAGAATCCATCCGTTGATCGTGGCGTAGGCCCACGGCAGGGCATCGTGCTCGTAGTGAGACCGGACCACGGTGGAAAAGAGCCAGGTGCGGATGATTTCGGGGCCTTGGGGCCGCAGGTCCATGGGGAACACCCTGGAGAACAAGTCGGGATCGTCGTCCCAGTGACCGGCGATCTGGGGAGTCAACGAAGAGGTGGCCCAGGTGTCCATGATGTCCGGATCCCCCAGGAAGCCACCGGGCTGCGCCCGCTGCTCCTCTTCGTAGCCGGGTGGGGTGGCCGAGGTCGGGTCGACGGGAAGGGACTCCTCATCAGGGACGATCGGGTGGTCGTAGCCCACCTCGCCCTCGCCGTCGATCGGGTACCAGAGGGGCACGGCCACGCCGAAGAACCGCTGGCGGGAGATCAGCCAGTCGCCACTGAGGCCGTTGACCCAGTGCTCGTAGCGGACACCCATGAATCCGGGAGTCCAGTCCAGCTCTGTCCCACGCTGGAGAAGTCGTGTCCGGAGCTCCGGATCGCGTCCCCCATTGCGGATGTACCACTGCCGGCTCGACACGATCTCGAGGGGGCGGTCGCCATTCTCGTAGAACTTGACCGGATGGGTTATCGGCCGGGGCTCACCGTCGAGATTCGCCGATTCGACCAGCAGCTCGGCGATCCGCTTCTTGGCCTGGTTGGGATAGAGACCGGCGATCTGGCGATAAGCCTCGCGCCCGGACTCGCGTTCGATCCAGTCCGGGACTTCCTGGCTGAGACGACCACTCTGTTGTATCAACGATCGGGTGGGGAGGTCGAGCTCGCGCCACCAGGTGACATCGGTCGTGTCACCCCAGGTGCAGATCATGGCGATCCCGCTCCCCTTCTCCGGGTCTGCCAGCTCATGGGAGAGGACGGGTAGTTCGACGCCGAACAGGGGCGAGGTGACGTTCGTGCCGAAGAGACCCCGGTAGCGCTCGTCATCGGGATGGGCGACCAGAGCGACGCAGGCCGGGATCAGTTCCGGTCTCGTCGTCTCGATGAAGAGTGGTGACCTGTCGGGCAGGTGGAACGACACCCGGTAGTAGGAGCCGGGCCGCTCCCGATCCTCGAGCTCAGCCTGGGCCACTGCCGTCCTGAAGTCGACGTCCCAGAGCACCGGTGCCTCCTGCGAGTAGGCCTCACCACGGGCCAGATTGCGCAGGAAGGCCTTCTGGCTGGTTCGTCTGCTGTGGGCGTCGATGGTTGCGTAGCTCTGGGTCCAATCCACGGAAAGCCCCAGCTCGCGCCACAGCTCCTCGAAGACCTTTTCGTCCTCCGCCGTCAGGCCGTGACACAACTCGATGAAATTGCGCCGACTGACTGAGATCGGAGGGTCGGCCGGCTCGGCGGGCGGTGTGAACCCAGGGTCGTACGGCAACGACGGGTCGCAACGGATCCCGAAGTAGTTCTGGACCCGACGTTCGGTGGGGAGGCCGTTGTCGTCCCACCCCATCGGGTAGAACACCTCCCTCCCGGTCATCCGCCGGTAACGGGCATTGGCGTCGGTCTGCACGTATCCGAAGACCGATCCCATATGGAGCGACCCGGAGACGGTTGGAGGCGGGGTATCGATGGCAAAGATGTCAGAACGCTCCTTGGAACGGTCGAATCGGTAGATCGACTCCGCCTCCCATTGATGCATCCACTTGGCCTCGAGCCCTTCCAGGCTCGGTTTCTCGGGTACGTTCCTCGTCATCGGCAACGAAGGGTAACGGGGGGTCCTGGTTGTAGCCGCTCGTTGAGCCCCGCCCGGGCCCAGCCGGTGGCAAGGAGTTGCCATCTGCGCCCCAAGGCGTATGCTTCTACCCGATATGAACCGCTGCTTTGCTCACGCCCACCATCATCATCACCCCGCGCGGGTCGGATGACGATGGGCTGAGAGCGAACCAGCTACCACCAACACGCCGACCCCAGCGGTCGGCGTTTCTCGTTCCCGAGGGCGACACCCGACCGCAGCGACGGAAAGGAATGCCCCGATGAAGCCCGAGCCGACCATTCACCTGGCCGTCCCCAAAGGACGGATGGAACCCGGTGTGTTCAACTTGCTCTCAGCGGCCGGCATCGAGCTCCACGTCGGTCAGCGCGGCTATCGACCGGTGCTCTCCGAGCCAGGGTTCGAGGTGAAGCTGCTCAAACCGCAGAACATCGTGGAGATGTTGGGCGCGGGCACCCGTGACATCGGCTTTGCGGGGGCCGACTGGGTGGCGGAGAAACAAGCCGACCTGGTCGAGTTGCTGGACACCGGGCTCGATCCGGTGAGGATCGTGGCTGCCGCCCCCGAGACACTGCTCTTGGACGGTCGTCTTCCCCGCCGCCACCTGGTGGTGGCCAGCGAGTACGAGCGACTCACGGGCGACTGGATTGCCGACCTCGGTCTCGACGCCTCGTTCGTCCGTTCCTACGGGGCGACCGAGGTTTTCCCGCCCGAGGACGCCGACGTGATCGTGGACAACACAGCTACCGGTGAGACCCTCTCCGCAAACGGGCTCGCCATCGTCGGCGACCTGATGCCGTCCTCCACCCGGCTCTACGCCAGCCCCGGAGCGATGGCCGACCCGGGGAAGAAGAGCGCGATCGACGGTCTGGTGCTCAGCCTCAGGTCTGTGATCGAAGCCAGAAACCGCGTGATGCTCGAACTCAACGTCTCGCTCCAGGACCTCGATGTGGTGATCGACGCCCTGCCCAGCATGAGGGAGCCGACCGTGGCCATGCTCCACGGAGGCGCCGGCATGGCAGTCAAGGCAGCCGTGCCCCGAAGCGACCTGCCCCGGCTCATCCCCCGTCTCAAGCAGCTCGGCGCCACCGACATCGCGGTATCCCGACTCGACCAGATAGTCCCATGAGCGAACCTGCCACCTACTCGCCCCCGATGTACGACTCGTCGGTCGATCTCGATCTGTCTCGGAACGAAGGACGGACCAGGGCCACCGAGCTGCTCGCCACCGTCGGCGATGCGGCACGGGCCATTTCCCGCTACCCGGACACCTCGGGGGTCCGCTCCCGCCTCGCCGCGATCCACGGGCTCGACCCGAGCCAGATCCTGGTCACCGCCGGGGGAGACGACGCGTTGAACCGTTGTTTTCTGGCCCTAGCGGGGAGCGACGCAACCGTGGTCACCACCTACCCCACGTTCGAGATGATCTCCCGCTACGCCGAGCAGAGAGGGGTGGAGCTGATAGAGATTCCCTGGTGGAAGGGTGCGTTCCCGGTGGAAGAAGTGTCGGCAGCCGTGTCGGAGAGGGCCGCGGCCGCCTTTCTGGTGTCTCCCAACAACCCGACCGGTGCCGCTATGACCGGGACCGACCTCAAGCGAGTCGCCGCCAACCTCCCCTATGTCGTTCTCGACGCCGCCTATGTCGAGTTCGGCGACGAAGACTTGACTTCTCTCGCCCTCAGCCTGGACAACGTGTTGGTCGTGCGGACCCTGTCGAAGGCGTATGGCCTGGCCGGGCTCCGGGTGGGGTACCTTCTCGGCCCCCCAGGGCTGGTGGCACGAATCGGGGCCTACGGCAGCCCCTATCCCGTGGCAGCGCTCTCCGCCTCCGTTGCCGAGGCCCGGCTCTCCTGGCCCGAGTCGGAGACGACCGGATTCGTCGACAGCATCCGCTCGGAACGAGAGCGTCTGGTCGAGACATTGACCAAGCTGGGCACCCACCCATTCTCTTCCCAGGCGAACTTCGTCCTTACCGAAGTCACCGACGTCGACTGGCTGGTCAACGGAGCGCGATCTCTGGGAGTGGCCTTCCGCCGGTTCCCGGATCGGGCCGGCATGGAGAAAATGATCCGGATCAGCCTTCCCGGCGACGACCATGACTTCGACCGGCTGCTTGCCAGCCTGGAGGCCGTCCTCGCCCCGGATGGGCTCATCTTCGATCTCGACGGAGTTCTCGCCGATGTCAGCCGGTCGCAGACCGTGGCAATACTCGAGACGGCGCGAGCCTTCGGAGCCGATGTCTCGGTTGGCGATGTGCAGGCGGCAAAGGCAGCGGGCGGGGCCAACGACGACTGGGTCTTGACCCGGAAGCTCTGCGCAGCAAAGGGTGTCGACGTCGCCCTCGAGGACGTGACGGAGAGATACGAGACCTTCTATCAAGGCACCACCGACTCGCCTGGCGCCAAGCTTGCCGAGCGTCCCCTGGTCGACCCGGAGACCTGGCGACGGTGGGCGAGCGAACGGCCGTTGGCGGTGGTGACCGGTCGCCCCCATTCGGATGCGGTGGAGTTTCTCTCTCGTTTCGATCTGCTGAGCGAGGTGACAACCCTGGTCACCAGGGACGACGCACCACTCAAGCCAGACCCGGCACCGGTGAGACTTGCCCTCGAACGTCTGGGCGTGAACCGGGCCTGGATGCTGGGCGACACTCCCGACGACCTGGCTGCGGCCCGCGACGCGGGTGTGGTCCCGATCGGTGTCATCGCACCGGGAGACGACCCAAGCCTGGCCCGGAACACCTTGCGGCGCGCCGCCCGAGTTCTCGACAACACCGCCGATTTGGAAGGAATGCTGCCATGACACGTAGGGCCGACATCAAGCGGGAGACAGGAGAGGTGACAATCACCGGTCATCTCGAGCTGGACGGATCCGGAGTGTCGCAGGTCAAAACCGGGCTCGGTTTCCTCGACCACATGCTGGAGACCCTGGCCAGGCATGGTGAGTTCGACCTCGAAGTGGTCGCCATGGGAGACACCAACGTCGATGATCACCACACCGTCGAAGACTGCGCCATCGTCATCGGCCGTGCCATTGACCAGGCACTGGGCGACCGATCGGGCATCGCACGTTTCGGCTACGCATACGCGCCTCTGGATGAGTCACTGAGCCGAGCAGTGGTCGACCTGTCGGGCCGCCCCTGGCCGGAGATCTCGATCGACTTCTCCCGTGACGCGATTGGGGAAGTCGCCACCGAGAACATCATTCATTTTCTGAGGTCGCTCGCAGTCGAGGGGAGAATGGCTCTCCACATCGATCTGATCAGAGGTGACAACGATCACCACAAGGCGGAGTCGGCCTTCAAAGCCCTGGCGATGGCGTTGCGCTCCGCGGTGAGCCGGTCGGGAGACGAAGTCCTCAGCACCAAAGGGACCCTGAAATGACGGCAGTCGCCATGGTCCCCACCGGGACTGCGAACACCGCCTCGGTGAAGGCGGCATTCCAACGTCTCGGCGTCGCCCTGAGCGAGGTGAGCGCCGCCGACGACGTGGCATCGGCAGACGCCCTGGTCTTACCCGGGGTTGGGGCTTTTGGAGCGGCGATCTCCCAGGTCGACGCGCTCGGCCTACGACGATCGCTCCAGGATCGGATCGAGGCCGACCGCCCCACCCTGGCCATCTGCGTTGGGATGCAGCTTCTCTCGCCGGCCAGCGAGGAAAGCCCGGGTGCCAGCGGGCTTGGTGTCATCGACACACCGATCGCGCGCTTCGGGCTCGATCTCACCGTCCCCCAACTGGGGTGGAACCAGGTCGAGGCCGCACCGGAGTCGCGGTTCGTCGAGTCTGGATGGGCCTACTTCGCCAACTCCTTCCGCCTGGGGACCTTGCCGGAGGGCTGGGTTGGGGCGAGCACCGAGTATGGAGGCGAGTTCGTCTCGGCCATGGAGCGAGGGCACGTGCTCGCCTGTCAGTTTCATCCCGAGCTCTCCGGTCAGTGGGGGGCGCGACTCCTCGCTCGCTGGCTGGCGGACACCGGGGTGACGACATGACGCTCGCCGCACGGGTCATCCCGTGCCTCGACATCAAGGATGGCCGGGTCGTGAAAGGGATTCGATTCCAGGAGCTGCGCGACGCCGGCGACCCGGTGGCCAGCGCAGCCCTCTACGAGGAGCAGGGAGCCGACGAGATCGTGCTGCTCGACGTCTCCGCCACCCCTGAGGGGCGTGGCAATGCCCTTCAGACCGTACGAGCGGTCCGGGCCGAGCTGTCGATCCCGCTCACTGTCGGTGGTGGAGTGCGCAGCGCCGATGACGCGGCCGACCTGCTCGAGGCCGGAGCGGACAAAGTAGGCGTCAACACCGCAGCTGTCAGACGGCCTGGCCTGGTCGAAGAGATCGCCACCCGCTTCGGTGCCCAGTGCACGGTGCTCGCTGTCGATGCCGCAGCCACGGAGCAGGCCTGGGAAGTGGTCATAGAGAGCGGCTCCCGCCGCACGGGTCTCGACGTGGTCGAATGGTGTGAGAAGGCCACGATGGCCGGTGCCGGAGAGATCCTCCTCACCAGCTGGGATCGCGATGGGACCCGTGATGGCTACGACCTGGCGTTGATCGCGGCGGTCACAGACGCGGTGACGGTGCCGGTGATCGCCTCAGGCGGCGCCAATGCGGCCCTGCACCTGGTCGAAGCCCTGGAATCGGGAGCATCGGCCGCGCTGGTGGCTTCGATCCTGCACGATGGCGACACCACCGTGAGCGCGCTGAAGACTGCCCTGGTGGATGCCGGAATCGCGGTGAGACCATGATCATCCCCTCCATCGACATCTCAGGGGGTCAAGCCGTTCAGTTGGTCGGCGGCGAGACGCTGGCGATCGAGGCCGGCGACCCACTTCCGCTTCTGGAGCGATTCTCAGTGGTGGGCGAGGTCGCCGTCATCGACATCGACGCCGCCCGGGGCGAGGGCAGCAACGCGGGTGTGATCGCCGAGATGTGCCGCCGGGGGCGGGTCAGGGTCGGTGGCGGCATCCGCAGCACGGCCGCCGCAATCGAATGGCTCGACGTCGGGGCGGAGAAAGTCATCATCGGGACCGCAGCCTCACCCGAGGTCTTGTCGTCCCTTCCCTCCGAAAGGGTCATCGTCGCTCTCGACTCTCGAGACGGCGAGGTCCTCAGTCACGGCTGGCGGCAGTCAACCGGGACCGCCCTCCTGAGTCGGTTGGAGGAGCTCAGGGATCTCTGCGGAGGCTTTCTCGTGACCTTCGTCGAGAGGGAGGGACGTCTTCAAGGAACGGACCTGAAGCGTGCCGGCGAGGTGATCGAGGCAGCAGGCGTGGCCAGAGTCACCATCGCCGGAGGTGTGACCACGGCCGGAGAAGTGGCCTCCCTCGACGAGATGGGAGCCGACGCTCAGGTTGGCATGGCCCTGTACACCGGCGAGTTGCGGCTGGCAGAGGCGATCGGCGCCATGCTTCGCTCGGATCGCTCCGATGGCCTCTGGCCCACCGTCGTCGTGGACGAGAGGGGGGCTGCCCTGGGCCTGGTCTACTCGGGAATCGAGAGCCTGGCGCAGGCCCTGGATGAGCGGAGAGGCGTCTACCAGAGCCGCTCCCGTGGCATGTGGGTCAAAGGCATGACGTCGGGAGCAACTCAAGAGTTGCTCGGCGTCGATCTCGACTGCGACCGGGATGCCTTGCGCTTCACGGTGCGACAGCACGGGCCCGGGTTCTGTCACACCGGTGCTCGCAGCTGCTGGGGCGCCGATCACGGAATCGGGCGACTGGAGCGCAGACTGCTGGAGGTCGCTGCCTCCGACGACCCGGAGTCCAATACCCGCAAGCTCTGGCACGACCCTGATCTGTTGGCAGCCAAGATTCGCGAAGAGGCCAACGAGCTCAGTGCCGCCCACACCACCGACCAGGTGATCGAGGAAGCCGCCGACCTCCTCTATTTCCTGTTGGTGAAGACCTCGGCATCCGGGGTGTCGGTCGGGCAGGTGGAGACCGAGCTCAACCGCCGTGAGAAGCGGCTTACCCGTCGTCCGATGGAGTCGAAAGAGAAGTCAACGTGAGGCGATGGCTGAGGGAGCTGACCGAGCCGCCCGCTGCTCGTCGCCGTCCCATCGAGCCCGGGATCCTCGCCGCCGCCGCCGAGATCGTGGAGGATGTGCGTCATCGGGGGGAATCAGCGCTTCGCTCCCACAGTGAGCGACTCGGCGATCTATCCCCTGGCGACCCAATCGTGCTGGAACGCCCGGACCTCGACCGAGCGTTGGAGGCGGTCTCAGAGGAACAGCGCCAACTGCTGGCGAGGGTGGCGGGGCGTATCCGCAATTTCGCCGCCGAGCAGAGAAGGCCACTCGTCGACCTCGAGGTGAGTGTGACCGGTGGTCGGGCCGGGCACCGCTGGATCCCGGTCTCGTCGGCCGGCGCCTATGCCCCCGGGGGGAGGCACCCGCTGCCCTCATCATTGCTGATGACGGTTATCCCGGCTCGGGTTGGCGGTGTCGACACGATATGGGCCGCCTCCCCCCGGCCGACACCGGTCACCCTCGCCGCCGCCGCGGTGGCCGGAGCCGACGGTCTGTTGGCAGTAGGCGGTGCCCAAGCAATCGCCGCCCTCGCTTTCGGAACAGTGTCGCCGGCATGCGACCTGATCGTCGGGCCGGGCAACTTGTGGGTGACCGCGGCCAAGAAGCACCTCTACGGGGAGGTCGGGATCGACGGGCTGGCAGGCCCCAGTGAGATCCTGGTCATCGCCGACGACCAGGCAGACCCGATCCTCATCGCGGCCGATCTGTTGGCGCAGGCCGAACACGACACGGAGGCGGTGCCGATGCTCATCACGACCAGCCAGCTCGTTCTCGAGCAGGTGGAAGACGCGATCACCGGCCAGCTCTCCGATCTTCCCACCTCGGCGACGGCGAGCGCGGCTCTCGAGAACGGCTTTGCCCTCGTCGTCGGCTCGCTCGCCGATGCGGCTCGGGTCTCGGATCAGGTCGCACCCGAGCACCTTGCTCTCCACGTCGAAAACCCTGACGATCTGGTCGGGTCGCTGGCCTCATATGGATCTGTCTTCGTCGGCGGAAGCAGCGCGGAGACGTTTTCCGACTATGGGGTAGGCCCAAACCACGTGTTGCCGACTGCAGGCGGGGCCCGATTCCAATCCGGGCTTTCGGTGCTCACCTTTCTCCGATCTCCGACATGGTCCCGGGTCGACGACCCCATGGAGCTGGTCGATGACACCATGCACCTTGCCCGGCTCGAAGGGCTGGAAGCTCACGCCAGAGCAGCGCAGTACCGGATCGGGCAATGATCGACCCGGCCCGGTCCCGGCGCCCCATCCCATCTACTCTGACGGCAGATGATCACCACCCGGCTTGACGGAACCGGAACCGGCACCGGCGGCATCATCCGGGTCGTCATCGGAGTGGTGATCCTGGTGATCGGTATCACGGCTCTGCTCAGGGTCTTCGGCAGCGACATCACGTACGAGGTCACCGACATCTACACGGGTGTGGCCGATCTGGCGTTCGATCTGCGCAATGGGCCGTTGGTGGTGACGGCGGGCGATACCGATGAGGTGGTCGTCGAGAAGCGGTACACCACCGGGCTGTTCGGAGGGAGCACCAGCGCGGTGCAGAGAGACGACAACCTGACCTTGAGCCAGCGTTGCCCCTTCATCTTCGGCTTTGGCTGCCGGAGCGAGCACCACATCTCGGTGCCGGTCGGCACCACCGTCACCGGTAGCACCACCAATGGCTCGATCACCATCAAGGGTCTGGAGGGGGTGGTCGACGTGACCACCAGCAACGGCTCCATCGAGCTCGACGGGGTTGCCTCCACCGTGTCGGCCCGCACTTCCAACGGAGCGATCACAGGGACACGCCTGCTCTCCACGGACCTGGAGGTATCGACAAGTAACGGTCGGGTGACGCTGCATTTCACCCGATCGCCGACGTCGGTCGAGGTATCGACCAGCAACGGCGAGATCGAAGTGACCCTTCCCGACGACTCACCTCCCTATGCCGTAATCACCTCGACATCCAATGGCATGGTCGACATCGGGATCAGATCCGATCCGGATGCCGGGCAGACCATCGACTTGGGCACCTCGAACGGCGATATCACCCTGCGCTATCCGGGCTGAGGTTCACATGTTGCGGCGGTACTGGCCGCCGACCCGGTAGAGGGCGTTGCTCATCTGTCCCAGCGAGGCGACCTTGGCGGTCTCCATCAGTTGGGCGAACACGTTCTCGCCGGCGATCGCCGCCTCCTGAAGTGAGGCCAACGACTTCTCGGCTGCCTGGCGATTGCGCTCCTGGGAGGCTCGCACGTTGTTGATCTGACGGTCCTTCTCCGCGTCGGTGGACCGGATCAGCTCCTCGGGGACGACGAACGGTGAGCCGGTCTTCGAGATGAAGGTGTTGACACCGACCACCGGGTAGGCGCCGGACTCCTTCAGCTGCTCGTAATAGAGGGACTCTTCTTGGATCCTGGTCCGCTGATACTGCCGTTCCATGGCTCCCAGCACTCCCCCCCTGCTGTTGATTCGCTCGAACTCGGCGAGCACCGCCTCTTCCACCAGATCGGTCAGCTCTTCGACGATGTAGCTGCCCTGAAGGGGATTCTCGTTCTTGGAGAGGCCCAATTCCTGGTTGATGATCAGTTGGATGGCCAGGGCACGTCGCACCGACTCCTCGGTGGGAGTGGTGACCGCCTCGTCATAGGCATTGGTGTGAAGGCTGTTGGTGTTGTCGTAGATGGCGTAGAGCGCCTGAAGCGTGGTCCGGATATCGTTGAAGCTGATCTCCTGGGCGTGAAGTGATCTGCCCGACGTCTGGACGTGGTACTTCAGCTTCTGGGACCGGTCGTTGCCCCCGTACTTGTGCTTGATCGCCTTGGCCCAGATCTTGCGTGCCACCCGCCCGATGACTGCGTATTCGGCATCCACCCCGTTGGAGAAGAAGAAGGAGAGGTTGGGAGCGAAGTCGTCGATGTCCATCCCCCGCGCCAGGTAGTTCTCGATGTAGGTGAATCCGTTGGCCAGGGTGAAGGCGAGTTGGGTGATCGGGTTGGCCCCCGCCTCGGCCATGTGATAGCCGCTGATCGACACCGAGTAGAAGTTCCTCACATCGTTGTCGACGAACCACTCCTGGATGTCTCCCATCATCCGCAAGGCGAACTCGGTGGAGAAGATGCAGGTGTTCTGAGCCTGATCCTCCTTGAGGATGTCGGCCTGGACCGTGCCCCTGACCCGCGACACGGTCTCGGCTCGGATTTCTGCATAGACCTCGGCCGGCAGGACCTGGTCGCCGGTGACGCCGAGCAGGCGAAGACCCAGCCCATCGCTGGCGGGAGGGAGATCACCCCAATACTGAGGCCGGGCCCCGTCGCCGAGGATCTCGTCGACCCTGGCCTCCACCTCATCCCACAGCCCGTTGTTGGAGATATAGGTCTCGCACCCCTGGTCGATGGCGGCATTCATGAAGAACGCCAGGATCATCGGGGCCGGGCCGTTGATGGTCATCGATACCGAGGTGGCGGGGTCGGTCAGGTCGAAGCCTGAGTACAGCTTCTTGGCGTCGTCCAGAGTGGCGATCGACACGCCGGAGTTGCCCACCTTGCCATAGACGTCGGGGCGCTCGTGGGGATCCTCCCCGTACAGGGTCACCGAGTCGAAGGCCGTCGAAAGACGTATCGCCGGTTGGCCGGCAGCGAGGTAATGGAATCGCCGGTTGGTCTGCTCGGGTGGGCCCTCACCCGCGAACATCCGGGCCGGGTCCTCCAGTGCACGCTTGAACGGGTAGACCCCGGCAGCGAAGGGGAACTCTCCGGGCACGTTTTCCTGGAGGAGCCATTGCAAGCGATCCCCCCAGGACCGGTAGCGGGGAAGGGCGACCTTGGGGATTGGGGTGTGACTGAGAGTCTCCTGGTGAAGAGGCACCCTGACCTCTTTGCCTCGCACGTGGTAGATGAACTCATCTCCCGAGTATTCGGCGATCATCGCTTCCCACCGCTCGAGAAGACGGCGATTCTCGGGATCCAGTCTCTCGTAGGTCTCGGCCACCACCTCTGCCACGTCCGCCCCTGTCTCACCCGCTCCTTCCAGCCTGTAGAGGATGTCGGCGATATCGGACTGGGTGTCTGCCCACGAGTCGTACTCGCGGATCTTTTCCGTGATCTCGGCGAGGTATCGGGTCCGCTCGGGCGGCACCACATGCTGTTTGGCCTCGTCGCTGATGGGCAGGTCGAGGCTCGACTCCAGCTCGAGACCGTGCTCGGACAACGCAGCCACCAGCGCCTGGTAGAAGCGGTTGGTCCCCGGGTCGTTGAAATCGGAGGCGACCGTGAGATGAATGGGCAGGGATTCGTCGTCGGCCTCGAAGACCATCGCGTTTCGCTTGTACTGCTTGCGCACGTCCCGCAATGCGTCGAGGGCGCCCTCTTTGTCCGCTTTGTTGATGGCTACCAGGTCGGCAAAGTCCAACATGTCGATCTTCTCGAGTTGTGTGGCCGCTCCGTACTCCGGAGTCATCACGTAGACCGATAGGTCCGAGAAGTCGACGATCTCGGTGTCGGACTGGCCGATACCCGATGTCTCCAGGATGACCAGGTCGAATCCTGCGGCCCTCACCACGTTCAACGCATGAGGGATGTGAGGCGAGAGGGCGAGATTGGCCTGACGGGTGGCGATCGAACGCATGTAGGCCCGGGGATGGGGCAACGAGTTCATCCGTATCCGATCACCGAGTAGGGCGCCGCCGGAACGCCGTTTCGAAGGGTCGACCGATATGACCGCAACCCTCAGGTCCTCGAAGTCCATCAGCAGTCGCCGAACCATCTCGTCGACCAGGCTCGACTTGCCCGAGCCTCCGGTCCCGGTCACCCCCACGATCGGTGTTGTCGTGCTCCTAGCCTTCTTCTCGACCCGCTCGAAGACGTCGGGGTACTTCTCGGCGTAGTTCTCGGCGGCCGAGATCAGCCTTGCGACCAGCTTCGTGTTCACGGCTGCGAGCTCGTCGAGATCGAAGTCGTCATCGAGCTCACCCGTGGCGAAATCGGACCGGGTCAGCATGTCGACGACCATTCCCTGCAACCCCAACTCGCGCCCATCATCAGGCGAGTAGACCCTGGTGATGCCGTAATCCATGAGCTCCTGGCCTTCGGTCGGGAGGATGGTGCCTCCACCCCCGCCGAACAGCCTGATGTGGGTTGCATCCCTCTCGACGAGAAGGTCACGCAGGTACCGATAGAACTCCAAGTGACCACCCTGATAGGAGGTCACCGCAATCGCGTGAGCGTCCTCCTCGATGGCGGTCTCAACGATGTCGAGCCCGGTTCGGTTGTGCCCGAGATGTATGACTTCGGCGCCTGAGGCCTGAAGGATGCGGCGAAAGATGTTGATTGAGGCGTCATGACCGTCGAAGAGGGTGGTTGCAGTGACGAACCGGACCTTGTTGTCGAGACTTGGCCGCGAGGCGGCGGACGCGTCCGTCATGCATCCCTTCCGATGGACTAACTCGAACTGTAACCCCCGTTTGGGCGAATTCCCCCTGTTCACTATCCGACGGAACGACTACATTGACCTGCGGGATGGCTTATTACTTAGGGCGTTTGCAGGGCCCAAAACTTGAGCCCACCGTCGTGACCGTGGAAATCGACGATGACAGGCTTCGTATCGTCGCGGGGAGACGGCACATGGGGTCGTGGCCGCTGACAACCATGGACATCATGCGCACCTCGATCTACCGGTTTGCCTTTGAGATCGAGGGCGACAACTTCGAGTTCTTTCCCGACGACCCATCCGCATTCTCCGACGCCGCAGGAGCCGTGGTCGACCTCACCGGTCGTGAGGGAAGGTACGGGCTCAAGGCCCGAATTCAGGACGCAACCGGCTCCTGACTAGCCAACCATGCAGAGTGGACCGATGGTTCCCCGACTGCTGAAACGTGGAGTCGCCGCCGGGGCCGTCATCATCGGAGCCGAGGCCGTCTATGCAATGTTTCGCCCCACTCCCCGGTTCGCCGAATTCGACCCGTCCGGGGCATTCGGAGAGCCACATCTCCCACCAATACGGGTCGCAGTGATCGGTGACTCCTCGGTGACTGCTCCGGGAGTGGCCGGCCCCGAGGAGATCTGGGTGTCCCGGGTGTGCAGCCGGTTGGCCGAGACCCGTCATGTGACATTGCAGTCGTACGCGCTCGGTGGGTCGAAGGCGGCCGATCTGATCGAGAACCAGCTGGATCACACCCTGGCATTCGGCCCCGATCTGGTGCTCGTCTCGGTAGGTGCCAACGACGCGATCAAAGGCGTGAGCTCGAGAGCCTTCGAAAGCCAACTCGATGAGCTCATCGCAGCCCTGGCCGACACGGGCGCATTGGTGATCATGAGCGGGGTGGGCGACCTTGGCACCATCCCGCGGCTCCACCCGCCGTTGCGCAACATGATGTCCAGACGCTCGGCGCGGTTCAATCGTGTACATGAGAAGGTGGCGGCCAGGTACGGGGCGCATGTCATCGACCACCGATCCGACAACCCTGATATCTGGTATCAGGATCGGAGTCTGTGGTCGCCCGACCTGTTCCACGTCAGCGCGGCCGGGCACGAGCGCTGGGCGAATCTGACTTGGCGGACGATCGAGCCGCTCCTCGCCATGGCTCATGGACCGGGCTGAGGCACTCGACCGGCTCGAACGGGCACGTGTGGGCAGATTTGCCTCGGTCGTGCCCGACGGCCGCCCTCATGTGGTGGCGGTCACCTTTGCCGTGACAGACGGCACCGTGGTTCACATGATCGACCACAAGCCAAAGACGACCCGAAACCTGCAGCGATTGAGAAACGTGGAGACAACCCCCGAAGCGTGCCTCCTGGTGGACGGGTACGACGAAGACTGGTCGGCACTGTGGTGGGTGAGAGTCGATGGTATGGCGAGTGTCGAAACGGAGGGAGGTCGATGGGAAACAGCTCGCGCCGCCCTCGCCGCCAAGTACCACCAGTACCGGGACGCGCCTCCGACCGGCCCCGCCCTCTTCCTGTCGATGGACCGCGTCACGCACTGGGCGAGCAGCTGATCACTCCAGCCTCGGTGGCGAGCCAGCCGACACGAACGTCGTGATGGTCGGTAGGCACTGTCTCGACGATCCGCGCGGCCGGTGCGATCCCGACGCTCGCGGTGTCGTGGCGGGCCTGGCTCAGAATCCTGTCGTAATGCCCGGCACCGTTCCCGAGCCGGCCGCCTCCGAGATCGAAGGCAAGGCCAGGGACGAGGAACACGTCGATCTCGTGGATCGGAATGATCGGCCCTGAGCCGACAGGTTGGTCCATGCCAAATGGATGAGTCTCCCTGGGCAACCCGGCGTCTCGGAAGGTGAGCGAACGATCCGGCTCGACTCGGGGCAACACCCAACGCCAGCCCGGCAGACGTCCCATCAGCGGCTGGAGGTCCACTTCACCCGTCATTGGCAAAAAGGCCGATATCGTGCCCGGCAGCCGTGGCGACAGCCACTGGAAGAGACCGTTGCCGATCTGCTCGCTCACATCCGACCCCACCGGGCCTTGAGAGCGCATGGAGACGCGGAGAGAAGCTTTGCCCATGTCGGACAAGGCTAAAGGGCGCTCACTAACGTCGCGGGATGCGTTGGGTGATCGACGTCCCGAGAACTGTTCTCACTGTTGTCGCGGGCGTCGTCGCCACCATCGTCGCCGTCGCCGTGATCGTGGTGATCGCCGTCTTCAACAACACCTCGCCTGCCATCGAGCGCATCATTCGGGGCTGGTGCCGAATCTGGTTGATCACGTCCGGGACCCGACTCGAAGTCGACGGTCGGGAGAACATCGACCCCGATCGGTCGTATGTGGTGGTGGCCAACCACCTGTCGGCATTCGACATCATGGCGTGTCTCCTCGCGGTGCCGCTTCCAATCCGGTTCCTCGCCAAGAAGGAGTTGTTCCGTATCCCGATATTCGCTCACGGGATGAGAACGGTGGGGATCGTCGAAGTCGACCGCGAAGCCAGGGGTGCAGTCCACGCCGAGGTCAACCGGCAGTCGAAGGACCTGATCGACAAAGGGCGGAGCCTGATCATCTACGCCGAGGGGACCCGGCCCCGTAACGGTGTCATGAAACCGTTCAAGAAGGGTGCCTTCACCATGGCCATCTCTGCCCAGCTCCCCGTGCTCCCCTTGTCCTTGCACGGCTCCTACGAGGCGTGGCCACCGGGCAGGCGATTGATCCGGGGCGGCCGGATCAAGGTGATCCTGGACAAGCCGATCGAAACGGAAGGCCTGAGCCATTCCGATACGGGTGACCTGCGCGACCAGGTCAGGGAGGTCATCTCGGCCCGCGTGCTCGAGATGGGAGGCGCGGTGAGCGGGGTTTGAGATCTCGCCTCAACCCGGCAGCGCGCCACCTATGGTCATAGAGCGCGTGAAATGACAGACTGAGTGTGGATCGTCAATGATCCCAGCCCAGAGAGAGGCACCGTGATGGCCAACAAGGACAAAGGTGGCCGGAGCACCAAGAAGGTCGCCGCCAAGGACCTGAAGCAAAAGCGCCAATCGAAGAAGGAGAAGAAGGCCGCCGCAGAAAGCGCCAACCGGGCAATCCGCTGAGCTCCTCGCCGTTCCCCTGACCGGGGGACGCAAGGACGGGCATCAGTCGTAGACCCCGGCCAGGTAGGCCCTCCCTCCCGTCACCACACACAGGAACGCACCAACCGAGGTGACCAACTGGTAGCGATCAGCGTCGCCCTCCCCGGTCCACCAACGACCGCTGAGACGCCATGGCCCGCTCCAGGTGAGCACCGGCTCCCATCGAGTCGCCAGCCGGACCCGGGTGGGCATCCCGTCGTCCCACTCCACCTCCAACGACCGTAGCCGGGAAGGGACCAAGGCCGGGCTGGGCGATGGTGTTGCCCCAGGCCAGGGAGCATGAGGGTCTCGATCCTGGTCGACCGGTGGCTCACCCCAGCGTGACCAGGCGACCCGCTCCTGCGGCATACGACCGCCTTGGGCCCGTCCTTGAAGGACGCCATCGGGGCCGAGCAGGGCCTGAGCCCTGGCCAGTGCTCGCTCGGCTTCGATCCTGGAGGTTTCGTCCTGGAGCAGACCCAATTGTCTTCCTTCATCGGAGAGGTCGGCAGGAGCGATGCGCAACCGGGATATCCCCCCGGGGATGCCTCCCGACTCCACCCACGCTCTCAATTGCCACCAAACACGATCGGACAGGGCCTTCTCGGTGAAAGGATCGGCCGAACGCCAGATTCGCTCTCGTGGCCCACCAGCCGCCGCCTCCGCCAGGACCGAGACCCGATGCGGTGCCACTCCCGAAGCCCTCAGTCCTTTGAGGAGCCGTTCGGCCAGGGCGCGAGCGGCAAAAGCAACGGCATCGAGGCTCTCCAGGGGCTCTTCGAAACTGGCGTCTACCGCGAGATCGGCCGGGATCTCCCGGAAATCGACCAACCGGTCCTCACCGCTGGCCAACCGGTGGGCAAGCAGACCGGGGTTCCCGAACCGGGTAGCCAGGGCCTCCCGGGGCAGACGGGCCAGATCCCCCAGTGTGGATACTCCGAGCCAGCGGAACGTGTCGATCAACTCGTCTGCGTTGAGGCTCTCCCTGAGCGCAGCAAGGTCGAGGCGGGAGATGAACCCAATAGTGTCGTCCACGATGTTGGGGCGACCGGCATCGGCGGTTATTGCAGCCCACCTGGCGGCAAACGGCCCGTCGGCTACCCCGACCAGAGCGAGCCCACCCCGAACCTGGCCAACCAACCTGGTCATCTCCTTTTCCACCAGCTCGGCCAAGACGACCTCGCCCCCGTAGAAGCGAACAGCCCCGGAGATAGGGACGAACACCAGACCGGGTGAGACCACTTCCACCCGGGGAATCAGAGCCTCGATGGCCTCGACCACGGGCTCGAAGCGCCTGGACTCTTCTCCCTGGTCACGGATCAGGACCGTGGCGAAAGGCGCCAGGGCCTCTGCTTCGCGTCGGGGCATGCCAAGAGCCACCCCTGCAGCCAGAACCTCTTTGGTCGCCCCGGTGACACGGTCGTCGACGATCAGCAACGGATCATCCGACGGCGCGTCTGGCCTCCCCAGGGACCATATGGGAAACCACACGCACAACGTGCGAACCTTCATCCTCCACCTCGAATCGCCGGGTCACCCCGGCCGCGCCTTTCCCTGACGCCTCCAGCACCAGACGTCTTCTTCGTAACTGACCATGGCCCTGGTCGGCCCCCTCCCAGGTGACACCGAGGGCTCTCAGCCGGAGATGCGCTACCCCGGAGGGCAGGCCATTTCCCATTGGCCGCATCGCCACCGCCACTTTCCTGACTCTCGCCAGTGCAGCCAGACGACGAAGATCCTGCTCTTTCGCCCCGACCGGCACCTCGGCGTAGAGGGCACGGACTCCTTCGAGCAAGGCGGCAGTGACCTTGGGCCAGATCTGAGGCTGATCGCAGCGCACGATGACCAGGTTCTCCGGGATCACACCCGTCTCCCAGGCCGCCTCTGGCGAAATCCACCTCCGGGTATCCAGGGCCACCACGGGCCCGGTCAGTGATGGTGTGGCCAGGAGTCTCAAACCGAGACGGGTCAGCCCGGTCCCGGGAAGACCGAGCAACTCGGTGACCCGGCCGGGCTGGAGATGGAGATAACCCTCTTCTCGCCTCTCCTGATCGAGAAGAGATGCGACTGTTCCGATGCCCAAGCTGACTCCGCGGTCGGGCACTCCATCATATCGAACATATGTTCGATAATCAAAGAGGTTGTCCCCCTGCGCCAGCGGGGGGACCGACGCCAGCGAACGAAGTGAGCGCGTCGAGGGGGGCGGGGGCGAACCCCCCTCGTCTTAGCTGCGCTCAGACGGTCCCTTCCTCCAACTCCTCCAACATCCGGGGCCAGTCGTCCTTGAGGAGACGGGAGAGAGAGCGGTCGGCGAGAAGCTTTCCCTCCGTCTGGCAGGTCGCGCAGTAATTCGTCTCGTTATCTGCATACACGATGCGTTGCACCTTCGACCCGCATCGAGGGCAGGGCACACCGAACTTGCCGTGAACCGCCATGTCCTCCCGGAAGGCCGTCACCTTGGTCGGCCAGTCCTCTCCCACTTCGTCACGAAGCCTCTGGGTCCAGTCGTTCAGCGATTCCACCACCGCACGGTGCAGCCGCTCGACCTCGACATCGGTCATCTGTGAGGTCCTCTTCACGGGCGACAGTCGGGCACTCCACAGAATCTCGTCCGAGTATGCATTCCCGATGCCGGAGAAGATCCGGGGGTCGGTCAAAGCCCTCTTCAGGGTCCGATTCTCCTTCCTCAAAGCAGCGGCGAAGCCCTCGGCGTCGATCTCGAGCGGCTCGATTCCTCCACGGTCGAGCTCCGCCACCCCTTCCCGGCCCCTGGTCAACCAGATACCGGCGCGTTTCTTCGTGCCCTGCTCGGTGAGTATCAGCGACCCGGGATCGAAGTCGATCGCGGCGAGACCAACCTTCTTCGGGATCGGCTTCCCCGGCGGCTCCCAGCGGAGACGGCCCGCCACCATGAGATGGATGACCATGAACAAGTCGTTGTCGAGCCCGAAGACGATTCTCTTTCCGACCCGGTGCAAAGAGTTGACTCGGGATCCGACCGGCTCGTCGTAGGGCGGGTCGTAGGTGCGCAGAACCGAAGGAGAAGCGATTCGAACGCCACGGACCGTCTCCCCCAAGACACGTCTCTCGAGAGCCTCGAGGTAAACCACGATGTCGGGCAACTCCGGCACATCGCGAAGTTACCGATCTTCCAGTGGCTAGTCGTCTTCGCCGAGACTGCCGGCGAAGAGCACGGCCACACCGACCACGATGCCGCCAGCGATGAACCCGTACGCCAGCAGGGAGTCCGCCTCCGGGGTGGCGCCCTGGGCGGCGAGCCCGAAGAGCAGGACCAGCCCCACCAGAGCCATGACGGCAGCGAACCGGGCCCACCGGGTGCCCAGGGCCAACACAAAGGCGACTCCGATCACGATCAAGCCACCGAGGACGAAGGCGAACCAGAATCTGCCGCCGGCCTGGAGGCCCTCGACCGTGGTCCGGTTCGCCGCGCTGAGAGTCGGGTCCTCCCTGAGGAAGAAGCCACCGGAGAGCACCAGCACCCCGGCGAGCGCAAACACGATCGAACCGATGCCTGACTTCGCCCCTTCGAGCCCCGGTGGAGAAGCACTCGCCTCGGCATCCTGGGCAGCTGCCATGCTGCGCGCCAGTCGAGGCGATGCGGTTGCGATCCCGATCTCCCGGGCGATTCCAGCATCATCGTCAGTCCTGAGGACGAACTCCTCACCTTCTGCTCTCACCGCGAAGCCGTCGTTGAGTGATTGGATGCCGATAGAGCCAATGTCCCACTCCCCGACCACTTCCGTGCCGGAGAGGAGTCGAAGTCGCGTTCCCTCGGCTTGGACTTCCACATGAGCTCCCGGGCCCGGCTCCCCGCGCATCTGCACGGTCCCACTTGTCACAACCGCCAATTCAAAACCTCTGTCGCGGATGACCAATCGGATTGTATGCCCGCAAAGGGCAAGGGACGGGGCACCTGCCCCGTCCCTTGCCGACGAATCCGGTTGGAACTACTTGTTGCCCTTGTCGTCGAACACCTCGTCGAAACTCTGGGCAACCCGGCGACGCTCACCACCGGCGGCCGGCTGTGCCGGCTCGTTGCTGGTGCTCTCCCGGTTGCGGTCACGGCCTCCACGATCGCCTCGGCCCCGGTCACGATCGCGGCTTCCGCGCTCGCCGCCATCGCGGCCGCCGCCACCATGACGGCCACCACCGTCGCGGCCACCACCGTCGCGGCCTCCGCCCTCCCGGCGCCCACCAGAGCCCTGGCTTGGTGCTCCGGAGTCGGGCAGGGTGGCGCCTTCCAGCGCCTCCACCAGTTCGAGGCTCACCTTGCCCCGATCGATCTCGCGGACACGTACCTTGAGCAGCTGGCCGTCGCTCAGATAATCCTCGACGTTCTCGACCCGCTTCGAGCCGTCGAGACGTGAGATATGAAGCAAACCGTCACGCCCGGGGAGGATGTTGACGAATGCGCCGAACTTGGTGATGTTGACCACCTTGCCCTCGTACTCGGTGCCCAGCTCGACCTCGGGCGGGAAAGCGATCTGCATCACCCGCTCCTTGGCCGCAGCCAGGGCCTCACCGTCGGCTGAGGCGATGCGAACGATGCCTTTGCCGTCGGTTTCCTCGATCTCGAGTTTGGCACCCGTCTGCTCTTCGAGCTCGCGGATCACGGCACCCTTGGGCCCGATCACCTCGCCGATCTTGTCCTTGGGGATCTCGATCGACTCGATGCGTGGAGCGAACTCGTTCATCTCCTCCCGTGACTCGGCTATGACGGCATTCATCTTCTCGAGGATGAAGAGACGAGCGACCCTGGCCTGGTCGAGCGCCGTGGTCAGGACCTCCGAGGGGAGACCTTCCAACTTGGTGTCGAGCTGGAGCGCGGTGATCACCTCCTTGGTCCCGGCCACCTTGAAGTCCATGTCACCGAGGGCATCTTCGGCACCGAGGATGTCGGTGAGCGTGACGTATTTGCCGTCACGATGGATCAGGCCCATGGCGATCCCGGCCACCGCGTCGGTGACGGGCACCCCGGCCTCCATGAGAGACAGCGACGAGGCACAGACCGAAGCCATCGAGGTCGAGCCGTTGGAGGACAGGACCTCCGAGACCAGACGCAAGGCGTAGGGGAACTCTTCCTCGGTGGGGACGATCGGGTGAATCGCCTTTTCGGCCAGAGCACCGTGACCGATCTCGCGGCGCTTGGGGCCCCGCATGAAGCCGGCCTCGCCAGTGGAGAACGGCGGGAAGTTGTAGTGATGCATGAACCGCTTGGAGTCCTCCAGAGCCAGGGTGTCGAGCATCTGCTCCATCCTGAGCATGCCCAATGTGGTCAGGTTCAAGACCTGAGTCTCGCCCCGCTGGAAGAGCGCCGAGCCGTGGGTACGTTTCACCACACCGACTTCAACGGTGATTGGCCGAATCTCGTCAGCGGACCTCCCGTCGAGTCGGACTCCGTCTTCCACGACACGACGACGCATCATGTCCTTGAGCAGCGACTTGAAGGCGCGTGACGCCTGGGCCAGCCCCTCCTCATCGTCCTCCGCCAGCCCGAGCTCGGCCAGGGTCGCCTCCTTGACGTTCTCCTGAGCCAGGTTTCGCTCCTGCTTGTCGGCGATGGTGACCACTGACGACAGCTTCGGCTCGGCAATGGCAACGACCCTGGTGTAGATCTCATCCGAGTAGTCCACGACCTGGGGCCATTCGACCTCGGTCTTGGTCACCTGTGAGGTCAGCTCATTCTGAAGGTCGATGAGCTGGCCGATGTATGTCTTCGATTCCTCGAGACCTTGCACCACGGTCGCCTCGTCCGAGGGAGAGTCTCCGGCGGCGATCATCCGCAGCCCGTTGGGCGTGGAACCGGCCTCGACCATGATGATGTCGATCCCACCTTCGGCGTTGCGGCCGCCTGCAACCACCAACTCGAAGACAGACTCGTCGAGGTCCTCCTGTGTCGGGAAGGGAACCCACTCGCCTTTCTTCAGGGCGAGTCGGACACCGCCGATCGGCCCTTCGAACGGGATCGGGCTCACGGCAAGAGCCGCTGAGGCGCCATTGAGGGCGATGACATCGAACGGGTTGATCTGGTCGACCGCCAGGGTCGTCACGACGACGTGGGTCTCATTGCGATACCCCTCGGCGAACGAGGGGCGGAGAGGCCTGTCGATCAGTCGACAGGTCAGGATTCCTTGCTCCGAGGGCCGGCCTTCGCGACGGAAGAACGATCCGGGGATCTTGCCCACGGAGTACATGCGCTCTTCGAAGTCGACGGTGAGGGGAAAGAAATCGATTCCCTCACGGATCTTCCTGTTTGCTGTGGCGGTTACCAACATTTCGGTACCGCCGAGTCGGGCGACCACGGCGCCGTCCGCCTGACCGGCAAGCTTGCCGGTGCTCAGGACGAACTCTTTGCCGCCGATGGTCCCCTTTACGGAGATTTCGGGCACTAAGTGCTCCTTGTCATTGGGAGCCAAACCCGTTGGCAGTGGTGGTGTCTCAGAACGATCCGAGACATCACCACTGACAACCGGTAGGACTCGTGTGTTGGATCCCTGCCTGTGTCAGGTGAGATCCTGTGTATTCGGGCCCACAGGGCCCTGTTCATGGAGAGCGGGCGGTGCCTGCTCCTCACGAAAATTGTATCAGCGGCGAAGACCCAACTTTGCGATTAGGGATCGATAGCGCTCCACGTCCTCCCGGCGGAGGTAGTCGAGGAGACGACGCCGCTTACCGACCATCATCAGGAGCCCGCGCCGACTGTGATGGTCGTGCTTGTGCTCGCGGAGATGTTCGGTCAAATGATTGATTCGCTCGCTGAGAAGGGCGACTTGCACCTCGGGAGAGCCGGTGTCGCTCTCGTGCGTGCCGTACTCGGCGACGATCTCAGTGGTTGACTTCATTACGCGTTGAACCTGAATAGATACGGGGGAACAACAGAAACTCTAGCAGCCTCTCCGTTCTTAGCCCCAACCTCGCAAGCTCCCATTTCGCCCTCCCGTCACCGAACCTGCCCATCAC
>DATKEA010000118.1:0-5878 GCA_035544615.1 Acidimicrobiia bacterium | reverse complement strand
CGGTCACGCCGACCTCTCCACTCTGGTCATCTCGGTCCATGTGCTCGGGATGTTCGGTCTGGCGCCGCTCATCGGGGGCTGGGCCGACCGGTTCGGACGGATCAAGAGCGTGGGAGCAGGGGCCGGAATCCTCGGTGTGGGGACGATCGCAACCGTGGTCGCCGGGTACGTCCCGGCTCTGCTCTTCGTGGGTCTCTTCCTGCTCGGTCTGGGATGGAGCTTTGCTCTGATTGCCGGTTCCGCCCTGCTCACCGAGAGCCTCCCCATCGAGGAGCGAGTGGGGGCTCAGGGTCTTGCCGACGTGGCAATGAGTGTCCTTGCCGCCGTGGCGGCATTCTCCTCGGGATTCGTCAAGGAGTTCGCCGGCTTTCACTGGCTGGCCAACTTCGCCACCATCGCCGCGGTGCTCATGATCGTGGCGGTGTTGCAGGTGAGACGAGCCGAGCTCGAGCCCGTGGTCTGAGCCTGCCTTCGGCAAGGGGCCGCTCCGCCGGTATCATCCCCCTGTCACGGGCTGTGGCGCAGCTTGGTAGCGCGCTTGACTGGGGGTCAAGAGGTCGCCGGTTCAAATCCGGCCAGCCCGACCACCTGACCAGGGGGTTCGTCTCCTATCGAGGAATCCCAATAGGAGACGGGCGCCTATCGGGCGCCTAACGCTCCTGCATCATGGCGGACAGACGTTCGACAGCTTCCCGCTGCATCCCCGGCAGGACCGAGCTGTAAATGTCCATCGTCACCGAGATCGAGGAATGGCCGAGCCGCTCCTGCACCACTTTGGGATGAGTCCCGGCGCGGAGTAGGGCCGTCGCGTGAGCATGACGTAGCCCCTTCACGTCGGTCGGTGGAAGCCCGAGAGCCTTCACCCTGGACACGAACACCCGCGTCAGAGCATCGGGACGCCAGGGCGCTCCTATCTCGTCGGTGAAACACCACTCCCCCGGCTCCCACGCCGATCCCGCCCGCAACCGTTCCTCCATCTGAGCGACCTTCCACCGTCGCATAACGGACACCGTTTCAGAGTCGAGGTCGACCACCCGGCGAGACGAAGCCGTTTTCGGTCCCTTCACCACCGGCTTACCGTCCACCTGAGTCCGAGCCCGCTTCACCGACAGCACCCCGGCGTCGAGGTCGAGGTCTCCCCACTGCAACCCGGCCAGCTCGGAACGGCGTAGACCCGTCCACGCGGCGAGACGCCACAACGGGTGCAGCCGATCCTCGGCGGTCGCTTCGAGAAACTGAGCGGTTGTCTCCGGGCTCCACACATCCTCTGTGACATCGCGTGGCGGGATCTTCGGCTTGTCGGCGAGGTCAGCCGGATTCACTTGGAGCAGACCCTTCCTCACCGCGGCGTCGAGGGCCTTGTGGAGTGTCACCTGCAACCGTCGCACACTGGCGGGGCCGAGACCCCCGGACCCGTCGAGACGGCCGCTCTCGGCCTTGTCGGCGAGGAACGCTTCGATCATCACCGCGGACAGCTTCGACAGCTTCACCGCGCCCAGCGCCGGAATGATGTGACGCTCCACCGCGGAGCGATACCAGGACACGGTTGCCGCTTCGAGCTGAGCCATACCCAGCGACCCGAGCCAATCGGCCAGGTACTCTCCCACCGTCACCGCGCCCGCATCCGCGACTCGGCCCGAGCCAACATCGGCCAGCCTCGAGAGCAAGGATTCTGAGCAGGCGTCTGCTGCCGCAAGGTGGGCTGTCGCCGCCGGCGATTCCGACTATGCGACCGCTTTCAGCAAGCTCCTCCAGCATGGCCCTGTCAACGCACCGTTGACTTTCACCGACCGTGAGAGGGCAGCGTTCACCCGGGTAGCCGGGATCAAGAACGCGATGGAGATCGGCACCGACACGACCGGCGGTTTCCTCCTCCCGACCCACTTGGACCCGAGCGTGTTGCTCACGTCGTCCGGTGCTGTCGACCCGATGCGGCAGATCAGCCGTGTCGAGACGATCGCCACCGACACTTGGAACGGCATCTCGTCCGCTGGTGTCACTGCGCAATGGCTGGCAGAGAGTGCGGAGGCCGCTGATGCGAGCCCGACGATCGCCGAGCCGAGCGTCCCTGTTCACAAGGGTGCTGCGTTCATCCCGTTCAGCTTCGAGTTCGGAAACGATGCTGCCAACGGCCAGGATGAGCTGGTCCGTCTCCTCGTTGAGGGTGCCGGCCAGTTGCAGGCGACCGCCTATGTCACCGGTTCGGGTACTGGTCAGCCGACCGGGATCGAAACCGCGTTGGCTGGTGGAGCGTCCGTGGTTTCTCCGGCGACAGCGGAAGTCTTCGCGAGCGCCGACGTGTACGCGACGATGGCGGCGCTACCTCCCAGGTTCCGGTCGCGGGCCGTTTGGCTCGCCGAGCTGTCGACGATCTTCGAGATCGACAAGATGGAGACCGCCGCCGGCGCGAAGCTGTTCCCTCAGGTCGGCCAGGTCGACCCGATTCTCCTCAACCGGAGAATCCACGAGAACAGCAACGTGGATGCGTTCGCCGACGTGGACCCGGCGGTCACCGCCGCCAACCACATCCTGTACGCAGGCGATTTCGCCAGGAACTTCCTCATCGTCGACAGAGTGGGCAGCTCGATAGAGCTCATCCCTCAACTGTTCGGGACGAACCGCCGGCCGATCGGCCAGCGGGGACTGTTCCTCTGGTTCCGCACCGGCAGCGACAGTCTCGTCGACGAGGCGTTCAGAGTCCTCAACGTGGCGACAACCCTCTAACGGGTTGAGGGGGTCTTCCCTCCTAGTTGGACCCCCTCCGCCATCGGGGAAGCGCATTGACCCGGGGAGTGTTCTCCTAGCTCCCCGGCGCTTCCCTCCTACCGGCCGAGCGCCGAGATAGCGACAAGCACCACGTTGGCGAGAGTCAACATGAGGATCACCACTGTGAGGTTCCTCATTGCTCTGGCGCTTCGGGCGAGTTCCCGCCGATGCAGCTCGTCCCTCAGGATCGGCAGGCCTAGACGCTTGTGCTCAGCGTCCGTGTCGAACGCTTCGATGAGATCCTTGTCGCTCATAGCGACCAACTCGGCGTAAGTCTCTGGCATCTTCATGGAGCCGGACCCTACGCCGAGCCTCTTTCTAGGCCTCCCTGGTCCCACCCGACCCGAAAAACGCCGTCCTCACCCTCCCCTGCAGGCGCAAACCGGACCCTGATAGGTTGCCCCCCCGTGGAGGGTATTGGCGACTTGCTGGTCCCGCTCGTGGGACTTGCTGGCGTGGTGATTGGTGCGCTTCTGACCCGTCAGAGTCAACGCGATGAACGTGAAGCGGCGAGGGCCGACGCCCTGAGGGTTCTCGTAGGCGCGGTGAACGTCTTGCTGGTAGACGCCCTACCCGACAGGATCGCCTTCAATCTGCGAAAGGATGAATCACCAGAGACAATCCGTGGGCTCAGTGAGAAGTGGCAGTCTGTGAAGTCGGACCTTGCCGGCCATGCTGCACTCGACAAGAGCCCTTGGGTCCGGGACTACACCACTCGCCTTCTCGTCGAGGTCGACAATCTCCTCACCTTCGATGGTTGGATCGTCCATGACTACCTGAACGATCGAGTATGGGACGGCGCGAAGAAGGTCGCGGACGAGCACCACGACAATGCTCTCAAGCTGCTCTTCTCGTTGGCTCGTGAGGTCCGCGGCGAGGGCCGACCTACTAGGACTCCGCTCCTGTCTATCTGGTGGTCTGATCCGCATATCAGCGAGGAAGAGTGACGGGCTCGGGGGCGGAAAACGGCCCCCTACGCGCTCCCGTGGGAGCGGAAAAGAGCCTTTAGTCATCCACTAGCTGGTCGGATGGCCTCGATCAGCGGAGTGTCGTCAAGGGTCTCGAAGCCAGGGCCGCCGGCCAGAACAATGAGATCGGCCGGAGTGCCCCGAGGGGGTCGGCTCGCGCTAGGCGGTCGGTCGGATCAGCGAGCGATCCGACAGTCTCAAATTCGAACGCCGCACCGCGTCACCTGGTCGCGTATGTTCGGACTTCACCCAGCCGGGGATTTTGCCTAGAAGGAGGCGGATGGCATGTTCGCACGAGTCAGTACATTCAAGGAGACAGAAGACAGCCTCGCGGAGTCAGTCCGCCGACTGCCCGCTGCTCTGAAAAAAGCGAGCGCAATGTCCGGATTCAAAGGCGTGTACCAACTGGTCGATCGGTCGTCGGGCAAGAGCATGACCATCACCCTGTGGGAGACCGAGGAAGCAATGCGAGAGAGCGAAGAAGCCGCCAATCAACTCAGAGCTGACGAGGCATCTGCCACGGGAGCCAATATCGTCAGCGTGGAGCGTTACGAAGTGGCGACTTCGGAACTCCACTAAAGCGGCCGTCTACGGGCGCTCTCGCGGCGCCTATCCGGCGCCTATCGACCCCGAAACCAGGCGGTACTCGTTTGTACGGGTTGGGACGGTTCGGCAACGAAGCCCCTGGTAGTGGCCCCATTCGGCAGACTCGGCGTTACGGGTTGTGACCCGTTGGGATGGCCATTGTTGGACTGGGGGTCAAGAGGTCGCCGGTTCAAATCCGGCCAGCCCGACCCATATCGCTCGACCTAGGTTTCCGCGTCTCCCACGGAGGTGTGTGGCACGGGCAGGGTTGGGTAGATGAAGTTCGCACTACCGGTGACGGGGGCCGGCACTCTCGGATCTTGACCCATGGCAGTCGAAAACATCAGCCCGGGGAAGCACAGACCGTTCTTCGGAGAATCCGCCTCCGATCTGATCGGGGAATTCGTTCGCACCGACTACGCCAAGGTGGTGGAGACAGTCGCCCTGTCTACCGGGAAGCGCGACAAAGCCGAGGATGCCGTACAGGTCGCACTCCTCAGGATCCTGGCTGAGGGCTGGCGGCCGCTCCACGTCGGGCTTCACGTAGCGGTGGTGGCCGCCGACTTGATCCGCTCACGGCAGGACTGGCGGGATCGGATGGCCGGATGGGGTGGAAGGATGTTCGGCCGAACTGAGGACGACACCGAGCCTGCTTCGGGCGGGGCGTTGAGGACTGTCCTGTCCGAGCTACCTCGCGGGCGGCGCACCGTTGCGCTCCTGCACTACTACCTCGGCTACCCGACCTCTGACATCGCCGTCGTCTTGGGTGTACCTCGAGCCCTGGTGACGGTAAGGCTGCGGTGGGCCAAATCCAGGCTTGAGGGCCTCCTGGTGGAGACCGGAGAATGACTGTCGATGATCGACTCCGCGCCCTTTTCAAGAAGTGGATAGATCCCCCCGATGTTGGAGAGACGGGGAGCTTGACCCGGAATCTGCTGGGCAGGTACGAGAGATTCAGCGCAGTGACCACTCAAGGCTGGTCCAACTCTGCCAGTCGGAGGAGCTCGTGGATCCGTGCGGTCGCAAGCTCCGCCAGCCTGATATTGGTGTTAGTCCTGGGATTTGCGCTGGCGATTGTCGAGCCGAGGGAAGAGATTGATGTGCTCCCCACAGCTGTCGAGGCAATGAGTGTCGCCGGGCTTGGCCGCTCATCCGCAGAGATCCGAAGCATCATGGTTCTCGGCGTCGAGCAGGTGCCTCCCGCCGCAGGCGAGACGACCAGCACCACAGCGCCACATGTCCCCCCTACGACTTCCCCAGCGACGACTACGTCGTCCGATGTCACCACGACCACGTCCACCAGCACGACCACGTCCACCAGCACGACCACCACGGTCCGGTCCGTACCCGCCTTGAACACGACCACCACCACGGTCCCTTCCGTACCCGCCTTGAACACCACGACGACCACTCAGGGGGTCGTCCCGACAACGGCACCAAACCCAACCACGACGGCCCCGACTACCACGACGACGACGGCGGCTCCGACCACCACCACCACCACGACAGTGCCCACCACCACGACCACGACGGCGGCCCCGACCACCACCACCACGACA
>DATKEA010000117.1:0-49252 GCA_035544615.1 Acidimicrobiia bacterium | reverse complement strand
CTTCGCCCAGGTGTCGAAGGAATGTCGGAGAACATACGTGTGAGATCGCTCGTGGGCCGCTACCTGGAGCACTCACGTGTCTTCCGATTCGGGGCCCGGGGCCGCACTCGTCACTACTACATCGGTTCCGCGGACCTCATGCCGAGGAACCTCGATCGGAGGGTGGAAGCGCTGGCCCCCATCACCGACCCCGGTCTCCAGTTCCGGATCGACGAGTTCCTGGATGTCCTGCTCGCCGACGACAACCTCGCTTGGGAGTTGTTGCCCGATGGGAGTTGGATGCGGGTGCCAACAACATCGGGGGTTGATGCCCACGTCGCGCTTCAGGAGCTGGCCCGGGCCCGCTCCTCAGCGATGCTCTAGGGCCCCTCGCCCCTGCTCCCGCCCGATTTCCCTGCACTAAACACCCGCGCAACGTTCATCTCTCGTTCATCCGTGAGCCAACGCACGGTTAACGGCGCCCCATACGTTCACTCGTGGGTCAGGGGCACGTTGTCCTGGCTCGTTGACAGAACGTTTCCCCGAACAAGGAGATCTCTGGGATGAAATCCCGATTGACACGACTCGCGGCATTGCTCGCGGTCATGGCCCTGGTGCTTGCCGCCTGCGGAGGCGACGGAGGCGACGACCCGACCACCACGGAGAACATGGAGGAAACCCCGACCACCGAGGAGATGACGGACGACGGCGACGATGGCGGTGGCGAGCTCTCCGAGCTTGGTCTGCCAATAGTCGACCCGCTCGACGTGGACACCAGCGTTGACGTCGGCATCGCCGGTTCGTCCACGGTGTTTCCGCTTTCGACCGCTGTCCTCACTCAATGGATCGACGAGGGCGGTCCCCAATACACCATCGACTCGATCGGCTCCGGCGGTGGCCTCGAGCGTTTCTGCGTTGAAGGAGCATCCGATATTGCTAACGCCTCCCGCCAAATCAACGACGAGGAATTCGCCGATTGCACCGGCACCTGGGGGACGGAACCAATCGAAGTGCGGGTCGGTTCCGATGCGCTTTCGCTGGTGATCAGCCCCGGCAACTACTTCGCACAGGAGTTGACGATCGACGAGATCGCGACCGCCTACGCCTCGACCGATGCCAATGCGACCTGGGCCGACGTGAACCCGGACTTTCCGGCACACCCAATCCAGACGTTCACTCCCGGCGCGGACTCCGGCACCTTCGACTACTTCTTCGAGATCATCTACGCCGATCTCTACGACGCCGACGAGGCTCCGCCAATCCTCTCCTCGATCGCCGAGATTGTTGGCGAAGACGACAACCTGACTGTGCAAGGTGTCTCTCAGGATGGATGCACCGAAGGCGATCTCAGCTCGACCTGCGCAATCGGGTACTTCGGCTACGCGTACTACCAACAGAACGCAGACGTTCTCGAGACAGTGGCGGTCGAAGGTGTAGCGCCGAGCGCTGAGTCGGTAAACGCCAACACCTATGCCATCTCACGCCCGCTGTACATGTACACGTCGGATGCTGTTATTCAGGCGAAGCCCCAGGTGGCCGAGTTCATGGCCTACTACCTGAACAATGTCAATGCAGTGATCGGTGACGTCGGATACTTCCCGGCCCCGCAGGAAGCTCTGCAGGAAGCGGCGGACAATATCAAAGCCGCTGCAGGCTGGTAGATCGGTTCTGTTGACCATTTACGATGATATGCCCGGCCGGAAATCCGGCCGGGCATATCCCGGAGGAAACGACCAACCGGTGGAAGTTGGATGACCACTGAAAACCAAGTCGAGCCAGATCAGATCGTGAACAGGCTGCGGAAGCGGCGGCGGCCGGGTGAGATGGCCGTCCGGGTATCTCTATACCTCTGTGGTGTACTGACTATCGCCGTCACCATCGGAATCCTCTACGAACTGGGCACTGAGTCTTTTCTCTTCTTCCAGGACGAAGAGGTGGGAGTGGTCGAATTTCTGACCGACACATTCTGGCAACCCCAGGTCGGGCGGTTCGGAATAGCACCGCTGATCCTCGGGACCATGTACATCACGGTCATCGCCATGGCGGTTGCAGGCCCCATCGGGCTGCTAGCCGCCATCTATCTCTCGGAGTATGCCAGCGACCGCGTACGTGGATTCTTGAAGCCTGTTCTCGAGGTCCTGGTGGGAATCCCCACCGTCGTATTCGGGTTCTTCGCCCTCACCTTCATGACCCCGCTGCTCCGGGGCATCTTCGGGACCAGTGTCGTCGGCTTCTTCAATGTCGCGTCAGCCGGGATCGTGGTCGGGATCCTGATCGTCCCACTGATCAGCTCCCTCGCCGAAGACGCACTACGCGCGGTCCCCGACTCCTTGCGCCAGGCGGCTTACGCTCTGGGAGCATCCAAGTTCGAAGTCTCGACCAGGATTGTCGTTCCCGCCGCGCTGTCGGGAATCGCCGCTGGCTTTGTTGTCGCGATGTCGCGCGCCGTCGGCGAAACCATGGTGGTGACCCTCGCCGCGGGAGCGTCACCCCGTAACTTCCAGCTCGGCGCAGACCCGCTGTTCGGGCACATCCTCAACCCATTCGAAGGTGCCCAGGCGATGACCGGGTACGTTGCCATAACCGCCAACGGCGATATTGCATACAACACCGTCGACTACAACTCGATCTTTGCGATCGGGTTGACCCTGTTCATCATCACCTTCGCCCTCAATTCGGTGAGCAGGCGTTTCGTCAAGCGGTTCCGCCAGGAGTACGAATGAGCGTCGAGGCGCCAGAGCGGAAAGCCAGACAGTTCTTTCCCAACGAGAACGAGTACCAGGGGCTATTGGATCGACGTACCCGTCGAGCGCGCATGTTTCAGGTGGCCTGTCTCCTCGCTCTGGCTATCGCGGTGGTGGCGTTGGCAACGTTGCTGTACACAATCATCAACGACTCATTCGGTCTCGTAGCCGTGGTCAATGAGAGGGACCCCGAGGCAATTGTCGCCGACCTGGGTTATGACCCTGCGGCCGTCGACCTCGTGGATGTCGAGTTCGATGAGCTTGTCGGCCTTCTCGAGGGCGCTGTCGGAAGCGGTGTGGGACGCAGGCTGGAGCGCGAGCAGCGGTTCTACGAAGATCGATTGGTTTTCGAGTCTGAAGACGTCTGGGCTGAGATCTGTGCTTCCGGAGCACCCCCGGTCGGGTGCACCTCCGGAACGAGAGATCACGCAAATGTCTACTCACTGGTACTGGAAAGGGTGGTCGTCCAGGATGTGATCGCGGCGTATAACCTCATGCCATCGCTTGTCAATCCCGAAGGCTTCGACGCGGAGGTGGCTGCCGGGTTCGAGGCAGGCCGGTTCGGGGAGCACACCGCAGACCAAGCCAGTATCGAATGGCGGGCATGGTTCAACCTGAACTTTCTCCGCTCGCCGCAGAGCGCAACTCCCGAGGTGGCGGGGATTCGCACCGCGATTCTCGGCTCAGCCTGGCTTGTCCTCTTCACCGTCCTGTTCTCGGTTCCTGTTGGAGTCGGGGCGGCCATCTATCTCGTCGAGTACGCGAAGCCGAACCGCCTCAACGATTTCATCCAGACCAACATCAACAACCTGGCGGGAGTCCCTTCGATCATCTACGGAATGCTCGGTTTAGCGATACTGGTGAGGGTATTCGAGCCGTTTACTTCGGGGGCAATATTCACCGATGGAGTGCCTCCGGCAGAGAACGGACGCACGGTCATCTCAGCAGGTCTCACCCTTGGATTGTTGGCCCTGCCTGTGGTCATCATCAGCGCCCAGGAGGCGCTGATGGCCGTTCCGGACTCTCTGCGTCATGCCGGATTGGCGCTCGGAGCCACTCGTTGGCAAACCGTCCGCAGCCAGATAATCCCCGTGGCACTCCCCGGCATACTCACGGGGACCATTCTGGCCATTGCTAGAGCGATCGGCGAGACCGCCCCGCTCATTCTGGTGGGGGCGGCCAGTTTCATCACATCCGACCCGACTGGACCTTTCTCGAAGTTCACTGCCTTACCGATCCAGATATTCCAGTGGACCTCCTTCCCGCAGGTCGAGTTTCAGAAGCTGGCTGCAGCTGCGAGCATTGCCCTGTTGCTGCTCCTGCTGACCCTGAACGCTGCCGCCGTGATTCTTCGCAACAAATACTCCAGGAGAGCATGATGACAAACGAGACATCCGTCGAGGAACCAATGACCCGCGAAACAGAGAGCTCCAAGGTGTCCCTTCCGGGCCGTGCCCAGCCTGCGGCATCCAACCCCGACACACGCGGGGTGATCGAAACTCGGGAGATGAGCGTTTACTACGGCGACTTCAAGGCTGTGGCCGAAGTGTCGCTCAATTTCGCCCCGAAACAGATAACCGCTCTCATCGGCCCATCGGGTTGCGGGAAATCGACAGTGCTCCGCTCCCTCAACCGGATGAACGACCTGATCGTCACAGCCCGGACCGAGGGCGAGGTCATGTACCACGGCCACAACATCTACGACGATGACATTGACCCTGTAGAAGTCCGTCGGACCATCGGAATGGTGTTCCAGAAACCCAACCCGTTCCCGAAGTCGATTTTCGAGAATATCGCTTGGGGGGCAAAGATCAACGATTTCAGGGGTTCGAAAGCCGACCTGAAGGATCTCGTCCAAGAGGCTCTGGAGAACGCAGCCCTCTGGGATGAGGTGAAAGACAAGTTGGATGAATCGGGGTATTCGCTGTCAGGAGGACAACAGCAGCGCCTGTGCATAGCGCGGGCTATCGCAACCAAGCCCGACGTCATCCTCATGGACGAGCCTTGCTCCTCTCTGGACCCGATAGCGACGCTGCGCATCGAAGAGCTGATGCTCGAGTTGAAGGAGAACTACTCGATTATCATTGTCACTCACAACATGCAGCAAGCTGCGCGGGTGTCTGACAAGACTGCTTTCTTCAACGTCAAGTTGAACGAGAAAGGGATGCGCACCGGGCACCTCGTCGAGTTCTCTCCGACGGACCAGCTGTTTACCTCGCCTAGTGAGAAGGAGACCGAGGACTACATCACAGGACGGTTCGGATGACCAACGCACCAGACATCAACCTTCACTTCCATCAGGAACTGGACGCTCTCGAGCAGGTCGTGCTCGGGGTGGTCGACCGGGCCGAGCAGATGGTGGAAATGGCAGTCGAAGCGGTGACGACCGGCAACCTCGAGCTGTCCAAGCAGGTGATCGACCTCGACGACGAAATCGACCAGACGTATTTCGCGGTCCACAACGACTGGGTCCATCTGATGGCACGGTTCCAACCGCTGGGTTCGGATCTGCGCAGGATGAGTGTCCTGCTCCATCTCAACAACACTTTCGAGCGGATGGGTGACCAGTCTGTGAACATCGCCAAGATCACCAAGTTCAACGCGGGGCTCCCCCGAGTCGAGCGAATCGTGGAGCAGATCCAGGAGATGGGCGACCTGGTCCGGCCCATGATCAGGGCTGCGATCGAGGCCTATCTCAGGCAGGACCTCGAGGAGGCCAAGCTCCTGCCGGCGATGGACCAACCGGTCGACCGGCTCAACGCCAATATGTACAAGGAGATCGTGGCCGTTGGGGGCGACCCGCACCAACTGGAGTGGGCGACCAAGATGCTCATGGCATCTCGTGCCTTGGAACGGGTTGGGGACCAGGCGGTCGACTTCGCCGAGCAGACGATCTATCTGATCACCGGCGAGCGAGCTGAATTCAACGAGGCGGGTCTCGATGGGTCGGCCGATGACGACTCCAGTTGAGCGCCGAAGACATCGCATCCTTGTCGTAGAGGACGAGCCCGGTCTGGCCGAGTCGGTCAGGTACACGTTGGAGACCGAAGGCTTCGAAGTGCTGGTGTCCGAGTCCGGCGTCGGCGGCCTGGAGTCGGCTCGGGTCAACCAACCTGACCTCGTGCTGCTGGACCTGATGCTGCCCGGGATGTCAGGTCTCGATGTCTGTCGTCAGATCCGTCACTCGTCCGACGTGCCGATCATCATGCTCACCGCCAAGGACGCCGAGTCGGACAAGGTGGCCGGTCTCGAGTTGGGTGCCGACGATTACATGACGAAGCCGTTCTCTATGAGGGAACTGACCGCCCGGATTCGGGCCCAACTGAGGCGAGCGACCAAGAGCGGAGTGCTCTCCGAATCCAACGACGTGCTGCGGGGAGGGTCGATCGAGCTCGACATCGACGCCCACGAGACACGGGTCGACGGGGAGCCCGTTGAGCTTCGCCCCAAGGAATTCGAGCTGCTCGAGTCGTTGATGCGTCGCAAGAACCGTTTGGCGGCGAGACACACACTGATCGACGAAGTATGGGGGCCCAGCTACTTCGGAGACACCAAGACCCTTGATGTGCATATCAAACGGCTACGCCAGAAGCTGGAGCAGGATCCGTCCGATCCGACTCAGATCGTCACCGTGCGCGGTCTCGGCTACAAGTTCGTCGATGAGCAATAGCAACGCCGGACGGGTCTCGCTGGCGCTTCGGCTGCTCATCTACTTCGGCATCGCCTACGCAGCTCTGATTCTGGTCATGACGGGGTTCGTCCTCGTCTCGGTGGATGGGTCGAGCGCCGACCTCCCAACCGCCCGCAACTCGGTCATCGTCATCGCGGCCGTGGCCTTGGCGGTAGGCCTCGCAGTCGTGGCCTGGTTGGCCCGGCGTCTCTCATCGCCGATCGCCAGGCTGACCGGCCAGACACTGGCCATGGCCCGGGGAGAGTCGGGACAGGAACTGCACCGGTCGCCGATCCGCGAGATCGACCAGCTCGGTGTCGCCGTCGCCCGTCTCGAGGAGGACAACCGGGTACGTCTGATGGAGGCGCGCCGGGCCTCGGCCACCCTCGAGGTCGTGCTCGGAGCCTTGCCGGAGGGCACGATTCTCTTCGACGAGAATGACAGTGTCGTATATGCCAATCCGTCGGCCCACGAGCTGCTCGGAGTGGTGCCTCAGACCCTTTCCGGGCTGACGCCGTTCCCGTTCCAGACCGCGGTCCGTGCCTGTCGGGAAGCCCGGTCCCAGACCTCACGGGTGGTCGAACACGGCAAGCCGATCCGGCAATTGAGTGGTTTGGCCACACCATTCGCCGAGGACGGCCGGGTCCTCCTGGTGATAGTCGACGTGACCGAACGCGAGCGCTCTGCGTCGGTGCGGCGGGACTTCGTGGCCAACGCCTCGCACGAGTTGAAGACCCCGGTGTCGGCGATCATCGCCTCCTCCGAAGCCCTCCAGATTGCCGTCGAGCGGGGGGACGACTCTGCGCTTCGCTTCGCGCGCCAGATCGAGGCCTCGTCCCGACAGCTCGATCGTTTGGTGGTCGACCTTCTCGACCTGTCTCGTTTGGAGCGCGACCAACCCGAGCTCGATCCGCTGAATCTCGACCATCTCGTTCGAGAGGAAGTGGAGCGGATTCGACAAATCGCCGAGGAGCAAGAGATAAGGGTGGCTGTTGACGCCGAACCGGTGCAGGTTTCCGGAAGCAGACGTGACGTTGCGATAGCGGTCCGCAACCTTCTAGACAATGCGGTTCGCTACACCCCGGTCGGAGGATCGATAAAGGCCGAGTTGGCCACGGTGAATGGCGACGCGCTACTGCGCATCACCGACACCGGTGAAGGAATCCCGACACGAGACCTCGACCGGGTGTTCGAGCGCTTCTACCGTGTCGACAGTGCCCGGGCACGGGCTACCGGTGGAACCGGGCTCGGTTTGGCCATCGTAAAGCATGTGATCGAGAGTCACGGAGGCAGTGTCGAAGTGGAGAGCGAACTCGGGGTGGGCTCCACGTTCGTGGTCCATCTGCCGGTTCTCGCAGGGGACAAGGCGGGCGCCAAGCTAGCCTGAGCAGGCTTCACCATGTCCATTCTCGAGTCCATCACGTGCCCTGCCGACCTACGTGGGTTGACTCCTGAGGAGCTCGAGCAGCTCTGCGACGAGATCCGCTCCTTCATCCTCGACAAGGTGTCGAAGACCGGGGGGCATCTCTCGCCCAACCTCGGGGTTGTCGAGCTCACCCTCGCCCTGCACCGCGTCTTCGACTCGCCCACCGACCGGTTCATCTGGGACGTTGGGCATCAGGCGTACGTTCACAAGCTCGTCACGGGTCGGACGGCGGGATTCGACCAACTCCGGCACACCGGGGGTCTCTCGGGGTATCCCAGCCGTGAAGAATCGGAGCACGACTTTGTCGAGAACAGCCATGCCTCGACCTCTTTGTCCTATGCGTTGGGACATGCGCTGGGCGGTTACCCCGGGTACACCGTGGCCGTGGTTGGGGACGGCGCTCTCACCGGAGGCATGGCCTACGAGGCGCTCAATCACATCGCAGTGACCAAGCCCCCCAGGCTCATCATCGTGCTCAACGACAACGGCCGCTCTTATGCGCCCACGGTCGGTGGGCTGGCAGCCCTGGCCAGCCTCGCCCATTACCGTTTCGACCCCAGGTACGAGAAGACGAAACGCACCTTGGGTCGAATGCTCAGAGGTCTTCCCCTGGTCGGGGAGACCGCCGATGAGCTGGCGGGCCGTCTCAAGGACGCGGTGAAGCAGATACTCGAGCCGTCCACGGTCTTCGACGCGCTCGACCTCAAGTACACCGGCCAAATCGACGGCCACGACATCAGCCTGCTCGAAGAGACCTTCAACACCGCCAAGACCTACGACCAGCCCGTCGTCATCCACGTGGTGACCGAGAAAGGCAGCGGCTACCAGCCGGCCATCGAGGACGAATTGGAGAAGCTGCACGGTGTCGGCTCGTTCGATCTGGCCACCGGGAAGGCGCTCAAGCCCGAGCTGCGTCTCAGTGATGTCGCCGGGAACGCGTTGGCTGCCGCCGCGGTCACCCGACCCGACCTGGTGGGCATATCGGCGGCAATGGTCAGCAGCTCCGGTCTCATGCAGATGTCGCAGAGGTTTCCTGATCGGGTCTACGACACCGGGATCGCCGAGCAGCACGCGGTGACCCTTGCCGCCGGGATGGCGATGGCAGGGAAGAAGCCGGTGGTCGCCATCTACTCCGCTTTCCTGCAGCGAGCCTTCGACCAGATCGTCGCCGACGTCGCCCTTCACGACCTCCCCGTTGCCTTTCTGATTGACAGGGCCGGTATCACCGGCCCCGACGGCCCCTCCCATCACGGCGTGTTCGACCTCTCCTATCTGCGCATGATCCCCAACATGGTCGTGGCAGTCCCGGCCGACGCCACTGAGCTCTGCGCCATGATCGAGACCGCTGTGGACCACGAAGGCCCCATTGCCATCCGCTATCCCAAGGGTGCCGCGGTGTCGGTCCCGGCCATCCCGGTCGAGCCGCTGCCGATTGGCGAGGCCCAGCGTCTCTCCGAAGGATCCGACGTGATGCTGGTGGCGGCGGGCAGGATGGTGGAGACCGCCGAGAAGGCGGCTGTAGACCTCAGAACCAAGGGCTTCTCGGTCGGCGTGGTCAACGCCAGATGGGTCAAGCCTCTCGACCCGCGCATCCTCGAGTGGGCTGCAGCGGCGTCGCACGTAGTCACCTTGGAGGACAACGTGGTGGCGGGCGGGTTCGGGGCTGCGGTCATGGAGGCGTTCTCCACCGCGGGCATGGTCAAAGAGGTCACCTGCATCGGTGTCCCCGATAGATTCCTCCCCTTCGGCTCGGCGTCCGACATCACCCACGCCGTCGGCCTCGACCCCGACTCAGTCGTGTCCAGGGTCCTGGCACTGCTTACCTGAGGTACGCAGCGCCATATCTGGCGCTAGCGGGACAGAGAACGATTGGTGGGCGCGTACGCCGCTTCTTCTATGTCTGAATAGCGCCACATATGGCGCCATGTACCTCAGGTAAGCGGATTGCCGCCAGTCGCGGTTTGGGGGGCCGAACCCGTTTTCATTGTTCCTCCGGGCCCGGTTGGGTATACGCTTTGGGCGCACCCGGGACCAGGTTCCGGGTCATCCAAGGGAGGAAGAAAGAATGAAGAAAGCAAACCGACTGGTCGCGGTGCTCGCCGCAATGGCCCTGGTCCTCGCCGCGTGTGGCGACGATGGCGACGCGGGAGACGATGTCGACGTCGAGAGTCTGGAATTGGTGGCCGCGGACACACTTACCGTGTGCACCGACACCCCATATCCACCGATGGAGTTCCAGGACGAGGGTGCTGAGGGCGGATACACCGGTTTTGACATCGAGTTGATGCGAGCCATCGCCGAGGATCTCGGATTGACGATGACCGTCGCCGAGCCAGGTTGGGACGCCATAACCGGTGGCCTCGCCTTTGAGAGCGGCGAGTGCGATGTGGCCGCGGCCTCGATCACCATCACCGACGAGCGGGCTGAGGTCATCGACTTCACCGAGCCCTACTTCACTGCGGAGCAGTCGCTGCTGGTCCGCACTGACTCGGGTATCACCAGTCTGGAGGAAATGGTTGGTAACGACCTGGCGGTGCAAACCGGCACCACCGGTCACTTCTATGTCCGCGACGAGGGACCGGAAGGGATCATCATCGTCGAATTCCCCGATGCCGACGGGCCCTACCTGGCGTTGGAGTCTGGCGACGTCGAGGGGTTCATGACCGACTTGGTCGCCACCCAGGATTACGTGGACAACAACGAGGGATGGGCGGTGGTCGAGACCTTCGCCACCGACGAGGTCTACGGGTTGGCCACCAAGGACGCCCCCAACCTGCTGTCGGCGATCAATGCCACCCTGGCAGAGTTCCGCGGTGACGGCACCTATGACCGGATCTTTGGAGAGTGGTTCGACGCCTGAGCCCAGATTCTGGGTTCTGAGAAGGGGCGACCCACTAGGGTCGCCCCTTCCCTATGGCGATGACCAGGCGTCAAAAGCAGAGACTGAGCCGAGGCCTCCTCTATCTGCTCGCTGTGGCGATCGTGGCGTTGGCGGTGGTCGGCGGCGACTGGGAACGGATCGGCCGCGTCTTCTTCAACGTCGGAGTCATGAGGGACATGCTCCCCGATGTATTGACTGTGGCCGCCCGCAACACCCTGGTCTACAGCGTTCTGTCCTTCGGCTTCGGCCTTGTGATCGCCTTGGCCCTGGCCTTGATGAGACTGTCTTCGGTAGGCCCCTACCGCGCGTTCGCCATCGGATATATCGAACTGTTCCGGGGCCTCCCCGCACTGGTCACCTTGATCCTGTTGGCCTTCGGGATACCTATCGCGTTCGACTTCAGGGTTCCCGGGGGCCGGGTGGGGGCCGCGGTGGTCGGGCTCTCCATCGTTGCCGGGGCCTATATGGCAGAGACGATCCGGGGGGGGATCGAGGCAGTCCCCCGCGGCCAGCGAGAGGCGGCACGATCGTTGGGGATGTCTGAGAACCGGACCATGTTCACCATCGTCCTCCCCCAGGCCTTCCGCATCATGATCCCACCGCTGACCAATGAGATGGTCTTGCTCATCAAGGACACCTCGTTGTTCTTCGTCATCGGGTCGACCCCGATGACCCGTGAACTGGTCAAATTCGCCCGTGACTTCATGCAAACAAGACGAAACGCCACACCGCTGACCGTCATAGCCATCGTCTACCTACTGATCACCCTCCCGCTCACCTATCTGGTGCGACGGATGGAGAGAAGGACGGGCAGGGGGAGATGAACACACCGGCTATCCAGATCATCGACCTCCACAAGTACTTCGGTGAGCTCGAGGTGCTGAAAGGGATCGACTTCGAAGTCGCGGTGGGTGAAGTGGTGTGCATCGTTGGCCCTTCGGGCTCAGGAAAGTCGACCCTGCTCCGTTGTGTCAATCGCCTCGAGGAGCCGACCTCGGGAACAATCCTGATCGAGGGTGACGACATCACCGACCCCGATGCTGATGTCGACAGGCTGAGAACCCGGATCGGCATGGTGTTCCAACAGTTCAACCTCTTCCCCCATCTCACCGTGCTCGACAACGTCACCATTGCCCAACGCAAGGTGCTGAAGCGGTCGGAGAAAGAGTCCGTGGAGGTGGCCAGGCTGGTGCTCGATCGCGTCGGCGTCCTCGACAAGATCGACGAGTACCCGATTCGTCTCTCCGGTGGCCAACAGCAGCGTGTGGCCATCGCCCGCTCCCTCGCCATGGACCCCGACATGATGCTGTTCGACGAGCCGACCTCGGCGCTCGACCCCGAGTTGATCGGGGAGGTGCTCGATGTGATGCGAAAACTGGCCGAGGACGGCATGACCATGATGGTCGTCACCCATGAGATGACCTTCGCCCAGGAAGTCGCCGACCGGGTGGTGTTCATGGACGGCGGGGTGGTCGTGGAGGAAGGCCCACCAGCCGAGGTGCTAACCAACCCGAAAGCGGAGCGAACCCGCCGATTCCTGCGAATGGTGCTCGAGAAGTAGGCCTCGGCCTCGGGTATCGAACTTCCCCGACCCGTCCTGAGGCTCCCGGGCTAGGGTCGCTGGTTGAGTGCATCGGCTCCGGTCGGCGCATTGCCCCAATCTGATGGAGGACTCATGAAGAAGATCAAGCTATTGGCGGTATTCGCCGTCATGGCGCTCGTATTCGCGGCATGTACCGACGACGGTGATGCCGCCGACACGACTGCTGCCAACGGTGAGGAGCCCGCAACGACTCAAGCCGAAGGAGGCGACGGGGCGGCTGGCGGCGCTTTGCTCGCGGAAGTCCAGGAGCGAGGAACACTCAACTGCGGGACCCGTGATGCATTCCCGGGCTTCGCGGTCCTCGACGCGAACGGCGAGCACGTGGGATTCGACTCCGATTTCTGTCGGGCTATTGCGGCCGCCGTGCTGGGTGACGCCGAGGCGGTAGAGCATGTCGATCTGGAGACCGCGGACCGGTTCACGGCTCTTCAGTCAGGTCAGATCGACGTCCTCGTGCGAAACACGACTTGGACCGCCGGTCGAGACGGCGTCGAGGGGGCCACATTCCTGCAAGTCAACTATTACGACGGGCAGGGGATGATGGTCAACACCGGTGACTTCAGCAGCGTCACCGAGATGGATGGCGTGGTCATTTGTTCCGCCGGCGGGACTACGACGGAGGGTGACGCAGCCGCTGAGGCCGCTCGTCTCGGGCTCGACTGGGAAATTCGATCGTTCCCTGACACTGATCTGCTTCAGGAGGCCTTTCAGGCCGGCCAATGTGACGGATGGACATCCGACACCAGTCAGCTCACCGGCCTGCGGTCGGTCTATCCGGACGGCCCGGAGGCGCTGACCATTCTGCCGGAAGTGTTCTCCAAGCAACCGCTGGCTCCTGCCGTCCTCGACGGTGATACCGCCTGGGCACAAGCAGTCAACTGGGCGATCATTGCTACCATCCAAGCCGAGGAGTTCGGAATCACTTCGGAGAACGTGGATGACTTCCTCGATACGGACGACGTCAATATCCGTCGTTTCCTCGGGCTGGACTTCGAAGGCGATGAGGGCGACACCACCACCTTCGATCCGGGTCTGGGTCTGCCGCTAGATTTCGCTTACCAGGTAGTCAGCCAGGTGGGCAACTACGGGGAGATCTTTGAGGAGCACCTCGCTCCGCTGGGTCTCGAGCGAGGTCTGAACGCTCTCTGGACCGATGGCGGATTGATGTACGCAATGCCGTATAGGTAGAGAGCATGAGTTCGGGGCGACCCACTGGGTCGCCCCGAACTGCTTCTTGAATGACGACAACTCGAGTACCAGCACGTCCGCCGTTCTATCGGAATGTGCGCGTCCTCTCATGGGCGTTCCAACTGCTCGTCTTCGCCGTGGTGGCTGCGATCTTCTTCTGGCTGTGGGGGAATTTCACTCGCAACACAGAGGCGAGTGGCATCCCGACCAACTTCGATTTTCTGTCCAATCCAGCCACGTTCAGCATTCCGGGCGCCGACTTCTCGCCCAACGAGCCGGTACGCAACGCCTACATAGTCGGTGTGCTGAATACACTCCGAGTGTCAGTGGTGGGATCCATCCTGGCCACCATCCTGGGAACCCTCATCGGCATCGGCCGCCTCTCGAGGAACTGGGTAGTGAGCCGTCTCAGCGCGGTCTATGTGGAGCTCTTCAGGAACATTCCGCTGCTGGTTCTGCTGACTTTCGTGTTTCTCGGGGTGGTCCTCCAGGTCATGCCCTCGATCGAGGTTTCCTGGAACCCCTTGGACTGGTTCGTGGTGTCCAATCGCGGTATCGGCGTTCCGTGGTACGACGGTGTGACCGGGTGGTCCCTCTCCCTCGTGTTCACGATCGGCGTTGTCAGCTGGTGGATGATTGCACGCTGGCGTCAAAGTGTGTTTGAGCGCACGGGTCGGCCCTCGCATGCCGGGCTTCTCGGAGGCTCGTTCTTCGTTTTGACCCTGATTGTGGGCTGGATCGTCCTCGGCGGCGCGGTGAGCCTGCCCGCGGTCGATGGCCGGCAGATCGTCGGTGGCATACGGATCGACCCATCCTTCTTCGCCATCCTGCTCGCCCTCGTCATCTACACGGCGAGCCATATCGCCGAGATCGTTCGAGGGTCGATCCAGGCGGTTCCCAAGGGCCAGGGAGAGGCCGCTGCGGCACTGGCACTGACCGGATTTCAGCGAATGTGGAAGGTGATCCTGCCCCAGGCGATGCGCATCGCCATCCCCCCGTTGGGGAATCAGTACCTGAACCTGATCAAGAACTCATCGCTCGGTGCGGGGTTCTCGTACTTCGACATCACGAACGTCACCCAGATAACGGTGGGTAATGGCTCACCGGCCGTGCCCGCGTTCTTCCTCGCGCTGGTCTTCTACGTCGTGATCTCTCTTATCACGTCGGCTCTCGTCAACGTGGCCAACAGACGGTTCGAGCTGGTGGAACGATGACCGCCTCCGCTCCGACCACCCTTGGCACCGGCACACGCGCTTATCGTTGGGCGCGGAAGAACCTATTTCGGACGTGGCTCGACGCACTCCTCACGTTGTTCTTCGGTGGTTTCGCCCTCTACATCGTCGTCACGTTCCTCCAGTTCGTGTTCGTCACCGGCCGTTGGGGGATCATCGATGTCAACTTGCGTCTCTTGCTCGTCGGACGGTGGCCGGCCGATGAGCTGTCGGTCATTGCAGTGGCAGTGGTGGTTCTGGGTCTCTGGGTTGGGCTGATCGCCGGAATCGTTCACGGGCGTCAGATTCGACGAGAGACCTCGGCCGTGGCGAGCATGTCGATGAGCCAGCGCGTGAGCGATCTGGTTCGCCGTTTTGGGCTGATCTTTGGCACGGTCCTTCTGCTCCTTGTGTTGACCGATACGACCGGGCCATGGCTGATGGCAGGGGCGACCATCGTGGCTGGCGTAGGCGGGCGGATCCTGGGTGGAATCGCGAGTCAGATGGCCGTGCCGCATTGGTTTGCCCGTGGCGCGCTCCTGATGATGGCTGCGGTCCCGTTCGCCTTGTTCTTCTTCCTCACCGGCACGGTTCCCCTGGCGGACTGGGAAGGGTTCTACTTCAACATCACTTCGGCCATCGCCGGCATAATCCTGTGTTTCCCGTTGGGGGTCTTGCTTGCGCTGGCCAGACGTTCGAAGTTGCGGCTTCTTCAGGGACTGTCCGTCGCCTACATCGAGTTCGTTCGGGGCGCCCCGTTGTTCGTGCTTCTGCTCATGGCCAATGTGTCTCTCGAGTTCTTCGTCCCTGCATCGCTAGCCCCCTCCAAGACGATTAGGGCGATCGTGGTCTTCACCATCTTCACCGGGGCCTACCTGGCCGAAATCGTTCGCGGCGGTCTGCAGTCGGTGCCTCGCGGACAGGAGGAGGCCGCCAAGTCTCTCGGCCTCAGCCCGACCAAGCAGATGGGCCTCATCGTCCTTCCACAGGCGTTGAGAAATGTGATCCCGGCTCAGATCGGCCAGCTCATATCGCTGTTCAAGGACACAACGCTGGCCGGGTTGGCGCTGGGCATCCTGGATCTGCTCAGCGCGGCCCAAGCGATCACGCAACAGGAAGGCTTCCGCGGCCAAGGTCTCATCGTCGAGACCCTGGTTTTCGTTGGCTTCCTGTTCTGGGTCGGATCATTCACGATGTCCAGAGAGAGTCAGAGACTGGAACGGAAGCTAGGAGTGGGAACGAGATGACGACTGAGTCGCAGATCTTTGCCGATGCCACGAAGACCGTTGGGGAGCCCATCATCGAGATGGAGCGCGTGGACAAGTTCTTCGGGGCCTTCCAGGCGCTCGAAGGCATCAACCTGAAGGTGGGACGTCAGGAGGTTGTCGTGGTCATTGGACCTTCGGGCTCTGGTAAGTCGACCCTGATCCGTTGCATCAACCGGCTCGAGGAGCATGACAATGGACGGATAATCGTCGACGGGATCGAATTGAGTGGGGACGTTCGCAACATCCAGGAGATCAGACGGGAGACGGGGATGGTGTTCCAGCAGTTCAATCTCTTCCCGCATCTCTCGGTGATCGACAATGTCACGCTCGCACCGCGCCAGGTGAGGCGAATGCCCAAGAAGGAAGCGGAGGATCAGGCCATGGAGATCCTGGAGCGGGTACGCATCCCGGAGCAGGCCAGGAAGTACCCCGGCCAGCTCTCCGGTGGGCAACAGCAACGTGTCGCCATAGCCCGATCTCTGGCGATGAAGCCGAAAGTGATGCTGTTCGACGAGCCCACCTCGGCTCTCGACCCCGAGATGATCAACGAGGTCCTCGACGTGATGAAGGACCTTGCTCTCGAGGGTATGACGATGATCGTCGTCACCCACGAGATGGGGTTTGCGCGCGAGGTCGCCGACCGCGTCGTGTTCATGGCCGACGGTCAGATCGTCGAAGTGGGAACCCCCGAGCACTTCTTCACCGATCCTCAGGAGGACCGCACCAAGCTGTTCCTGAGCCAGATCCTGTAAATCGGTCCGGTGCCGGGCGCCAACCCAAGCGTGGGCTAGCCCCTCCCCGGCGTATAGCCTCCACAGGACCTTGTCTCGAACCTTCAAGTACCTGATCGTGCTCGGTGGCGGCGTCATTCTGGGAGTGGCCTCCTTCCTTGTGTACGGAGCGGATGAGCTGGCGGCGGGAGCCGAGTTGACCGCCGAACCGGAGGCGGTGGCAGAGCCGTCGACTACCACCTCATCGACGATCACACCTCCTACGACAACGACCGCGCCGCCGACGACCACGACTGAGCCCGAGAAGGGTTGGTTGGTGATCCATGGGACCGGTGATGTCGCGGTCGATCCCGACTACATCCCCACACTCGCCCAGGAGGGCTACGACCACGCCTGGTCCGGCCTGGACGGGCTGTTCGTGGAAGACGATCTGACGGTGATCAACCTCGAATGCGTCCCCTCCGACATCGGATCCCCCCTCGCCAAGGATTTTGTCTTCCGTTGCCCCACCGAGACTCTTCCTTCGATCAAGGCCAACGGCATCGACGTCGCCAACCTGGGCAACAACCACTCTGGCGACTTCGGCAAAGAGGCCCTGGTCGACGGTCGGGACAACCTGATCGCCGCCGGAATCGGGGCGGTTGGCGCCGGCCGCGACTACGACGAGGCGGGTGAGCCGGCGCTCTTTGAAATCAACGGCTGGAAGATCGCTGTGCTGGGGTTCGGCGGAGTGGCACCCAACGACAGCTGGTACGCCTCGGCCGACCGGGCCGGGATGCGGAGCGGCGACCACACCGACCAGATGGTGGATGCGGTCGAAGCCGCCAAGGCGGTGGCCGACATCGTGGTGGTGACAGTCCACTGGGGTCGAGAGCTCGACACCACCCCCCGGGCGGACGACATCGAGCGAGCCCACGCCTTGATCGACGTCGGAGCCGACATCATCTTTGGCCATCATCCCCACCGGATGCAGCCGTTGGAGATGATCGACGGTGCCGCCGTGTTCTGGTCGCTGGGCAACTTCGTCTGGCCTCACAACTCTGTGCCGAGCGCGACCACGGCAGTGGCCCGTGCTGTGGTGGCGCCTGACGGGTCAGTCGAGGCGTGTCTGATACCGGCATACATCGAGACTCACGGCCGCCCTGTTGTCACCGGTGAGGCAACCTGTGGCCCACCCGGATAGGGAGGACCGATCGTGAACGAGCGAGTGGGCCAGGTGGTCACGATTGTGGCTGTGGGCTTCATCCTCGGTCTGGCCGTCTTCCTGATCACTCGCGGAGATGACTCCGCCCCAATCGATGCCCTCCAGTCGCCGTCCTCAACACTCACCGTCACCACCGAGCCGGAGGCGACGATCGACTCGGAGGGCCCGACCACCACGTCCCTGCCTGCAACCACCACCACTCTTCCCCCCGAGCCGCGCCAGCCGGGGACGGTGCCCGGCTGGACCGTCGGTCAGCCCTGGGGATCAACGGTCGGTGTCACCATGTTCAGGGGAAATCCGACTCGGAGCTTCTATGGAGTTGGCCCGGTACCCGAGTCGCCAACCGTGTCCTGGCGTTATCCGGACGCCCAGATGTGCAGCCCATCGTCGGAGGGAGGAGAGACGCGGATCTGGTGCGGGATGGGATGGACCGGCCAGCCCGCGGTCTGGGAGCGACCGGACGGGGTGACCGAGCTCATCTTTGGCGCCTACGACTCGGCGGTTCATTTCGTCGATGCGGCGACGGGGGAGGACCTGCGACCCAGGTTCCTCACCGGGGACATCATCAAGGGCTCGGTGACCCTCGACCCGGACGGATACCCAATGCTCTACTTTGGCTCCCGCGACAACAAGCTCCGGATTCTCGCTCTCGACCGCGGTGATCCAACCCTTCTGTGGTCGATGGACGCCAATGAGGTCAATGGCATCTGGAACGACGACTGGGACTCCAATCCGGCCATTATCGACGACATCATGTATGAAGGCGGAGAGAACGGCTGGTTCTTCGCCGTCGAGCTCAATCGGGGCTACGACGAGGAGGGCAACGTGACCGTAGACCCGGTGAAGCTGGTGCAGATCCCCGGGTACAACGATGAGCTGTTGGCCAACTCGGGGCGAAATGTCTCTATCGAAACCTCAGTGGTTGCCTTCGACCAACGGGTCTACTTCGCCAACTCCGGTGGTCGCGTCGTCGGCTTGGACGTCTCCAATGTGAGAGACGGTGAGGCGCCGATCGTCTTCGACTACTACGCGGGAGGGGACATCGACGCCACCATGGTCGCCGATGAGGAGGGAATGCTCTACGTCTCCATCGAGCATGAGCCGTCGCAGATGGGCTCGACCGAGACCGCCCGCAACCTCGAGGTGGGTCAACTGGTCAAACTGGATCCCTACACCGACGGCGAGCCACGGATCTGGGGACTTGACCTGACCGCCGGATCCTCGGATGCAGGCTCGTGGGCGACCCCCGCCGTCCACCAGGGTGTGGTCTACCTGAACACCCACCAGGGGTCGCTGATCGCGGTCGACGCCAACGATGGCGCCTTGCTCTGGGACGACGAGGTCGGGTTCCACTCGTGGTCTTCACCCGTCGTCGTCGACGAGACCCTGGTCACCGCCACCTGTCTCGGTGACGTGCGGGCCTACTCACTGCAAAATCCGCGCTCGCCGAGCCTGCTCTGGTCGCTGGATCTCGGGGGCTCCTGTCTCGAGTCGACCCCGGTTGTCTGGAAGGGCGCCATCTTCATTGGATCTCGCGACGGGTACATGCGCGCCCTCCGCTAGCGATCCGTTGACTAGAGCCTGAAGCGCAGCTCACCACCCACGATGGTGGCCTGGCAGCTGCCCGCCCCACGCTCGACGATGCGCCGCTCCAACTCCGACAGCCCGGGGTCGACCCCGAGCACGGCGAGATCGGCTCTCTTCTCCGGTTGGAGCGACCCGAGCTCTCGATCCAGCCCGATAGCGGTGGCTCCACCCAAGGTGGCGGCGTGGAGCAGACGCCGATCGAGGTCTGCCATGTGGTAACCCCCGGCAACTGCGAGGGTTCTCAGCAGAGCCACATCCTCGAGCAGGTCGAGGGAGGTGTTGGAACCAAGCGAGTCGGTGCCGACCGCGATCGGGCTCTCCTCGGCCAGGAAGTCGGCAACCGGGGGCGGTTGAATGCCAACCGTGAGGTTGGATCGAGGGCAAAGAGCGACATGAGTCGAGTTGGCGCGAAGGAGAGCCCGACCTTCGAGACCGAGATACACCCCGTGGGCGACATGACTGTCTGCGCCCAGCAGTCCGCATGCAGCGGCGAATTCGGCGGCGCCCAGTCCCGTGCCGCCCCTGGCCAGAATGCTCCAAGGCCGGCCGACGCGAAGTGTGACCCGTTCCGCCAGGGCACCGGTCCCGGTGCGGTAGTAGGAGTCCTCGCTGTCCGACTCGGCTAGGTGGATGTGGAGACGCAAGCCTTCCTCGCGGGTCAGCGAGGCTGCTTTCTTCAACACCGGCTCGTCGACACTGTATGGGGCGTGGGGAGAGAGGCCGATTCGGGAGTCAGGCGAGCGGTGTGCCCCGCGTAGGGTCGCCAACACCTTCTCTCTCACACGCTCCTCCCACGCCTGATCGTCGACGCCGATCAGCTCCAGGTAGGACACACCGGGGACGCCGGTGTCGGCCAGCGCGTTGAGCGCCCCGACGTCGGTCACCACATCGGCGAAGCAGGTGGATCCGGTGGTCAGCGCCAGTTCCACCCCGGTGCGGGCTGTAGCTCCCCAGTCCTCCGATCGACGCCCTTCGTACTCGGAGACAAACCGCTCCGACCACGCGACATAGCTGGGATGGGGCTGAGCACCCACCGAAGCAAAAGACGTGTACTGGAGATGGGTGTGGGCGTTGACCAAACCAGGGATGAGCACCCCACCCCACTCGATGACCTCGGCTTCAGGGTGGGCGCCGAGAATCTCCTCGCGTCTTCCTACGCCCTTGATAACACCCTTCTCCACTACCACGGCGCCATCGGGGAGGGGTGGGCTGATCACCGGCACCACGGCCGGGGCAGTGTGGATGGTCAGGTTGCTCACCAGGTTCGCGCGGCTCGAATCTGGTCCTCGGTCGGCTGGTCGATTCGGATGCCGGCCGCGGCGAGTTGGGTCAGGGCGACTTCGTCCTCGATCTCGCGCGGCAACAGGTGAACCCCTGGGGCAAGGTCCCCGCCGGCGAGATGGTCGAGCGCCCTGAGTTGGAGGGCGAGGGAGAGGTCCATGATCTCGATCGGGTTCCCCTCTCCGGCAGTCGTGTTGACGCAGTAGCCATCGGCGACCACGAAGACCGTATTGCCACTAGGAGCCGTCAGCGCCCTCACCTGAGGCCGTACCTCGTCACCTTCGACGAGTTGGGGGCCGGCGGTCGGGTCGAATTCAGGTCGGCCCGCTCCGCCCACTGCGATGACGGCGCCGTCTTTCATCTGTGTCACGTGATGGGCTGTGAGGGAATGCCCGATCCCGGTGGCCGTGAAGACAAAGTCGGCTTCGGCCACAGCCTCAGCCAGGGGCCGGACCTGCAATCCCTCGTGGTACGCCTGAAGCGCTGCCACCGGCTCGAGCTCGGTGACGATAACTCGGGCACCGAGTCCCCTGGCCACCGAGGCGATGCCCTTTCCCACCTTGCCGTAGCCTACCACCACCACGACTTTGCCCGACATCTGCAGGTTGGTGGCATCGAGCGTCGCCATCACCACGGACTGGCCGGTTCCGTAGACGTTGTCGAATAGCAGTTTGGTCCGGGCGTCGTTCACCGCCACACACGGGACCATCAGGCTCCCATCTGCCTCCATCAGACGGAGCGGGCGAACTCCGCTGGTCGTCTCCTCGGCCACCCCGCGCAGGTCGTCGAGCACGTCGCGACGCTCTCCGTGGATACGGCGAGCGATGGTTGCCCCGTCGTCGCAAAGAAACTCGGGTCGGGTGTCGATGAAGCGGTCCCGAAGCTCGGCGACTCGCTCCGGTGTTGCCCCTGCCTCGGCAAAGACGCTGATCCCGCCGGCGACGAGGGCTTCGACCACGTCGCCCTTGGTCGAATGGCCACTGCCGAACACCGCCACTTCGGCGCCGAGCGAAGCAACCGCTTCCACCAGGCATGCCGTCTTTGGCTCGAGGGTGAGGGCGATGCCGACCCGGCGTCCGGAGAGCCTTCCCCCTATCCGGACGGTGTCCGCCGCCGCCTCGAGGGCAGGCATGAACTGCCTGGCGAAGTCGATCATCCCGTGTCCGATATCAGACATGACCGTCCCCACCCTGCGAGAGATCGAGAATGCCGTGAAGTGTGTCTTGTTGTGCCGTCTCCATCGAGTCCAGGAAGATCTCGCGGCTCTCCAGCTTGGCGGTGGCGATCTCCCGATCCAGCTCGGCCGGGAACATGTGAACTCCAGGGGCGAGGTTTCCCTTCGCCAAGAGGTGACACCCCATCGCCTGCACCGAGAACGACAGATCCATGATCTCGATGGGATGGCCCAGACCTCCAGCGATGTTCACCAGGGCCCCACCGGAGAGGAGGTAGACGGGTTTGGCTTCCTCGAGCAGGTAGCGGGTCACGCCGGGCCGGACTTCGTCGTTGCCAGATGCCGCCGCCTCGAGCGCCGGGACGTCGATCTCCAGGTCGTGGTGACCGGCGTTGGCCAGAACCGCCGAGGGGGCGATGGCGTCGAAGTGGGACCGGCCGATGGCGCGCATCCCGCCGGTGGCGGTGATGACCAGGTCGGCGCCGGCGAGGGCCTCTCTGAGATTGGCCACCTCGTGGCCGTCGGTGTGTGCCTCCAGGGCCTTGATCGGGTCGATCTCCACCACGATGGCGCGGCCCCCGAGATGGTGCACGTAGCCGGCGATTCCACGTCCCACCCACCCATAGCCAACGATGACGACCCTCTTCCCCGGAAGGCGGAGATTGGTCATCTGAAGAATGGCCTGGATGGTCGACTGACCCGTCCCATACCGGTTGTCGAACAAGTGCTTGCAGGCAGCATCGTTGGCGGCGACGGCGGGCATCGGGAGCCGACCGGCCTCCTCCAGTTGGCGGAGCCGGGCCACGCCGGTGGTGGTCTCTTCGGAGACTCCGCTCAGGCGCGCATAGAGCTCGGGCCGGTCCCGACTGATCCTCACGGTCAATTCGGCGCCGTCATCGACGATCAGCTCCGGCTCGGTATCGGCAACGGCCATGAGGTCGGACTCCCACTGATCGAGCGGGGAGCGCCGACTCGAGTGGACTTCGACTCCCCTCTCCACCAGAGCAGAGGCAACGTCGTCACGTGTGGTCCAAGGATTGGAGCCGGCGACCAGGACCTCTGCCCCGGCGTCGGCGAGGACTGTCGCCAGAAATGCGGTCTTGGCTTCAAGATGGACCACCACGGCTACGCGTCGGCCGCGGAGAACGCCATCGTCGAGCCGGTGTCTCACGAACCCGTCGAGGACGGGTGAGTGGCGACGGGCCCACTCGATGGCCCGGTGCCCGCTGGGAGCGAGGGAGACGTCGGCGATTCTGGAGCGGTCGGCGGCTTCGCTCACAGTCGTCCGGCCTCGATGATGCGTTGGAGGAACTGGCGGGTACGCGGGTTCTCCGGGTCCGAGAAGAGCTTGTTGGGCGGAGCTTCTTCGAGGATGCGACCGGCGTCGAGAAAACACACCCGGTCGGCGACGTCGCGGGCGAATCCCATCTCATGGGTGACGATGATCATCGTCATCCCAGACGTCTTGAGATCCCTGATCACCGAGAGCACTCCGCCGATCAGCTCGGGGTCTAGGGCGGCGGTGACCTCGTCGAGGAGCAGCACGTCAGGATTGGTGGCCATCGCCCGCACGATGGCCACTCGTTGCTGCTGGCCCCCCGACAGTCGGTCCGGGTAGGAGTCGGCAAAGCCGCCCATCTCGAATAGCTCCAACAGCTCATAGGCTCGGACCTCGGTCTCCTCCCGGTCCAATCCGTGGACTTTGCGCGGAGCGAGGGTGATGTTGTCGAGGACAGTCATGTGCGGGAACAGGTTGTATGCCTGGAAGACGATTCCAACGCGTTTTCGCAACTGGTTCTGCGGCAGGCCCTCGTCCTGGATGTCCACCCCGTCGAGCAGGATCGTGCCGTCGTCATAGTCGACGAGCCGGTTGATGCACCGGAGCAGAGTCGATTTGCCCGACCCCGAGGCGCCAATCAAACAGATCACCTCGTGGATCGCGACCGAGAGGTCGACCGAGTCGAGGACCAGATTGTCCCCGAAGTACTTGGTCAAGCTCCTGATCTCCACCCGCTGCATCACAGGGTCCTCTGCAGACGCCGCTCTTGATCACGTCGCGCGTACCGGTCGGTCAAACGGGCCAGGGGCACGCTCGCGATCAGGAACAACACCGCGGCCGCGATGAGGCTGGAGTAGTTGAAGGTGCGCGCGGTGTAGATCTGGGCCTCCCTGACCGCTTCCCGCACTCCGATGACGCTGAGCAGGGCCACGTCCTTTTGTAGGGACACGGCCCCGTTGAGCAGGGCTGGGAGCACGTTGCGCACTGCCTGGGGGACGATGGCGTAGCGCATGGTCTGCCATTGGGAGAGGCCGAGGGCCCGGGCCGCAGCCCGCTGGCCGTCGTGAACCGCCTCCATTCCCGAACGATAGACCTCGGCGGTGTACGCGGAATAGCCGAGGATCATGGCCACTGTTCCCCAGAACAGGGCGCCACGGGGAAGTCCGGGAAGCTGGAGGGCGGGCACCCCGAAGCCGAGGAGGAGGATGAGCAGGAGGGCGGGAATCCCACGCAAGAGATCGATGTAGGCAATGGCGAAGACACGAAATGGGGCCGCGATGGGGCCGGTGAAAGATCTCATCAAAGCGAGGACGAGGGAGAGGACCAGGATGAAGATCTCGGCGATGACCCAGATCCTGACGTTGAGCCAGAACCCACGCAGGACGGCGGGGAACGACTCGCGTATCGCCTCGCCGGAGAAGAATTGCCTTTGAACCGCCGGCCAGAACTCTGAGCTGGTGATCCACCAGGTGGCGAGGCCAAAAACGACCCCGGTGCTGACCACACTGGCCAGCACCGGGATCCATCGGTCACGAGCGTTCCGTCTGCGCCGGGCCGGCGCGGAACGCTCCTTTGTCACTCAGTTATCTCCGGGATGTCCCCACCAGCCTGCATCCACTCGCCGTCGATGGCGTCGATCGTCCCGTTGTCGTGAAGGGTCTCGAGTGCCGAATTGACGCACTCCACGTATGGGTTGCCGTCCGTGAACAGCAGGCCCATACCGTCGCCTTCATCGCCTTGACGGGGAAGGACCCCTGCGATGACCGCGTTCTCAAGCTCGACAGCCGTCACGAAGTAGGCGGTGGGAAGACCGATCACCGTGGCATCGATCTGCCCGGCGGACATGGCGGCAAAAGTGCCGGCCTGATCGTTGAACACCGCCACGTCGGCATCGGGGATTCCAATGACGTCGACGATGTAGTCGAGGTCGGTGGTACCGATGGTGGCTCCCCAGTTGACCTCGGCCAGGTCGCCGAAAGTCGCCGCGGTGGCGGCAGATGTCCCTTCGAGGGCGACCACAGACTTCTGGGCTGTGTAATAGGGGATCGAGAAGTCGACGATCTCGTCTCGCTCTGCGGTGATCGAGTACTGCTGCATATTGAAGTCGTATGGTCGCTCACCGGGGGCGATCGCCTCGTCGAACGTGGTGCGTACCCACTGGATGTCTTCGGCGGCGAAGCCGAGCGCTTCGGCAAGTGCGTAGGCGACGGCGCTCTCGAACCCCTGACCATTGGTCGGGTCGTCGTCGATCATCCATGGCGGGAAGACTGGCTCACCGGTGGCGATGGTCAGCTTGCCCGGCTCGAACAGCGCTTCGCTGTCAGTCGAGCAGACGTCGGCTCCGCCGGTGGTGGTGGTCTCCGCTGCCGTGGTAGGGGTCTCGGCTGCCGCCGTGGTTGTGACATCACCCGCGGTCGTGGTGGTGTCGTCGGACGATCCGTCGCCACATGCAGCCAGAACCAGTGAGAGTGCCAGGACTATGTATAAGCGTCTGCGAAGCATCGCAGGCCTCCTCGTTCAGTTGTTTCAAGTACGTGCCCACCCACACGCTCGTGGATCGGGAACGGCTGCGCGAGCAGCGGCGTGGATTGTAAGCCTGTGCTTTCAAGCCCCGGCCGATGCGGCTGGGACAGCCATGAGATGGTGATCTCCGAGCTGAAACGGGTTCCCCGGCTTCGACACCGGGGAACTACCCTGTCGAGGGTCTAGCTCTCGATGTAGTCCTCACGTGACTGCTCGGCCCGGGCGGCACCGATCGCAGTCGTGACCTTCTTGATCTCCTCGGGAGGAGGCAGCACTGCCGTCATTCCCAGGGACTCGAACCACAACTCACGGGCCCACCCCTGGGTGTGGTAGAGATGCTGGTCCTCTTCCTCCTCGACCTGCTCGTAGGCATCCTGCAATACCTTGGCTCGGGGCCCCTTTAGCTCCTGGGCCACCTCACCGATGAGCTCCCAGTTGGAGTGGTCCTTGATCTCGGCATCGACAACACACTCCGCGGCGACGAGCTGAGCTGCGGACATGTCACCGGCATCGAGCGCCATCTGCATCGCGGTCACCAGTGCCTCACCTTTGAATCGGACAACGGCCCGTCCAGGAGTCTCGACCTCAGGATCCAGGTCGAGCTCGGAAAAGGCGTCGCTGACGATGGTCACATGGTTCTGTGTCTCCTCGAGATATCCCTGCCACTCCTCGCGCAGGTCCTCGTTGACGGTGCAGCGAAGGGCCATTTCGTAGACCTGAACGCCTCCCAGCTCGGTCTCGAGCGCCTGGTAGAGGAGCTCGGTCACCTGTGCATCATTCACGTCTGGCCTCCTAGGTCAGTTGGTGCCACGTGGGGTGGCGTGTTGCCGATGTTTACCCCCGGTGTCATTGGCCCAAACCAGGCAGTGGCTGGTCATAAGATCGGCGCTCGATGCCGAGGCTCATCCCATTGCTCCTACTGCTGCTGGTCGCCTGCTCGTCACCGGATGCCGGGACCATCACGACAACGACCACCACAACCGCCGCCACGACGACATCGGCTTCAGACACCACCTCGACCCAACCTCCGGCCGAGTGTCCCAAGCCGCCCTACGAGCTGGGCCTTCTACCGGCCGGTGTTGGTGACACGATTCTCGATCCCGCCGGGATCGAGCCCGATGTCTGGACGTCGGTCCCCGGGACCAGCGCCACGCTGCTCGCTCGTGATGACGGCCTGGTTGCGATCGCCTTGATCCGCGGGACACTGCCTGCCGTGGATTGGCCTGCGGAGAAGGGGGAGGTATTCATCGACGGCACCCGGGGCGCGGTGGGACCTCACCCGGATGGCACCTGGGTGGTGGGTTGGTTCGAGGCCCCAGGGGAACGATGCGACTTGTACACGATGGTCTTCTACCCGCCGGTGAGCCCTCCCGACGTGGAGCAGGTCATCGCCGCCATGAATCGCGTCGGCGGCTGACGCTTCGGTGGTGGTCTTGACGGATCATCCAGCCCGGCGTACCGTGCCGCGCGTATGAACCGATCGATCACCTCGAGGCCCGTGCACACCTGGTGGTGGGCTTGGCGCGCGCCGGAGGTGGCTTCGGTCGGATAGCTTCGCTCTCTGATCACGATGAACCCATCTCCGGTCTCCGGCAGGTGGGTTTTTCTCATGCGAGGGCCCCATCACCGGCAGCCGGCGAGAGGAGCCCCATGAACAACATCTTCGACATCCCCGCCGATCTCGACACACCGACCTCGGTCTATCTCAAGCTCGCGCCGCTCGGCCCCCGTTTCCTCCTCGAGAGCGTCGAGCAGGGCGACCAGGTCGGCCGATACTCGTTCATCGGCTTCGGTCATGGCCTGGACGTCAGCAGCGACGGCTGGAGCATCCAGGCCGGGGGTAGCCGGATCGAGACCGACGGAACCATCAACGGTCTGATGGAAGGCCTGCGCAAGACACTGGCATTGGCGCCCGCACCGGGCCCGGTGAGCGGCGCAGTCCCCTTTCACGGTGGTCTGGTGGGAGCTGTCGGATTCGATGTCGCTCATCGTCTTGTGGGACGGGCACCGGCAGCCGGCGACCGTCCCGAGATCCAGCTCTACGGCCCGCCGAGTGTGATCGTCTTCGACCATCTCAGCCGAAGGGCGGCCCTCCTGCACGAGGGGTCTGACACCGACCGGCTCGCCTTGCGTCGCGAGGTGGTGGGACTCCTGTCCAAAGGCCTTGCCGGACCGGACGCCGTCGGCGGGTTCGGTGACCCGGTGGCATCGATGGGCCAAGACGAGTACGAGTCGGCGGTGCGCAAGGCCCAGCATCACATAACTGAAGGAGACGTCTATCAGATCGTGCCGTCAGTCAGGTTCTCGGGGGAGAGCGATCTCGATCCGTTCACGGTGTACCGCGGGCTCCGGCTGCTCAACCCGTCGCCGTACATGTACTTCTGCGACTTGGGCTCCACCAAGGTGATCGGCTCCTCGCCAGAGGCCCTGGTCCGACTGCGTGGGACTACCGCCGAGTTGCGGCCAATTGCCGGGACCCGACCCCGTTACAACGACGAGGACCACGATCGCATGGCCGAGGAAGTGTTGATAGGGGATGCCAAGGAGGCCGCCGAGCACGTCATGTTGGTCGACCTGGCCCGGAACGACCTGGGGCGAGTGGCCGTGCCCGGCTCGATAAAGGTGGATCCCTATCGGCAGATCGAGAGGTACAGCCATGTGATCCATCTGGTGAGTGGGGTGAGTGGCACTCTGGGCTCCGGCATCGACGCCTTCGATCTGTTCGCGGCCGCCTTCCCGGCAGGGACCGTGGTTGGTGCTCCCAAGATCCGGGCCATAGAGTTGCTCCGGGAACTGGAACCTGTGCCCCGCGGCTTCTACGCGGGCACCGTGGGCTATTTCGGCCATGGGGGCAGCATGGATCAAGCCATCGCCATCCGAACCATCGTCATGTCAGACGGCGAGTACAGCTTTCAGGCGGGTGCAGGGATCGTTGCCGACAGCCTCCCGCCCGCGGAGTGGGAAGAGGTCCTGTCCAAGTCGGGCGCCATGCGGGGCGCCCTGGAAACGGCGGCGAACGGGTTATGAGCAAGGTTCTGCTGATCGACAACTACGACTCGTTCACCTACAACGTCGTCCAGGGTTTGCGCGTCCTGGGATCGGAGGTGGTCGTGCGCACCAACGACGACATCAGCCTCGAAGAAGCCAGGGAGCTGGAGCCGACTCACCTCGTCATCTCGCCTGGTCCGGGACGGCCCGAATCGGCCGGTGAGTCGATGAAGCTCATTGCAGGCATGCTCGACGAGGTGCCGATCCTCGGCGTCTGTCTCGGTCATCAGGCTCTGGCTGCTGCCCTCGGCGGCACCGTTGACCATGCCGAGGAGCTTCGCCATGGCAAGTCCTCCCCCATCTATCACGACTCGGCCACGATCTACGCCGGACTTCCCAACCCATTCGACGCCGGGCGATATCACTCCCTGGCCGTGATGGAAGCCGACCTGCCCCAGGATCTCGTGGTGACTGCTTTCACCTCGGATGGAGTGATCATGGGCATCAGGCACCGCTCGCTCCCCGTGGAAGGGGTCCAGTTCCACCCTGAGAGCTTGCTCACCCCGCACGGTGACCTGCTGCTTCGCAACTTTCTCGACCTGGCAGGCACCAAACGATGAGAGAGGTGCTCGACCACCTGCTCCAGGGCAAGGACCTCACTGTCGACGAGGCCGATTCGCTGGTGCGGCACCTCACCGGCGGGGAGGTCGAACCGGCAACGGCTGGAGCACTACTTGCTGCCCTGCGTGCCAAGGGGGAGACTCCCGAAGAGGTCCAGGGGTTTGCCCGTGCGATGCGAGATCTGGCCACCGACCCGTTGATCGACGTGACCGGCGCTGTCGATGTCGTCGGCACCGGAGGGGATCGGTCCGGGAGCCTCAATCTCTCGACGGGCTCGGCCCTGCTCGCCGCGGCGGCCGGAGTACCCGTGGTCAAGCATGGCAACCGGTCGATGACCAGCGACTGCGGCAGCGCCGATATCCTCGAGCATCTCGGTCTGCCGATGCCGCTCGACGAGGATCAGGTACGCCGGCTGTTCGCCGCAACCGGCTTCACCTTCCTCTTCGCCCCCCATTTTCACCCGGCGATGGCCGCGGTAGGCCCGATTCGGCGGGCGCTGGGAGTGAGGACCGTGTTCAACATCCTCGGGCCGCTGACCAACCCGGCGGCTCCGAGTCATATGGTGATCGGCGCCTTCGATCCTGGCGCCGCCCGGCTCATGGCCGGTGCCCTTGCCGGGTTCGAGATGGAGAGGGCCTTCGTCATCCATGGGGCTGCCGGCTGGGACGAGCCGTCACCGCTGGGCGACTTTCTCCTCTTCGACGTCACACCGGGCCGGGTCGAGGAATCGGTGCGGAACCCCGCCGACCTCGGAATGCCCCGGTGTGAGCCGTCGGACCTGGCCGGCGGAGCGCCATCGCACAACGCACAACGCCTGCTCGACGTCTTCGAAGGCGAGCGGAGCGCTCACCGTGATGCCGTCGTGCTGGGTGCGGCCCTGGCCCTCGAGGTCACCGGAAGAGCCGAGAGCGCCCCCGTCGCGGTGGAACTGGTCACGGCGGCCATCGATGACGGGAGGGCCCTGTCCTTGGCCAAGCGCCTGGCCGAGTTTGGTTCGGGAGAAGCGGCGTCTTGAGCGCTTTCCTGGAAACTATGGCCGAAAGGTCCCGTCAACGGGCGGACGAGGCCGCTCGGCATCTCCCAATGGCCGGGCTCCGGGAGGCAGCGTTGTCCGGGCCTCGCCCCAGGCCTCTCCGAGACTTCGGGTCGACCTTCGATGTGATCGCGGAGATCAAGCCCCGCTCACCGTCTGAGGGCTCGTTCCCCGCCCACGACCCGGTCGCCATCGCAGACGATTACCAGAGAGGCGGGGCAGCCATGCTCTCGGTGCTGACCGAACCGAGCGCGTTCGGCGGCTCGCTCGACAGTCTGCGACAGGTCGCAGCCGGCTCCGAGGTTCCGGTAATGGCAAAGGACTTTCTCGTCGACCCCTTTCAGGTGTTCGAGGCACGGCTGGCGGGTGCCGACGGTGTCTTGGTCATCGCCCGCATCCTCTCCGACCAGGTCATGGCCGACATCATCGGCAGCGCCGGCGAGTTGGGGATGTTCACTCTCGCCGAAGCCTTCGACGGCGACGATCTCCGTCGTCTCGCCGCGGCGGTGGACGGGTTGGCCAACGTGCTGATCGGGGTCAACTGCAGGGACCTCGACAGCCTCGACATCGTCCCGGAGCGTCACCAGGAGCTCGCCGAGCACCTCCCGTCGGGGGTGGTCGCGGTCGCGGAGAGCGCAATCAGGCGGCCCGACGACGTCGAGCGTGTCGCCGGCTTCGGGTATCGGGCGGTCCTCGTCGGCTCCGCCTTGATGAAACACGATGATCCCTCCCGACTGGTCCACCGCATGGTCGGGGCGGGTCGACGAGCCGTTGCGGTGACGGCGTGACCCTTTTCGTCAAGCTATGCGGCATCGCCAACCAGGCAGACCTGGAAGTCGCCGTCGAGGCCGGGGCGGACGCGGTCGGCCTCGTCATCACCCCGTCACCGAGACAAGTCACCCTTTCTAAGGCCAGGTCGTTGTTGAGCCTGTTGCCCGCCGATGTGCTCGGTGTCGCCGTGTTCCACGATCCGACGCCCCAATTGTTGCTGCAGGTGCAGGAGGAAGTGGCGCCGGACCTGTTTCAGGCGGAGCTGCGCTCATTGGCCGGCCTGCCCGGCGATCGGATCCTGCCGGTGGTGGTCGACAGTGACTCGCTCGAAGTCGACCTCGATAGGGCCCTCGACGCAACCACCAGCGGGATGGTCCTCGTCGACAGCGCAGCCAAGGGGGGAAGCGGAGTGCCTGCCAACTGGGACCGTCTCGCCACGCTCGCCGCCGCCGAGAGCGTTGTCCTGGCCGGTGGTCTCGATGGCCGCAACGTGGCGGCGGCAGTCTCGAGAGTGGCGCCGTTCGGGGTCGATGTCAGCTCCGGCATCGAGCGCCGCCCTGGTGAGAAGGACCCCGACCTGATGAAAGCGTTCGTGAGGGCAGCTCGGGGAGAAACGCCGCGAGGGGCCCATGTTGGTTTCGGATCTGGAAGGGAGAGACGATGACGACAGAAAACCCAGAGAGCAACGACGGTCGGTTTGGCCCCTTCGGAGGGCGTTATGTGCCCGAGATCCTGATTTCGGCCCTGACCAGGCTGGAGAAGACCGCCACCACCCTCTTGGGCGACCCCGGCTTTCTCGGCGAGTTCGACGCCGAGCTTTCGTCGTGGGTGGGCAGGCCAACCGCGCTGTCCCACGCAAAGCGTCTCGGGGAGGCTTGGGGTGGTGACGTCTGGCTCAAACGGGAGGACCTGGCTCACACCGGGGCTCACAAGATCAACAACGCCATCGGCCAGGCGCTCCTCGCCCGCGCCATGGGAGCAGAGCGGGTCATCGCCGAGACCGGGGCCGGCCAGCACGGGGTGGCGACGGCTGCGGCGTGCGCCCGGGTCGGGCTCGACTGCACCGTCTACATGGGCACCGTCGACATCGAGCGCCAGGCCCCCAACGTGGAACGGATGATGTTGCTCGGGGCAAAGGTCGCCCCGGTGGTGTCCGGTGATGCCACCTTGCGCGCCGCGATCAACGAAGCCCTCAGAGACTGGGTGAGCCAGCCAGAGACCACCTACTACTTGCTCGGCTCGGCGGTGGGACCCCATCCTTACCCGTGGTTGGTGCGAGAGCTTCAGTCGGTGATCGGGCGGGAGGCGAGAGCTCAGATGCTGGAGCGTTCCGGCCGTCTCCCTGACGTGGCCATTGCCTGCGTCGGCGGCGGGTCGAATTCGATCGGGTTGTTCCATCCACTGCTCGGCGACCCGATCGAGCTGATCGGTGTCGAGGCGGGTGGAACCTCCCCGGAGCTGGGCCACAACGCGGCAACCATCAGTTATGGAAGCCCGGGAGTCCTGCACGGCAGCTACTCGTATCTCCTTCAGGACGAGGACGGTCAGATCCAAGAGACCCACTCGGTGTCGGCCGGTCTCGATTATCCAGGGGTCGGTCCCGAGCACTCATGGCTGGCCGAGACGGGAAGGGCCAGATATGAGAGCGCCACTGACGACGAGGCGCTGTCGGCTCTCGACGAGCTGGCTCGACTCGAGGGGATAATTCCCGCTCTCGAATCGAGCCATGCCCTTGCCGGGGCCAAGAGATGGCTGACCGCCAACCCGGGAACGGTGGTGCTGGTAGGCCTCTCCGGCCGAGGCGACAAGGACATCGACATCCTCAAAGGCCTGCGCCAATGAGCACATCACTGACCGGTGCGGCCACTCTCGAACAGCGGCTCGTGGGCGGGGGCACGACTGTCGTTCCCTATTTGACCGGTGGATTCCCGACCATGGTGAACTTCAAGGAGGCGCTGCAGTCGCTCTCGACTGGCTCCATCGCGGTGGAGATCGGTATCCCTTTCTCCGACCCGATGGCCGACGGAGCCACCATCCAGGAGTCGAGCCGCGCTGCCCTCGAGGGTGGAGCCACCCTCGGATCGATCGTTGCCGCCATCGAGGACCTCGCCCCGTTGAGTGCCGAGTTGATCATCATGAGCTATCTCAACCCAATCCTTGCCTTCGGCCCTGACGAGCTGATGCCCCGACTGGGGGCAGCGGGTGTTGCCGCATTGGTGGTGCCCGACCTACCGCTCGAGGAGTCGGGGGATCTCGGTCACGCTGCCAGAGGCAGCGGCATCGGTCTCGTGCAGCTGGTGAGCCCGGTCACCGACCCGAACAGGCTGGCGACGGTCGCCGCGGCCTCGGAGGGTTTCACCTATGCGGTGACCATGACCGGGACCACCGGTGGCAGGGCCGATATCGGGTACCAGGTCACAGACTATCTGGATCGGGTCCGGGCAGTCTCACGTCCCCCGGTCCTGGCCGGGTTCGGCGTGAGGACGGTCGAACAGGTTCATGTCCTAGGACAGCACTGTGACGGGGTGATCGTGGGGAGCGCCCTGGTCGAGGTGCTCGCCGCTGGCGACGACCCGGGGGCGTTCATCGAAGGGCTGAGAAACTGATCGCCACCCTTGCTCCCGAGTGCACCCTGGCGGAGAAGGCCGCCATCCTGCGTTTCATCGAGGGGCACGGGCTCCGGGTGCATGTCGGCGAGGCAGGCGTGACCACCATCGTCAGCATCATCGGCGAGCCGGAAGCGGGGATCGGTGAGACGATTGCGACCCTTCCCGGGGTGGAGTCGGTGAGTCTCGATGCGCCGAGATACCCCTTCGTGGCCCGCGAAGCGAGAGCCGAGCCGAGCACGGTGAAGGTGGGTGATGTGGTGATCGGTGGCCGGGGGGTGGCGGTGATCGCTGGCCCGTGCTCGGTGGAATCGGAGGATCAGCTGCTGGGCATAGCCCGGGCCGTCGCCAAAGAAGGCGCCGTCTTGCTGCGGGGTGGGGCCTTCAAGCCGAGGACCTCGCCCTACAGCTTTCAAGGGTTGGGGGAGCGGGCCTTGGAGATGCTGGCCGCAGCCCGCGAGGAGACCGGGCTGGGCATTGTCTCCGAGGTAGTCGCACCCGAGGACATCCCGCTGATGAACCGATACGTGGACATGCTCCAGGTGGGCAGCAGGAACATGCAGAACTTCAGGCTCCTCTCCGCAGTGGGAGCCCAGCCGACCCCGGTTCTGTTGAAGCGGGGTCTCATGTCGACGATCGAGGAGCTGCTCCTCGCCGCCGAGTACATCGTCGGTGCCGGGAACCCGCGGGTGGTGCTTTGCGAGCGTGGAATCCGATCGTTCGAGACTGCTACCCGTGGCACCCTCGACATCAGTGCTGTCCCGGTTCTCAAGGAGAGATCGCACTTGCCGGTGATCGTGGATCCGAGTCACGCGGCCGGCAAGAGATCACTGGTGCCGAGCCTGTCGGCAGCCGGAGTGGCGGCCGGAGCGGACGGACTTCTGATCGAGGTCCACGACCGGCCCGATGAGGCGCTGAGCGATGGCCCCCAGAGTCTCACCTTGGAAGGGTTTGCCTCCACGATGGAAACGGTGGCAAAGGTGGCCTCGGCCCTCGACCGTCCCTTGCTCGAGCTGTGAGAAGGGACCGGCCCCAATTGGACCGGTCCCTTCTTCGGCTACCCAAAAGTCGGACCTGGGTTGTCTTAAGGCCTCGCCTCGGTTGATGCCTCTTTGAACATCTCGCCGATGGCGGCGACGCTGCCCAGCACTCCGCTGGTGTCCAGCGGGAGGAATATCTTGGTGGCCTGCCCGTCGGCCACACCCTGGAGGGCCTCGAGATAGCGGATGGCAATCAGGTCAGGAGTCGGGTTCCCGGTGTGTATCGCCTGGAACACCCGCTCGATGGCTTGACCTTCACCTTCGGCAACCGTGAGCTTCTGGTACTTCTCTGCGTCGGCAACCCTCTTGATCGCCTCTGCCTGACCATCCGCCTCCAGCACCTGGCTCTCTTTGAGGCCTTCTGCCTTGAGGATCGCAGCGCGCTTGAGGCCTTCCGCCTCGGTGACCGCCGCTCGCCGATCACGCTCGGCCTTCATCTGACGGTGCATGGCGTCGGTGACGTCCTGCGGCGGCTCGATCCTCTGGATCTCCACCCGGACCACCCGCACACCCCATTTGTCGGTGGCGTCGTCGAGGATTTGGCGGAGCTTGGCGTTGATCACCTCACGCGAGGTGAGAGCTGAGTCCAGATCGAGATCGCCGACCACGTTCCTCAGGTTGGTCTGGGCCAGTTTGGTCACGGCGAGGATGAAGTTCCCGACGTTGTACTCGAGCTTCACCGGATCGGTGGCTTCGTAGTAGATGACTGCGTCGACGGTCACCACGACGTTGTCCTTGGTGATGACCTCCTGGGGCGGGACGTCGACGACACGCTCTCGCATGTCGACCTTGGTCAACCGCTTCACGAAGGGCAGGACCCAGCGCAGGCCCGAGTCGACCGTTCGCTGGTACCGCCCGAGGAACTCGATCAGTCCCTTCTCGAACGGTCGCACCACTCTGAATCCCGCCGCGGCGACGAGGATCAATCCCAGCGCCAGCACAGCGAACAGAATGATCACTGCTTCCATTGTTCTTCCTTTCGTTTGGCTCTGATTCTCAAATCTCTATTCGTTCTCGAGCGGCTCGACCACGAGACGCGCCCCTCGAACCTCTACGACCGCGATCCTCTGGCCGGCGGGAATGGCCTGATTGCCGGTGGCTCGCCATTCCTCGCTCTCGATCTTGACCATACCGGCCCCGCTGGCGGGGTCGATGTCCTCAAGGACGATCCCTTCGGAGCCGATCCAGCGATTGGCGCCGACCTTTGGCTGCTCGGCCTCGTCCTGGCGGGTGATGAACCTGCGCAGGTAGGCGAGGGAGAACAGCGAGACCCCGAAAAAGACCAACCATTGGGCCAGGATCGCTGCCCCCGCCCAGGAGAGGATGGCGGCTGCGGCGGCGCCGATGGCGAACGGGAGCAGGAAGAATCCTGCGGTGAAGATCTCACCGATTCCCATCACCAGAGCGAAGATGGTCCACAACCATCTCCAGACTTCATTGTCCACGTCGTTACCTCCTTGTCCGGCAACGGCCACGGCGGCGATCACCGCGCCTAATCCAATTCCATAGGAGAGCAGTTCTCTCCTGGTCTTTCTCGTGACTTGGGCTCGTCCGGTCTGCACATCTCCCCAGGTTGCCGTGGAGCGGCGGTGCGCCCGGTAGGCAGCGGCCCAGCTCTCGGCGAATCTCGCCGGATCGTTTCCCACCACGTCGGTGAGGGTGCGTCCGTCGACTCTTGCGTCGGCCAGATGTTGTTCCAGCTCAGCCCGCATCGCGACGACAGCACCATTGGGGACACCGGTCTCGAGCCAGTAGCGCTCGATCCTCTCCACGACAGTCGCATCGTCAGTCACCTTTGCCTCCAGTGAGCACTTCGTTCACCGAATCCCGGAACTCGGCCCAGTCCTGTCGCCACTGCTGCAGGGCGTCCCGTCCAGCAGCTGTCATCCGGTAGTACTTGCGGGCCGGGCCCTCGGTGCTCTGGACGAGATAGCTCTCGATCATCGCTTGTTTCTGGAGTCGCGAGAGCAGCGGGTAGATCGAGCCCTCGCTGGCCAGGTTCAATCCACGCTCCCGGAGCTTGTTCACCATCTCGTAACCGTAGGACGGCTCGTCGTCGATGATCGACATGAGACACATGTCGAGCACGCCATGCAGGAGCTGGGTTGCCCGGTCCTGTCCGGTACTCTTAAGTACCATGCAGAGCATGGTACCATGTGACGCTTAGAAGTCAACATGACAAGGGAATCGTTCCGCAACTGGATGCTTGATGAGTGTCCTCTCATCCCGATCTGTTGGGCAAAGGCGTGATCGAAACCGGTCGGGGTATGGGCTAGCGCCTGGTCGTCGACTGATGGCGTGAACCGGCCGTCGCCCACCATCCCACCGCCACTGCCGCCAACACATGCCAGACGCCATGTGGTTGATAGAGCGCCTCGGGATCGCAGAACGGGCCGCCGGTGGCGCCAAGGCGACCGTAGACGGCGGCTGCCGAGACCAGCGCCAGTGGCCCCCAAGTGCCGAGAGAGCGCTCTTTGACCAGGATGGACACCACGGCAAGCACGGTCAGCGCGACTGCCGCCGGATCGGCAATGACGGGGATCAGCCAGAACAAGGCACCGAGGCCGACCAGGGCCGGCGCCTTGGAGATCCATTCCCAGCGGGTTCCCAATCCGGCGATCAGCGCCAGGAGCCACGCCAGGGTGACATCGTGGGCCCATTCGCTTCCCCCGGGCATCGGTCCGTGGAACAAAAAGGAGCCAACTCCGGTGGCGATCAGCCCGACACCGATCCAAACCCGCTCCTTGCGATAAGTGAGGACCAGGGCGCCGACCAGGAGGAAGGCAACGGTGGTGAAGGTGTTGACCGGCTGACCGAGAAACCCGGTCCCGATGGCCTCGCAATCGGCCGCGGCACCCATGCGACCACCGTAACCGAACGATGGAGGGGAGGCTCAGAAGAAGGCGGGGCCGAGACCGATCACGTGCGAGATCGCCATCTCCCCATTGATCCCATCCGGCGTCAGCTGGGCTTTTCCCTTCCCGTCTCCGGGGATCTCGAGCTCGACGACCAAGGCTTTGCCGGCTACCCCGGTGCCGTTGTATGTCGTCAACGTGCCGCCCCAGTTGCCCATCTCGGTGTCGGAAGCGAGGTTCGCAGCCCCGGTAGTGAGCAGGATTCCGTCGTCCCCGAGCACCCGGACCGCTCCCTCGAACGAGCCGGCCATCATCTCGACCCGCCCTCTCCCAGTGCCCGCCGCACCTGAGAGCGCAGCACGATCTCGTGCCGGTACGACTTGTGTACGTCCTCGATCTTCTGCTCCATCTCGTCTTCGAGATCATCCAGCTTGTCGCGCAGCTTGTCGAGTTTGCGCTTCAGGGTTCGGTTCTCCTCCTGCAGGGCGAGCACCCGCCTCACGCCTTCGAGGTTGAGGCCCTGACTGGTCAGCTCCTGAATCAGCTGGAGCCGTTCGATGTCTTCCTGGGAGTAGCGACGGGTCCCCCCCGGTGTCCGGAAAGGCTCGAGCAGGCCCTTGCGCTCGTAGATGCGCAGGGTTTGAGGGTGCATCCCGGCGAGCTCGGCGGCCACCGAGATGACGAACACTGCTCTGCGTGGCTCGCTCATGACCGTCTCATCATCTCAGATGCGATCGCACATCGTCGGTTTCGAGCTCGGCCAGGTCTTCGAGCAGCTTCTTCTCCTCCTTGGACACCTTCGACGGAACCGCCACTTGCACCGTTACCAGCAGGTCACCGGTCTTTCCCCGCTCGGGCGTGACGCCCTTGCCCCGAACCCGGAATGTCTTGCCGGATGGGGTGCCCGCCGGCACCTTCAGCCGGACCCCGCCATTGAGTGTCGGCACGTCGAGCTTGGTGCCGAGCACGGCTTCGGAGTATGTGATGGGAACCACCAGGGTCACATCATTCCCCTTGCGCCCGAAGGTGCGGCTGGGAGCGACCCGAACCCGTACCAGGAGGTCGCCATTGGGGCCGCCGTTGCGCCCCGGGCCCCCCTTTCCCCTCAAGCGGAGTGTGTTCCCGTCCTGCACCCCTGCCGGGATACGGACCTTTACGTTGCGTGTCCTGGTCTCCGAGCCGGAGCCACGACACACGCTGCACGGAGTCTCGACGATGCGTCCTGCCCCCCGGCACTGCGGGCAAGGCTGGGAGAACGAGAAGAAGCCCTGGTTCTGAGCCACCACCCCTTGGCCACCGCAGGTGGGACAAGTCGTGACCTGGGTCCCGGGCTCGGCGCCGGTTCCACGACAGTGCGAGCAGGTGTCTGCCCCGCGTACGGTGACCACGGTCTCGAGACCTTTGACCGCATCTTCGAACGCGATGCTCAGATCGGCCTGGACGTCGGGCCCTTTGCTCGGTCCTCTGGCGCCTCCCGACCCGAAGCCAAAGAGATCGCCGAGGCCCCCCATGCCGCCGAGCAGGTCAGAGAGGTCCTCCACCCGAACCTGTTGGCCGCCGAACCCGCCGAACCCGCCCGACTGGCCGCCGAATCCTGCAAAACCACCGGAGTCGACCATGCGGCGAACCTGGTCGTACTCCTTTCGCTGCTCCTGGCTGGAGAGGGTGGCATAGGCTTCGGAGATCTCTTTGAATCGCTCTTCGGCCGCGTTGTCGCCCGGGTTGGCATCGGGGTGATACTTCTGCGCCAGTTTGCGATAGGACTTCTTGATCTCCTCGCCACTTGCCTCCGAGTCGACGCCGAGGATCTGATAGAAGTCCTTGTCCACCCAGTCGCGGTTCACCGTCGTGCTTCCAACATCACCATGGCCGGCCGCAGGACACGGCCCTTGAGCCGATAGCCGCGGCGCAGCTCCTCGGACACCACCAGGTCGCCGGTGCCGTCGGGGGCCCCGACCGCCTCGTGGATCTCCGGGTCGAACTCCTCACCGATCGACCCGATCACCTCGAGGCCCTCCTGCTCCAACGCCCGCAGCAGCTGCTCTCGGGTGTTGATCATCCCCGCGAGCAGCTGCCGCTCGGCGTCGGTGGAGGCGACGGTGGCCAATGCCGCGTCAAAAGAGTCGAGGACCGGCATCAGCTCGCGCACGACGCGTTCGGCGGCACGGTCCAGCACCAGAGCCTGCTCGCGAGTCGTCCGTTTGCGATAGTTGTCGAAGTCGGCCGCGACCCGCTTCAGATCATCGAGGTACGACGTGGCCTCGTCACGTGATTGCTCGAGATGAGCGAGGAGGAGCTCGACGGCTTCAGTTTTGTCGTCGGGGAGCTCGAGACCGAGAGCCGCGGCATCTGTCGACCCTCCCGCCTCGACGATTTCGGGCTTGGGGTCACTCATCCTCGATGATCTCGGCCTCGACGACATCGTCATCCTCGTCTTCGGTCGCACCGCCGGCTTGGGCCTGCTGGGCCGCTTGCTCGTAGAGCCTGGTCGCCATCGTCTGACTGGCCTTGATCAGCTCCTCCATCTGGGACCGAATCTCGGGTGTCTCCGCCGACTCGTTCTCCAGGGTCAGTTTCAGGGCGGCCAGGGCAGTGTCGACCCCCGACTTCTCGTCTTCGGTCATGTTCTCGCCCTGCTCCTCGATCAGCTTCTCGGTCTGATGGACCAGCTGCTCGGCCTGATTGCGTGTCTCTACGGCTTCGCGGCGTTTGGCGTCCTCGTCTGCGTAGGCTTCGGCGTCCTTGACCATGCGGTCGATGTCGTCCTGGGCCAGGGCCGACCCACCGGTGATGGTCATCGTCTGTTCCTTGCCCGTTGCCTGGTCCTTGGCGCTGACATTGACGATCCCGTTGGCGTCGATATCGAAGGCGACCTCGATCTGGGGGATGCCCATCGGTGCCGGCGGGATTCCGGTGAGCCGGAACTTACCAAGGCTCTTGTTGTCGGCCACCATGGCCCGCTCTCCTTGCAGCACGTTGATCTCGACCTCGGGCTGGTTGTTCTCGGCCGTGGTGAAGATCTCCGATCGCTTGGTGGGGATGGTGGTGTTGCGCTCGATCATCCGGGTCATGACTCCGCCTTTGGTCTCGATGCCCAGGGTCAGGGGTGTGACGTCGAGGAGAAGGATGTCCTTGACATCGCCCTTGAGCACCCCGGCCTGAATCGCCGCCCCGGCCGCCACCACCTCATCGGGATTCACCCCGCGGTGAGGGTCCTTGCCGGTGAGGCTCTTGACCAGTTCCTGCACCGCCGGCATACGGGTGGAGCCACCGACGAGGACGATATGGTCGATTTCGCCGACGGGGATGCCGCCGTCCTTGATCGCCTGCTCAAAAGGCCGCTTGGTGCGCTCGAGCAACTCCTCGGTCAGCTTCTGGAACTCGGAACGGGCCAGCTTGCGCTGGAGATGGAGCGGTCCTTCGGAGGTGGCAGTGATGAAGGGCAGGTTGACCTCGGTCTCTGAGACCGTGGACAGCTCGATCTTGGCCTTCTCGGCGGCCTCCTTGAGACGCTGCAGGGCCATGCGGTCCTTACCCAGGTCGACCCCGTGGTCGTTCTTGAAACCTTCGACCAGCCAGTCGATCACCTTCTGATCCCAGTCGTCGCCTCCGAGCTGGGTGTCACCGGAGGTTGCCTTGACCTCGAACACCCCGTCGCCGATCTCGAGCACGGACACGTCGAAGGTGCCGCCCCCCAGGTCGAAGACCAGGATGGTGTGATCGGTGTCCTTGTCCAGGCCGTAGGCGAGGGCGGCGGCGGTGGGCTCGTTGATGATCCGCAGCACGTTGAGACCGGCAATCTGACCTGCTTCGTTGGTGGCCTGACGCTGGGAGTCGTTGAAGTAGGCGGGAACGGTGATCACCGCATCGGTGACCTTGTCGCCGAGGAACGACTCGGCGTCCCTCTTGAGCTTCATCAGGATTCGCGCCGAGATCTCCTGGGCTGTCAACTTCTTCTCGTCGACGTCGATCGACCAATCCGTGCCCATGTGGCGCTTTACCGAGCGCACCGTCTGGTCGGGGTTGGTGATGGCCTGCCGCTTGGCGACCTCGCCGACTAGAACCTCGCCGTCCTTGAAAGAGACGACCGACGGGGTGGTGCGCCCACCTTCGGCGTTGGGGATGACGGTGGGGTCGCCTCCCTCGAGCACCGCGATGACACTGTTGGTGGTGCCAAGATCGATGCCTACTGCACGTGCCATGAAAGGATCCTCCGAATCAGGTATGAGTCTATCGTGATACTACAACCTGAGTCCGGTTGTGTCATATTCCCGCGATTTGGGCACCGCGGTGAGATCAGAAACGGACGGTTCTATCTGCCAAGTGACTTCATGTACTCGACCAGATCGTTGATGTCGTCCTCGGTCAACGTGTCCGAGTAGGTGGTGGGCATAACCGGCTCGAAGCCGGCCACGACCTGGGCCATGGGATCGATGACCGAACTGAAGAGGTAGGCGTCATCGGCTACCACCGAGTCACCGGTGGTCAGCGGCCGGCTGGCCCCGGCCAACCCCTTCCAGGTGGGACCGGTGCCGGTGGTCCCGTCGATGGTGTGGCAGGCGAGGCAACCGGACGAGGCAGCCATGGTCTCACCACGGGCCGCAGCCGACGCGTCGAAGGAGATCGGCACCGAGGTGCCCGAGGGATCGGCCCCTAGCGAGTCTCCGGTGAACATCCAGAGGCCCACACCGAGCACCACGGTCAAGACCAGGGCGAAGGCCCCCTCTTCCCAGCTTCTCATTGACCGTGAACCGTAGACAAACGCACATGCAATCCTATGGTTTGAGTGCGATGAACGAGCTCACCCGGCGCCAGTTCCTGGGCGCGGCTGCCGGGCTCAGCGATAACTCGTTGCTCAGCGTTTTGCCCGCGGCCGATCTCGAGGTGCATCCCCGCTCGGAATGGGCCACCAACCGCCCACCCCGGGGCAAGCTCGTCGAGGAGGATGTCCGCTTTCTCCTGGTTCATCACTCGGCGTCGCGCAATGGCCACACCTCGGCCGACGCTCCCGCCATCCTGCGCAGCTTCTATGACTACCACACCGGTCCGGACAAGGGCTGGCTCGACATTGCATACAACTTCCTGATCGATGCCGGTGGCGGCGCATGGGAAGGACGGGCCGGGAGCCTTGACGGGCCGGTGGCCGGAGACGCCACCGGTGGCAATCAGGGCTTCTCTCAACTGGTTTGTGTGATCGGGGACTACAACACCGCGCAGCCGACCCAAGCCTCGCTTTCCACCCTGGTCGCCTTGCTGGCCTGGCTCGCCGATCGCTACCGGCTGGAAACCGGCCCGACCTCCCAGGTCACCTTCACCAGCAGAGGCTCCAATGTATGGCCCAGCGGTACTTCGGTGACAACCCCTGCGATCACCGGGCATCGCAGTATGAGCCGGACATCTTGTCCTGGCGCCAACCTCACCAGCTATGTGGAAGGCGATCTGATGGCCGATGTCACCCGCGCCCGCCGCAGGCGAGCGGCGTCGGTCAGCGGGCCCGGTTCGCAGCCCAGCGGCCCTTCCGCACCCGTCGTCCTCGCCCAGGACTCGTCGTCCACGGCGGCCCAGGGCAACGACACTTCTGATCTGGTGCCGGTGATCACCACGACTACCACCACGACCATTCCGCCGACTCCGCCTCCCACCAGCTCGCCCTTGATCCTGGTCGCCTCCGGGATCGCGGTACTGGCCACGCTCATCGCAGCATGGCGGGCACGTCGGATGCAGGGCAATTAGCGTCCCGGATGCAGCGGTCGCATCTGATGACCGCTGCATCGACAAGACCCAGGCTTCGTTTTCCGAGGAGAAGACATGACCGCTATCGATGCAGTCCTACTGCTGCTCAGGCTGTGGGCCGGTTTGGTGATCATCGCCCATGGTGTCAATCACGGTCGAACCCTGGAGGGAACGGCTCGGTGGTTTGCGGCCAAGGGTTTCAAGAGCGAGAAGCTGAACGCACGGGTCTCGGCGTTGAGCGAGATCGCGATCGGCGTCGCCCTGATCGCCGGGCTGCTCACCTCGGTGGCGGCCGCCGGTCTGATGGCGACGATGTTCGTCGCTTTCTGGTCTATTCATCGATTCGTCGGTTTCTTCAACTTCCATCGTCCCGACGAGGGATACGAGTATGTGGCCACACTCGCCATGATTGCGGTGGCATTGGCCGTCGCCGGTCCCGGCCGCTTCTCGGTCGACGAGGCACTCGGCATTGCCGCCAATCTCGATGAGTGGGCGGGTTTGGCGATCGTCGGTGGAGGTCTTCTGGTGGCGGCCGGGCAGCTCGCCACCTTCTGGCGCAAGCCGACTGGCGACGGAGGTACCACATGAGGATGGAGGCACTGCCTGACGACTATCAGTTCACCCGGGACCAACTCCATCAGGTCGCCTTCTATGCAGTGGCTCCCGCCCGGTATCGGGGTGAGGGGCGAATGGGGCTGCGATCAACCCGGGGTGGATTCGGGACGCCCGAGTTCGATGGTCGCACGGCGCGCGTGGAGGCGAGTCTCCTGGTCCACGAGCAGGAGGGCAACGTAGCCACCCAACAGATCACAACTATCCGTGCCGCCGCCGAGTTTTACGGGCTCGAGTACGAGGTCGAGTGGTATCCCGACTTCAGGGATTCTCTGCCCGCCATGGACCCGGACCTGTCGCTGAAGGTGGGGGAGAGCGCCGCCTTGGCGCTGGCAGCGTGGTTCGAGTTCGGATTCGCTGTGCTCGAGCAGGCACGATCTCTCGACGGTGACGTTGACGACGCCTCCCAGGTCCAGCTCTGGCCGGAGCACTTCGACCCGGCAATGGAGATGGGCAGCGAGGCCGGGGGACGCCGGGCCAGCTACGGGGCGTCACCAGGGGACGAAGGTCATTTGGAACCGTACCTCTACGTCTCGGCCTGGTCCGATATCGACAAGACCGAGCCGTATTGGAATGACCGGCACTTCGGCGGTGCCAGCCTCCCTTACCCGGAGTTGCTCGCCGCCGAGGACCAGATGCAGGTGTCACTCGACTTCTTCGAACAGGGTTACCGGCTTCTTCACCAGTAGGAGCCTGTTCACCGATGGCTGTGCTCCATGATCTCGGCGACGAGGCCTCTCGCCGCCGCCCGGACGATGCGAACGGTTTCCTCATAGCCGGCGGCCGGCCCACCCCAAGGGTCGGGGACCTCAGCGATCGCCGCCTCCGGGTCGTAGGTGCGGAACAGACGTAGCTTGGCTTGCGCCTCCTTGGAGGGGGCGAGGGCGATCAGGTCTTTGAGGTTGGCTCGATCCATGGCGACGATGATGTCGAATCGATCGAAGTCCGCTGCGATCACCTTGCGCGCCCGACCGTCGACCAGGAGCCCCGCCCGGGCCCCGGCGGCGACGGATTCGGGATGGGGCGGTTGACCGATGTGCCAGGACCCGGTTCCTGCCGAATCGACCTCGACCTCGAGACCGGCTTCTCCAGCCGCTTCGACAATTGCCGCCTCCGCGGCCGGCGAACGGCAGATGTTTCCTGCGCACACCGCGAGGATCCTCAACCCGCCTCCTCCGCCAACCGGGCGTTCGCCAGTGCGATGTAGGTGTCCTCGGTGTCGAAGCCGACGTAGTGCCGGCCTGATCGCACGGCAGCCACCGCGGTCGACCCCGATCCCATGAACGGGTCGAGCACGAGATCGCCCTTGTAGCTATACAACTCGATGAGACGCTGGGGCAGCGCCACGGGAAACGGGGCAGGATGGCCGATTCTGCGGGCGCTCTCTGACGGGATCTCCCACACGTCCAGCGTCGCCTCCAGGAACTCCTCGGTGGCGATGGTGGCTTCATGGGGCAGGCCTTCCAACTCCCGCTGACTTCGCTTCAGGGCCCGGTCGAAGCGACCCTTGGAGGCGATGATCACCCGCTCGGTGATGTCGCGCAGAACAGGGTTCTGAGGCGAGCGGAACGAGCCCCAGGCGCAGCTCCCAGAGGCGCCCTTGGCCTTCTGCCAGATGATCTCGCCCCGCATCAGCATCCCCAGGTCGTCCTGGAGTATGGAGATGATGTCCGCCGAGAGTGATCGATAGGGCTTTCGTCCCAGGTTGGCCACGTTCACCGCCATCCGGCCCCCGGGCTCCAGCTTGGCCAGGCACACCGCCAGCACATCATGGAGCATCTCGAGGTACTCCACGTACGACGAGGGAACATGACCCGCAGCCACGTCGGTTTCGTACTCCTTGCCGGCGAAGTAGGGAGGCGAAGTGATCATCAGGGCCACAGACCGATCGGCCACCTGCTGGGGCGTGATGGCGCGCGCATCGCCGTGGAAGATGACGTCGAGAGCGATGGGCTGAGCCACCCGCTCATCCGGTGAGACGAGGGGCGGGCCGAAACGGTCGTAGAACGGTGTTGAATCATGGGATTCGCGTTTTCCCGACCCGAATTGCGACGTGGCTGTTGCCGTCCTGTACCTCACCATCGTCAGAGAAGTTACCGCCGAAAATCTGGAGAATCGGGGATAAGGAAACTGCATGCGCTATGCTTGCTATAGCAAGCGCCCCGCATTATGGCGAGAGCGAGAGACCATGACAACCGAGAAGACCGACGACTTACCCCGCATTCCGGTTGCTCTCCGAGACGGCACCACCGCCGAGCTGAGGCCGATCACTCCCGACGACCGCGCTCTGCTGAAGGAAGGACTGCGCCAGATGTCCGAGGAGAGTCGGTTCGCCCGCTTCGGGTCCGGGATCGCCAGTCTGAGAGAGGCAGAGCTTCGCTATCTGACCGACGTCGATCAGATCCGCCATGTGGCTTGGGGGGCGGTCATCGACGAGGAGCCGGCCGGCGTCGGCCGTTACATCCTCGGCGATGGGCCTGACGCTGAGATCGCCATAGCCGTTGTAGACCGCTTTCAGCGAAGGGGGTTGGGTCGCATCCTCTTCGACGCACTGGTGGCGTCCGCCCGGGTCAGCGGGGTCATCGGGCTCAGTTTCTCCATCGAGCCGTGGAACAGAAGGGTGCTTCGGATGCTGCCCGGTGTTGAGATCGAGCTCAATGAGACGGAAGACATGTTGGAGGGTCGTATCGACGTCCTGGCGATACCCCCAGGTGATCGCGATGCCGAGTTCGCCGCACTGCTGGACCGTTTCCGTCGAGGATCCTCGAGCACGTGAGACCGGGCAGATTCAGCTCTCGGCGTCGGCCGCGGGCTCCAAGTCGAGTGCCCCCGAGTTGAGGCAGTAGCGCAGCCCGGTTGGGTTGGGCCCATCGTCGAAGAGGTGCCCTAGGTGCCCGCCGCAATTGGCACATCTCACCTCGGTTCGGATCATGCCATGGGACCTGTCCGGCACTTCCTCGATCCGGGCCGGGTCGAGAGCGGCGTAGAAGCTCGGCCACCCGGTTCCTGACTCGAATTTGGTGTCGCTGGCGAACAACTCCTCACCACAGCCGGCGCATCGGTAGGTGCCCTGGGCCTTGGCATCCCAATACTTCCCTGTGAAGGCCCGCTCGGTGCCTGCTTCACGCAGGATCTCGTACTGTTCGGGGGTCAGTCTTGCCCGCCATTCGTTCTCGGTTTGGGGTATCTCGGTCACGCTCGGCTCCTATCTTCGCCCTACTTCAAGGCCCTGTCACGCAGGATTGTTCCCGGTTGCGGACAAGTGGGCCAGCAAGCGGTCGATGAACACTCCCTGGGCCGGGTTCAGCTTGATTCGTGCTCGATCCTGATCCATCCACTCCACCCGATCGACCTCCGGATAGCGCCGCTCTCCAAGCTGGAAGGTCCCGGGCTCGATGCTGGAGGGGTCGAAGTCCGCCTCGACGGCAAAGGCGACCACGACCTTGCGGGACTTGAGCGTGGTATCCCCCAGGTGGATCCAGGGTGGTGGAGGCGGGCTCCAGCCGGTCTCCTCCGTGAACTCGCGCCCAGCGGCATCGACGTCGCTCTCGTCGGCCTCGACCATCCCCTTGACGATCGACCACCATCCATTGTCCCGTCGGGCAAAATACGGCCCGCCCGGGTGGGCGATCAACAGCTCCAGGGTGGCGGCAAGCCGGTAGGGGAGAAGACCCGCGGATCTCAAGAGCCCCGACATTACGCTGACATGGTGACTTTGATCCAAGCCACAGACCGTCTCGCGGACCATGTGGTGCTTCCTCTCCCGGTCTTCCGGCTTCGGCTCGGGGAGCCATTGGGGTCGGGTCTGAAGCGGCTGGGTGTCGACGAGATCGACCTGGCGATCTCCGGCTTCTACGACGGCGAAGAGGCGTTTCGGGAGGCTGTCCACGGGTCTCGAAAATCCATCAAGCGCATCCGGGCGTTGCTCCGCCTCATCCGCTACGAGATCGGGGACAAGATCTATCGCTTCGAGAACAGCTGGATGAGGGACACGGCGCGTCTCCTGTCCGAGGTGCGTGACTCCGCAGTGGTGGTCGGAGCCATCGAGGACATCCGCGACCTCTATGGCTCCTTTCTGGCGGATGGAACCTTCGAGGAGACATGGGAGAAGCTGGTTCTGCGCCGTGACCGAATCGAGCAGCGGGCGATGGAGGATCCGAAGGTCATTCCCCGGGTGGTCGTCAACCTCGAGCGCTCCAGATCCCGATATGCCTCGTGGCCAACCGACTTCCACGCCAAGCCGGCATACGGGATGGCGATTCGAGACGGCTTCGAAGCGGTTGGGCCCGGTCTCAGGGCCACCCATGCCCGTGGTCGGCGCGAGATGGTGGCCGCGTACAAGCGGCCGACCCCCCAGCACTTTCATCTGTGGCGCAAGAGGGCGAAGTATCTCAAGCACCAGATGGAAATCCTCACCCCGATGTGGCCGGAGGTGATGATCGGGATGGCGATCACCCTCGATCGGATTGCCGATCTCCTCGGTCAGGACCACGACCTGGCTGCGTTGCTCGAGCTCCTGGCCGATCGTCCCGACTTGTGCCCCAACCCGATGGAGCGCTCGTTGATGAGCGCTCTGGCCCAACAGCGCCGAGCGGATCTGCAGACCGCCTCTCGGATACTGGGCCGGCGGATATACACCGAGAGCCCACCGTCTCTCGACGGCCGTCTCCAGGCCTACTGGGAGGCGATGGAGATGGCACGGGAGGTCAGGCTGTCCTCGATCTCGGCCTGATCGGGAATCCACGACGTCTCCGAGCGGTTTCCTCTACCAGTTGTATTCCCGATTCGAGGTGGAGCTGTGAGCGACCGTGGCCGTGTTCGAGTAGAGCCAGGTTCGAAGCGGGTCAGAGCGATGCTCGGCGGGGAGATCGTTGCCGACACCGTCTCGCCGCTACTGGTCTGGGAAGTCCCCTATTTCCCGACCTACTACTTCCCGCCGGCCGATGTGCGGGCCGACCTGCTCGTACCCACCGGCGAGACCAAGAGCTCACCCAGCCGCGGTGAGGCCACCCAGTACGTGGTCAAGGCCGGAGGACGCGAAGGAGCTGCCTACGCATTCCACGATGCCCTCATCCCCGAGTGCGTCGACCACTATGTCTTTAACTGGAAGACGATGGATCACTGGTTCGAAGAGGAAGAGGAGGTATTCATCCACGCCCGGGATCCATACACCCGCATCGACATCCTTCCGTCGAGTCGTCGGGTTCGGGTCGAGCTCGATGGTGTCACCGTCGCCGACAGCAC
>DATKEA010000116.1:0-25074 GCA_035544615.1 Acidimicrobiia bacterium | reverse complement strand
GACGCCGGTGCCGAGCGCGACCGCCCCGGGAAGAGTCAGGCTTCCCGGGACGTCCTCGGGGGCCTGCCGTTTGGATGCCGCTGCGTCGTGGTCCACGTCAGGAGTGCCTGTCGACGGAGACAGCTGCTTCGCCGCGGACCGCGTCGGCCGTAACGTTCCCAAACGCTCTATGGCGGTTCACGCCCTTCCCGATACGGGTATCGCTCAGCATCGTCTGACCACTGCCCTGACATGCTACGTTTTCTCGACTTTCCAGTCGGATGTAGGGTTGAGGTCCGAGACGTGTGCCTGATCGTCGACGTCTGGGAGTGGAGGCATGACCAGGCGCGTCGTCGATCAAAAACCTTACCCGCCGAGTGAGTAGCGAGTGGACGCTCTTACTTCGCGGCGAAAATGAACGGGAAGGGTCGGGTGTCTCAGATTCCTGATGGATCGTGTGGGTTACTGCGTTGTGCTCTCCGCTCGAGTCGACACTCAGCTTTCAAGCACCATGGCTGGGACGTGAGTGTTCCACGTCGGGAGGGCTGCAGCCAGTTCTCGATCGCCGCGGACGGTGATGCGACCGTCACTCACCGCTCGTGACCATTCGAGAGTGCCGTAGTGCCACTCGATGAAGGCCATCGACTCGGCATTGACTCGTAAGTCGAATGGCCCACCAGGGTCGGAATAGCCCATCTCGATCTCGCCTCGCTCGACCAGGAACCAGTAGTAGCGGCTGGCCGGAGGCTGGTCGGGGAATCTGAAAGCGATCAGTTTCCGTTCTTGGGGAAGACGGACGTCACTCATTTGCACCTGACACCATGCCCAGAGGGCCAAACTTGGATCACAGTGCTCAGTGGTGAGGTCGACCCACTTGTGGCCCCATTCGGACATCTGCGTGATCACGCCGGCCAGGTCGGGTTGCGATCGCCACTTGGGGCTCCCTCCAGGATACGCCAGGGTATGCCGCGATGGTGGGCCTGCTCGATCGGCTCTTTGGTTCGGGGGCCGGCGACGCGTTGCGGGCCCCGTACAGCCTCGAAGATCCCGACGAGCTCCATGACCTGCTCGCGAGTGACTTCGAGGACGTCGACGTGAGGGAGATGGAGGGTGTCGCCCGGTTCGACTCGATCGACGATTGGGTCCATACCGACATCCGGGGATGGACCCTCTCTGATCTGTCAGACACCGATTATGAGACTCTTTTAGGGGCCGCCCGGACCGATCTGGTTCAATACGTTCAGGCCGACGACAGTGTGGCCTTCTCTGCACCGGCTCTCATAGCCGTCGGCACGGCGAGTAGCTAATGGAAGGCCCCGATCTTCGAGGTCCGTGCCTATCACTACAGAATCGATCGATTTTCGTGAGGACCGGGAGTGGGCCACCGACGCCGCACAGTTCCTGGGTGAGCGGTGGGACCTCATTGGCTTCTGGGTGAATACAGGCGTTCCCGCAAGGATCGCCGGCTCAGCGCCGATAGACCTGCCGTACGGGCCTGCCACGAGCGCGCCTGAGAGGCATTCTGGAACGACGACGCCTGGAACACCAAGTGGGAGCATCATCCCGGCTTGGCCGGCCACCTGAACATGTCCGTTCGGTTTCTCGAGGAGGTGGGGACTCAAACAGAGCCAGATATCCGGCGCTGACCCGTCTTTCCGACTCTTCAGGTAGGCCATCCGTGGCCGGGTAATCTGTCAGGCGGGGCCCGTAGCTCAACCTGGTCAGAGCAGCGGACTCATAATCCGTTGGTTGCAGGTTCAAGTCCTGCCGGGCCCACCGTTGGAGGCCACTACCGATTGCACAAAGGCCACCGTCAGGCCGCTGCGGTCGGTCAGGCGGCCTGATCACCCCAAAATCTGAGCACCCGCCGCGCCCGAAGGGTGATCCATCGTGACGGTTCTCCCTGGCCGTCGTCGACATCGAACCAGGTCCGACCCTTCGGATTCCAGTCGAGGGGCCAGGTGCCGTCCTCCAGGGGTCTGGAGCGAAGATGGTCGATCGCCTCGCCCATCCGGGGATCGGGATCGACGCCGCTCAGGGTGGCGGAGGCGCGGAAGTAGTCCAGCGCCCGGAGCACGTGGTAATGCCATCGACTCGGGTTCAGGAGGTAAAGGAATCGCTCGTCGGCCGGCTCACCGGTGCTCAGCCGACGGAATAGGGAGCGCTTCAGGAGATACTCCTCGCCGAAGAGGCGGCTCTCTCGCGACTCGGGGGTCCCGCCGGTAGCCCGCTCGTACTCGAGTAGCCCTTCGAGAACGTTGATCGTGGTGGCAAACGAAGAGCGGACCGAGCCATTCTCGGCCTCGCAATTCCACCCACCGTCTTCCAGCCGCTCTCCCACGAGCCGCTCGACGATCCGGGATAGGTCCACACCGAAGTAGGTGCCGTTGGCGACGGTGATGCCGTTGATGCAGGGCTCGACTTCGCCCTCCCAGTAGGGCTGGGCGTCATGCTCCCAGCGGGCGTTGGCTCCAATGAGCTCCACCATGCGCTGTGCCCGATCCGAGGCCGGATCGAAACCGAACTCGCGCAGTTGGGAGAGCGAGTGGGTTGTGGCGGTCCAAGGCTGACCGGGCTCGTCACCACCCCAGACGAAATCGGCGGGGAAGTGTGCTCCGCCCGCCCACCGCCCGTCCTCATCCTCGAAGGACAAAAGTCGCGCACCCCAGCCTTCTGTCTCCACCTTGGCGCGCTCGCCCTCCCAGTCCGACTGTGGTGCGTCGAGAAGATCGCGCATGACCTGCCAGCGGATCGAAGGGTCGGACTGCTCGGGATTGAGAAGCCAATCGATCACCGGGTCGATGTCCCTCATGCGCCGAGGGTACCAACGACGGGACGGCGGCTTCGCGACACCCACGTAGTCGAACCCAACCAGTCGTAGACCGCTGATCGGGGAGAAAGGGAGGGCGGAGCGAGTAGGGCTACCCTTCAAAGTCGTAAATATCTGAGGAGTTCGATGGGCTTGCGGAAGGCGGTCTGGTTGGGGGTGGTCGTCGCCCTAGTCGCATCCTGTGGCGGTGACAGGACCGAGAATACGTCCCCCAGTTCTACCACCGAATCTGAGGAACCAGACGCCGCCACCACCACCATGGCCACCGACTCGACCATTGTCACCGACTCGACCACTACCACCGATTCGACCACGACCACCAGCTCGACTGAGAGCCCGGGCGGGCTGAGCTTCGAGCCATGCGACCTGCTGACAGCATCCGAAGCGAGTGGATACGTGGGAACCGATGTGGACGATGGGGTACGCCAGATGATCGACAGCGGAGACGTGAAAGACTGTGTCTGGCTCGATCCCGAGACCTTCAGCTCCGTGGTGATCCAGGCCTTCGCCAACGACAGTGTCAATCCGGATGCATTCAACAATGACGAGGACATCGGCCTGGTCGCCGAGCTGATCGACGGGGTCGGCGAGCGGGCCATGCTGCTCACCGGTTTCACGCTGGGCGGCGAAGAGAGTGAAGAAGCGGTCAACAGTATTTGGGCTCTCAAGAATGGGAACACCATCGCGGTCTACGCATGGAACACCGTTACCGACACCCCGCGCTACCAGGAGTTCTTCGACCTGGTCGCGACGGCCGTGGACAGGATGCCTTGACCAGTTGACCAGGCGCCGCTTCTGATGACGTCGCCGCACGACCGTCCGACACCATCCGCCTTTTCGTGGTGGCGGGATGCGGTTGTCTACCAGGTGTATCTCCGCTCGTTCGCCGACGGCAACGCCGACGGGATCGGTGACATCGCCGGTCTCCGCTCGCGTCTCGAATACCTCCGCGACCTCGGGGTCGATGCCCTGTGGGTCAATCCTTGGTATGCCTCCCCCTTGAGGGACGGTGGCTACGACGTCGCCGACTATCGCCAAATCAACCCCGAGTTCGGGACTCTCGACGATGCCGTGGCCCTGATCGTGGAAGCCAGCGAGGTGGGTCTCAGGGTCCTGGTCGACCTGGTGCCCAATCACACCTCCACCGAGCATCGTTGGTTCCAGGAGGCGCTTGGCGCATTGCCCGGCAGCGAGGAACGAGCTCGGTACCACTTCCGGCCGGGCCGAGGCATGGACGGGAGCGAGCCCCCCAACAACTGGACAAGTGTGTTTGGAGGATCGGCGTGGAGTCGGGTTCCCGACGGTGAGTGGTACCTGCACCTCTTCGATCGCACTCAGCCCGACCTGAACTGGGACAACGCTGAGGTCAGAGCCGAGTTTCGTGACATCCTCCGCTTCTGGTTGGACCTAGGAGCAGCCGGGTTCCGGGTAGACGTCGCCCACGGGCTGGCCAAGGACCCGACCTATCCCGACCTGGAGAGGGCCGAAGGGCTGCTGACCATGGTCGAGGACACGACCGCCCACCCCTTCTGGGATCGTCCGGCGTTGCACGACGTGGTTAGGGAATGGAGAGAGATTCTCGACGAGTACCCGGGCTCGGTGATGGTTGCCGAGGCATGGGTTGCCGACTGGAATCGACTAGCCGCCTATTTGCAGCCCGACGAGTACCACCAGGTGTTCAACTTCCACTTCCTGCAATCGCCGTGGAAGGCGACTCGGATTCGGGAGAGCATCGCGGTCGCTTTCGATGCGGCACGCACGCAGGGAGCGCTTCCCACATGGGTCCTTTCCAACCACGATGTGGTCCGGCACGCGACCCGATATGGGTTGCCTCAGGACCTCGATGCGCGCGCCTGGCTTCTCGACGGCGACCGGGATCTGCTTGATTCTGATCTGGGTTTGAAGAGAGCACGGGCCGCCATCCTGCTGATGCTGGGGCTGCCAGGGTCCGCCTACCTGTATCAGGGTGAAGAGTTGGGGTTGCCCGAGGTCCATGACCTCCCCCTCGATGTTCTCGACGATCCGGTCTGGGAGAAGTCACGGCACACTTTGAAGGGTCGCGATGGGAGTCGGGTCCCGATTCCTTGGACCAGGGACGGTGACTCGTTCGGCTTTGGGGCGGATGGAAGCTGGCTGCCCCAACCTGAGGGCTGGGGCAGTTTCTCTTACCAGGCCCAAGCGGGCATCGAAGGATCGACTCTCGAGCTCTACCGGTCAGCGCTCCGCATCAGACGGGAACTGAGATCTGACGACGAGTCGCTGGAGTGGCTCGACCTCGGGCCCGATGTCGTCGGGTTCCGACGAGGAACCGGAATGCTCGCCATGGTCAACCTGGGACAGGAGCCCGTCGAGATACCCGAAGGGGAGCCCCTCATCTCCAGTGACGACGTCGCCGACGGCTTGCTCCCGGCCGACACGGCCATCTGGGTTGCCGTCCTGCCAAACTCACGCTGACGTTCGAACGGCGGGTCCTGGCGACCCGCCGTTCGAACTAATGACCTCGTGGTCAGCTCAGGATGTCGGCACCCAACTGGCGGTCAGACCACGGGTGCTCGCCGTGGCGGTGGGATCTACGTCGTCGCTCTCGGCGGCGCAGACCACGTAGGTGGTGGTTGCACTCACCACATCGGAAGCAGTCAGCGAGATGGTGTCGGTTTCCGTCACCGCTTCGGTGTTGACCGCGCCCAACCAGCCAGCCGAGCCCAGCACGGTTCCCTCGCAGCTGTCACGGGCGATGATCACCTCATAGGTGCCCTCGACCGTGGCGTCCTTGCTGAGGGTGACATGGGCGTTGAGGACGACCTCGGCCTCTGCGACGGGGGTTGCTTCGAGCGTCGACAGCTCCACGAACGTCACCCCAGTGGTGTCGACGATGTCGGTCGGATCCGTCACATTTGCGCCCGCAGTGCCGAACGTCTGGGCGAATCGTCTCATGAACGAGGCCATCTGCTCGCGCGGGATGTTGTCGTCAGGGCAGAACTCGGTGTTAGCCGGCGGGTTACAACCCACGGTGACGCCATTGTCCTTCAGCCACTCGATGGATCCGTGGAATTCATTCGAATCTGGCACGTCATTGAACGAATGTGCTGCGATCACAGCTAGTGGGATGGCGGTCACCAGGGCTAAAGACCCGGCAATGGTCCATGCCAGGCGCCGGAAGCGACCTGAATGGTTCTCGGACATGGGGGTTCCTCCTTGTTGACAGGCCGGACTTCCTGACGCGTCCCGGCCTCTTTCCGAAGGGCCGTATACCCCGAGTGAAGGTTCCCGAAACATCGACAGCTGACACAAACGGCACGGGGGTGGATAACCTGGCCGTCATGATCGACTTCAAGCAGCTCATCGATGGAGCCTGGGCCGACGCCGCCGGCGGTGGGACCTGGGACCTTGTCAACCCGGCTACCGAGGATGTGATCCAGCAGATCCCATTTGGGGGGGAGGAGGACGCCCTGACGGCCATCGACGCGGCGAGCGCGGCGTTCCCCGAGTGGTCGCACATGACTTCCTATCAGCGGGGGGAGATCCTCGAGCGGGCTGCCCTCTATATCGAAGACAATCTCGATGACTTCGCCCGGATCACGACGGAGGAATCGGGCAAGCCCTTCGCTCAAGCACGCGCCGAGTGGAGCGTCGCCCCCGCCCAGTTCCGATGGGCGGCAGGGGAGGCCCAGCGTCTCCACGGACGGTGGATCCCCTCCCGGGTGGCCAGTCGGAGAATCGATGTCACCTATCAACCAATCGGCGTGGTGGGCGTGATCACGGCCTGGAACTTCCCGATCTACAACCAGAGCCGGGCGATTTCCTCCGCCCTGGCCGTCGGGTGCACCGTGGTCAGCCGCCCCTCCGAGTACACACCCCGGTCGGCCATGCTGCTCGGTCATGCTCTGGTCGAGGCAGGCCTACCCCGCGGGGTCCTCAATGTCATCAGCGGCGAGCCGGACGCGATGGGTCAGGCGATGCTTGACGACAAGCGTCTCAGAAAGATCCAGTTCACCGGGTCGACCCGGGTGGGCCGGTTGCTGATGGACGGCGCCTCACGAACCGTTACCCGGCTCTCGCTCGAATTGGGGGGTAACGCCCCGGTACTGGTGTTCCCCGACGCCGGGGATATCGCCGCGGTGGCTCGGAGCGGGATGCGAACCAAGGTCCGCAACAACGGCCAGGTCTGCATCGCCCCGCAGAGGTTCTATGTCCACGAGTCGGTTGTCGACGAATTCAGCGAGAGCGCGGTGACGACCGCCGAGATGCAGGTGGTTGGCAACGGCCTCGACCCTGAGACCACGGTCGGACCACTGATCAACGCCCGGCAGCGTGACCGTGTGGATGATCTGGTGTCGGCGAGTGTCGAGCAAGGAGCGAGGGTCCTCACCGGGGGTGGCCGTCCCGACCAGCCCGGATACTTCTATCAGCCCACGGTGTTGACCGATGTGAAGCCCGGGGTACCGGTGCATGAGGAGGAGATCTTTGGCCCGGTGATGCCCGTCATCCCGTTCGACGACATCGACGAGGCGATCGCCATCGCCAATGCCACCGATTACGGGTTGGCTGCCTATGTCTACACCCGTGATCTGGCCACCGCGTTCAAAGTGAGCGAAGAGCTGGAGTTCGGGATGATCGGCATCAACGACTGGCATCCCAGCACCCCGGAGGCGCCCTTTGGCGGGATGAAGCAATCAGGTCTGGGTCGCGAATCCGGAGCCGAGGGTGTGCTCGAGTATGTGGAGCCCAAGACGAGGTACTTCGGCGGCATGGGCTGAACGACCTGGGTTGGGGCGGGGTTCTGGTATTCTGTCTACTGCCGCACCGACCGGGAGGCCAGCGTTCAGACGCTCCACGGTGATCACGGCTTTCTCATCCGGTTAGACCTGCCTCTTCTACCGATCTCGTGCTCTCGCATCCCAGCGGCGACATCGAGGGAGAGCATGTCCATGACACCGAAGAAGCCCCCGAGCGGGCGGAGAGAATCCAACTATGTCCACTTTCGCCGAACTCGGCTTGCCCGAGACCCTGATCGCGACGCTGGAGCGTCGTTCCATCACCAGTCCCTTCCCCATCCAGGCCATGACCATTCCCGACATACTCGCCGGGCGTGACGTGGCGGGACGCGCTCCCACCGGCTCGGGCAAGACCCTCGCCTTCGGTCTACCCCTCCTTGCCCGCCTGGGACGGGGCAAGAGCCGCCGGCCGCGCGGCCTGGTCCTTTCGCCCACCCGCGAGCTCGCCGAGCAGATCATGGCCGAGCTCCAGCCGCTGGCCAAGGCGGCCGGACGATCGCTGCTGGCGGTCTACGGAGGCGTCTCGTACGGATCGCAACGTTCACGTCTCCAACAGGGCGTTGACCTGCTCGTCGCCTGCCCGGGTCGTCTCGAAGACCTGATCGATCAGGGGGTGGTAAACCTCCGCGAGGTCGACCTGGTCGTGGTCGACGAGGCGGACCGCATGGCCGATATGGGCTTTCTCCCCGCGGTCAAACGTCTGCTCGACATGACGTCAGCCGATCGTCAGACCGTCATGTTCTCGGCCACTCTCGACGGTGACGTGGCTGTCCTCGCCAGGCGATACCAGCACAATCCGATCCGTCACGAGTCGGAGGTCCAGGAGGATGCCGCCAGCGACGTGGAGCATCACTTCTGGAAAGTGGACCGGACCGATCGCCCGGCCCACGCCGCGCGAGTAGTCAGCTGGGCCGGCCCGTCGATCATCTTCACCCGGACCCGGCATGGTGCCGATCGTCTCGCCAAGCAGCTCGGCCACTCGGGTGTAGCGGCGGTAGCCATGCATGGGGGACGCTCCCAGCAGCAGCGCAATCGAGCACTGAAGGACTTCACCACAGGGCGAGCCCAGGCTCTGGTCGCCACCGACGTAGCAGCCAGAGGCATCCACGTCGAAGGAGTGGCCAGCGTGGTCCATTACGACCCACCGGAGGATGAGAAAGCCTACGTGCATCGCTCCGGGCGCACGGCGAGAGCCGGTGCCAGCGGCATCGTGGTCTCCCTGGTCGACGGGAGCCAGGTGCGGACGGCTCAACGACTGCAGAGAGCTCTCGGTATCGACTCGCCGGTGATCACCCGCCAGGCGCCGGGGTCGGGTGAGGATTCTGGACCGATAGGGGAGCTCTCCAAGCCACAACCGAAGCCGGCCCATCGGGCCAAGTCGACAGGTTCGATCTATGTGGGGAATCTTCCCTTCAGCATCACCGAGCAGGATCTAGAGCGCATTTTCGGCAAGTACGGGCGGGTCCACTCCGCGACCCTGGTGACCCATCGGGATACCAAGCGATCCCGGGGTTTCGCCTTTGTCGACATGCCTGAGGCGATAGCGAGAAGCGCGATCTCGGGTCTCAATGGATCGAGTGTCGGTGGCCGCCAGTTGAAGGTGAGGGCTGCCCGGGCCCAGGCCTGACGGCATATAACCTGGACCGGTGAGTCAGGCCGTGGCGGTCAAGTACCGGAAGCTCGTCCTCATCGGCCTCGTCGCCGGTCTCCTCTCTGGTGGGTTCGGGGTAGGTGGTGGGATCATCCTCGTGCCGCTGCTTCTCGTTGTCGGTATGGATCGCCACCGCGCCCATGCCACATCGTTGGCCAGCATCTTCCCCATCGCCATTGCCGGCGCCGTGTCGTTCGGGTTGTCCGGCGAGATCAACATCGGCCTTGGGATCGCGGTCGGCATGGGCGGGGTGGTGGGCTCGATGTTCGGGGCCGCCCTGATGAACCGCCTCAGCACGCGATCGCTCGCCATCTTCTTCGGACTGGTGATCCTGGGAGCAGGGCTCCGGATGATCTTCAGCACAGACCCCCTGCCTGGCTCAGGCGACTTCGGTGATCTCGCCCTGGCGCTCATCGCCTTCGGCATCGGGCTGCTTTCCGGTTTCTTCGCCGGTGTGGCCGGGATCGGGGGCGGGATCGTGATCGTACCGGCGACGGTGCTTCTGCTCGGACTCGCCCAGCACGAGGCACAAGGCACATCTCTGCTCGCCATAATCCTGACGTCGATCGCCGCCACTGTCGTCAATCGAAAGAACCGGCGGGTCAGTCTCAGCGATGCCGTGGTGGTTGGAGGTTCGGGAGCGGTCGGCTCGGTTGTCTCTTCTCAGATCGCGCTCGGCGTCGATGGCCGGATCCTCTCAGCCCTGTTCGGCGGGCTGGCGGTGGTCATCGCCAGTCGCACTCTCTACCGGGCCAGTCGAACCGCGACTCGCTCGACTTAGTGCCCGTCGCAGAAATACTGGCGGTGTCCCTCCGGCCCTCGACGCACCTGGCTGCGTCCAAAATGCTCGCCGCAGCTCCCGGCTGCGACTGCGCTTTTCTCCTTGCCAGATCACGCCGATGACTCGGAGACACCCTTGCCCTATTTCAGCGACAGACCACTAGACCACGACCACCCCTCTGGACCGCATCTCCTCGACCGCCCGACTTCCATCGCCAGGTTGGAGCTCGACCGGAGCAGTTGCATCGACCACCACTGTGGTCCCGAAAGTCTCGACGGCGTCGAGGGCGGTTGCCTTGACGCATACATCGAGCGCCAGCCCGACGATCACGACCCGCTCGATGCCGTGCTCTTCGAGGATCTCTCGAAGGGGGGTGGCGGTCTCTTCGCCGGTCGAAGGGTCGCGCATCGTGAAACCCGAGTAGCCGTCCTCACCGTTGCTTCCCTTGCGCACGGTGGGGCCATTCACCTCGAGACGAGGATGAAACTCGGCCCCCCACGTGTCCATCACGCAATGCACCGGCCACACCCCGCCGTCCTTGGCGAAGTGCGGCGTGGACTCGGGGTGCCAATCCTGGGTGTAGACGACCAACGCCCCGGCAGACCGTGCTCTCATCACTTCCACGTTGACCCTGGGGACGACCTGGTCCCCACCGCCGACGTACAGGTTGCCATTCGGGTCGGCGAAGTCGTTCTGGACATCGACCACCAACAGGGCCGTGTTGTCGTGGTAGCTGATCACCCAGCGCAGGCTACCGCGGCCAATAGGCTCCAAGCATGGGAATCTCACGTGGCGCCTTGCTGACCGATCAATACCAGCTCACCATGGCCCAGCTCTACTTTCGGCATGGGCTCCACGAGCGGGAGGCCCGCTTCGAGCACTTCTTCCGCCGCTATCCCGATTACGGGGAGCACGAGGCCGGGTACGCCATCAATGCGGGATGGGGCTGGTTGGGACGCTGGGCTCACCGGGCACGATTCGGGGAAGAGGAGAAGCGGGCCCTTCGGAGCCATCGAGCCGACGGTCGGCGGCTATTCGACGACGACTTCATCGATTGGCTGGGCGAGATGTCCTGGGACGCCCTTCGCTACGAGACGACTCCCGAAGGACGTGTGGTCCATGCCAACGCTCCTCTGACTGTGGTCGAGGGGCCGCTTGCCGCGGCTCAGATCCTGGAGACCCCGCTCCTCAACCATCTCAACTTTCACACTCTGATCGCAACCAAGGCGTCGAGGGTCGTGGAGGCGGCCCGGGGAGGCGAGGTCATCGAATTCGGTTTGCGACGGGCTCCCGACGAAGGCGGGATAGCGGCCACCCGCGCCGCGCTGATCGGCGGCGCCACCGCATCTTCAAATGTTGGCGTTTCGCACGAGATGGGGATCCTGCCTCGCGGGACTCACGCACACTCGATGGTCCAGGTGTTCATGGCGTTGGGTGAAGGCGAGCTGGGTGCGTTCCGGGCTTACGCCGAGCTGTACCCCGACGAGTGCATTCTCCTGGTGGACACGATCGACACATTGGAGTCCGGTATTCCCAACGCGATCACGGTTTTCGAGGAGCTGAAGAGGAGCGGCCATCGTCCGGTGGGCATTCGTCTCGACTCCGGTGATCTGGCCCACCTTGCGGTCCGGTCGTCTCTGATGTTGAGCCGCGCCGGATTTGATGAGGCTCGCATAGTCCTGTCCAGCAGTCTCGATGAGATCACCATTCTTCAGATCGTCAACCAGATTGCCGACGAGGCCGAGCGATACGGCGCCGATCCCGATCACGTGATCGGGCGGTTGGTGTACGGGGTCGGCACCAAGATGGCCACCTCCGACGGCCACCCGTATCTCGACGGGGTATACAAACTGGTGGCGGTGGCCGACGAGTCGGGTTGGCGTCCGGCGATCAAGGTTTCCGACAACCCCGCCAAGACGGTCAATCCCGGACGGAAACGGCTGCACCGTATCTACGACGAGCGAGGATTGGCCACCGTCGACCTGATGTCACTCACCGGCGAGGAGCTCGACTACCCGCTCGAAGTCCACCACCATCGAGACTCGGGAGTGGCCAGGGTCCTCGAATCGAGTCATGTGTCGGGCTCGGAAGAGCTCTTGGAGCAGACGCGGCTCGAGCCGCCCGGTGACGATCCTGCCGCCGTGGCCGAAGCCAAGAAGCGCAGAGTCGCCGATTTGGAGCGGCTCGATCCGGGGGTGAAACGTCTGGTCAACCCACACGTCTACCACGTGTCGATCACCAGACGTCTCGCCGATATGAAGGCCCGGTCGATAGCTGAGGTTCTCTAGCCGGCCCGTTGGGCGGCACCATCCTGGGGGGAGTCAATTCCCTCGGCGTCGTGGCCGACGTCCTTGGGAACGAAGATCGGCGCCAGGACCGCGATGCCGATCACAAGCAGCACCATCGGCCAGAACCAGGTCCCGAATCCGGTGACGAGGTCGATGATGTCCACCGGAGTCTGGGGGATGAGAAAGACCAACCCGAGGAGTGTGATCACCAGACCGGATACGAATGAGATGACGTCGAATCTATGTGTCTTCATGGGAGCCTTTCAGTCAGTCTCGATAGATTTAGATGTTGCCCTCGGTAGATTTCGATGTTGCCGATGTCGACACTGGCGTCGAGGTTCACGGTTCCGAGGGGTCCGGTGTCGTCGAATCGGAGCGTGGGGTTTCCCAGACCCGCCGACTCCCGACCATCGGAAGCGACCCGGCCAACGTCAACAGACGCCTCACCGATGAGCCCGACATCGTCGGGGATCCAGATCTCGATGTTCCCGGCGTCGACCGATGCCACGATCTCGATGGTCTGCCCTTCCCAGGGGAGATCGGTCAGGTCGATGAAGAGGCTGCCTACGTCGAGGTCGTAGGTCGTCTGGAGATCGTCGAATGCCGCAGGCGAGATCCGGCGATCGAAGTTGTCACTGGTCCAGTCGTACTCGAAGACGGGGGAGAAGAGCATGGTTGGCACCATGACCACCGCAAGGAGGATCAGCCAGCGGGCCCGGCCCACGAACCCTCCAACCAGCAGGCCAACACCGAGCGCGGTCACCGCCAGCGCCATGTAGTGGCGAGGCTCCGGCTCGAGTGGGATGCCGGGGATGTTGTCCAGGATGGCGAGAACTCCCAGGCTGATCAGCATCACGCCGATGGTTATCCGGCCGAGCAATGAGCTCTCTCTCGGTTTGGACGCAGCCGGGGGGAGGATCGGGGGAGTTGGGGTGGGCGTTGGTGGGACACCGCCGCTCGACGGGCCACCGCCAGCCGGGGTCTGGGGTTGGGTGGCGTCGGGTACCAGGGTGTTGGTCGTTGTCACTTGTTGAACTCCCTCCTTGTCGGAATCGGGTTGCTGCACCAGACGCGGGAGATCGCCCGTGTAGAGGAGGATTCCCACCACCAGCAGCCCAACCGCCCATACGACTCCGCCCGACAAGAAGGTGAAGTTGTCTAGAAGGATCAGGATCGCCAGGAAGACCAGGCCCATCCCGATCCAGGATCGCGAGGACGATGAGCCCGAGAAGAACCGCTCGGCAGGCGCCTGCGCCTCGTCCTCGGATCTGACCAAGAACCAAACGGCGGCGTACAAGGCGATCCCCAGCCCGCCACCAAACGTGAGGAGTGCGAAGACCACCCTGATCAGCACGACCGGGAGGTTGAACCGATTCGCCAGACCCTGAGCGACACCGGCGATAATCCGTCCCGCGCGGGGGCGGACGAAGTCAGCGGTGGCGACCTGGGGCTCCGGGGTCTCGGTGGTTGTATTGCTCTGTTCCATGTCCAAAATTCAACGGCGAAACGTCGTAACCATCAATCGGGGACGACCCTGACCCTCCCCCGATGTGGTCAGGGATGTCCCCGATTGAGGTTGGTCCCACACGCCGCGATGATTTCAGGGTGAATCAGCGACGAAAGCTCGACTTTCGACGACGCAGCAGCGATCGCATCGTGGCCGGGGTGGCCGGTGGCCTCGCCGACACCCTTGGTGTCAGCGACGCTTTCGTGCGCGCCGCCTTCATCACATTGAGCACGGTCTGGGGGCTGGGTCTACTGGTCTACCTGGGCCTGTGGCTGATGGAACTGGATCGGATCGAAGATCGCGCGGTGGAGCCGGTGCTCCCGCACCAGGCATACGGCTTGGCGATCGGCTTTGCCGGGCTGATGTTCCTCTTCGGAAGCGTCGGTTGGTGGCCTTCGAACGCTCTGGTGCTCACCGCCGGGGCTCTCGCTTTCGGGACCGCCGCCCTGACCGATCGCAATATGCCGGGCCCGCTGGCGGCACTGGTCGATCCCACGGTCGACCGGCCGGGAAGACTGAGGATGCTGATCGGCGTGGGGCTGCTCATCGGTGGCCTGGCTGTCTTCTCGGCCAATGTCGGGCCGATCTACGAGATCGGTCCGGTCCTTTTGGCGGTCGCCCTCACCGGGGTGGGCATACTCGTGGCGTTCGGGCCTTGGGTCACCAGGCTGGCCCGTGATCTCGGCACCGAACGGCGCGAGCGGATCCGTCAGGAAGAGCGGGCCGAGATGGCCGCGCACCTCCACGACTCTGTCCTCCAGACTCTGGCCTTGATCCAGCGGAGCGATGATCCAGGCCGGATGTCGATCCTCGCCCGCCATCAGGAGTCCGAGTTGCGCGATTGGCTCTACGGAAACCTCCCGCTCGACGGGGTAGATCTGCTCTCGACCGCCCTCAAGGACGCAGCCAAACGGATCGAGGCCGATCATCAGGTTCCGATCGACGTTGTCGTTGTCGGTGACCACACACTCGACGACTCCACCCGCGCTCTGCTCGGAGCAGCCAGCGAGGCGATGGTCAATGCAGCCAAGCACTCCGGTGCGGAACGGGTGTCGCTCTACTTCGAGGCCGACGACGATGAGCTCGTCGTCTACGTCACGGATCAAGGAAAAGGATTCGATTCGGGGGAGGTTGCGGGCGACCGACAGGGCATCAGCAGATCGATCAAGGCGAGAGTGCAGCGGGCCGGGGGAGTGGCCGCCGTAGACAGCCAACTGGGTGAGGGCACCGAAGTGACACTCAGGCTGCCGGTGGTGGCGTCGTGAGTGCCCGGGTTTACCTGGTTGACGATCACCGTCTCTTCCTCGCCGGTGTAAGGGCCGAGCTGTCAGAGGAGTTCACCATCGTCGGATCCGGGTACGACGTCGACACGGCCATCGAAGAGATCCGGGGATTCAACCCCGACGTGGTCCTGGTCGACGTCCATATGCCCGATGGAGGGGGCATCGCGGTGGTCGAAGGTGTCCTGGGCACCAACCCCGATGTGAAGTTCCTCGCCCTGTCGGTCTCGGACCAGGCCGAAGATGTGATCGCAATGATCCGGGCCGGAGCCCGCGGGTATGTGACGAAGACCATCGAGCCGGACGACCTCGCCAACGCGGTGCGCCGGATCCATGCCGGCGACGCGGTGTTCTCGCCACGGTTGGCTGGCTTTGTGCTCGACGCTTTCGCCGGGGCGATGCCTGCAGAAGTGGACCCGGAACTGGACCAGCTCACGGCCCGGGAGAAGGACGTCCTCCGGCTCATCGCACGCGGTTTCGCCTACAAGCAGGTGGCACGCAAGCTGAATATCTCCATCAAGACCGTGGAGACCCACGTTTCCTCGGTCCTACGCAAACTCCAGTTGTCCAACCGCCACGAGTTGGCAAGGTGGGCGTCCAAGAGAAGGATCGTCTGAGGGTTGTCCCCTGCGCCCCTGTCTGCGGTCGGCGGGTACCCCTGTTCGGGTTGTCCCCCTGCGACAGCGGGGGGACCGATCGGCAGCGAGCGCAGCGAGTGCGATCGAGGGGGGAGCCTCCTCTGTCCAGACTGCGGTCGGCGGGTACCCCTGTTCGGGTTGTCCCCCTGCGACAGCGGGGGGACCGATCGCCAATGAGCGCAGCGAGTGCGATCGAGGGGGGAGCCTCCTCTGCCCCTCACTGTGTTCGGTGGGTTCCCTGTTCGGGGTCAACCCTTGTGCTGCACTCCACCCTTGAACACGTGGGTCACATTCCCCGGGTGGGCCAGGACAGAGACGTCCGCACTCGGATCGCCTGTCACGCAGATCACGTCGGCGTCGTAGCCCTCGAGGAGCTGACCCGACTTGGGGGCCTGAGGGCCGAGTGTGTCCGGCCCGTTGGCGGTGGCCGCCTCGATTGCCTGGAGCGGGTTCATCCCCACCTCTACCATCAGTTCGATTTCCTCGGCATTCTTGCCCCAGAGCCCGGTGGCCCAGATGTCGGTTCCCAACGCGACCTTGACCCCTTTCTCCACAGCCAAAGAGATGGCGTTTGCATGATGTTGGGATGCGATCTCACCTTTGACCCGGGCGTACTCTGGCATTCCCTTCTTCGCCCCTTCGGCCATCAGATATCGGAGGATCCAGCGTGTTGGGACCAGGATTGCCCCGGTCTCGACCATGGCGTCGGCCGCTTCGTTGTCGAGGTAGGTCCCATGTTCGATGGTCATCACCCCGGCCTCCAGCGCCGACATGATTCCTCGCTTGCCGTGACAGTGAGCTCCGACGAGACGCTCCATGCGAGTGGCCTCGTCGACGATCGCCTCCAGTTCGGCCTTGGAGAATTGGGGTAGCTGAGGATCGTCCAGTTCGCTCATCACGCCACCGGACGCATGGATCTTGATCACCTTGGCGCCGAGGCGCAGCATCCTCCTCACCCCGGCCCGGCATTCGTCGGGACCGTCGCAGATGTTGTCCTCCCCCCACTGGCGGGCGATCGAGGCTCGTGCGAAGTCGAGATCCATCCCATGCTCATCGCCATGGCCCGCCGTCATCGACAACATCGATCCACTGGCATAGACGCTGGGTCCGACGACCTGACCCTCGTCGATGGCTCTCGCCAGGAAGGTGCCCATCCCACCCATCTCACGCACCGAGGTGAACCCCGCCATCAGGGCACGATGGGCGTCGGCAGTGACCCGCATCGCCGCCAGCTGGGGACGAAGGGTGTGAATCTCGGCGATGTTGGCGGTGTAGGTGCCGATGAAATGTCCGTGGCACTCCCAGAGCCCGGGCATCACGGTGTCGGTGACGATGATGTCCGACCCGTCAGACGGTGGGGCGTCAGAGCTCGAGCCGGCGAAGGTGATGAGACCATCGTCAAGGATCACCGTCGCATTGGAGATGACCTCACCACGACCGGGGATCAGCCGGGTGGCTTCGATTCGAATGGTTGGCATCAGGGCACAGGTTCGATCGCGGAGCGGGTAATGGCCCGAATGCCCCCGGCGGCTACCAAGCCGCCCAGTCGAACGAGCGGCGCATCGGGGTCGGTTGGCAGCTGGGTGGCGTCGTCGAACCCGCCGCCGAACATCGCGCCGTCGAATACGACCTTCCAACCGTTGGGCACCACCAGGTTGAGGCCACCGAAGACGACCAGCACGTCCAGGTAGACCCCCGTGGGAGCTGGTGTCGCCTTGCGGAGATCGAGGATCGTCCCTCCGAAGACGTTGGTGATCTTGCCGCCGAAGAAGGGGTCGGCGGACGAGACCAGGTGTTCTCCGCCGAAGATGTTCACCAGGTCGATTTCCTGAGTCTCTTCGGTGGCGGTTGATCTGAGGACCAGCTTGGCTACCACCGCCGTTCCGAGCACTGCGAAGAAGGCGAGGCGGATCAGGCGAAAGACGAATCGGATCACGCCGATACCCTACGACGTGGCCAAAGCTCGGTCACGGCGGAGGCAGTCTCTCGCCGGCTTCAATGGCGACGGTCAGGGTGTTGGAGGGCGGTGCGAGCGGGCACGACCACCGGTAGGAGTGGACACAGGATGGGTGGTAGCTGTAATTGAAGTCGAGGACGATCTCGTCGCCGTCGCTGCCCAGGTCGGCACCTTTCACCGTGTCCAAGAGGTAGCGCCCACCGCCGTAGGTGAGGCGCCCATTGGTCTCGTCCCGGAAGGGGAGGAACAACCCTCCACCGTAAGCGTCGAGCCAGAGCACATCGAGGGAGGCCGTGTTGCCGGCAACCTCGAAAGCGACGCTTCCGATCTTGAGGAACCTGGTGGCCCCCTCCCCGGAGTGGGCGAGGATGGCGGTCTCGTCTTCGACCGCCCTGAACCGGCCTCTCACATGCCAGTTGGGGTCGTAGGGCAGGTAGGCGAGGCCGGCGAAAGTCGAGCGGTCCTCGATCGGTGATTGGGGGTGGGTGGAAAAGAGGTGGTCCCGGTCGCGGGCCCAACCGGTCCAAGTGTCCTCCGTCCAACCGCCGGTGCGGACCCGGTAATAGAGGTCGTGGACCCGACGGCGGTAGTCCCAGAGATCGAGGCTGTCACTCATCACGTTCAAATCTAGGTGGCACTTGTTAATTGCCTTGACGGATCGGCGTCGACACGCCAATCTGTCGCGGTCGAAGAAACGAGGCGAGCAATGGTGAAGACGCGGATCATGATTCCCACCGGAATGGCAGCGCTTTTTGGCGCGCCCGCGTCCGCTCCTGCCGGCGCAGCGCCAAACACCGAAAGGCGGCCTCTCGTCACATGATGTGACATCCAGCAACTGTCTGTTGTGAGGCCGCCGGATCACCCGGCGGCTTTTTTCCGCCTCCACCCAACAGGACAGAAGGATTTCGACAAGTGAACGTCTACCTAGAACAATTACAACAACACGGCCGATGTAGCCAGGAGGGCAGCCATGAGCTGTTCTTCTCAGAGAAGCCCAGCGAGATGGCTGAGGCACAGCGCATCTGCGGGGGCTGTGCCGTCAAGGTCCAGTGTCTCGAGGTCGCTCTGCGCGACCGCCACGAGTGGGGCGTTTGGGGTGGCGTCATCTTCTGGGATGGCCAGCCCTATCACCGGCGTCGTAGCCGGGGGCGTCCCCGTCAGTCCGAGGCGAATCTGCCCATCGAAGCAAACACCGGAGAGCTCTGGGAGCAGGTGAAGTCGGCCTGAGCGATCAGGAGACCGCCAGCTCCCGGAAGCCTCCGGGAGTGGAGGGATGACGCATCTTGGCCAAAGCTTTTGCCTCTATCTGGCGGATGCGTTCCCGGGTCACGTTGAAGTGACGCCCGACTTCGTCGAGGGTGGCCGGCTCTTGATTGCCCAACCCATAGCGCATCTCGATGATGGTGCGCTCGCGGTCGGTGAGACGCTCCAGGACGAAATGGAGGTTCTCGATATTCAGCTTGGAGGCGATCAGCTCGAAGGGGGCGGCGGCATCGTGATCCTCGATGAAGTCACCGAGCGTGGCGTTGTCGTCACCAACCGGCTCAAAGATCGACACGGGCTCGGGCGCCACTTTTCTTGCTTCGAGGACCTTGGCCACGGTGAGACCCGATTCCTCAGCTACCTCTTCGTCTGTGGGTTTGCGGCCGAGTCGCCGGTTCAGGTTGCTCTCAGCGGTCTGCATCTGGGTGATGGTGTCCATCATGTGGACCGGGACCCTGATCGTCCGGCTCTTGTCGGCGATGGCACGGGTGATTGCCTGGCGGATCCACCACGTTGCGTAGGTGGAGAACTTGAACCCCTTGCGGTACTCGAACTTCTCGACGGCGCGGATCAGACCGAGGTTGCCCTCCTGGACCAGGTCGAGGAAGGGGAGACGGGCATGGCCGTAACGCTTGGCGATGGAGACAACGAGACGAAGGTTGGAGCGGATGAAGGTCTGGCGAGCTTCCTCGCCGGCCCGGACCATCTGTCCCAGCTGACGGCGCTTGGGAGGGTCGGTCTCGGACTCAAGGGCGATATCTGCTTTGCGGCCATTCTCGATGGCCTTGGCCAGACGAACCTCGTCCTCGGCCGTGAGGAGGTTGAACGAGCCAATTCCGTCCAGATACTGGCGAATCGCCTCATCACTGACTTCTCGTTCGATGGAGCTGCTTCTGCCCATGCCGTTCTCTAGCCTCCAGCCAGGGTAGGAATAGGCCTGGCCACATTTGGGGATTGTCAATATCTCTATCGACAGTTCCCGGCCCGATGTTGAATGGGCTGTGCGACCTATATCTCTTAGACTTCTGACGTAGCACCCCCCGTTTTGGCGCGGCGATCACGACCTATGGTCGGCGATCGCCGCGCCAAAACGGATTGCTGCGGGCGTTTAGCTCAGTTGGCTAGAGCACTGCCCTTACAAGGCAGGGGTCGGCGGTTCGAGTCCGTCAACGCCCACTAGGAGAAATCCCTGGTCAGACCTGGTTTCTGGCCGCGTCGCGGTCGAGTGAGATCACCTGGTGTCCGTCTGGTATCCGTCTGGTGTCCGTCTGAGCGGCACCACGTAGCCGTTCTAGACCTTCCATCACAGCCTCGTCAGCGTCCTCATAGAGGTGTCCGTAGACGTCGAGAACGGTTCGAGTGCTCTTGTGTCCGAGTCGATCAGCGATGTATCGCGGCGATTGGCCGTCGGCGATCAGCATGGCGACATGAGTGTGTCGAAGGTCGTGTGGAGTGCAGGGTTCACCTATCGAAAGCTCAACGGCAGGGTGCCAATGACGACGGCGAAATCGCCCGTAGTCGAGCGGACCACCCGACTCGTGTGAGAAGACAAAGTCGGTGGACGATGGAAACGCCGACAGATGCGCGGCGAGATCCTCAGCCAAGAAGGTGGGGATGCCGATCGTCCGGTATGCCTTCTTTGACTTGAGCGGTCCCGGCGTCATCCTCGACGATCCCTGCCGGCTGAGTTGCTCATCGACGCGGATGGTGCGGCGGAGGAGATCGAGATCGTCGAGCCGAAGAGCTGCCAGCTCACCAAACCGAAGGCCTGTGTAGGCGCCGGTGAGCACCACGAGCCGATAGCGGTCCTTCATCGCGACGGCAAGCTGCTCGACCTCGGTGGGGGAGAGGAAGCGCCTTTCGTCCCGGTCGTTCGTGGGGAGCTTAATTTCACGGCATGGCGTTCTCGCTATAACCCCATCGCTCACCGCGACCCGGAAGCACCGGGACACGATCTGAAAGGCCTTTGCGATCGTCGCTGGCGAGTAGTCACGGTCCTCCAGATCGGCAATCCACTCTCGTATCTCGTTGGGTTGGATCGTGCCGAGCTGCCGGTCGTTGAATGTCGGAAGGATGAGGCTTCGCAGATATGAAGCGTCACGGGCTCGAGTGGATGCTCGGCGGTTCAGCCTCGTGCCCTCCACCTGTGCTGCCCAGTCACCGAAGGCGATCCGCCCGTGTTGAGGATCGACCCAGACACCGCGCAGCTTGTCGGCTTCGACGCTGTGCAGGAACTTCTCTGCTTCAGATTTCTTGGAGAAGTTCTTGGACCGTTCCCTTCCCGACGGATCTACGTACCGGACTTGCCAGCGATCTGGTGACTTCGGGTGTCGTCGGATATGCGCCATGTCATCCTCTCTCTGCCGTCGCCTTCAAGCACGGCCGTAGGCTTCACCTTGACGTCTGTTGTCCCTTAGGTATCCAAAGTACAGATAGGGCGAGACATATCACCGCTCGGCCTCGACCATCTGTTGGCTGATCCAGTCCTCGACGTCTTGCCACCGGTATCTGACGTGGCGGCCGACTCGGAATCCGGGTGGTCCTTCTCGTCGGTATCGCCATTGGTAGAGGGTTCCGACGGGCACGCCGAGGTATCGGGCGAGTTCTTGGATTGTCATGAGCTGTTCGTCGGGTGTCATCCCCTGATCGTCTTGCTCAACCCTTTCCACAGCCTGTCAGCCGAATGGCGGCAACCCTTTCAGAAACCCTCTCGGGAACCCTCCAATCCCTGTTCAGGGACATTTCCTCGGTCTGCCGAAATTTCTTGCCCGGTTGTGAGGTGATGGTCGTGTGGCATCGGGCTGACAGGGTTTTGGACAGTCTGGCGAAAGGGTGGTCTGGTCTTCTTCGACGTCGAAATGACCACCAACCTCGCCAACAGCTGCGATCACCCGATGATCAGGGCGTGGCCGGGCCCCTCTGATACCTCAAGCCAGCGAAGCACTCCGCGTATGCCGGCCACATCTCTTCCTACCGATCCATCTGATCAGCACTCAGGACCACAGCAGCACCTCCCAGCCCCACGACCACTGACGGACTGAAGGGACCAAGCCACGTGACCCCCACCACGACCACGGAGCGAACCAGGAACCACAGACGGGTGCACACCTGCGGTCGAGAGTCTGTCGAAAGGGTTGGGGGTGGGCGGTGACGGTTCGTGTGACGACGTTGAAAGGAGCGGAGGCGGGCCGGTATTACACGGAACGCCTGCCGTCGTATTACTTGGATGGGGGTGAGCCTCCTGGCCGGTGGTGGGGCCGGGGAGCCGCCGACCTCGCCCTCGAGGGCGACATCGACGCAGAGCGATTCTTGGCGGTGATGGCTGGCCGAGACCCTGACACCGGAGCGGATCTGGGCCGTCGGTTTGGCGAGGCGTCGGTTCGGGGGTTCGACGCCACGTTCTCCGCTCCGAAATCCGTGTCGCTGCTCTGGGCGTTGGGCGACGAACAGACTCAGGATGCTGTGTTGGGGGCTCATGACCGGGCGGTCGACGCGGTGCTCGGCTGGGTGGAGGATCACGCCCACACCAGAATGCGCCGCCAGGGCGATGTGGTCTGTGTCGACGCCGAAGGGTTGATCGTTGGGGTGTTCCGTCAGCACACGTCACGTCGGTTGGATCCTCAACTGCACACTCATGCGGTGATAGCCAACCGGGTGAGATCTCCGGATGGTCGTTGGCTGGCGTTGGATGCTCGGACGATCAAGATCGACCAGCGGACCCTCTCTGCGTTGTATCACTCAAACCTTCGAGCCGAACTCACATCCCGGTTGGGCGTGGAATGGCGGACGCCGGAGCATTGGATCGCCGAGATCGACGGGATACCCGACGAGGTCCTCGCCGAGTTCTCCCAACGCACCCGCGACATCGACCAACGTCTCACCCGCAAACTCGAGAGGTTCGAAGCGTCGATGGGTCGGCCGCCGTCGGATCGGGAACGCTGGCAGTTGGAACGCGAGGCCGTGTTGGACAGCCGACCCGACAAACGACATAGCGACTCGCTTGACGGTCTTTGGGGCGACTGGCGGCAGCGGACCCTCGAACTAGGACACCACCCGGAGCGGCTGGTCAGCCGAGCTGTCGGCCGGCGTCGTACTCCTATCACCATCGACGTCCAGGCGATGGTGGAACAGGCGTTGCAGTCACTCGGAGACAGGCAGTCGAGCTGGCGCCCGGCCGAACTCCTCCGCGAGCTCGCCGCAACCGCACCAACCAACACGGCCATCACGTCGGCCGAACTCACGAGCCTGCTGGAGGCTCTCGCCGGCCAGGTCGCCGAGAAACGGTGTGTCGACATCTCCTTTCCGATCCCAGCTGGCGTCGAGCTGCGGCGTGATGGCCGTCCGGTGACAGAACGAGCAGTCGACCGGGCACTCACCTCCCGATCCATCCTCGAGGAAGAGGAAAGGCTGGTGTCATGGGCCGACTCCCGGAAGACCACACAGCCAGACACGTCGTATCCGTGGGTGACTCTCGCCAGCCTCGGACTCTCCGAGGGCCAGGCAGCTGCAGTCTCGGCAGTGACCGGACTCGGCGGGCTGGAACTGATCGTGGGTCCTGCCGGTGCGGGGAAGACCACCGCACTCGCCCATGCAGTCGACATCCTCCGAACCCAAGAACGCGCTGTCTTCGGTGTCGCCCCTACAGCGGCTGCAGCGGAAGTCCTCGGCACAGAAGCAGACATGAATGCGGACACGTTGGACAAACTGCTCTACGAACACACCCACCCCGGCCGGCCACCATCACCCGATTACGACCTGGCTCCCGGGACCACTCTGATCGTCGACGAAGCGGGCACAGTGTCGACACCGAAACTCGCCCAACTCGCCCACCTCGCCGACCAACAACATTGGCGTGTCGTATTGGTCGGTGACCCCCGGCAGTTCGCCGCCGTAGGCCGAGGAGGCATGTTCGGTCACCTCGTCGACACACTCGGCGCAACCGAACTCAACGAGGTCCACCGGTTCACCCACCAGTGGGAAACGGAAGCCAGCCTCAGACTCCGAGCCGGCGACACCCAAGTCGTCGACGTCTACGACAAACAAGGCCGCATCCATGCAGGTTCGGCCGAAGAGATCGAAGCTCAGATCCTCGAAGCGTGGATGGCGGCACGTGAACAGGGCGACACGGTGGCGTTGATGGCCAACAGCAACCAAACCGTCAACCGGCTCAACCAACAATGCCAACAACTCCTCGCCGACACCGGCTACCTCGACCCCAGCGATCGCTCGATTCGCAGCGGAAGCCAGACTCTCTATGAGGGAGATGAAGTGGTCACCCGCCTCAACAATCGGACGCTCCAAACCGACCAAGGGCTGATGATCAAGAACCGCGACCACTGGACCATCCAACAGATCCACCCCGACGGAGCCATCACGGTCGCCGGAGCCACCGGTCAAGTGACGTTCCCAGCCGACTACGCCTCACAGCATGTCGAACTCGGATACGCCCAGACCAGCCACACCAGCCAAGGACGCACCCTCGACACCGCCCTCCTCCTCGTCGACACGCCAACCGACCACCCCGGCATCTACACGCCAATGACCCGAGGCCGCCACGCCAACCACGCCTACATCGCTGTAGACGAGAACCAGAATGCGGCCGACGTCCTCGCCTACGCCGTCACCCGGGAATGGGCCGACCAGCCAGCCGTAGCGCGAAGAGCCGGACTTGAACGAGAACCCAAACAGACATTTTCGATCCAGGAGCAGACCCTCGAATCAAGCTGGGGACTCGAACAAGCCCACCACAGCCGGGCCCGCCAGCGAGAATCGATAGGCCTCGAGCGCTGAGCACACTCAGTATCCCTGGGCGCTATTCAGGCAGGCCGAGGAGGCTGCAGCGCAGCGTTATCCACCCGCTACATAATGCCGGTTCTGGGCGGATATCGAGCATTTCACAAGGTGCGCGCTATCGGCATTTATAGTGCTCTTGGCGTTGAACGCGTTCAGTTCTATTCCGGCACCTTCGAGAGGCATCAGGCGGCTACGCTTCGCCGATGCCTGCGTTGTCGGTTCATGTTGAAACCAGGGTGCTTCCTTCTGGGGACCTGACTGATCTGTGGATTAGGGATGGAATGTTCGTCGAGGGTCCATCGGATGGTCCCACCATCCATGCGGGGGGTTAC
>DATKEA010000115.1:0-94861 GCA_035544615.1 Acidimicrobiia bacterium | reverse complement strand
TTCTGGCGTGTCCAATCCCGAGGGTTGGATCTATCGGGTCGCGTACCGTTGGGCGCTGGATCGTCTTCGTCGTCGGTCGACCGAACGAAGGCTCCTGCCTCGCTTGGTCACCGAACCTAGTGGCCCGGAGGCACCTTCAGTCGAACCCTCATTGAGTGGAGCGTTGTCGGTTCTGCCGATGGCACAGCGAGCTGTGGTGGTCTTGTCGTGTGCTTTCGACTGGTCTGAAGCCGACATCGCTGATGCGCTCGGGATCCGCCCTGGGACGGTCAAGAGTCGTCTCCATCGGGGTTTGGCGAGATTGAGAAAGGAGCTTGGCGCATGAGCGATGAGACCGTCATCGAGGCTGTGAGAAGGGAGATCCGCACTTTTCCTGTGAAGAGTGGCGATCTCGCGAATGTCATCCGGCGCGGGAGAACACGACGGATTGCGTACCGCGTCGGTGCATCGTCGGGAGTAGTCGCCCTTTGTGCCTTGCTGGTGGGATTGGCCTTGGCAGTTGGTCCGTCCTCTAGGCCGGTCGCGTCGGATGGCACCCTTCAGCTCACATCGAGCTTCGCTGTTCCCGTCTTCGACAATCCGGTCGAGTCTGAGGGCGCCTTGGTCTATCAGGCGGAATCGGGCCCGGAGATTGTGGGTCTGGACAGTTCCCAGCTTGGAACCGAAGTCGTGGTCACAGGCGGGAACCCGGATGCCTTCGTGGTCCCGGTGTCGGACAATCCTCGCAACGCTCTTCAGGCAGATCGCATCGTCTACTTGGGCTACCTCGAGGGGGCGCAGCTCGCTCTTCACTCCTTCAACGGAAGACTCTGCCTGTACTTAGGGAACGGCACGCAGGTAACCGGCGGAGGAAGCTGTGCCACCGAGGATGGCCTCGCTGGTGGCAGCGACTCCGTCGACCCGCCAGTCGGGTCATGGCTGGCATGGAGCCAGCTACCCGAGTCGGCAGCTGTTGTCGTCGGTGAGGCCGAAGATGGTTCGCTCTACTGGCAGCGAGTGGTCGGAAGAACCGTCGTATTCATCCTCCCGGATGGAACGACAGTGGATCCCGCAACATTGTCCGCGCTCGACGCCAACGGGACCGAAGTCGCCACAACACGTGGCCTACAAATCGATCCGGCGAAACTGGGGATCCGCCCAGCCATCGAATGTCCTCCAGAGACGGAAGAAGGGCCATTGCCACCAGGCTGCTGACCAGCCAGCCAGCGCCTATCAACAGTTATGGGTTGCGGTCTCAATAGGTCAGCGCATCACTCCTTCGGCGAGAGTTGATGGCTCTTTGTTGAGGAGGTTGTTGTGGCGAGGTTCAGCGAGGCTGAGAAGACGCTGATTTGGGATCGGCGGAGTCAGGGGGTGGGGATCGGCTCCCCGACCATCTTTGGCAGTCGTTGACCTGGGATCAAGGCAAAGAGATGGCCGAACACGCCCAGTTCACCATCGACACCGGAATCCAGATCTACTTCTGCGATCCGAAGTCACCGTGGCAGCGCGGGTCGAACGAGAACACCAACGGGCTGCTCCGTCAGTATTTCCCCAAGACCACCGACATGGCCGCACTCAGCCAAAACCAGCTCGACCGAGCCGCCTATTCGCTCAACTCGAGGCCTCGACAAACCCTCGGATGGATGACACCATCACAGAAACTCGCCGAAGCGTTGCGATGATCCCCTGAGACCGCAGTTGATACCGAGCATTTCATGAGGTGCACGGGAACGGCACCTACGTGCATGCGCGTTGTGGATCATTCCGCGAGCCGAGGCTGACCGGAGGTCAAGTGTTTCTGACCCTGCCTGATGAGGCAGCACCAACTCCCCGCTCCGGCACGGCTTTCGACTCCCTCGACCTGGAACGGAATCGCAGAGGCCACCTCGGCTGTCGTTAGGTGAATTGGTGTTTGATCGCCGCTGGTGTTCACCCACAGGACCGCACCACCCTTGCGTAGCACTCGGGACGTCTCAGTTGGAAAGATAAAGGCATTGATAAGTATCAGGGCATCGACTGAAGCGTCACGGATCGGGAGCTGAGCTCCGTCCGCATGGACTCGGTGCGACTCTTCCGGGCTCTGGTCCAGCATCGCCTTTGAGACGTCTACGGACATGACCGTCGCGAACCGGCGAGTAAGAAGGGGTGTATAGGTTCCTATTCCGGACCCGGATTCCAATGCAAAGTGGTTGCTTTGAAGAAGCGGATCAAGTCCCCGGGTCAACGCGTCCTCCACCACCTCGATGCTCTGTGCCGAGACCCTCGCATGCCATTGAGGGGCGAGCCCATCGAACAAGGCGGCCACACTTTTCATAGTCAGCTGCCAATCACCAGATTCGAGTCCAGCAATCTGGTGTGTCATCAGTCGCATGGGGTGATCGGGATGTCCAATTCCGGACGGAATATGGTCAGCAATGTCCACCCGACGAAGAGTTCTGATCACGCTGCAGAAACCTTACGACGACGTCCTAGCGAGACACTGATCGCCAAGGCGTCAACGTCAGTGCATCCGTTCGGGCGTTTGCGATGAGACCTCGGGTCACCAACAGGGTTGCACGCGTGCTCCGGATGGTCGCGATCTATTGGAGCCGCTATAGAAGCGCCGCTGCTCGTTCGATGTTTCGAAGGATCTCTGGTTCTGGAACAGGGAGATGTCGTTCGCTGCAAGGTGCGTCTGGTCGGGGAAGTAGGACGAGACGGTGTACACCGAGTTCCTCGTACTGGTGGAGAATCGAAGCGTCGAATGTCTCGACGGGTGTCATGGTCACCTCGAGGGGGCCGAGTTCTGCGGGGCGTTCCCAGCGCTCGTGTTCTTTGCTGATCACTTGCATCGCCTCAGCGGCATGGTCGAGGTCGGTATTGAACAGATACCAGCCGTGGGCTCGCGTGATAACGCGGCGCCGCGCGGGCTCCTTGATACCCCCCAGGACGATGGGTGGTCCACCAGCTTGTACGGGCCGGGGGTGGGCGTCAATCCCGGAAAACGACACGGTCCGGCCCGAGTATTGGGGTGGATCGCCGGACCACAACTCGATCAACGCGTCAAGGTGCTCATCCATCCGCAGGCCGCGTTCGGACAGACTGACTCCGACGGCGTCGAATTCGGGTTCGACGTAACCGGCGCCGAAGCCTGCGATGAGACGTCCGTTTGAAACTACGTCGACACTGGCGAGTTGCTTGACTAGGAGTACCGGGTTGTGCAAAGGCAGTTCAATGATCCCGCTTGCAATCCGTACCCGCTCGGTGGCGGTCGCTAACAAGGTGAGCGCCGCGATCGTATCGAGGAACGGCAGATCGGGCGGCATTGAGAACCCCTCCGGCTTCGGATACGGCAGTACAACGTGTTCGCCGGTCCACAGCGATTCAAAGCCTGCGGCCTCGGCCGCCCGGGCCACCCGCACGGCGGCTGCCGGGTCCGCGCATGTTCCATAATTCATTGCGAACAGGCCCAGCTCCATCTACAGAAGATACCGAACGACGGGCGACCAGGCCCGCCCCTGACCAGAGCTCGAAGACCCAAGGAACGAGGTGGCTACGACGCCGATCCGCTCCCGAATCAGCTTGTCACGCTCGGATTAGGCCTTGGTAATCTCTCCACGGCCGCACACATCACGCGGTATGGGCGGTAACGCTTCGACCAGAGAGTGCTCGTTTCTTGGCACCTCGTCCGCTGACTCTGGCGGTGGAATGGCGGGATGTGAATGCAGCATGTCCAGGCTTCTTGACAGGCAGGCCTCATCCCCCATATATATCGCGTCACGATATAGTCGCCGATGTGGAGGTTGAGGTGACGCGTGACCAGAACCCCCAAGACTTCCTCCCTCTGTCTGAATCGGTGTTCCAAATCATGCTCTCGCTGGTGGGTGAGGATCGACACGGGTACGGGATCATGAAGGAGGTCAAAGCCCGGACTGAGGGTCGGCTCAGCCTCGCCCCCGGAACACTGTATGGAGCGATCAAGCGTCTCAAACAGCAAGGGCTCATCGCTGAGGTGGAGGAAAAGGTGGACCCAGAACTGGGTAGTGAGCGCCGCCGTTACTACACCCTCACCGTCCCGGGTCAGAGAGTGATGCGTGCCGAAGCGGCAAGGGTCGCCGACCTGGCACGTCAGGCGGCAGCAAAGGACCTGCTGCCAGGCTGGTCACAGGTCGCCGGGCTGGCGTGATGGACGACATCGTTGCCACATCCGACCGGATCTATCGCCTGATCCTCAACGTCTACCCCCGAGCCTTTCGTGACGAATACGGAGAGGAGATGGCCCAGACCATGCGCGACCAGGTGCGTGACGCCTTGGCCGAACGTCGCGCCTTCGGAGTGACTGCGCTCTGGCTAGAGGTCCTCCTCGACACAGCACGCTCAGCCTTTGCCGAGCACCTGAAACATGGATCGAGGGTGAGTTTCAACCGACGGGGACTTGGCTACGGCCTGGCGACGGCCATCGGATTCCCCTTGGCGCTCGTCACCTTTGCCAGCGAACACGTCCGGAGCGCGGTTGCCTGGGCAGGCGAGACCATTGGACTCCAAACATACCAATCATCGAATCAGTGGCTACATCCCGCAATCGCCGGACCAGGGTTCGTCTTGGCGGGTATCGGCCTCTACGGGCTGTACAAGCGTTTAGAGATCGACGCCACCCCCATGATCGCAACCGTGTGGATAGGCGCCACGCTGGGACTGTATGGAACCGCCGACATCTACCTCAGCGGCGAATTCTTCGGGTGGTATGCGGTACCGGCCGCCTTCGTCCTACTCACGTTGGGCTTGGCCACCATGGGACGCGTCGCTCTTCACAACAAGACGTTCGGTCCCTTCAGCTTCGTCCCGCTTGCTGTGACCGCCTCGGGGGGGTTGTGGTTCCTAGTGCTCCTCGTGGGCGCCGGAGAGTACAGGGATGTCATGAGGACATCCGGACTTCTCGCCCACGTCGCCCTTTGGTTCGCGCTTGGCGCACTCCTATGGGCCGATCCTCCCGGAAACAAAGACGCTGTCCGGACTGCCAAAGAGGAACGGCAAATCAACAGCTGATTCAGGGGTCAGCAAAGGGCGTGGAATAGGCTGATGCCATGAGGTGGGTCGTTGCCGTGCTCCTTGCATTTGTCGGGGCTTGGATGACCTTCGACGGGAACCCGAGCGGTCATCGTTGGCGACTACATCACACCAAGCAAGGGCGAGTACGCCGGCAGGTTGGGTCCCTGGAGCCACCTGGTGGAACGCATCGGCATCCCGGCTCGATCGACCGCGATGAAAACAGCGTTCATCGTCATTGGGCTGGTTCACCTCGCGGCAGCAGCCCTTCTTATCTTGAACACTGTTTGGGCTCCTGAATGGTTCGCACTTGCAGCATCACTGATGGGCCTCTGGTATCTCCCGTTCGGCACCGTCGCAGATGGGATCGCTCTCGGCATCGTTCTGCTTAGTTCGCTGCGGCCCTGGTAGGCCGGCGCCAGGCTCCCAGATCGACATTTCCGAGCAGAACCGCACGTATTCCGAGTCCGAACAGGCACATGTTGGTGGGATCAACGACGGGGAGTACGGATCGCCGATTATGGTCGGGGGCCCCCGGCATCGGGTCACGGCGTCCGCTTCTGAACGAGGAGGATCGATGCGAGTAACCGGCATCAATGCCAACCTCCCAGTCACTGATATCGCCGCTGCCCGTGACTTCTACACCGACTACCTCGGATTGAGCGTTGAGGAATTCAACCTGGGATGGGTGGCGCGCTACAGGTCGCCAAGTGGCGAGGCCTCAGTCCAGCTCGTCAGCCGCGACGCCACGGCGCCTGAAGACTCGGTCATCTCGGTTCACGTCGGCGCCAGCGTTGACGAGGCGTACGCAGAAGCGACGCGGCTCGGGTACGAGATTGTCTACCCGCTCACGGAAGAGGCGTGGGGGGTGCGAAGGTTCTTCGTGCGCGCCCCGGATGGCAATGTGATCAACGTGGTGAGCCACAGCGACGAGTAGGTGCCCAGCCGCACGTCGATCATCGACGAGTGATGCGGCCGGTCGGAGAGCCACATCTCACAGTCTCTGGAGTCCGTAGCCCGACGAAGCCGGTCCACCGGACGAGCCATCGACCTGCGCGTCGGGGAGTGCCCTACGCTCCGACGGTGATGACGCTCCATAGTGACGAGCTCAGGATCAACGAGCTTGTCGTCGCTGATCTGTTGTCGGAGCAAATGCCTCAGTGGGCGAATCTTCCCCTATCCCGGCTTGAAACCACTGGGACGGTGAACGTTGCGTACCGGCTCGGAGACGACAAGCTCGTTCGGTTGCCAAGGACGATTGGGTACGGAGACGGCCCGGAACGGGAGGCCACGTGGCTGCCGGTGTTCGCTTCTGGAATGCCGTTGGAGATTCCTGAGCATCTCGCTCTCGGGCGACCAACCAAGTACTACCAATGCCACTGGTCCGTGCTGCGCTGGATCGAAGGCACGAATGCGAACGCGGAATCCCTCAATGACTTGGACGCTGCTGCAGAGCGTCTCGGTGAATTCGTCGTCACGCTCCGCTCAATGCCAACCGATGGAGCGCCACGAAGCGGTAGCTACCGAGGGCTTGGTCTCGCAGGTGTGTATGAGTCGTTCCATCGTTGGCTCAACGAGGTGTCAGAGGACGAGACTGACGTCGCACGCGTCAGACGGATCTGGGAGAAGTGCGTCGCGGTTGAGGAGTGGAACGGTCCGCCAAAGTGGTTTCACGGCGATCTTCAACCCGGGAATCTCATCGCTCGGGACGGTGACCTCGTGGCGGTCATTGACTGGGAAGGATGCACGGTGGGTGACCCAAGCTCGGACCTGCTGGCCGCATGGTGGCTTTTCGATGCTGACAGCAGAGAGACCTTTCGCTCAGCCGCACGAGCGGGAACCGAAGAATGGCGTCGGGCTAGGGGATGGGCATTGTTCATGGCGATCGCAGCGATTCCCTACTACGCCGATACCAACCCTGGATTCGCCTCCAGTGCTCGTAAGGCGCTCCAAGAGGTTCTCGCCGACAACTGACCCCACGTGGTCCGGGATGCCGTTCCCGATCCTTGAGCGCCACGGTGGGCGTCCCTCGTTCGGGCCGACGGCCCGCGGATGGGGCTGCTAGGTTCGAAGAACCCGATCTGCTCCGGGGAACAAGCACTCAGATCGTGATTGCGATAGGAGGACACTTTGGTACCTCGCAGAGCTCCCTCCGCCATCACCAGGCGAGAGTTCCTTTGGCTATCCAGTGCTGCCGTGCTGGCCGCGGCCTGCGGCAACGGAGGAGGTGATGCCACCACCACCACTGCCCGTGCCGGGACAAGCACCTCGGCGGCCGGAGCCGGCGAAGGGCCGGCGGTCTCGTTCGTCGAGCCACGGGAAGCGCTCAGCGGCGAGCTGAAGATCTTGCTGTGGAGCCACTTCGTCCCGGCCCATGACACGTGGTTCGACCCCTTCGCCCAGGCATGGGGCGAACAGGTTGGTGTCGACGTGACCATTGATCACATCGCCGTCGCCGACGTACCGGCCGCCATCGCATCCGAGATCCAATCGGGTCAGCCGGAGCACGATCTGATGCAGTACATCGCCGTGCTCAGCCAGCACGAGCCCTCCGTTGTGGACATGGCTGACGTCGTAGCCGAGGCCGAGAACCGGTACGGCGCCATGCTCGACCTGACCAGGCGCTCCTCGTTCAACCCCAACACGGGCAAGTACTACGCCTACGCACCGTCGTGGGTGCCGGACCCCGGCGACTATCGCCGCTCACTGTGGGAGGGAGTCGGCCTGCCCGACGGCCCCCGCACCTACGACGACCTGCTCCAGGGAGGCTCGGAGATCTTCGCCAACGAAGGAGTGCAACTCGGGATCGGGATGTCCCAGGAGATCGACTCCAACATGGCGCTGCGTGGTCTGATGTGGTCGTATGGGGCGGGCATCCAGGACGAGAACGAGAACGTCATCATCAACTCCGACGCCACCGTTGCCGCCATCGAGTACATGAATGAGTTGTTCGCCAACGCGATGACCCCGGAGGTGTTCGCCTGGAACGCGGCGTCGAACAACCAGGGGATCAACGCGGGGGAGCTGAGCTACATCCTCAACTCGATCTCGGCGTACCGGACCGCGCAGGACGAGGGTCTGGAGGTGGCCGACGACATCTGGTTCACCCCGGCGCTGGAAGGCCCGGAGACCGGAGTGGTCGCCTCTCATGTCATGTACAACTGGATCGTCCCCGATGCCCCGGACGTGAACGTGTCCGCGGCTCAGGAGTTTCTCCTCCACTACACCGAGAACCTGGCCCCTGTGGCGTGGAACTCGAAGTTGTACGACTTCCCCGCCTTCCCGGACAGGGTCCCCGACCTGCAAGGGTGGCTGGACAACGACCCCTTCGGATCGAACCCGCCCACCAAGCTCCAGGTGCTGAAGAACTCGCTGGACTGGGCCACCAACATCGGTCACCCCGGACCGGCCAACCCGGCGATCGGGCAGATCTTCGGGGAGTCGATCATCCCGGTGATGTTCGCCGAAGCCGCCCAGGGGAACAAGACCCCTGCCGAGGCGGTGGCCGACGCGGAGACCCAGATCAACGCCATCTTCGACGACTGGCGGGGACGCGGCCTGGTCGGCAGCGGGTGACGGAAGCGATGGCGTGGGGGCTCGCCCCCACGCCTGGCCAGGTGGGGTAGATGGCGGTCGTAGAAGTCCGCGGGCTGCGCAAGGAGTTCGGCGACGTCGTCGCCATCGACGGTGTCGACCTCCGCTCCGAGGAGGGCGAGTTTCTCGTTCTCCTCGGACCGTCCGGATGCGGGAAGACCACCCTGTTGCGCATGATCGCCGGGCTGGAACAGCCCACCGACGGCGAGATACTGCTCGGCGATGAGGACGTCATCGGCCTGCCCCCGCGGGCTCGGCGCATCGCCATGGTGTTCCAGTCCTACGCCCTCTACCCCCACATGACCGTGGCCAACAACATCGCCTTCCCGTTGAAGGCACAGGGGACCGACCCGGCGGAGCGTTCGGTCAAGGTGCAGTGGGCGGCGGAGCTGTTCGGCATCGAACGGCTCCTTCACCGTCGCCCCCGCCAGCTCTCCGGCGGCGAGAGGCAGCGGGTGGCCCTGGCCCGGGCTCTGGTCAGGGAGCCAACCGTGTTCCTGCTCGACGAGCCGCTCTCCAACCTGGATGCCAAGCTGCGGGCGGCCGCCCGCGACGACCTCATGGAGTTCCAGCGCCGGATCGGGATCACCACCATCTACGTCACTCACGACCAGGTCGAGGCGATGGGGATGGGGGACCGGATCGCAGTGATGAACCACGGCAAGGTCCGTCAGTTGGGTACCCCGGAGGAGGTCTACCACCACCCCGCCGACGTCTTTGTCGCCCAGTTCCTGGGGTCGCCCCCGATGAACCTGCTCGAGGCAACCAACTTCCTGTTCGGTTTTCGCCCCGAGCAGTTCCTGCCCGAAGGCATCGCCGATCACGAGGGAGACAGGGTGCCCTTCACCTTCCACGTGAACCGGATCGAGTACCTGGGCTCGGAGCGTTATCTCTACGGCCACACCCGGGAGTACGACGAAACCAAGATCATCGCCATGCTCCCTGCCACGGTGACCCTCCCCATAGCCGTCGACCAGGACCACAAATTCTCCGTGGCCCGGGATCAGCTTCGCTTCTTCGACCGGGACCAGGGCAACAAGATTCCGCCGCAGACCCTCAACCCATGACCACGACCACTGCCGCCCGGAAGCGTTACCTGAGTGACAACCCCAGGTTCCTCGCAGGCCTCTTCATGTCGCCCGCCGTCATCTACATCATCGCCCTGGTCGGCTTCCCCTTCGTCCTGGCCATCATCTACTCCTTCACCGACATCAGCACCGGCAACCCGGAACTGAACTTCGTCGGTTTTGAGACCTTCCGCAGGGTGCTGGCCGACCCGGTGTTCCGCGAGGCGTTGTGGAACACCTTCCTCTTCGCGGTGATCGCCAACCTCCTGGTGGTGGTGCTGGCCACCACCCTCGCCGAGGTCCTGATCAAAGACTTCAAGGGCAAGTGGCTGGTCCGGTTCCTGGTGCTGTTGCCGTGGGTCGCCCCGGTCTCCCTGGCCACCATCACCTGGCTGTGGACCCTCGACTCGATCTTCTCTCCCATCGACTGGGTCCTGCGCGAGCTCGGCCTCATCACCGAGAACGTGTACTGGCTGGGGCGGCCCGGGTCGGCGATGGGATCGGTGATCGCAGTGCAGGCCTGGCGGATCGTCCCGCTGGCTGCGGTGATCGTCATGGCAGGCCTCATCGCCATTCCCAGCGAGATCAACGACGCGGTGGCCGTGGACGGGGCAAGCTCCTGGCGCAAGAGGTTTCAGGTCACCATCCCACTGCTGGCGCCTATCATCGCCGTCGCGGTCCTGTTCGGAGTGATCCTGACCATCTCCGACATGAGTGTGGTGTACGTGCTCACACGCGGCGGCCCGACCAACTCGACCCAGGTCCTCTCCACCTGGGCGTTCATCAAGGGAATCGAAGGCGGGGCATTGGGTCAGGGGGCGGCCGTGGCCCTGTTCCTCCTGCCGGTGCTGATCGGGATAACCGCGGTCGTACTTCGTCTTGCCCGAAGACGCGAGGTGATGTGAGATGACCTGGCAGGACACCGACGTCCCCGCCCTGCGCCGAAGTGCGGAGCGACGGCACAAGTTGGGCCGGTTCGGCACATACACCGTCGCCATCTTGTTCGCCTTCCTCGCCGTCTTCCCCTTCTCTTGGGCGCTGATCAGCATGTTCAAACAGTCCAACGACCTCTACGTCAAGGACAACAACCCCTTCTGGTTCAACGAGCTCCCCACCATGGAGCATCTGCGTCTTCTCTTCGTCGACACCAACTACCTCACGTTCATCCGGAACACACTCGTCGTCGGGCTGGCAGTGACCCTCATCACGCTGGCTCTCGCCCTTCCTGTCGCCTACGCCCTGGCCCGGCTCCGGCTCCGCTGGGGCGAGCGGATGGGGATCGCCATCTTCCTGGTGTATCTGATCCCGCCCACCCTCCTCTTCATTCCGATGACCCGGGTCGTCAATTACCTGGGTCTGCAGGAGTCGCTCTGGGCCTTGATCGTGGTGTACCCCACCATCACCATCCCCATCTCCTCGTGGCTGCTGATGGGATTCTTCAAGGGGATCCCGATGGACCTCGAGGAGCAGGCGATGGTCGACGGTCACAGCCGGATCGGCGCCATCGGCCGGGTGGTCCTGCCCCTGATGTTCCCCGGCATCATCGCGGTGGTCGTGTTCGCCTTCACCCTGTCCGCCCACGAGTTCATCTATGCCCTCGCCTTCAACAAGTCCTCGGCGGTGAAGACCATCGCCACCGGGGTCCCCACCGAGCTGGTGCGGGGCGACGTGTTCTTCTGGCAGTCGCTTCAGGGGGCGGTGATCCTGATTGCGGTGCCGATAGCCCTGGTCTTCAACGCCTTCCTCGACCGGTTCATCTCCGGGTTCACCATGGGTGCTGTGAAGGGCTAGTGGGGCGTCGCGGATTCGGTGACTACAGATGGTGGCTTATCGATGCAGACAGCAGAGAGACCTTTCGCTCAGCCACACGAGCGGGAACCGAAGAATGGCGCCGAGCCAAGGGATGGGCATTGTTCATGGCGATCGCAGCGATTCCCTACTACGCCGAGACCAACCCTGGATTCGCTTCCAGTGCTCGTAAGTCGCTCCAAGAGGTTCTCGCCGACAACTGACCCCACGTGGTCCGGGATGCCGTTCCAGCGAGGGGACTAGGTCGGGGTGAGAAGCTCGAGCCGATTGCCGATCGGGTCGAAGACATAGAAGCGGTCGAAACGGGTTCCGGTGCCACTCGCTTCCGGCCAGAGGACCAACAACGGACGGCGCAGGGCGGACTCGACCTCACGAGGAGAAACCGCCTGGAGCACCCTCGATCAACTGGCGATAGAGCCAAGAGGATGATCGGTGAAGGCTGATGTTCGGGGACTACCAGTACTCCTCGTAATGGACGTTGCCGACCACACCACGTCGGTCGAGGGTGAAACCTCTTTCGAACAGCAGCTCGCAGACCCCTTGGGGCTCTGGGAAGACCGGCTTGTCCGCCTCCCATTCGGGCAGCCCGATCATGGCCGGGTTGCCACACAGGTAGACCTGGGTGCGACCGGGATCCAGACCGGCCGGAAGCAGGTCTGCCAGCTCTTCGTTCCGGATCAGATCCTGTATGTACCGCTTGGGCCCGGTCGGGTCGCGGGTGACGAGCGGCAGGTATCGAACATGGGGAAAGCGTGAAACCAGGCTTTGGTAGGTCTCCATGTACGCCAGGTCCTCGGCGTGCCGGACCGTCACCAGCGACACGATGGCACCGTGGTGTCCGCGTCTCAACAACTCGGCGATCATCGCGTTGTGCGGGGCCTCGCCGGTGCCGGTGGCCATGAACACCACGTCCAGCCCTGGGTCGTCGACCGGAGCCAACGTGTAGCGGCCGGCGATCTTGGGACCGATGTAGATCCGATCACCTTCGGCCTTGGCAGCCAAACGTGGGGTCAGGGCGGGGATCTGTCCGCCATTAGGTTTGACGTGGACGATGTAGAACTCAATCGCGCTCTCGCTCCCTGGGTCCACCAGGTATCCCCGGGAGTCGAGGATCCGGCTGGAGATCGAATAGGAACGCCGGATCATCTTCCGTGCCTTGGCCGGGGAGAGGTCCTCGACCGCGTCGTCGACCCTTGGCTCCCAATAGCCCAGACCGAGGGTGGCGTACTGCCCGGGAAGATGTGAGACGTCACGGGAATCGGGCTCGATCCGCAGCACCCACAGTTCATTGTGGGCAAGATCGAAGTGGGAAATCGTTGCGTTGTAGTTCTCCAGTCGCAGACGATCGGGCTCCCCCGGCTCCAACCCCGCAGCCTGGCGCAGCACGGTCGGTGCGGGAAGCTCGGCGAAATGATCACGTCGGAGAAGTGGCCACGCCTCGTTGGGATGCACCACCCCCTCGTGGGTCGGATCTCCGATCACCGTGTAGGCACGATCTGGACTCACCGTGGCCACCAGGTCCGACGTTGGGTTGCCATCCGCCGCAAGCGAGTAGACAACATGGTCGAACTGAAGGTCGGGAGTCCTTCGATCGTTGAAGTAGGCCATGGGGAAGCCGCCGACTTCCTCCAACGAGTCGGGTGCGCTCTGCCAGAGAATGGTCGCCCGGCGATCATGCTCCAGAACCACCAGTGTCTCCCGGGTGAGCCAGGACAGATCGTCGAGGTTGGAGAGAAACACCAGGATCGCCCGAGCCCCTCTCGCCACCAGATCCAGGGTCAGCACCACGGCCCGCTCCCCCGATCCGACGATGAGGACATCCTTGTCACGCGCATCGAACTCTGCGGAGTCGAAATGCACCCGATCTTTCAGCGTCTCCGGTATCGGATAGGCGGGGTGCCGGCTTTGATCGGGGTGGGCGACCCGTACACAGGCCCGGGTGAGGAAGCTGTCACGGCTCGACTCGACGACGATCGCGTTGTCGGGGCCGTCGGCGATGTGATCCACGGCGGTGTCGAAACGGATCTGGATCCCCAACCGACTCACCGAGTCCGAGGGAGGCGGCCCGTCGCCTCTCGCCAGAACCAGGACCTGTTCCAGACCCGCTCTTTGCGCATCCGCCGCCACTGCAAGACCGGCCGGCTCGGCGCCGACCACGATCAGATCCTGCAGTATCACGATTAGTTCCTCCGGACTTTATACAATATAGAGTACCGAGAACCCTGAGGGTGCTGGTCCAGACTCGTCGCCCCTGGGAGCGTCAGACGATCTCCCAAGTCTCGCGGTGGTTGACCGCCTCCCCCGGGGAGAGCAGTTGTAAGGGGCCGACAGTCTCGATCTCACAGAAACCGTGCCCAATCCCATGCTGGGAAAACCTCCTGAACATGACGTGTACGACACCCTTTCCAGGTGTTGCGGGCGATGTCACAAGGCGTGAAACCGTACTCCGCTCGGCCGGTATCACGAGCGATGCATGAATGTCGGCCAAACGAATCTGAGATTCGATGTCGATTCCGGTGATTCCCCCTCGTATAGGGGATACGAGAGCCGGTACGGTGCCGGCCGCGTGAAAGGAGCTTCCGATGAAGCAGTATCTGATGTCGGTCTATGACACGGAGGGCGAGAACACCCTCACCGACGATGAGATCCAGCAGATCTACGCGGATGTGGACGCCTTCAATCAGGAAGTGCGGGACGCAGACGCCTGGGTTTTCGCCGGTGGCCTGCACCCGGCCAGTACCGCCACCGTGGTCAACGTCGACCGTGGTGAGGTGCTGGTGACCGACGGCCCCTTTGCCGAGAGCAAGGAGCACATCGGCGGGTTCTGGGTCATAAAGGCACCAGACCTCGACGCCGCCCTCCAGTGGGCAGCCAAGGGAGCTGCCGCCTGCCGCGGGGCGGTAGAGGTGCGCCCCTTCCAGGACGAGCCTGAGGAATAGCCTCGACGTGGCCCGATTCGACGCAACGGAGATCGAACGGGTATTCCGTGAAGAGTCCGGCAAAGCGGTGGCGACCCTGGTCCGTCTCTTCGGCGACATCGATCTCGCCGAAGAGGCGGTTCAGGACGCTTTTGTGGTCGCCGTCCAACGATGGCCCACGGGGGGCGTCCCACCCAGTCCCGCCGGGTGGATCATCACCACCGCGCGCAACCGCGCCATCGATCGCTTCCGTCGCGAGTCCACCCGCGATCAACGCCATGCTCAAGCCACCCTGCTGTTGGAAAACGACCAGCCTGACGACGCCGGGCCCGTGGACGACGACCGTCTGCGCCTGATCTTCACGTGCTGTCACCCGGCGCTAGGAAGCGATGCTCAGGTCGCTCTGACTCTGCGTTTGATCGGCGGGCTGCAGACTCCCGAGATCGCCAAGGCGTTCCTGGTGCCCGAATCGACGATGGCCCAACGGTTGGTCAGGGCCAAAGGCAAGATCCGGGCAGCCGGCATCCCCTACCGAGTCCCGGGCGACTCCGAGCTCCCTGATCGGCTCCACTCGGTGCTGGCCGTCATCTACCTGGTGTTCAACGAGGGATACATCGCCACGAGCTCTGAGGACCTGGGGCGGGAGGACCTGGCCGACGAGGCGATCAGGCTGTGTCGTCTGCTTGCCGACCTCATGCCGGACGAACCCGAGGTCATCGGTCTTTTGGCCCTTCTCCTCTTGACCAAGGCCCGACAGCCTGCCCGCACCGCTCGGGACGGTTCGATCATCCGGCTTGCCGAACAAGACCGCTCCCTTTGGGACCGGGCGTTGATCGATAAGGGCCAGGAGCTGGTCCGGGTGTGTATTCGACGAAACGCCCCGGGTCCCTATCAGATCCAGGCCGCAATCAACGCGGTGCACAGCGACGCCGCAGATGCGAAAGACACGGAATGGCATCAAATCCTCGCTTTGTACGATCAGCTGCTGGCCCTCACCCCCACCCCGATAGTTGCCCTCAACCGGGCGGTGGCCCTTGCCGAGGTGCAGGGCCCGGCACCAGCTCTCGAGGTGGTGGAGTCCCTGGAACTCGATCGGTACCACCTGTTTCATGCGGTGCGGGCCGACCTGTTGTCTCGACTCGGTCGCTATGAAGAAGCAGCTGCTGCCTACGACACCGCCATCGCCCGCACCCAGAACACGCCAGAGCGCCGCCTGCTCGAGCGGCGGCGGGCCGCCCTGCCCCGCGCTTGATCGTTCAGAACAAGCTCTTGGTCGCCCCGCCGTCCACCGAGATCGCCGTCCCCTGGATGTGGCGGGCCCGTGGCAGACAGAGAAACACCGCCAACTCGGCCACATCATCAGGGGTGCCGAGACGTCGGATCCCCTGACGTTTGACCGTGGCGTCCAGTACCTGATCGGGAGTCTGACCGGTCCGAGCTGCCTGATCGGACATCATCTCGTCCAGACGCTCGGTGACTGTTTGACCGGGATGGATCATGTTCACGTTCACGTCGTCGTCGAGGCCGAGCCCGGCAAGGGCCTTGCCAAAGTTGGCCAGGGCGGCGTTCACCGCACCTCCAATGGCGAAGTTGGGGTTGGGGGTACGGGCCATCCCCCCGACGATGTGGACCACCGACCCGTGGCTTTCGACCAGTTGGGGCCAGAAGAGACGTGAGAGACGCACCGCGCCGAAGAACTTGAGGTCGAAGCCTTCCTGCCATGTCTCGTCGGAGAGCTCCAGAAAGGGGCCGCTCTTGGTAGCGCCGGCGCAGTTGATCAAAATGTCGACCTCATCGAAGCGGGCCAGGGTCTCCACGTGGAGGGACTCACACCCTTCGAGTGTCGAGAGGTCGGCCGCGATCGGCTCGACCCGGCGACCGGTGGCCGATGTGATCTCCGTGGCGGTCGTTGCCAGCATTTCCTCTGTTCGAGCCGCGATCACGACATCGCAGCCCTCCTCGGCCAAACGTTTGGCGATCGCCTTGCCGATCCCCTTGCTCCCACCGGTGACCACCGCGACCTTTTCATCCAGCTCCACGCTGCCTCCCTCGATTCCTTGCTGATCCGGCACGTTACCTGGGCCTGTCGGCGGCAACTCCAAGTTGTAGACTGAACTCATGCCGGGACTCCTCCCGCTAGTCGTCATCGTTGCAGCGGTCTTGGTGCTCGTGGTGATCTACCGACTGCTCATGGGTGTGACGGCACAAGGGGGCGCATCCGACCAGGACGCAGCCGCCACCGCCAATCAGATCCTGGGCGAGGCAGACGCTTTCAGAGGCAGTCGCTCCTCGGATGACCCGGCATGGGACGGCCACAATCGCCTCGCACCCCCGACCCAGGAGGGGGGCGCGTGAGTCTCCTAGTCAAATAGACGTATCCCGGCGCCGGGTCAGGTGAAGAAGTCGGGATAACCATGAGGCTCCACCGCCTCGCGGAACGATGCGACCAGCTCCTCGCCGCTCATCTCGTCGGGCACCGAGACCGATCTGGCGAACTGCCAGAGGAGAAACGGGTTGACACCCATGGCGTAGAGAGCCCCGTAATCCCTGGCTTCGAGAGCCTGCCGCTCGTCGGCAGCCAAAGAACCCCCTTGGGGATACGGCGAGGTTGGTCGGGTGGCCTGAGACTCCCACCGTTCGAGGAAGGCTCGGGCGTCGGTCTTGAACGCGGCCAGGGTCTCAGCCGATTGGTCTATTTCCCACATCGCCTTGTTCACCATGTAGCGGCTCATCAGGTCGGCCACGCAAAGAAGGGCAGGTTGCCGAATCGGGTGGGCGTCCCCTCGGCGAATGTGGCCGGCCTCCCCTGAGCTACGGCCATACAGGTGATGAAGTTGAGGAACTGATAGCTCTCGTTGCCGGCCTCGGTCAACCGATCGAAGCTGGTGTCGGCCACCGCGGCGTCGAGATCGCCGGCTGACATCCATGAGATCGCCTTCTCGTCGAACTCAGGGTCAGGACTGGTGCCGAGGAACTGACGGGGCCCTCCCAGCTCGTGAGCTAGATGGCCACTGCCGACCACCAGGACCCGTCGCTCGCCGCCAAATGAGCTGATCGCCTCACCGAGATGTGTGCCCAATTCTGCGAAACGGGCCGCGGTCGGCAAGGGAGGTGCGTTGCAGTTGGTGAACACCGGCACCACCGGTATCTCGAGGGCGGGGGTCAGGAAGAGGAGCGGGACGAGGAACGAGTGATCGAGCCATGGCTCGTCACTGAAAGCGAAGTCAAACCCCGATGCCAGGTCACGTCCCCCCAAAAGGTGGGCAGCGAACGCCGGGTCGCCCAGCACGCGGCTTGGGTCGAGACCGAACTGACGCTCCTCGTTGGCATGGCCGGCCCGCATCTCAGGAGCCTTGCCGATCATGAACGCCGGCATATTCGACATCATCAACATGTGGAAGTGGTCGGAGGCCACCAGCACGATGACATCGGGAGCCAGATCGGCGACCAGCGAGCGAAAGTGATCGAAGTTGGCCGCCACCCGGGTGAGATCGTCGGGCACCGAGCTGCGCATCATGGACCACATCAACGGGTTGTGGGTGACCCCGAGCACCCCGACCAGGTCAGCCACGGCGAGAACCCTCGATGTGCGGCCTGGAATGGTTCATAGCCAGGCGAAGTTACCCGGATCCCCCTGGTGTCGCGCCCCTGGATATCATTCCCAGGTGTCCGGCACGACGATCGAACAGGTGGAGGCAATCGCACTTCGCTTCCCCTTGCCGGTCCCCATCGCCAGCGCCCTTGCTACCTATGCCCATGTCGACGCCACCGCGGTTCGGCTTCACACCGACGGCGGACTGGTCGGATTCGGGATGACGGCCGGTCTCGGTGGCGCAGCCAGCGCAGCCATCAAACCGTACATCGACAGCGAGCTGGCCCCGTTGGCCCTCGGCCAGGACGCACTGGCCCCCGAAGCCCTGTGGCACCGGATGTGGAGCCCCAACAAGCCTCGAATGCGAGCCGGGCTCGGGGTTTGGGCATTGTCTGCCATGGACATCGCCTGTTGGGACCTGGTGGGAAAAGCGGCCGGGCTGCCGGTGCACGGTCTGCTCGGCGGTTTCCGCAAAGAGGTGCCCGTCTACGGGAGCGGTGGCTGGCACACTCTCAGCGACGCCGAGCTGGTGGCCGAGTGCCAGGCATTCGCCACCCAGGGCATCACCGCCTACAAGTACAAGATCGGCACCAGCCGCGACGAGGCGCGGACCGCACTGCTCCGGCGCGAGATGGGAGATGAGTTCACTCTTCTCGCCGACGCTAACCAGCGATTCACCGTGTCCGAGGCATTGGAGACAGCCGGGATGCTGGCAGAGCACGGGGTCGCCTGGCTCGAAGAACCGGTCCTCGCCGACAGCACCGACGACCTGGCCGAGGTGGCCGCCTCCTCGCCGGTCCCTGTGGCGACGGGCGAAAATGTCTATTTGCGATGGGGATTCCGCGAGATCTGCCAGCGAGGGGCGGCGACGTACCTCCAACCCGATGTCGGGCGTTGTGGCGGCATCACCGAGTTCGTCAAGATCTCCCATCTGGCCGACGCCTACAACCTGGCATTGAGTAGTCACCTCTGGCACGAGCTTTCGATCAGTCTGGTCGGCGCCGGTCGGACGGGGTTCATGGTCGAGTATGCCGAGCTGATCCCTCCGGATGCCCTCACCCGCTCCTTCGAGGTGATCGATGGCCACATCCTCGTCCCCGATGCCCCCGGGCACGGGGTGGAGGTCACTCCCGAGGCGCTGAGCCGGTTCGCGGTCTAGTGCACCGACTCGCAAGTCTCACGCGTGTCCCGCCGGCCCTCGACGCCCCTGGCTGCGTCCTCGTCCTCAACGCACCGCACCGGGTGCGACTTCGTCCTGCGTCCTTGCCAGGAACGCCGATGGCTCGGCGCTACACACACGGAACTGACGACCCGGAGCATTAGAGGAGAGCTGATGCGGATCGAGGCAATGGAGATCCACCCGATCACCATGTCGTTGCACCACCCGATCCCGATGGCCAATGGCGTCATCGAAAAGACCGGGAACGTGGTGGTCAAACTCGTCACCGACGATGGTGTCTCCGGCTGGGGTGAAGGGGTCGAGGCTCCCGCGCTCACCGGACAGCGACAGGCAGACATCGTCACCGACCTCGAGTCTCTCCGGCCGCTCGTCGTCGGCTCCGACCCGATGCGCCGGACTGAGCTCTGGGCTCGACTCCAGGCGGCCATGCCAGAGGCACCCACCGCCATCGGCGCCATCGACATCGCGGTGCACGACATGGTGGGTCGCACCCTGGGGATCCCGATTCACCAGCTCCTCGGCGGTGCGGTCCGTGACAGGATCCCGGCGCTGACCCTGGTGGGCAGCGGCGACGCCTCCGCCGACGCCGACAAACTCGCCGAGCGATTCGAGCAGGGATTCCGCTGGTTCAAGATCAAGCTGGGCATGGCCGAGCCCGTAGTCGAGCTGGGCACCCTGGCCAAGGCGGCCGACCTGGTTAGCGCCGAGGGTGTGGTCTGTGGAGACGTGAACGAAGGGTGGGAGGAGAACGAGGCACGATCCTTCCTCCACCGGCTGGACGGAGACCGGATCCGATTCATCGAACAACCAGTCACCCGGACCGATCGCGACGCCCTGCTCCGTCTGGCGGCGTCATCCCCGGTCAGGCTCTGCGCGGACGAGAGCGCCGGGAGCCTGGAGGCAGTGCTCGGCTTCGTGGGGACCCCGGTCGGTGGGGTCAGTCTCAAGCTGATCAAGCACGGGGGTATCACCGGGGTGATGCGAGGCGCCGGCATCTGCGCCGCCGGGGGGCTCTCGGTGAACCTCGCCGGCAAGGTGATCGAATCGAGCATCTCGGCGGCGGCCAACCTGCATTGTGCCGCGGCCATGGACCGGGTCGACTTTGGCTGCAGCCCGGCAAACCAGGGGGTGGTGCTGGACGTCAGCGAGTCACCGGTGACTCTGACCGCTGGAGTCTTCGAAGTGCCCACCGGGCCCGGTCTCGGTGTCGAGGTGAATGAGGCGATGCTCGAGCGGCTCGCCAGTTGATCACACGATCAATCCACTCTCTCCACGCCCCTGGGTCTCAGAGTCGCGCCGATCGCCCCTCGACACTGCGACGCCACGCTCTGCGCCGCATCCACTGCTTCGCCGACGTCAGGGAAGAAGCCGAAGCAGGCTGAGCCCGAACCGGTCATGGCGACCACTGTCCCCCACCTCGACCTGAGATCAGCCATGAAGTCGGCCAGCGCCGGCTCCAGATCGATGGCGGCGGGCGTCAAGTCATTGCGTATCGGGATGCCGTCTCTCAGACGGGGGGGAAGCAAACCCGAGGCGACCGTCTCGCCAACCGGGCCTTCCATCTCATCCCATCGGCGGTAGACGTCGGCGGTGCGCAACCGATACTCGGGCACCACGACCGCGAAGGCGAACCCGACGAGGGAGGGTTCCGGATCGACGATCTCGCCGAACCCGGAGATCATGACGGTCCCACCGGTGAGGAACAACGAGACGTCGGATCCAATGGAAGGTGCGGTCGCCGTTGCCGTCTCGGCCGGGACACGGCCAATCTCGATGGCGGCCAAAAGAGTCGCCGCGGCGTCGGAGCTGCCACCGCCCAGACCCGCTTCCTCCGGTATCCGCTTCTCCAGCCGAATCGCAAGAGGTGGGACCGTCCACTGCTCCCTCAATGCCACCAGCGCCCTGGTGACGAAGTTCTCCTCGGGTTCTATCTCGGCTCCTTCGACGGTCAATGTGTCCTCGTCCGCCTCCTCGACTTCGAGAAGGTCCAACCAGTCGATGGTCTGTACCAGCGACTCCAACGGGTGAAGACCGCCGGCGGCGGGCGGGCTGACCAGCAGAGCCAGGTTCAACTTGGCCGGTGCCTGATAGAGGCTCATGTGGACGCCAGCCTGACATAGTCGGCCGGAGTCAGGTCTTCAGCCCGGGCAGTGGGGTCGATCCCGGCCATCTCCAGTTTGGAGACCGGGTCATCGAACACTGCCGACAGCGACCGACGCAGCATCTTGCGTCGTTGCCCAAAACCGTACGAGGCGATCTCGATGGCGCGTTCGGCCGACTCGGGCGCGTCGATCCGGTCGAGGACGACCACAGCAGACTCGACGCCCGGCGCGGGATAGAAGACCTGGGGAGGCACCCGGAACGCGATCGTGCCGCGGGTGTGGATGCCGGCCACCACAGAAGGGAGCCCGTATTCCTTACCACCTGGACGGGCCACCAGTCTCTCCCCGACCTCACGTTGGACCATGATCACGAAGCGGGTGATCTGGTTCGCGTCACGCAGGGCGTCGAGCAGCAGCGGAGTTCCCACGTTGTAGGGGAGATTGGCCACCATCTTCCACGTCCGGCCATCCAGCTCGTTGGCGAAGTCGACTCTCATCGCGTCGACCATCCTCAGCTCGACGTCCAAGCCGGCGGTGACCTCCTCGAGAACGGGCCGCAGCCCGGAGTCGATCTCGTATGCCACCACCGACGCACCCGCCCTGGCCAGCGCCACGGTGAGAGTGCCGGTTCCGGCACCCACCTCCACGACAGGATCGCCTTGTCTCACCTCGGCCAGGTCGACGATCTTGCGCGTGATGTTGCCGTCGGCCAAGAAGTGCTGACCCAGCCGATGCGACGGTGAGAGATTGTGACGGGCGAGCAAGGCGGCGATCTCGGTTCGGGTCTGGGCAGTCATCGTGCAAACACCCGCCCGGCATTCGACGAGGTGATCGCCGCGACCTCGTCGACCGACATGCCCCACACACCGGCCAACGCAGAACCGACCAGCGACACCCAGGCGGGCTCGTTTGGCTCGCCGCGATGCGGCGGTGGTGCCAGATACGGTGTGTCGGTCTCGACCATGGCTCTCTCCGGTGGCACCTCGGCGGCGCCGAATCTCACGGTCTCTCCGGTATCGAATGCCACCGGCCCCGCGAAAGAGAAGGTGACTCCCAAGTCGAGAAAACGCCGGGTCCATTTCGGCCCGCCGGTCCAGCAATGCAGCACAGCCTGAGGGCCCACCCCCGTCTCGTCGATGATGGCATACACGTCGGCGAAAGCATCCCGACAGTGAACGATGATCGGCTTGCGATACTCGATGGCGATCTCAATCTGGGCCCGGAACGAGGCAATCTGCAGATTCCGGGGAGAGAGATTGCGATAGAAGTCGAGCCCGGTCTCCCCGATCGCCGCGACCCTCGAGGCCAACCCGACGATGGCCGCACCCTGCTCGGGCCACCTCTCAGCGTCGTGAGGATGCAGTCCCGCCGATGCCAGCACCCGGCCCGGGTGTCCCGTGGCAAGCGCCAGCGCCGCTTCGGAACTGGCGAGGTCGACCCCGGGGACGACCAGCCAGTCCACTGCGGCAGCTCGCGTCAGCAGTGCCTCCGGCTCCCTCTCATCGAGCTGGAGGTGACAGTGTGTGTCGACCCATCCCATGATGGTGACGGTACCCGGCACGGAAGGTGACCCCATAGGTAGGCTCGCCCCGGGGCTGGGAGGTTGGTATGGAAACTGGAATCGCACGAAAGATCGACGATCTGGGACGGATCGTGATCCCCGCCGAGACTCGGAGGCTGTTCAACATACGGGAGGGCGACCATCTGTTCATCTCGGTAGAAGGAGGATCGATCATCCTGCGCAAGACAACCGACACCTGCACGTTCTGCGGTTCGGACTCGAGGGTCGCTCAGTTCAAGGGCAAAGGCCTTTGCGCGTCATGTCGGGATCAGCTTCGGTCCTGAGTCTCGATCAGAGCCTGGTAGACCGAGCGCCGGGAGACCCCGGTGGAATCGGCCACGCGCCTGGCCGCCTCCGATGGTGACGAACCGCCGACCACCAGGAGCCGCGCCTCTGCGATTGCATCCTCGATCGACAACTTCTCCACCGGCCCGGGCGCGACCACCACTGTGAACTCACCACGCGGATCACGGGACGACCATTCCTCGATGGCCCCTGATATCGCCCCCACCCAGACCTCCTCGTGGAGCTTGGTCAACTCCCGGGTGATCGCAACTTCGCGCATCGGTCCGATCACGGCGGCGATGGCTTTCAGGTCGGCCACCAACCGGTGAGGGCTGATGAACAGGACCACCGGTCGGTCCTCACCAGCTATCGAAGCCAGGCGAAGGGCACGATCCTTTCCCTTTCGGGGGAGGAACCCTTCGAAGACGAAACGGTCGGCGCCGAACCCGGCCAATGCCACTGCGGTTGTGACCGCTGAAGGCCCGGGGATCACCGACACGGCAAACCCGGCCTCCCTAGCACGTCGGATCGCCTCGGTCCCGGGATCGGAAACACCGGGCATCCCGGCATCGGTGACCAAAGCAACGGTGCGCCCTTCGCCCAGCGCGGCCAGAAGCTCCACGACACGGGCCGACTCATTACCCACGAACAGAGACCGGACGACTGGTTTCGCCGCAACATGTTGGAGCAGGGTCGCGGTCCGTCGTGTGTCCTCGGCGTAGACAACGTCGGCAGTCTGCAGTGCTTCCCTGAGACGGTCGGAGACATCCCCGAGATTCCCGATCGGGGTTGCGCACACCAGGAGCAGACCGCCTTCAGCCATGGGCGAAATCCACGCGATCGGCAACGTTGGGAACCGGTGAACCGGCCGGGAGCTCGAGGATCATCCGTGCCGAGCGGATCACGCTGACCCGGTTCGGATCGAGAGTCTTGATGGCAACCACCTTCATGTCGCAGTCGAGCCCGACGACCTCGATGGGCCCTCTCTGACCGAAGCTGTGAACACTTCGCGTCCTCAACACCAGCGCCGTGCCGGGCGGGGTGCGGAGATTCCCCAGGAGACGGTCGACGAAGGACCGGGCGAGATAGGCGCGGGTTGACCAACCAGCCGTGGAAAGCTCGACTTGATTCATGACGTCGAAATTAGTGGTCTGTCGCTGAAATAGGGCGAGGGTGTCTCCGAGTCATCGACGTGATCTGGCGAGGAGAAAAGCGCAGGCGCAGCCGGGAGCTGCGGCGAGCATTTTGGACGCAGCCAGGCGCGTCGAGGGCCGGAGAGACACCGCCAGTATTTCAGCTACGGGCCACTAGAAGATCCCGACCACGGGCGGAAGCCCCCGCCTCAGCCCCCGACGGAGGCGAGGATCGACTCGCCTACCTCGGTCTCATGAGCAGCGATGAAGGCGAGACGGTCCTCGAACACTTCGACCCACACCCAATACTCCTCGGCGACTGCCGTCCGGGCGAAGTCGAGCATGGCCGATCGAAGCTCTTCGGTATCCCTGTCGGTATCGCCCTGGGCAATGATCAGCAAAGCGGCGTTCTCACCGTCGAACCATTGGGCGTAATAGTCGCCACCCCAGCCATCGGCGGCCTCGACCCCGACATCCTCGCCAAGAGCCTGGTCGAGCATGACCCGGAGCCCGAACTCACCCCAGACCGATTCTCGCTCCAACACATAACCCGGTATCGATGGCGGATCGATCTCGACCACCTGGGGCAGATCGCGCCCGTAATCGGCCGGGGTGATGATCTGCTCGGTCGATCCGGGGAGATCGGGCATCTCGGAGTACGCCGCATTCACGGTTTCCCACAGGTCCTGGACATAGTGATGCTGCACCCAGGCCAGCCCGGCGTCGTAGGGGAACATGAGAGAGTCCTGGATGAAGGCGGGTGCCCCGTCGAGGGCGGTGGTGTCGATGTCCAACGCTTCGGCAAAGAACTCACCAAGCTCTCGCTGGGTGAGCGATTGCAGGTAGAGCAATTGCACCAAGTTGGCGTCGCCCTCGATCAGTGCCTGATAGGCCGACGCCTCGTCGAGCCGGTCCCCATCGAGCATCGCCATGAAGACGGCGTAAAAGTCGTGATGCTGGTCGGTTAGAGAGTGAGTCAGCTCATGGACCATCGTCGCTCGTTGTACGACGCTGAATCCTTCGACACGCACCGGGACCACCAACTCGCCGGTTTCACCGTCGTAGTAACCGGCGACTTGCTCGCCATATAGGTCGATGAGAAGAGAGGCAAGGTCGACACCTTCGTCGAGCAGGCCGAGCAGCTCGTACAATGCTTCATCCGCCGGGAAGTCGTCGGACTCCTCCTCGATCTGCTGTCGCACCCGCGCTTCGAGCTCCTTCTCGGTGACCACCGAGATGATTGGCGCCTCCAGGAATCGGAGCCCTCTGAGCTCCTCGGTCGTCCGCACCAGAGCCAACAGCTCGTCCTGGATTTCCTGAGGAAGTGACTCGACGCCGGGCAACTCGTCCCAGGTGGGCTCGGGAAGTGTGGAGGTAGTGGTAGTGGCTTCCGACGTGGAGGTCGTGGCCACCGCAGTCGTCGTCGTCTCCTGATCCGCCAAGGTGGTGGTGGTCTCGCCGGTAACACCGGTGCAGGCGGCCAACAGCAGGGCGAGCGCGACGGCAGACAGGACTCGACGGGTCATAGCTAGCAGATTATCGGCAGCCGGGGACTTTGAGTTGACAGCCCCCTGAAGCACCGAGGGAAGAGCCCGCGGGTGGGCGCCGATAACCGGGGGGCGGGGTAGCCTCGCCGAATCGAGGGAAAGGAGGTGATCATGAAGAGAAGCTATGCACGGCTGACCGAGCCTCTGGTCCGGGACAACGGCGTGTTGCGTCCGGCACCGATGGCCGAGGCCATCGAGCGGGTCGCCGCCGGGCTCGCCACTCACCGGGGTGAGTCGTTCGGGCTGCTCAGCTGCTCGAAGGGAACCAACGAGATGAACTACATCGCACAGAAGTTCTCCCGGGTGGTCATGGCGAGCAACAACATTGACAGTTGCAACCGGACTTGACACGCTCCCTCCGTTGCCGGTCTGGCAGCAGTGTTCGGAGCTGGGGGCGGCACTAGCTCCTATCAAGAGATCGAGGAGACAGACCTCATAATCATGTGGGGATCGAACGCGCGCGAGGCGCACCCCATCTTCTTCCATCACGTGCTCAAGGGCATCCACAACGGTGCCCGGATGTACGCGGTAGACCCGAGACGGACGTCATCGGCTCAGTGGGCCGACGTCTGGCTCGGCATCGACGTGGGCTCCGACATCGCCCTCTCCAATGCCGTGGCCAGGGAAATCATCCACTCCGATCTGCACAACAGGGCCTTCATCGATCACGCCACCAACGACTTCGACGCCTATGCCGCATCGGTGGAGCCCTACACCCTGGAGCGGGGCCAGGAAATCACCGGTGTGCCGGCGGGAGCCATCCGCCAACTGGCCCACGATTACGCCACGGCCGAGAGCGCACAACTGTGCTGGACCCTCGGCATCACCGAGCATCACAACGCAACCGACAACGTGCTGGCTCTGATCAACCTCGCCCTGCTCACGGGTCACGTCGGCCGCTACGGGTCCGGCCTGGTTCCGCTGCGCGGCCAGAACAACGTCCAGGGGGGAGGTGACATGGGTGCGCTCCCCAACAAGCTGCCCGGTTTCCAGGATGTCGAGAACCCCGAGCTCCGGGCCAAGTTCGAGGAAGCCTGGGGCACCAACATCCCGGACAAGGCGGGGATGCACATCAGCCTGATGCACGAAGCGATGGACGAAGGCCGTCTGCGAGCCCTGTATGTGGTCGGTGAGAACCCCTTGCAGTCCGAAGCCGACGGCAGGTTGATGCAACGCCGGCTCGAGGGTCTCGACTTCCTCGTGGTTCAGGACCTGTTCCTGACTGCAACCGCCGAAATCGCAGACGTGGTCCTCCCCGCCGCCGGGTGGGGAGAGACCGAAGGAACGTTCACCTCCAGTGAGAGAAGGGTCCAGCGTGTGCGCCAGGCGATCGCTCCACCTGGTGAGTCGAAGGACGACATCGAGCTGCTGAGCATGGTGGCCCGGGCCATGGGCTTCGACTGGCCCACCCCCACTGCTCAGCAAGCCTGGGACGAGCTTCGTCGGCTTTCCCCAATGCACGGTGGTATGTCGTACCGGCGACTCGATGCCGAAGGCGGGTTGCAGTGGCCGTGCCCCACTGAAGACCACCCCGGCACCCTGTTCCTCCACGGGCGATTGTGGGAGGAAGAAACCGGCCCCCGCGCCCCGTTCTTCGCGGTGGAATGGGCGGCTCCGGTCGACACCCTCACCGAGGACTACCCGATCCGCCTCACTACCGGTCGCAGACTGGACTCCTACAACACCGGTGTGCAAAGCGGCCGATACTCCTCGCCTCGCCGGATCTACGGGGTGCTCGACCTCTCGCCAGAGGACGGGCAGAGTCTCGGGGTCAGAGAAGGCGAGACGGTGAAAGTCGTCTCCCGGCGGGGAAGCCTGGAGGCGCCAGTGCGCTTCGACCGGTCGCTACGCCCTGGGCTGGCATTCATGGCGGTCCACTTCCCAGACGACACCGACGTCAACCAGCTCACCATCGATGCGTGGGATCCGAAGTCGGGCACCGCCGAGTTCAAGGCGACCGCAATCCGCGTCGAGACATTGGCCACCGTCTGATGGACATACGAGCGCTTCTCGACCGCCCAACCTCCGAGGAGAGGGAGGCCGCGGACGCGGTGTTGGGTGAGCCGGGCTCGTCCTGGGACGGAGGAGTAGGTCCCCCTTTGGATGGCCACCTGGCCTACGGCGGACATGCCGTTCGCGCCCGCCGCCACCTGCTTCTCCCCGCGCTTCACGCCGTGCAGGATGCGGTGGGATCGGTGAGCAAGGGCGCCTTGGGATACATCTCAGAGCGTCTCACCGTGCCACCGGCCGAGGCCTACGGCGTGGCCACCTTCTACGCCTTGCTCAACACCGAGCCGCGCACCCAGCGTCTCATCCATGTATGTGACGACCTCGTTTGCCTCCAGAACGGGGCCGATGAGCTGAAGCATGCAATGGAAGAGACGATGGGACCGGAGGGCAGCACCGGGCCCGGGGTTGGTTGGGTGTCGAGCCCGTGTCTTGGCCAATGCGATCGGGCTCCTGCCGCCCTCGCCCACATCGCCGGCTCGGGCTATCACAATATTGCCCCCGCCGATGCCGCCTTGTTGACCGGGCTGGTTTTCGACGAGTTGCCCATCGGCGTGATCCATCAGGACCGATCCGAGTTGAGACTGCTGAGGCGGATCGGAGCCATCGACCCCGAGCGCATCGACTCCTATCGCGAAGCCGGTGGTTATCGGGCACTCGACGCAGCTCTTGAGTTGGGCCGTGAGGCTCTGATCTCGACGCTGGAGCATTCCGGGTTGCGGGGCAGGGGCGGCGCGGCGTTCCCGATCGGACTGAAGTGGCGCGGCGTCTCCGAAGCCGAAGACGATGAGAAGTTCGTCATCGCCAACGGAGACGAATCGGAGCCGGGGACCTTCAAGGACCGGATCCTGATGGAAGGCGACCCGTTCGCCATCATCGAGGCCATGACCATCGCGGGTTACGCAACCGGAGCGACCAAGGGATGGATCTACGTCCGCGGTGAGTACCCGGTCGCGGAGCATCGTCTGGCCAATGCGATCGACCAGGCCCGCGGGGAAGGTCTTCTCGGAGCCGGTGTGGCGGCAGCCGGGTTCGACTTCGACATCGAGATTCGACGAGGAGCGGGGGCCTACATCTGCGGTGAGGAAACGGCTCTCTTCGCCTCGATCGAAGGTCATCGAGGCGAGCCACGCCAGAAGCCGCCGTTCCCAACCGAGAAGGGTGTCTTCGGTAAGCCCACCTCCGTCAACAACATCGAGACTCTGGTGGCTGTCCTCTCGGTTCTCGAGATAGGGCCTGAGCAGTTCTCCGCCATCGGCACCGAGCGCTCCAATGGGCCGAAGCTGTTCTGCATCTCTGGCTCGGTGACCCGACCAGGTCTCTACGAGGTTCCATTTGGCACCACTCTGGCCGAGTTGATCGCCCTAGCTGGAGGGGTGCGAGACGACCTCGGCATCGGAGCGGTCCTGATCGGTGGGGCCGCGGGCACCTTCGTCGGTGGAGATTCCCTCGACGTCGAGCTCACCTTCGAGGGGGTGGCCGCTGCCGGTGCCGGGCTCGGCTCAGGCGCAGTGATCGTGTTCGACGAACGGACCGACTTCGGCCCGGTCCTGGGCAGGATCGCACGGTTCTTTCGGGACGAGTCGTGTGGTCAATGCGTCCCGTGTCGGATCGGAACGGTGCGTCAGGAGGAGGCGCTGGCCCGACTCGCCGCCGGCAGTCCCTTGGGAGGCACCACCGAGGAACTGGAGAGACTCGAGGATCTGGCCCGGGTGATGACCGACGCCTCGATCTGTGGGTTGGGCCAGACCGCAGCTTCGGCGGTGCAGTCGGCGATCCGTCTCGGGTTGGGAGGAGTGACGCCGTGACCACCACCTCACAGCCGGTCTCGACGGTCACGGCGCGCGTCAACGGGACCGAGGTGGAGGTGGAGGCAGGATCCACCGTTCTCGACGCCTGCCACACCGCTGGTGTCGACATCCCGACTCTGTGTTACGGACCGACCATGACCGCGGCCAATGCCTGCCGGGTGTGCGTGGTCGAGGTCGAAGGCTCGCGTGCCCTGGTTCCCTCATGCTCACGCAAGCTCGAGGATGGGATGGACATCGAAACCGACTCGGACCGTGCCCTGCACAGCCGGCGCCTGGTGATGGAGCTGCTGGGCTCCGCCACCGAGCTGGACCGGGCCGGCGACCAGCTCGAGACTTGGATGACCGGCGCTGGGGCCGATCCAGCCCGCTTCGGCACCACCGAGCCCGAGAGAGCCCGTCACGCGCCGACGCCAGGCCACCACCACCCACCCGGCGGCGGAACTTCGGCCACCGTGGCCGAGCCGGTGAAGATCGAAGACGATCTCTACGTGCGCGACTACTCCCGTTGCATCCTTTGTTACCGCTGTGTCGACGCCTGTGGGGTGGAACACCAGAACAGCTTCGCCATCGCGGTGGCGGGCCGAGGATTCGACTCGAGGATCTCAACCGAGTTCGACGTGGTCCTCCCCGACTCGGCCTGTGTCTACTGCGGCAACTGCATCGCGGTCTGCCCCACCGGCGCCCTCGTCGGCAAGATCGAGTTCGACATGAGGTCGGCCGGGAGCTGGGACGAGGACCGCCAGGAAGTGACCCGCACCGTGTGTTCCTACTGCGGGGTGGGATGCAACCTCGACCTGCAAACCCAGGACGGCAAGATCGTGAAAGTGACCTCACCGCACGATCACGACGTGACCCTGGGCAATCTCTGTGTGAAGGGCCGATTCGGCTGGTCGTATGTCAGCGGCGACAGTGGCTGAAACGGTCACCACCCGGCCGGTGCTTCGGGCACGTGACGTCGTCGACTGGGTCGACGACAACCTGGTGGTCGAGGAGCCGGTGGAGATCCGCCTCGAGGGCACCCCACTGGTGGTGATTATGCGCACCCCCGGCCACGATGCTGAGCTGGCCCTGGGATTCATGATCACCGAGGGAATCGTGAGCCGGCCAACCGAGGTGTCCTCAGTGGAATCGTTGGGTGAGGGCCGGTGGGACGTGCATCTCGCCAAAGGGGTCGAGATCGACCCCGGGCAGTTCCAGCGCAATTTCTACTCGACGTCGTCGTGCGGGGTGTGCGGCAAGGCCTCGATCGACGCGATCCGGGTGGCGGGAACGGCTCCACCACCCGGGCCGGAGGTGACGCGTGAGGTCGTGGCCGGTCTCCCCGAGCGGTTGATCGAGGAGCAACCTGCCTTTCACTCGACAGGAGGGATACACGCCGCGGCCGCCTTCGAACGGGACGGGACGTTGGTGGCGGTGCGGGAAGACATCGGCCGCCACAACGCGGTGGACAAACTGGTGGGCCATCTCGCCACCACGAGATGGCCGCTTCACGCCCTGGGGCTGCTGGTCTCGGGCCGGGTCTCCTTCGAGATCGTCCAGAAGGCAGCGGTCGCCGGGCTATCCCTGGTGTGCGGGGTTTCCGCCGCCTCCAGTCTCGCGGTAGACCTCGCCGAGGAGTTCGGGATGACCGTGGTCGGCTTCCTCCGCGACGGCGGCTTCACCATCTACACCGGGGAGGAGCGAATCGTCGGCCTGGAACCGCTTACCTGAGGTACCTGGCGCCACATATGGCGCCAGGCCGACAGAGAAAGGCCGCCGCTCAGATCTATCACCACCCGACTCCGGGTGCGTCGGTTTGGCTTCTTCCCGAAACGGGGAAGTTCCCTCGATGAGAATCGGCTTGGCCACACCCCAACGCGCCCAGAGTGGCAAGGAGGGCGACGAGCCCGAAACCTCTGCGTGGGAGCGTCCCACCGTGGCAGTGGCCGAGTCGGCGACAGGTGGTCTGGTCATGGGGCGCATCGTTCGAACTCCGGATTCTGGTGCGTGGTTCAAAGGTGGCGTGGTCGCCTACCACACGACGGTCAAGCAGAGCTTGCTCGGGGTGGCGCCAGGCCCGATGGTCGCGGAACGGGCTGTGCGCGAGATGGCGCGAGGTGTTCGGGACCTGTTGGACGCAGACATCGGAATTGCCACCAGCGGAGTAGCCGGGCCCGAAAGTGTCGAAGGCCAGCCGGTCGGGACCATCTACATAGGTTGGTCTACGACGGGACCGTCGGACGTTCTCCACGTGAAGCTCGAAGGCGACCCTGACCAGATCAGAGAACAGGCAGTCGACCTGACCTTTCGTCAGATGAAGCGGGCCCGGGCGTTGTTCCGAAAGCAGAACTAGCTCGACACGGGCGGATTCGCAGCACGTGACCAAACCCCGTCGGAGACCCCGATTTCGATGCTCGCTGGCCCCAAGTCGGAGCAACTCGACGACTTGCTCGATCGACTCTTGGATGGCTTGGAACAGTCAGAAAACCCGGGCCGACGATGACGTCGTCCTCTTCGCCGTCAGGATCACCGAGTAGCCGCGTCAACTCATACCCGCGGAGCGGGCCGGAGATCGGGCTCATCGACAACAACGACCGGGGCCAAAGTGCGGCCGATCACGATCAATGCGCTCCCGACCACCAGCCCGGCTATTGCCGCAGCGATCACCATCGCCCGCAACAGCCAGGTCGTCTCGTCCAGGGACGTCTCTGTGTCCTCGATCGTGGCTTCGGCTTGGCTCACCGTGAGGTGATAGGAGTCGGTCAGATCCTGTAGGTTTCCGAGATCTCCCTGAAGAGCTTCCAGGGCTCGAGCAAGTCGATCAGACTCGGCTGACAGCTCACCGGCCGCCGGCACCAACGCACGCAATGTCTCGCTCTGGGAGCGCAGATCGTCGGGGAGACCGGTCAAGGCTGCCTCAACTCTGCGCAGCGAATCATCAAAGGGCTCGTCAGGGGAATAGTCCACGCCGAACAGCGACAAGGCTCGAAGCGTGCCATCGATCGCTCCCGCTGCTTGGATCGCCGCTGGCATCGACTGGCGAATCGACTCCAATTGCTCCGGAAGCTGCTCCTCCAGGAAGCCAGCCACTTCCTCGAGCGCGGTGGCCGCTGTCAACGCAGTCGCAGAGGCGCCGGAGATACTGCCGACCGCAGCATCAAGGCTCTCGTCGATCCGTCCCGCCGCGTCGTCGAGGACGTCGATGGTGTCGCCAACGGCACCAACCGTCGAACGGGACAGGCTCATAGTGGCTTTCAGATCGCCAGCCATCGAGCCGACCAACACCAGTCCGAGGACGAGTCCGGCCAGACTGGCGACAATCGTGGTTACCCCGGCAAGGGTGAGACCGATCCTGACGTGTTGCGGGCCCAGCCCGACTTCGATTGGCCACATGACCCTATGTCTACTCGGCCACGAAGCCAGCAAAACGATTTCACGGGTTGCATGGACGGGTAGCTGGCCGCCCACTTGGCTGACACAATCATCTCCGCTTCCGGCCTTACCAAGCGTTTTGGCCCTTCCGCCGGTGTCTTCGACATAGATCTCGAGATCATGTCCGGGCTCATCGGCGACGACGGTTGAACCGTGGAGCCCCTCCGAGTCAGACATCGTCGTTGGCCTGGGCGGCGAGTGACATGGAGTCGACGGGTGTCATGACCGACCCCGGATTCCCCCAGACCGCAGCTCTCAAACAGAGGTGTGTCGACGTCTCAGCCGTTGGAGACGTCGACGTCGCTTCTCGGTCCCGGTAGCGCCATATCTGGCGCTACCTACCTCAGGTAAGCCACCCTCTGCCTACCTGAGGTACCTGGCGCCATATCTGGCGCCGGGTCGACAGAGAAGGGTCGGCGTCTCAGAACAGGCCTACGACCTCGCCGTTCTCGTCGACGTCTACCTGCATGAACGCCGGTGTAGCCCCCAATCCGGGCATGGTCCGCATCTCACCCAGCATCGGGGAAATGAATCCGGCACCGACGGAGGCACGAACCTCTCGTACCGTCATGACATGGTTACGAGGCGCCCCCTTGAGCGCCGGGTCGTCGCTGATCGAAAGATGGGTCTTGGCCATGCAAATGGGCAAATAGCCAAACCCGGCTCTCTCGAAGTCGGCGATCTGCGCCAGGGCTAGCGGCGTGTACTCCACCGACTCCGCCCTATAGATCTCGGTGGCGATGATCTCGATCTTCTCCTTGATCGACCGGTCGAGTGGGTAGAGGAATTCGAACCGGCTCGGTTGATTGCACGCCTCCACCACCGCCTCGGCCAGGAGACGGGCACCCTCACCGCCAGACGCGTGATGGGTGGTGGTCACCGCAGCGAACGCCCCAGCGTCGAGCGCCGACTGCTTGATCAGGTCAAGCTCGTGCTGGCTGTCGGTTGAGAACTGGTTGATCGCCACCACCGCCGGCACACCGAACTTCCCGATGGTGGCCAAATGGGCTTCGAGATTGGCCATGCCCGCCCTCAACAGAGGCAGGTTCTCCTCTGTGTAGACCGAGTCGAGCGGTCTCCCTGCCACCACCTTGGGGCCACCGCCGTGGGTCTTGAGCGCCCGAACGGTGGCGACCATCACCACGCAGTCGGGTCTGAGCCCCGACACCCGGCATTTGATGTCGAAGAACTTCTCCATGCCCATGTCGGCACCGAACCCGGACTCGGTAACGACGACATCACCGAGGTGGAGTGCCATCCGGTCGGCGAGGATCGACGAGTTCCCATGGGCGATGTTGGCGAAGGGCCCGGCATGCACGAAAGCAGGTTGCCCCTCCAAGGTCTGCATCAGATTCGGGTGGAGGGCATCCTTCATCAGCACCGTGACCGCTCCGGCGACCCCCAGGTCCTCGAGAGTGATCGGTCTGCCATCCTTGGACAGGCCCATCACCACCCGACCCACCCGCTCCCGCAGATTGCGCAGCGCCGAGGCATGGTCGGCGCCGTCGGCCAGGGCAAGGATCGCCATCAACTCGCTCGCCACCGCGATGTCATAGCCACTCTCCCGCGGTCTCCCGTCGGCCTCCCCGCCGAGACCAACGACGACGTGGCGCAGGGCGCGATCGTTGACATCGACCACCCTTCGCCAGCTGATCCGATTGGGATCGATAGCGAGGCGTTTCAGCCCGAGCTCGCTCAGCTCGGCATCGGTCAGCCGGCCCTCGTGGTACCAGCGGGCATCGATCGCGGCGGCCACCAGGTTGTGGGCCACCGAGATGGCATGCACGTCGCCGGTGAGATGGAGATTGAACTCGTCCATCGGCACCACCTGACTGAAGCCGCCACCGGCAGCGCCACCCTTGATCCCGAAGGTGGGGCCCATGCTCGGCTGTCGGATGCATGCAATCGAGGTGTGCCCGAGCAACCCAAGCCCCTGGACCAGGCCCACAGTGGTCGTGGTCTTTCCCTCCCCGAGCGGGGTGGGAGTGACTGCCGTGACGTCGACATACTTGCCGCGTGGCCTTGCTGCGATCCGACGCAAGGCATCGAGATGGATCTTCGCCTTGCTGCTGCCGTAGGGGATTATCTCGTCGTCTTCGAGGCCCAGGCCTCGGGCCAGCTCGGTGATCGGCTTCAACTTGGCGGTGCGGGCGATCTCGAGATCGCTCGCCATTCGCTGGATGGGGCTCAACAACACTCCCTGATAGGTGGCCCTTGAAACGGGTTTGCTGCTTCGGAAGGGCCGACACCGCCGCGCGCAGGCCTAGTTCTAGCGGCTGAGCTCAGTCTGATGTGGTTCGGCGAGGACGTTCACCCCGCCTTGGGCTACTTCACAGCCCCGGTGAGAAGACCCGAGACGTAGTAGCGCTGGAGCAGGAAATAGACCATAACGCAAGGGATGATGGCGATAGTGACGCCTGCCTGAAGCATCCCCCAGTCGGTACTCCCCAGGCTGGTGACGCTGCGGGCCGCAGCGAGAACCAAAGGCAGGGTGAGACTCCGGTCCCTGGTCAGCATGACGAGAGCGCCGAGGAACTCGTTCCATGACATGACGAAGGCGAAGAGGGTGACAGTGATGACGGCCGGGACGATCGTCGGCATGAAGACCCGCCGCAGCACCTGCCAGGAGTTGGCCCCGTCCACAACCGCAGCCTCCTCGAGCTCACGGGGGACCGCTTCGAAAGCGTTGCGCATGATGTACAGGCTGAACGGGAGCTGGATGGTGGTGTGGACGATGGCCAGCCCAAGCAGGTTGTTGGTGAGGCCCAAGGTGGAGAACATCAGGAAGATCGGGGTAAGCAGCGCTTGGTAGGGGATGATCAGCGCCAGCAGGAGGAAGACGAAGATCACGTTCTTGCCTGGGACCGGGAACCGGGCCAGCCCGTAACCCGCCGGCACGGTGAGGGCCAGGGTCATGACGATGGTGAGGGCGGCCGTGATCAGGCTGTTCCCTAGATACCTGGCCAGCCCGCTCCCGAAGGTCCAGAGCTTCTGATAGTTGTCCAAGCTCAGCTCGCTGGGGAAGTAGGTCGGTGGCACGGCAGCCGCCTCGGCTGTCGTCTTCAGGGACGCCGAGATCGAGAGCACGATCGGGGCAATCATCATCACGCAGAGGACGATGCACACCGCGCCCAACAGATACTTCTTGCGACCTGCCCGGATTCGGTCGGGTGCCCGCCTGGTGGGTGCAGGCTCGAACTCGGCCTCGAATGGCGCAGCCTGTATCGGGTCCGACAAAGCCCTGGTCATGTCTCGCTCCGCTTGGTCAGACTCATCTGGACGATGGTGAACCCGAGGATGATCAAGGCCAGGATCATGGAGAGGGCGGCGCCATATCCCAGCTTGAGGTAGGGGAAGGAGTTGAGATATACGTAGAAGGTCGAGGTCGCGGTCAAGTTACGGGGCTGGCCCGCAGTCATGATGTAGAACTGGTCGAATGCGAGCAGCGACCCGATGACGCTGATCAGCGTTACCAGCAAGATCGTCCTTCGGGTGAGAGGCAAGATCACCTTGCGCACTCTCTGCCAGAACCCGGCGCCGTCCACCATGGTCGCCTCGGTTATCTCCTGTGGGATCGCCTGGATGGCGGCAACGAACAGGATCATCCCGAAGCCGAGGACCTTCCAGGTGATGGAGAAGATGACCGCCCAATTGGAAAGGTCGGCGTCCACCCCCAACCAGAGGACCGGTGCGTCGATGACCCCGAGGTCGAGCAGGAACCTGTTGATCAGCCCGTAGTTGGGGCTGAAAAGCCAATACCAGAGCAAGGAAGAGGCGCCAAGCCCGATCACGACAGGCGTGAAGACGAGGGTGCGGGTGAACCGGCTCAGCCCGCTGTTGGGAGTGACGAGAAGAGCGATCAGATAGCCACCGATCATGAGAATCGGGGTGATGTACAGCGTGTACTTCAGGGTGAATCGAAGCGAGATCCAGAACTGGGAGTCCTGGAAAGCGGAGACGTAGTTCCCCAGCCCGACGAAGGTGGGTGGAGTTATCAACGACCAGTTGTTGAGTGAGATCCATACCATCTGGAGGAACGGCCAGGCGGTGAAGACCAGTACGAAAGCCAGAGCCGGTAGCACGTACCACAGACCTGTCAGTTTGTCGTGCTTGGTCTTGTGCATGCCCGTACTCCCGTCACGAGACGCCGCTTCCGATGCTATGCATCTCGCCGTCGGCTGAGCCGACAGGCGACCGATGAAGCGAGGGCCGCAGCGCCCCGGAGGTCTGACACTGCGGCCCGTGGGCTTCAGCCTGAGAAGTTCGGCGCTATTCGTTGATGATGCTCTCCATCTCCGCCTTGGCGTCGGCGATGACCGTATTGATGTCGTCGTCGCTGTAGTAGACCCGCTGCAGCATCTGCAGCCACGGCCCCTGAGGCGAGTTGATCAGCTCGAAGAACTTCAACGTGAACGGGGTCTGTGCGATCTCGATCGCCTTGGACACATCCTGAACCAGGGGATTGGCCTGGAAGTACTCGTTGTCGCCCATGTCCGACCTGGTGGTCATGTTGAGCAACTTGGCGTAGGCCTCGACTTGGACCTCGTCGGAGAGGATGAAGTTCATGAAGTCGACCGCATCCTCGAGCCGCTCGCTGCCCTGGGGGACCACCACGATGTCGCCGCCGGCGAAGGAGGAGGCATCACCGGTGTTCAGCCCCGGGATCACCGTGATACCGAAGTTCATGTCCGGGTTCTGACCCTCGATGCCTTCAGCCCCGGTGACCAGGGTGATGTTGAAGTTGCCGGTGCCCATGATCCCGACCTTGCCCGAGCCGAAGACCTGGGCGAAGGTCGCTCCGTCCTCTGACTGCGCGGCCGGATCGATCAGGCCCTCCTGATGCATCATCCGGGCCCACTCCAGGACCGGCGCGATCTGCTCCGGAGTGACCATGGCCTCGTCACCCGGGGCGGCCGGCTCGATCTTGCCACCGTTGGCCCAGATAATCGGGCCGAACGTGAAGATGTTGCACCCGGCACAGTTGCCCGCTAGGTAATAGCCGTAGGTCCCATCGCCAAGCGCAGTGATCGCTTCGGCCATGTCGTGCAGCTCGGTCAGGTTGGTTGGAGGTGTCTCCGGGTCGAGCCCGGCCGCTTCGAACAGGTCTTTGTTCCAGAACAGTGCCGAGACGTCGGCATAGAGGGGAACACCGTAGAGCTCGTCCTCCCAGGTGGCGACGTCGAGGTGTCCCTGGCTGGCAGTCGCGAGATGGGCCTCGTCGATCATGCCCGTAACGGCCTGAAGCTGACCGGCGCTGGTGAACTGCGGACCGTAGATCAGGTCCAGACCCATCAGGTCGGGCACATCACCTGTGGCCAAGCCACGCGCCAGACGATCCACCATCGCGGTGTGCTCGATGTACTCCAGGTTGATGAAGCGGTCGGGGTTGCGGCCGTTCCAGGCACAGACGAGGGCGTCGACCATCTGGGCGTTGCCACCGGTCCGCTCCCACATCGTCATTGCCCCTTCGACATCTGACCGTTCCGTGGTGTCGCAGACGACCACCAACTCCTCGGCGGCCGTCGTGGTCGTGTCACCTGACTCCGAGGTGGTGGTCTCTTCCGGCGCGCCCGCAGTCGTGGTCGGCTCGTCACCGCCTGCAGTCGTGGTCGTGTCCCCCGCGCCACTGTCGGCACAGGCCGCGATCACCATCGCCATGACAATGGCCAGGGTCACCAAGGCTGTGGGCCGACTCCGGCGGTGGCCATCATGCTTTCTCGTCGTCACCAGTTTCTCCTCCTTGTTGGCTGATGTTCTTCTGAACGGTTCGTCGGCTTTCCCGACGTTGCTCGTTGTCTCGAGGGTGTCGGTGTGGCGAACTTCAGAGCGGCGAGCAAGACCCGCGGCCCCCGCCACCTCTCTCCTTGTCCGCCCTCTAATCGGGCTGGTTTTGGCGGTTGTACCTGAGTGTTTTTCGTGTGCTGTTTTGTGTGATTTAGTGGGTGCAATCCTATGCATACAACGCAATGCTGTCAAACGTAGTCAAAGTGGAGACAAAGTACCGGACGACATCACTAGTCAGGATCGGTAGTACCGAACCTGGTGGCTCAGGGCACGCTGGTCATGTGATGGAATGCCTGGTTCCAGCGGAGATCCTTCTCGAACTGGGCGAGAGTCGAGTTTCGATCTATCGCGGCCAGCTCCACCGATGCCATCGACGCAAAGTCGCTGATGGTCTCCAACTCGATGTCGAGACTGAGGCATGTGTGATGCGAGCCGCCGGCGAGGAGCCAGCCCCCGGCTGCCGTCTCGAAGTCCGGCTTGGGTTCCCATACTGCCCTCGCCACCGGCAGCTTCGGAAGCGGAGCGTCCGGCTCGGTCAGTTCGACCTCGTTGGCAACCAAGCGGAAGCGGTCTCCCAGATCGATCAGCCCGACGATCACGCCCGGGCCGGGCCGGGCGGTGAACACCAGGCGAACCGGATCGGGTTTGCCGCCGATCGAAAGCGGATGAATCTCACACGACGGCCGCTCCCCTGAGATCGACGGGCAAACCTCCAACATGTGAGCACCGAGCACCTTGGGCCCCGTGTCACCAAGGTGATAGGTGTACTCCTCCATGAAGGAGGCACCGCGATCACCTCCTGCACCCATGACCTTCATCACCCGGACCAGGGTGGCCGTCTTCCAGTCGCCTTCCGCTCCAAACCCGTAGCCATCGGCCATGAGACGTTGCACCGCGATCCCTGGCAGTTGGGGCAGCCCGGCCAGATCCTCGAAAGTGTCGGTGAACGCTCCGAACCCGCCAGCTTCGAGAAAGTCGCGTAAGCCCTGTTCGATTCTCGCGGCTTCGATGAGGGACTCATGCCGGTCCCCTCCCACCCTCAACTCGGGTGACACGTCGTATTGGTCGTGATACTCCTCGATCAGCTTGTCGACGGACCCGCCATCCACCTGGTTCATGGACTCCTCGAGGTCGGCCACTCCGAACCCATCGACCGCAACGCCCAGCTTCACCTGGGCTTCGAGTCGGTCGCCGTCGGTCACCGCCACTCGTCGCATGTTGCTCCCGAATCGGGCGACCTTGAGATTTCGCGCCTCGTGGAAACCACAGGCCGCCCGCGACCAGCTGGCGATGCGGTCGGCCACACTCGGGTCCTGCCAATGCCCGACCACGATCTTCCTCGACACCCGGAGCCTGCTGAGGATGAACCCGAACTCACGGTCTCCGTGCGCAGCTTGATTGAGGTTCATGAAGTCCATGTCGATCTCGGCCCAGGGGAGATCCCGGTTGAACTGGGTGTGAAGGTGGAGCAGAGGCTTGTCGAGAGCGAGAAGACCAGGAATCCACATCTTCGCGGGAGAGAAAGTGTGCATCCATGCGATCACTCCCACGCACGCCGGATCGGTGTTGGCCAGCCGGCAGATCTCCTCGATCGACTCGGCACTCTTGACCACCGGTTTGGCAACGATCCGCACCGGTATCGCTTCGGCCTCGTCGAGACCGGCGGCGATGACACGCGAGTTCTCCGCTACCTGACGGAGCACGTCTTCTCCATAGAGATCCTGACTCCCGGTTAGGAACCAGACCGTGCTTTCTTCGAGCGGCTTCATGCCGGCACCCGGGCCGGCGCCAGGCCCCGAACCCGGGCCTGAATCGATCGCAGTCTCCGCATCTCGGAGGACTCTTCTGCGAACCTGTCATGGAGGTCGCGGTAGATGCCGAACAGGTCGTCGTAGACCGGTGCCGACTCCTCGGTGGGCAGATACTCATCCTTGCCGAGGCGGGCCATGTGCTTGGACGCCTCCACAATGGTGGCATAGCCCCCGGCATCCGGGCCCGCCGCCACTGCGGCGAACATCGCCGAGCCCAAGGCGGGTGTCTGACGCGATGCCGCCACCTTGACCGGGCGTCCGGTGATGTCAGCAGAGAGCTGCATCAAGAGACGATTCTGAAAGGGAAGACCTCCACACACAACCAGCTCCTCGATCGGTATCCCGGCGGACTCCAGGGTCTCGATGATGACCCGGGTGCCAAACACGGTCGCTTCCAACAACGCTCGGTAGATCTCGGCCGGTCCGGTGGCGAGCGTCGCCCCCATCAAGAGACCGGTCAGCTCGGCATCGACCACGATCGAGCGATTCCCGTTCCACCAGTCGAGAGCGATCAGACCCGACTCGCCGGGTGACAATCCAGCCGCGCCGTGCTCCAGGGAGCTGTGCAATGCCTCAGTCGACGATTCCCCAGGGGACAACAGGCCGGTGAACCAGGCAAACATGTCCCCCACGGCAGCTTGACCTGCTTCGTATCCGAAGAGACCGGGAATGATCCCGTCCTCCACGACACCGCAGAACCCGGGAACCACTCGCTCCACATCGGACAGGGCGAGATGACACGTGCTGGTGCCCATCACCGCCACCAACCGACCAGGACCGACCACGGTCGCGGCGGGGACAGACACGTGTGCGTCGACATTGGCCACGGCGACAGGCGTGCCCGGGACCAGCCCTGTCAGTTCGGCCGCGGAAGCACTGACCACACCGGCCCGCTCCCCTTGCCTCGAGATCTGCCGCGACATCTTCTGGTCGATCACATCGGCAAATTCCGGAGCTAGAGCGCCAAAGAAGTCACGATCCGGAAATCCCTCTCCCTTCGACCACAACGCCTTGTACCCGGCGGTGCAGCTGTTGCGTGTCTCCTCACCCGTGAGCTGCCACACCACCCAGTCGGCGGCCTCGATCAAACGGTCCGCCCGGGCATATACCTCGGGGGCCTCGTCCAGGATTTGGAGAGCCTTGGCGAAGAACCACTCGGATGAGGTCTTGCGCCCATAGCGGTCGAGAAACGCCTCGCCGCGCGTGCCGGCGGTCTGGTTGATCAGATCCGCCTCTGGCTGCGCCGCGTGATGCTTCCACAGCTTGACCCAGGAATGGGGGTTGGCCCGGAAGTCCGGCAGACGGCACAGAGGAGTGCCGTCTGCAGTGACCGGGAGCATGGTGCACGCGGTGAAGTCGATCCCGATCCCGATCACCGACGCTGGGTCGATCCGGCTCTCGGCGAGGACTGAGCGGACTGTGACCCCCAGCGACTCGGTGTAGTCATCCGGGTCCTGCAACGCCCACTCGGGGGGAAGAACCGTGCCCTCGGGGAGGCGCTGGTCGATGACACCCGAGGAGTAACGATGAACGGCGCTCGCCAGCTCCCGGCCCGTCTCCACCTCGACCAAGACGGCGCGAGCCGACTCAGTGCCGAAGTCGACTCCGAGCGTGGCCTTGCCCTGGACGGTCATGGCTGCCCGTAATAGGCCATCGGGCCGTGCTTGCGGCTGAAATGACGATCGAGCAGCTCGGATTCGATCTCCGGCCGGTCGGGCTGGATTGCCAGGGTTCGGTAGGCCAGCTCGGCGGCTAGCTCGAGTGATGCGGCCACATCGACCGCGTCGCGAGCGGTGGCTCCCCACACGAACGGTCCGTGTGAGGCGACCAAGGCTCCGGGCACATCGTGAGGGTGTAAGCCTTCGGGCCCAAACAGCTCGACTATCACCCTGCCAGTGTTGGCTTCGTAGTCGCCCTGGATCTCATCCGCTTCCAGTCTCCTGGTAACCGGGACGTCACCTCGAAAACTGTCCGCATGGGTAGTCCCGAGACATGGGATCGATCGACGGGCCTGGGCCCAGGCCGTAGCAAACAGCGAATGGGTGTGCACCACCCCGCCCACGGAGGCGATCCCCTGGTAGAGGACCCGGTGCGCCGGTGTGTCCGAGGAGGGCCGGTTGTCACCCCAGACGATCTCGCCGCTGTCGACCGCCACCACCACGATGTCGTTCGCTGTCACCTTCCGGCAGGGGATCCCGCTGGGCTTGATGGCGAACACGCCCTGGTCCCGGTCGATCTCGCTGGCGTTGCCGAACGCCTGGACCACCAGATGGGCTTCGTCGATCGCGTTGTTGGCAAGGGCTACGGCGTGCCGCAGCTCGGCGAATCCGTCTTTCATCCCGGCGGCACCGGACCGGTCGACTTCCGGATCACGAGGCTCGGTTGCACCACGAAGTTGTGCACCCCGCCGTCGGTGTCCGCCTCGACCTCGTCCATGGCCAGTCTGGCGGCGACCGCGGTCATCTCGTTTACCGGCATGTGGACGGTGGTCAGCGCCGGCACAGTGAACTGAGCCAGTGGGATGTCATCGAATCCAACGACCGAGAGACCTCCCGGCACCGGGACACCGATCTCGGCCGCCGCGTGCAGCACGCCGGTGGCGAGATGATCCGTGGTGCAGATCACGGCGGTTGGCGGCTGATCCAGCTCCATCAGGGCGCGGAAAGCAGCCGCCCCCCCGGCCGGGTCGTTGGCGGCCTCGCGTATGTACTCGTCTCGCACCGGAGCTTTCTTGGCTTCGAAGTACTCGAGAAAGGCTGTTCGTCGCTCCCTGATATCGCCGAGAGGGCGGCCGCCAATGAAGGCCACCCGGCTATGACCGAGCTGGGTCAGATGATCGAGCGAGGCAACCACACCGGCGCGGTTGTCCGTGTTGACCGTGGGCACCCCGTCGAGGTCGGTTCCGTGCCAGAGGGCGATCACGGGTGTCTGAGAAGCACGCAGGTCCTCGAGGAACTTGGGCTCGTCTCTCATGTCGCCGAGCAAGACGATGGCGTCGCAGTGACGGGTTTCCAACACCGCACGCAAGGCAATTGCCTCGTCTGCCTTGCTGTGGGCGCTGCCGAGAACGACGTTATACCCCCGCGCCAGCGCCTCTGTCGAAAGCGCCTCCACGGCCATGGAAAAGAACGGATCGGTGATCTCCCGGACGATCACTCCGAGCAACATGGTGCGGGCGCCGCGCAGACCTCGGGCGAGCGGGTTGGGCCGATAGCCGAGACTGCGAGCGACCTCTTGCACCCGCTCGCGGGTCTCCGCTGCGATAGGAACCGAAGTCGGGGTGTCGTTCAAGACCCGGGAGACAGTTGACTGAGAGACACCGGCGGCGCGGGCGATGTCCTGCATCGTCACCGGTCGGGTGGACACGCTCGGGCCTGAGGTCTTCTTTCCAGATGCTGTCACGTTTGCCTGCTCATCGGGTGGGCCATCCCCTGCCGCTGCTCGCTTCCACGACCTGAGGTCGAGCGTGGCGTCGACGCCGCGCTCGAGATCGGCTCTCGAGGTCGGTTAGAGATAGATAAAGATAGCATTTGCATACGATTTCATAAACCGGGAACCGCGGGCAGGATGGTAGGACCAGCTCACAAGGATCGATCAATCAACTGCGGCACATCTATCTTGGGTACGATTGTCAGCATAGCCTTGCCTGCATTGGTTGTCAGAAGTTCTCACCTGCCCCTCACCAGTGGACCTGTGGACCCTGGATCAGGGCGCGACCATCACCTTGAGCCCGCCACGCTCACACAAGGTGGTGAAGGCAGCCTGCGCCTCCGACAGCGGGTAACGATGGGTGATCAGAGTGCGCAACTCGACCACCCGGTCAGCCGCCAGTGTGGCAGCGCGGGCCAGGTCGGCAGGCATCATGCGATGGGAAAAGACAACGGTCAATTCCTTGTGTCGGGCGAGAGAGGCGACCAGTGACGTCCGGTCCCGATCGGGGATCCCGACAATCGTCACCCTGGCCCCGGGTCGTGCCGCCACCAGCGCAGTGTGAAGTGCAGCGTCGGTTCCGGCGGTGTCGAACACGACTTCGAGCCCGGACCCGGCGACCTCTCCAACCGCCGACCGCTCATCCTCGTCCTCACTCGCCAGCACGACGCTGGTGGCCCCGAGCCGGGAGGCGGCTTGCAGCCGGTGCGGATGGGGATCGGTTGCCACGATCTGCTCGAGCCCCATCGACTTGAGCAACGCCACGGTGAGCAGGCCAATCGGACCGCAACCAAAGACTCCAGCAGAATGGTGCGACTCGACGCCGGCGAGGTCGATCGCATGGAGCGCGACGCCCAATGGCTCGAGCATCGCCCCTTCCTCGTCCGAGACCGAGTCGGGCAGTGCCACCAGGCAGCGCTCGGGCCAGGTCAGCCAGGTGCGCAACGCGCCGTCGGTGACACCGTGACCGGCGAAGTCAAGATTGGAGCACAGGTTGAAGCTCGCCGAGTGACAGAACACGCACTGGAGACAAGGAATCGCCGGGTCGACTGCGACCCGCTCCCCGGAACGTGGCCCCGACTCGATCACGCCGGCGAACTCATGGCCCAGAATCAGAGCGTCGTCGACCACGGCGTCGCCGATCCCTCCCTCCTCATACCAATGGGCATCGGAGCCACATAGCCCCACCGCGGTCACCCGGATCAACGCCGCGCCTTCGACCGGCGGGGCGAGCGGGATCTCTCGATGATCGAGCCGGCCCGAGCCGGTCAAGAAAACAGCGCGCGTCGATGTGCTGGTCAAGTGATCCTCGGCAAGTACCGCCGTTGTGGGTTGGACGAGCTCAGGATGATAAGACAGCAGGTTTGACCTGCTCGATCAGCGCTTCCATGGTCTCCTGATCGTAGGGCGCCGGCATCTCGACCAGGAAGGTATGAAAGCCAACTTGGCGGTACCTGCCCATCTTCTCCGCAATCTGCTCGGCGGTTCCTATCCAGAACGTGTGATCGTCGGCGATGTTGGCCATCGGTGTCTGGTTGTGCTCCATCAGGTCCTCGAGGGCTCGCTTCGCCTGTTTCTCGCTGTCCCGGATGACGATCTTTGCCCCCACGGTGCGCTCGATCTCCCTTTCGTCACGACCCACGTCCTCGCAGTGAGCCCGGAGCACCTCGTCCTTGTGAGCCAGGGTTTCCGGAGTGCCGAAAGCATTCCACTGGTCGGCGAATCGGGCGACCGTGCGCAGTGTCTTCTTCTCCCCCGAGCCACCGATCATGATCGGAAGGTGATCTTGGCTCGGGCCGGGGGTGAGTACCAGATCCCGAAACTCATACGTGGCGTCATTTCCGCTCGTCACCGACCTTCCGTCGAGCAGATCTCTGATCGCTGCTGTCGCCTCGTCGAGCCAGTCGAGCCGCTGACCGAACCCGCTTCCGAAGTCGATGCCGAACGCGGTGTGCTCCAGCTCGAACCAGGCCCCGCCCAGCCCGAGGACCACCCGTCCCCCACTCATGTGATCGATGGTGATCACCGACTTGGCGACCAGAGCCGGATTGCGGAAAGTATTGGCGCCCACCAGGAGACCGATGTCTGCTCTCGTGGTTCCCAGGGCCAGACCGGCCAGCGCGGTGTAGCCCTCGACGATCGGCTGGTGTGGTTCGCCAAAGATGGCATAGAGGTGATCCCAGGTCCATATCGAGTCGAACCCGAGGTCGTCTGCCCGCTGGGCCGCAGAGAGGAAGCCGGACCAATCGGTCGCCTGGCTCCACAACACTGCCCCAAACTTCAGGTCGGTCATGGGTTCGTCGACTCCTTGCATCCGGTGCGTATCGTCAGAAAACGAATGTAGCATACGAATTCATGACCCAATCCTTCATCCGTGAACTCAGACCCGGCGGCATCAGACCTGGTGGACCGCGATGACGGCAGCCTTGGACGGACGCCCCGTTGCTCCGAGTCAGGGCCGGTTGCGACCCCTGTCAATCGGCGACGTGGAGATAACCGGAGGCTTCTGGTCAGAACGACAGCAAGTCAATGCCTCGGCCACGATCGCTCACTGCAACGACTGGATGGAGCATTTGGGATGGGTGGGCAACTTCCGGGCCGCAGTGGAAGGACGACTGCCCGGCGACCGCAACGGTGTTGTCTTCACCGACTCGGATGTTTACAAGCTGATGGAGGCGACAGCCTGGGAGCTGGGTCGCTCGGGCTCGTCGGACGCCCGCAGTCGATTCGACGACCTGGCCGAAGTGATAGCCCCGGTGCAGGAAGCGGACGGCTATTTGAACACCGTCTTCGGTCGCCCGGGGCAGCCCGCCCGCTACAGCGACCTCGAATGGGGGCACGAGCTGTATTGCTTTGGCCACATGCTTCAGGCTTCGGTGGCGTGGGCTCGGGTCGGGGGCTCAGACATGTTCCTCGATGTGGCGAAGCGGGTCGCCGACCACATCTGTGACACCTTCGGCCCGGGTGGCATCGAGAGGGTCGGCGGGCACCCTGTGGTCGAGATGGCGCTGGTCGAACTTGCCCGGCTCACCGGCGAGGATCGCTATCTGCAACAGGCCGGCCTCTTCGTCGATCGGAGAGGACACCAGACACTGGGTGACATCCACTGGGGTCGTTCCTACTTTCAGGACGATGTCCCGGTGCGCGACGCCCGGGCGCTGACCGGCCACGCGGTTCGGGCCCTCTACCTGGCGGCCGGCGCTGTCGATGTGGCGACTGAGACCGGAGACGAAGCTCTACTCGCGACGATCATCGGGCAGTGGGAGCACGCGGTTGCCCGGCGCACCTATCTCACCGGCGGCATGGGCTCGCATCACGATGGCGAGAAGTTCGGCGACGACTTCGTCCTGCCTCCAGATCGCGCCTACTCGGAGACGTGTGCCGGGGTCGCTTCGGTGATGCTGTCCTGGCGCTTGCTGCTGGCCACTGGAGAGACGCGATTCGCCGATCTCGCCGAGAGAACCCTGTACAACGTGGTGGCCACCTCCCCTTCACCCGATGGCCGAGCCTTCTTCTATGCCAATCCGCTTCATCAGCGGGTTCCGGGAGTGATTCCGTCACCGGACACGGTGAGCAAGCGAGCCTCGTCGAGCCTGCGCGAGCCATGGTTCGCCGTTTCGTGTTGCCCTACCAATGTGGCTCGGACCTTTGCCAGTCTCGGGGCATACCTGGCGACGACGGATGACCGGGGACTTCAGATCCATCAGTACGCAGATAGCCGCATCTCGGCCACGATCGGGGACGGTCGCCGAGCCGGTGTCGACGTGACAACCCGCTATCCGGCCGACGGACAGGTCTCGATTCGCATCACCGAGACCGACGGGAACCCGTGGTCGCTGACCCTACGCGTGCCGGAGTGGAGTGACAATGCTTGGCTCACCGATCGGGGGGATCGGCGGCGGGTCGGGCCTGGTTCGGTAACCGTGGAGCGAGTGTTTGCTCCCGGCGACCAGATTGATCTCGAGTTGTCGACCAGCCCGAGGTGGGTCTTCCCGGATCCCAGGATCGACAGCGTCAGAGGCTCGGTTGCGGTTGAGCGGGGCCCCCTGGTGCTCTGCGTCGAGTCGGTTGACCTTCCCCGCGGCGTGGGAGTCGATTCAGTCCGCCTCGACCCGGAGGCGGGGCTGGAAGTCGACGACGACGTAGTGACAGCTGGCGGGCGTTTGGTCGAGGTAAACGATCATCCCTGGCCCTACACCGGATCACCTGACGCGGTCACCGGCGACACCATCCCGGTGCCGTTGATCCCCTACCACCAATGGGCGAATCGCGGCCCGTCCACCATGCGGGTCTGGGTGCCCACGATCGAGGGCGACAGCTAGATCCTTTCGATCGAACATTGTCCCCTTCCTGGTCGCCGGCACCGAGTTCAGGCCATCAGGATCGCCTGGTCGACTTCCCTGCTAGCTTCGGCGGTCCGAGCGGGCGACGATCGCACGCTGGACCACGATGAACACCAGGAGCAGCACTCCGATGATGATCTGGGTCCACGACTGCTCAGCGCCCATGAACGAGATGATGGTCTTGATGGTGCCGTACACGAACACACCCACCATCGATCCCAACATGTAACCCCGGCCCCCCGTCAGCAGGGTTCCGCCGATGACCACGGCAGCGATCACGTCCAGCTCGGTGCCGATGCCGTTGCGGGGATAGCCCGCACCTGAGTAGGCAGTGAGCACCAGCCCGGCAAGACCGCCGCACACGCCCGAGATCACGTAGACGGCCACCGTGGTGCGCGACACCTTGAGACCCATCAGTGATGCCTGTTGGTTGCCGCCGATGGCGTATGTCGTTCGGCCGAAACGGGTGTACTGCATCACGTACGCTCCGATCAGTACCACCCCCAAGGCGAGGATGCCGGTCGGTGTGATGTACCAATCGCCGAAACGGAATCGTGTCGTCTGCAACGAAAGCACCGCCGTGTTCTCGACTTTGATCGAAGCCAGACTCACCACGAAGGCAAGACCGCGGGCGAGGAACAGACCGGCCAGGGACGCGATGAATGGCTGAACCTCGAAGTACTGCACGAGTGCTCCGATGAGCAGGCCAACCAATGCGCCGGCGAGCAGGCTCGCCGGTAAGGCGATCGCAAGTGACGTGCCGGCTTCGAGCAGCTTCGCCAGCCAGATACCGGTGAAGGCCATCACTGATCCCACGGACAAGTCGATGCCTCCGGTCATGATGACGAAAGTCATGCCGACAGCGAGCAGAACCAGGAAGGCGTTGTCCAGCAGCAGTGCGGAGATGTTTCTTGGGGATATGAAATCTCCCCGTAGGAAGATCTCCGCTCCGATGAAGAGCAGGATCAGGATGGCGACCGCCGCCAGCGTCGGGAGGAGGGACGCACGCCGGCTCATGAACACGCGGTAGTGATCACTCACCTTTCGTCGTGCCGGGGCGGCGCTCTCGAGGATCGTCATCCGGCTGCCTCCAGATCACTGGTGGGCTCGGTCAGCCTGCGAGAGCGCACCGAACTGGCGAGTCTCCGCACGAAACGATGCAATGGCGGCGACTGGAGGACCACGACGACGATCACGACTGCAGCGAAGAACACCGGGCTCTGCGCCGACGAGACCCCGAGGAAGAGAATCGAGGACTCGAGCGTCTGGATGATCAACACGCCCACGACGGTGCCCGCGATGCTGAACTTGCCGCCCATGAGCGAGGTGCCACCAAGCACGACAGCGAGGATCGCGTAGAGCTCGATGAACTGACCCGCCGCGTTTGCATCAGCCGCCCTGATATTCGAGGCGTAGATGATGCCCGCGATTCCGGATAACACGCCGCTGGCGGCGTAGGCGCTCCAAATGATGCCCCGCGAGCGCACGCCTGCGAGTCGGCTCGCCTCGGGGTTGATGCCGACGGCCTCCGTGAGGACGCCGAGTGCGGTCCTTCGCTCGATCAACCCAACCGCCGCGACCGCGGCGACCCAGATGAAGAAGGCGAATGGCAGCAACACGAGGTATCCAGTAGAGATGAAACTGAACGGGGTGCTGTTCACGGTCGTGATGAAGCCTCCTGTGATGAGGAGCGCCACGCCGCGGCCGGCGAGCATGAGTACGAGCGTCGCGACGATCGGTTGTATGCCGATGGCGGAGACGAGAAACCCGTTCCACACGCCGAGCAGGAGCGAGGCCAAGATCGCGACCACCACTGCCACCATGACCGTGCCGAGGCTGTTCGCATCCGCCGAGCTGTCGATGATCGTGAGTGCCACCGCGCCTGACACGGCCATGACCGCTCCCACCGACAGATCGATGCCACGCGTGGCGATGACGACCGTCATGCCCAACGACACCAGCATCAGCGGGGCGCTGTTGCGGAGGATGTCGATCAGAGCGCCGTAAAAACGGCCGTCCCGAACGGTGATGCTGGCGAACTGTGAACGGGCGACTGTGTTGATCAGAATGAGCAAGACCAGCGCAGCAACCGGCCAGAACAGCCGGTGCTTCATGACTCTTCTCAAGCCGCGCTCCCCTTGCCCTCGTTGGCAATGAAGTCGATCAAGCCATCCAGCTCGACATTGAGCGAGTCGAGCTCACCGATGCACTTGCGGTCTCTCATGACGACGACCCGCTGGGCGAGCCGCAGCACCTCCTCGAGCTCCGAGGAGATGAAGATCACCGACAGGCCTTGCTCCGACAGCTCGGCGACCTTGCGCTGAAGGTCGGCTTTGGTGCCGACATCGATGCCTCGGGTCGGCTCGTCGAGGATCAAGAGCTCGGGCGCCGTGGCGAGCCATCGCGCAATGAGCACCTTCTGCTGGTTGCCTCCCGACAGGTTGCCGGCGATCATGTTCGGGTCAGCCGGTCGGACGTCGAGCGCCGTCATGTACTCGAACACGACCGACTCCTGCTTCGCACGGCGGATCTTCCGGAATCCCTCGCGCGCCTGGATGCCGAGCAGGATGTTCTCTGCCACTGTGAGGTCGGACACGATGCCCTCCTCACGCCGGTCCTCGGATGAGAAAGCGACACCGTGGTCGATGGCGTGGCGAGGCGATGTCATCTTCGTAGGCGCGCCGGCAACCTCGATTTGCCCCGAGTCTGCCCGGTCGGCGCCGTACAGTAGCCGTACCAGCTCGGTTCGCCCGGAGCCTAGGAGACCGGCGATGCCCACGATCTCACCGTCGAACACCTCGACGTCAGCGGGCTCGAGCACACCCCGTCTGCCCACATCGCTCGCTCTGAGTATCGGCACATCGGTGCGGTCGATGTCGCGCGCGGCCGTCGAGGAGATGGCCGCGAGGTCAACGAGCGCGTGACCGATCATCTTGGTCACCAGGGCCTCGCGTGGCAGGTCTCTGACCAGGTACTCGCCCACGAGCTTTCCGTTGCGCAGAACCGTTATCCGGTCTGCGATCTCGTACACCTGGTCCAGGAAGTGGCTGACAAAGAGGATGGCCGCACCTCGGTCCCGCAGGTCGCGGATCACTGCGAATAGCTGCTCGACCTCGCCCCGATCCAAGCTGGACGTCGGCTCGTCGAGGACTAGGACCTTGGCGTCCAGCACCATGGCGCGACTGATCGCGACCAGCTGCTGGATGGCAATCGAGTGGTTGGAGAGCAGGGATCGCGTGTCGATTGAGATCCCCAGGCCTTCGAGGTGCTCGGCTGCCATTCGATGCACGGCCTTCCAGTCGATCCGTCCTCCCTTGCGAGGTTCATGGCCGAGCATGACGTTCTCGCCCACGGAGAGGTTCGTGCACAGGTTGATCTCCTGGTACATAGTCGAAATCCCTGCTGCCTCGGCATCGGAGGTGCCGTGGAAGGCCTGTCTATTGCCTGCCACGTCGATCGACCCGCTGTCGATCGAATAGACGCCGGTCAGGGCCTTGATGAGGGTGGACTTCCCCGCCCCGTTCTCGCCCATGAGCGCGTGCACCTCACCCGGACGGAGAGAGAAGTCCACATTGTCGAGCGCGAGCACACCCGGGAAGCTGATAGTGATTCCGCGTAGCTCGACGATGGGGGGATGATCGGTGTTCCCGGACGACGTCACACGTTTTGCCTTCGATTTGTGGTGGAGCACCCGACCGGGGCGCCGGCGAACCGGGCCCCGGTCAGACACTGCAACCTAGCGACTCGGGGATGAACCCGAGCTAGATCAGTAGAGGCGCTCGTCGAAGACTTCCTCGGCCTTTGCCTGGTCGAAGACCTCGTCCTCGACAAAGTAGGCCTTTTCCACCGGGTTGCCGGCGAGAACGTCTTTCACTAGGCCCGCGGCGAGCTCACCGAGGAGTGGGTTGCACTCGACGACGTAGTTGATCTTGCCGTCGATTAGGGCCTGGAGGCCATCCCTGACAGCGTCGATCGAGACGATCTTGATGTCCTCGCCTGGAACTCCACCTGCGGCCTCGATGGCCTCGATGGCACCCAGCGCCATGTCGTCGTTGTGGGCGTAGACCAAGTCGATGCCGTCGACACCGTACTTCTGGAGGAAGCCCTCCATGACGGTCTTGCCGCCGTCACGGGTGAAATCACCGGTCTGCGAGTCGATCTTCTCGATCGCGGTGCCGGCGACGGCCTCGTCGAAGCCCTCCGCGCGGTCGTTGGCCGGAGCTGAACCGGTCGTGCCTTCAAGCACCACCATCCTGGTCGGGGTGTCGCCGAACTCAGTGGCCGCCCACTCGCCGGCGTAGACACCCTCCCGACGAAAGTCGAGGCCAACCCAGGTGGCGTACAGGTCGTCGGACGCGGTCACAGTGCGATCCTCCAGGATGACCGGAATGCCGGCGTCCTGGGCCTCTTGCAGCACGTCTTCCCAGCCGTCCTCGACGATCGGTGCGATGACGATTGCGTCCACGCCCTGGTTGATGAAGCTACGAACCGCTGCAATCTGTGCCGCGGGGTCGTTGTCGGCCGCGTTGAAGACGAGGTCGAAGCCGTTCTCTGACGAGAAGGCCGCGTTCATCGACTCGGTGTTGGCCGAGCGCCAACCCGACTCGGAGCCGGTCTGGGCAAAGCCAACCGTGATGGTCTCACCAGCACTTGCCCCGGTGGTGTCTGTGTCGCCTCCCGTGGTCTCTTCCGTGGTGTCACCGCCGCAAGCGGCTGCTGCCATGGCGATCACCATCAGCAGACTCAGGAAACGCCGCTTCCGGTTTCTAAGCGATGTCATAACCTCCTCCTCCTCACTGATCGGGTTCATTTCGCTTTCGTCGACGCGGTGCCTGGGGTTCCCTGCACCCGTCTGACTGTGCGATTCCAACTCGACAACCGAGTTGTTATCGTTAACGGGAACGCTAACAAGTTCGGACCAACCTGTCTAATGGTTTATTCCCCTGTTAACGTTCCCGGTAACGATAACAGGCGACGGTAGCGAGTAGGCTCGGAGCCGAACATTCCCCAGGTCGTTTGGATCGAAAAGGAGTTGGGCATTGCTTGGGTCGGGGAACAGAGTCACCATCAAGGACGTGGCTGCATTATCTGGTGTGTCAACACAGACGGTGTCCCGTGTCATTAATAACCGCCCTGATGTCGCCTCCGACACCCGAGAGCGGATCGAAGACGCTATTGCCACGCTGGGGTATAGGCCCAGCGCCGTGGCTAGAACCCTCGTGGCTAGGCGAAGCAACGCGATCGGTGTCCTCCTCGCCGGGATGGGATACACCGGCACCACGGAGACTCTGCGCGGCATCATTGACGAGTCAGCCAATCTCGGGCTCACTGTGCTCATCGCCGAGCTTCCTGAAGGCGATAGCCTCGACGATCCTCGTCCCGCCATCTCAGCCCTGATCGAGCATCACGTCGACGGCATCATCATGTCGGTACCTGCGATCGGGCACGCAGTGGACCGCATCAAAGCGGTGCTTCCCGACGGTCATGAACCGGTGGTATTCGTCAAGGCAGGTGTATCGGACAGATTCTCCAGTGTGCTGGTCGACAACACCGCCGCGGTGGAGGAGGTAGTTGACCATCTGGTGTCGATTGGCAGAACCCGGATTGGCCATATTTCCGGCCCTGCCAACTGGCATGAGGCGCACGATCGCCGAGAGGGATGGGAGCGCGGATTGGGCAAGCACCATCTCGATGCCGACCCCGGTCTGTGCGAACAGGGCGATTGGTCTCCCCAAAGCGGAGCCGCCGCCATGAGCGCCCTCCTCGATCGCATCCCGGATCTCGATGCCGTGGTAGCCGCCAACGACCGCATGGCCCTTGGGGCCATGCACGCTCTGCGAGGTAGACGACTCCGCATTCCCGAGGACGTGGCGATTACTGGCTTTGACGACATCGATGAAGCTGCTTGGTTTGCACCACCGCTCACGTCGGTTGTGCAGCCACTCAGCGAAATGGGGAGACAGGCGGTGCGGAGGCTGTGGTCTGAGTTCGGTGGCAGCGCGACCCCTCCAGTCGCCATCCCCCTCCGCGCCGAGCTGACGATTCGCGAAAGCACAATCGGCGCGGCCCAACCTGAGCCTGAATAGACGAACGGAGCATGCCGGCCGATACAGTCCCCTAACGCGTCGACCCGGCCTAGAGAATCAGATCGGAAGGAAGCGACGATGCTCGACGGCACGGCCGCCGCCTACACGTTGTTGCTCGGTGCCGTCGCGGCATTCAACCCCTGCGGCTTCGCGTTGCTGCCGGCCTACATCATCGTGATCGTGACAGGCAGCGCCGAGTCGTCGACCTCCAGGCTTGTCGCGCTGCGACGAGCGGCCGGGTTCGGCCTCGCGATGACGCTGGGCCTCATGGCGGTCTTCACCGCCTTCGGACTGCTGTTCGGCGCCGTGAGCCTGAGCCTGCAGGAGTCCATCCTTCCGTACGTGTCGTACGCCACGGTGGCCATCGGCGTCGTGCTTACTTGGCTCGGCGTCATGCTCGTCATCAAGGGCGAGCTAAGGGGTCCAGGGCTGCGCATGCAGTTGCGGGCGCCGCATGCCTCCTTCTATTCGCAAGTCGGGTACGGGGCAAGCTTCGCCGTGGCGTCGCTTAGCTGCACGATCGGCCTGTTTCTCGCAGTGGTCTCGCAGGCGCTCGTGGCATCCAACCCGTTGGGAACGGTGCTCCCGTTCGCCATCTACGGCGTCGGCATGAGCGCGTCAGTGGTGACCGTGTCGCTGATCGCGGCGCTGGCCGGATCGGGCGTCGCCGTGGCGCTGCGAAACAAGACCATGCTCATCATGCGGCTGGGCGGCGTGCTCATGATCCTTTCCGGCCTCTACGTCGTCGGGTTCGGGCTCGCCGAAATCCTGCCGCAGTTCGGCGTTGCTGCGCTCAACCCACTGCTGCACACCACGGCGCGTTGGCAGGCCTCGGTGACCGAGACGATCCAGTCGTGGGGCACTCCGGTGCTCGTCGCCATCGTTGTGGCGGTGACCGCCGCGGTCGCATGGGTGTACCTGTGCGGGCGCGGAGACGGGGCCAGTAGACACGGCTCGGCCTCTGAAACCCTGGACGCCGGCGAAGACGCCGTGTGAGGCCGAGAATACCTGGGTCACTCGCTGGTGAGGATGTCGATCTCAGCCAGGATGTCGTCGGTGGTGAGGCCGGAGCCGGCTCGGCTCGCTGTTCCGTCCTGGTTGACAAAGTAGAACGCCGGCTGCAGCACCACACCGAAGCCCTCCCAGATCGATCCGTCGGTGTCGGCGACGTGGGTCGCTGCGCCCGTGCCGGTCCAGTCGACGAACTCGCTCATCTCAGCCAGGTCGTCGGAACGGCCGGCGATGCCGATGAACTCGACGTCGTCGGGAAGCTCCGCCAGCGCTGGCGCCACTTGGTCCCTGCCCTCGACCAGGCAGATGGGGCACCACGGCGCCCAGAACCAGAGCACCACGTCCTTGCCTTTGAGCGACTCTCCCTCGAGGGTGCCGCCGTCAAGAGTCTCCGCGGTGAAGTCGAAGGGACCGCGCTCCGCTTCGTCGGTCGTGGAGGTCGCGGGTGCGCTCGTCGTCGAGTCGTTCTCCGTGGTGGTCGAGGAGGCACAGCCAGCCAGAAGGACCACAGTCGCGGCGGCGCCGAACATGCCACGCCAGCGTGTCTTCCCCATGTCAGTCTCCTTCGCAGGCTCACACCATCGTGGCGAAAACGCTCACTGGCAAGCCCAGGAATCCCATCCGATCTCAAGAACGCGAAATGTAACCAAGGTCCGTCAGTTCTATGAGGGGAGAGTGGCCGATCCCTTCGACGTCCCAGCGCTCTTGGACCTCGATGCCCTCGATCCCGCCGACCTCGACGCCGCGGTCACCAGGTTGCTCAGGGCCGAGCCCTACCTCTCCCCGCTGCCTCTCCTCGCCCCCATCGACCAGGGGCCGCAGGGACGCCGGGTCGGGGACCCATTGCCCTCCGGCGACTACTGGCTGAGGGTGTCCTCGGTCTCAGGGATTACGGGACCGGCGAACGCTATCGCCCCAATCCCTGGACCTAGGCCAGTCGTAGGCGCCCTGTCCTCACGACGGCTCAGAGGTCTGAACAAGCGCCACGAACGCTTCCGTCGAGATCACGACCAAGGCGTCCATCGCGGCGTCGGCTGGGCCCGTTCCCAGGAGCCTCTAGTTCCTCGCTCAATCCCCTCTCAGCTATGGTCTGAGATCGCCAGCGCTCCGTAAGAAGGCGATGGTCACCTGGAGTCATCGGTGCCGCCTAGTCCGTCTCGCGTTCCAGCCAGGGCCAGGGGAGTCCTACAGGCCGATCGTGGCCGATCTGAGCAAAGTCACCCAGGCACCACATCCATAGTGGCCGGAGGGGTGGACGGACTGGTGGGAGCCTTCCTGTTCGGGTCGTCGACCCTCCGCTTGAACGCGTCAATGGGATGTCGAGCGAAGGGAGTGATTGCAGACGTGGAGGTGATTCCACCCAAGACTCTGACCTCTGCCCAAGCGGGTTTACATACTTCAACGTTCACACTGCCGCTCCGGGCAGCGAGATCTGCGGCCAGCTCTACTAACGATCAGTGCGATGGGGGCGGCTTTGTCTTCACCCGCCCCAGGTTTGGATCCAGCGGTCAGCCGATCCGCTCATGATGGAGCGGCGGCTCTCTGTACACCTCAGGGTTGAGCACGTTGAGCGGACGCTTCCCCTCCAGGTGCAGTTCGAAGTTGCGCACCACCTGCGCCGCCATCCACTCACGGTTGCGGCGGGCGGAGGTGCCGATGTGCGGGGTGAGGATGACGTTGGGCAACGCCAGCAGGCGGGGGTTGGGGGTGGGAGCGTGGTCGGGCAACTCCCGGGCGTGGACGTCGAGCGCCGCCCCCCGAATCCGCCCCTCCTCTAGGGCATCGGCCAGCGCCTCCTCGTCCAGCACACGCCCCCGGGAGGTATTGACCAACAGGGCATCGGGCTTCATGTGGGAGATGAGCTCCGCGCCCACCAGATCCACCGTCTGACTAGTGAGGGCGAGGCTGAGCACCACCACGTCCGCCTCGGCGAACAGGTCGCCGATCTCCCGCCAGAACACGCCCAGCGCCTGCTCGGTGGAGGCGGGTAGCGGCGTCTTGTCGTTATAGATGATCCGCATCCCCGCCGCCTGCGCTCGCCTCGCCACGCCCCGGCCTATTGCCCCCAGCCCGACCACTCCCAAGGTCGCCCCCCGCAACCTGTCGGTCGGCAGCACCAAGCTCTGGTATTGGATCCACCGCCCCTCCCGCAAGAAACGGTCGGCCTCGACGATCCGCCACGACAGAGCGCCGATCAGGGCAAAGGTGAACTCGGCGGTGGTCTCGGTGATCTCCGAGCTGTGAGGCAGACCAGTGACCGGGATGCCGCGGGCGGTGGCGGCGTCGAGGTCGACAGCCAGGGGGAAGATCTCCATCACCCCGATCATCCGCAACTTCCTGGCCCCGGCGATCACCTCGGCGTCGATCCAGTTCTCGCCGATTGCGAACACGTAGTCGGCCTCGGCCACCCCTTCGACGATCTCTGAGGGCTCCGCCCTCCGGTCGAGGTGGGGGAACATGTCCACCTCGGCTAATCGCCGCAGCCGCTCGAGAGGCTCCGGCGGGATAGGCTGGACGATGTATACCCTGGGAATGGTGACCTCGGTCTGTATCCTGCAGGATATCCTACAGGATACAGAGACTCCACCAGGGCCCACCAGGCTCGGGCCTCGCTCCCGAGTAATCGGCGCCAGGCCATAACAACGCGCTCGACCCGCTGGTCGAGCTGCTGCCCCTTGGCCGTCCTCGGGTTCCACGTCGGGATGGCGCGCCGTCTCACCGGCTCCTCGCGGGCGATACATCAGTCGATCTTGCACCTTCTCGTCGACCGGGGCACTCCCCTTCTGCTGATGTCAGGCAATCCGGCTCTTCGCGATGGTCGGGGGTGGGGGTTTCGCTTAGCGGGCGAGGAAATGCCGTGATGTGACCTATGGCCTCGCGACGCTTGGTGGTGGAAATCGCCGCCGAGAGTGGAGGCCATAGGCATGGTTGACGGTATCGGATCCGATGTTGTTCGTCTCGGCACCAAGGAGCAGATCATCCGCGCCTACGCTCGAGAGGCCGTTCTTCCTGCCCACCGCAAACGCGGGGCTGCAAATTCACATTCCTGCGACACGAGGCGAACTTGGAGGCGACCGTGCACCGTAGGCAAATTGTTCGCAAATCTGATTATGTAACACATAACCTTGATGCGTGAAGAGATCATTCCGCCACTCACCGAGGAGGTATATGCTTTGGCTTTACGTGTCAACCGTATGATCCAATGACAAGCTATTCGAAGGTTCGGTTCAAGGCCAATGGCCGTCCCGTTGAGGTGGATGCGAACCCCGACTCTCCACTGCTCTACGCGCTCCGAAACGACCTTGATCTTCCCGGAACCATGTACGGGTGCGGGATAGGGTACTGCGGGGCTTGTTTCGTGCTGATCGATGGCCGCGCCGCGACCTCCTGCGACACTCCTCTGTGGTCGGTAGAGAACAAGGACGTCGTCACCATCGAGGGTCTCGAAGGGCCTGATGGCTTGAACCCGGTCCAGCGCGCCTTTATCGAAGAGCAGGCTGCTCAATGTGGATATTGCGTGGCGGGAATCATTGTCAATGCCACGGCGCTGCTGGATGAGAACTCACAGCCAACCGAGGCTGAGGTGCGCGAACATCTGGATCGCAACATGTGTCGTTGCGGTAGTCACCCGCGAATGATCGCGGCTGTGCTGAAAGCTGCGGGCGAGCTGTGACACCGCCACCGCACCTGCCCGCATCCCTCGCCGCCAATCCCGTCGTCGGTCAGTGGCTTCGCTTCGACCGGTCAGGCTTCGTCGAACTCATGCCGGGAAAGGTCGAACTGGGACAAGGAATAGTCACAGCTCTAGCCCAGATCGCCGCCGACCAATTGGACCTCGACGTGGACCGGGTGAATGTCGTTTATCCCTCGACTTCGTTCAGTCCCGACGAAGGCCAAACTGCTGGCAGTCGCTCCGTGGAGGAAAGCGGCTCTGCCATCCAACAGGTATGCGCCGAGGCGCGCGCCCTGTTCCTCGCGGCTGCCCGCGAGACCCTATCCGATCCTCGTCAGGAATTCGAAGTCGAGGACGGCCGCATCGTAGGCGCGAAGGGGGAGAGTACGAGCTACTGGGCGCTGGCCGACTCTGTCGATCTCAACCGACGCGTTACTGGTCGGGTTTCGCCGAAGCCGCTCGGCGAAGGTTCGTTCGTGGGTGTGTCGTCACCGAGAAAAGACCTGGCAGCGAAGGTGCGCGGGAAGGGTTTCTACGTCCAGAATCTGAAACTGCCCGGGATGCTGCATGCCCGGGTGATCCGCCCCACCGGTCCTCGTGGTCTGTTGGTTTCGTTCGAGGAACCAGCGGAGGGTGGCGTTACGGTGGTGCGCAACGGAAGCTTTCTGGCCGTTGTCTCTGAAAGCGAAGCAGAGGCTGTCCGGGCTGCCGCCATGATGCGCCAGAGCGCGGAATGGCAAGCGACCGGAGATCCGCTTCCTTCGAGTGACGACCTACCGGGGTTCATGAAATTGGCTCCGGCGGAGAGTGAAGAGGTGGCGATCCCACCCGCCGACTTCGTCCGGCCAGTCGCCACACTACGAGCCCAGTTCAGTCGGCCTTTCATCGCCCACGCCTCGATGGGCCCATCCTGTGCGGTAGCTCTGTGGGAGGACGGATCGCTTCGTGTGTGGAGCTCAACTCAAGGTGTCTATCCACTCCGCGCCGAGCTCGCCCGGGCGCTTTCCACCCCGGCCGACATGATCACAGTCCAGTATCTGGAAGGGGCGGGCTGTTACGGGCAGAACGGATCGGATGATGCGGCGTACGAAGCCGCGTTAGTCGCACAGCACTTTCCCGATCGCCCGGTGCGCCTGCAGTGGATGCGCCATGAGGAAGCGGGCTGGGAGCCGTACGGGCCCGCCGCTGTTGCCGAGGTGGCGGCAAGCCTCGACGATGCCGGCAAGATCACGTTCTGGAACTACGAACTCTGGAGCTACGGTTCGAGCGGGCGCCCCGGTTACTCGAAGGTGGGGCCTGCGTTCTGGGCTGCGGGCCAACTGGAGGATCCCTACCCGCGAGAGCACTCCCACCTCGGCGGCGCAACCCGCAATATCGAGCCGGGATACCAAATCGGCGCCCGCCGCATTCTCGCCCACAACATGAAAGATACGTCGATCCGGACCTCGTCGCTACGTTCTCTAGGCGCCCATGCGAATGTGTTCGCCATCGAATCGTTCATGGACGAGCTGGCCGTCGAAGCGGGTATCGACCCGCTCGAGTTCCGGCTGATGCACCTTGACGACCAGCGAGGACGAACGGTGGTCGAGCGCGCCGCGGCCGACGCGGGTTGGGGCACACAGGACCTGCCCGATGATCATGGCCTCGGGATCGGATACGCCAGGTACAAGGGCACCTCCGCTTATTGTGCGGTGGTCGCCGAGGTTGAAGCGACCTCCCATCTGCAGGTAGTGAAGCTGACCATCGCGGTCGACGTCGGCAAGGTGGTCAACCCCGACGGTGTAGTCAACCAGGTGGCGGGGGGAGCAATCCAGGCCACCAGCTGGACCACGTGCGAGCGAGTCGGCTATGACTCCGATCGGATCACGAGCGACTCCTGGGAGTCCTATCCGATCCTCACCTTCACGACGGCCCCCGAGGTGACCGTGGCCCTTGTGTCCCGTCCAGGCGATCCCCCGATGGGCGCCGGCGAGCTGGCCCAGGGTCCTACCGCCGGTGCCATAGGCAACGCTCTCTTCCGCGCAATCGGAGTCAGAGTGCGGGACATGCCGATCGATCAGGCAGCCATCTTGCGCGCACTGGAAGTCTGAAACGCCGGGATGTGGATCGACACTGATAGCAACTGAGTTCCGCCCTCTTACGGGCACATTCTTGAGGCCTTTGCCGCAGCCCATCCTGACTTCGCTGCATACATTCACGGTGTCTGAAGCGTTGTGCACAGAAGCTCATCCCTGGAAGAGCTTGATCGCATCGGACGGCATCCAGCCGTTCGAGGGATCTCAGTGCACGGGGCTGAGGGATGAACTGTCAACGACCCCGCGAACGAGGTCGTCTCTCAGGCTGTTGCAGCCTTCGCCGCACCGATTCTTCATCCGAATCCCCGCTTGGGGCCGACCGCTTGACAGGATGGTTCACGCCCTCGCTGGGGCGCTGGTGACCAGCAACTCTTCGCTGGGGCAGCTCATCCTGCCTGCTCTTCTAGACCGAGCTCCGGACCTGGGATCGTCTCGCCGCATCTCGACGGGGACGGTTCCTCTCTTCCTGCTCCAGCGACGACCCGAAGGCCCATCCCCGTGCCCTATATTGGTGGCCGGATCCGATATGGACGTCTTTGATCTGCATGTAGAACAGGAATTCCGACATGACCGCCATGTCGAGAAAATCCTGGGCCGCTACTCCGACGGGGATGTGACAGTGGCGTGCTGGGAGCCGGCGCAGGTGAGCCCCGACCACGCCCATCCCGAAGCGGTGGAGATCTACTTCTGCTTCCAAGGTGGAGGAACCATGATCATCGACAGTGGGACGGTGGAAGTAGTGCCCGGATCGTTCGTGGTTCATCCCCGCGGGGAGTTCCACCAATATGTGAATGGGCCGGAACGCTCGTTGCTGTTCCGGGTGCGATACGGCCCGGATCCCTACATGATCGAGCGCTGATCTTCGTCGATTGACTCTCCGGTCGAAGTCAGGCCGTCGACCCGGAGCCTGATCGCCGGATTTGAGGCCCCCGATGCAGCCCAACCCGCCGGCGTTTCCTCCCAAGGACCTGGTGCTTGTAAACGCAGCCTTTCTTATCCCCGATCGGTCGACTCCTTGAACCGGCCAGCGCCATCCGAGGCGCGCCGCCGGCTGGAGTCCATCTGAGATGACTGGAGGGGAAGGTCTAGGTGGCGGAGTTGGACCTTCAGCGCGCGTTCTTCGTCCCTGTCTTCGTATGCCTTGAGTAGGGCGTAGTGTTCTGCAACAGCACGGTCCCTGATCTCGGGATTCAAGCGCTGAGCCTGTGCTACGAATACCCCCATTGCCGCCTCGAGGTTGATCAAGACATCGGCCAGCCTCTTTGTAGAAGTGGCGCGATGGAAAATGGAGTGGAAATCTATGTTCATCTGCACCCAAGGTCCGAGGTCCTCCTCCTCGGCCAACTCCTCCGCAAGAGCAGTAGCCTTCTCCAGTTCGGCGTCACTAATAGTGTTGATCGCTAGCCTGATCGCGACCTCCTCGAGCGCGCGCCGGATGTCGATGATCTCGATCATTTCGTCCCAGGCGAGGCTTCGGACTGTCCCGATCCGGTGATTGCCGAGGGTGATCATGCCCTCGCTCGCCAACGCACGCATTGCCTCACGCACCGGCGTCGTGCTAACACCCAACTGTTGAGCTATCTCGGTCTGTACGAGACGTGTGCCACCAGCCAGCTCCCCTCGCAAGATAGCCATACGAATGGTGTCCCTAACCAACTCGACCGCGGTCATTGGTCGCGCCCTCGAAACCGGAATGGTCCCATCTTGCCTAGTTGACATTCGTGCCATCTCCGTTCTTGGACCATCGACGTAGCGAATCCCGGACACCTACGGTGGGATGGGTTGTCCTCCAGGCCTCTCGGTCGTAGAGCCTCCGATCCTAGGCGCCGAGATGCTCGAATTCGCCCGTTGCATCCGGGGAGAGGCCCTCCCTATCTGTGGAGGCGAATCGAGCATCGAGATTGCGGCGACGCTGGAAGCCGTTCGTCAAAGTGCAGCAACGCACCAGCCGGCGGCGGTGGCGTCATTTCGGCCGCCCGGCTTCTCTCCACCGTCCGGCTGACCCCGCGACACGTTCCGGCCCTCAGGGCAGGAAGGGCACCTGCAGGTAAGCGGGATTGTCCCGGCCGGTGTGCAATCTCACGTTGCCGCCGAACGTTCCGAGTGGTCGATCCGCCGGATCGTCGTGGAGGAACGGACCGCAACCACGGAGCGGGTTCTTGAACTGCTCGAGATGGGCCGGTTCGCCGGGATATTCGTAGTCCTTGCCGCGAACGGTCAGCGCCATTCGGTGTCCGGGCGGTATGACCAGACAGGTGGGCCAGACCTCCACGTCCAGCTCGTAGATCTCGCCCGGTTCGAGTGGCTGCTTCTCGTCGTGGGTGTGATATGGACGGTGCTGCAGCGACCGCGCCGGGTCCAGCTTGCGATGGGATGCCCGCAGCCAGCCCTGGGCGATTGGTGTATGAGGGTCCACCGCTCCCTGGAATGTGACCTCGTCTCCATCAGGATCAAAGACCCGGACGACGAGGAACAGATCACAATCCGACGTGTCGGACTCGACGAAGAGCTTGGCATCGATTGGACCCGTCATCTCGGTCTCGCTCTCAAAAGGAGGAGCCAGGAAGGTCACCCCGTCCCCGAGCATCTCGTAGGCCATCGAGTCAGAGCGGGGTATCTCCTCGCGCAATGCCATCGAGCCGGAATCAAGATACAACTTGGTCCACCGGGTCCGCTCCAGGGGCCATTCGTATTCGTCACGGTCGACGAACCCGTCCAGCGTCCGAACCCGCAGATGCACTGGGGGCTGGCGATCCCAGCCGTTGTCTTCTCCTTTCAAGAAATGATCGAAGAAGCGCTTCTGCAGGTTCACGCCGTAGTCGGTGTAGAACTCCGTCCAGTGCTCGATCCCGTGGATCTCCAACCATTTCTGCTCCGATGCAGCCCGCAAAAAGCCTTCCACGTTGCCGCGCAGATGCAGACCGTGACCGCCCCAGTTCCCGGCACTGAGCAGCGGGACCTGGATCTTCTCCCACACCGGTGACCGTTCCCGGTAGTAGGAGCCGTCGAGCGGCCTGTTGAGGATGTCGGCCCCGAGGTCGGCCCGATCGGCGGCGAGCTCCTCTTCCGACAGAGTTTCGTCCCCGCACACGGGCACTCCGGTATTCGGGTTGACCGGTCCGTTCTCGCCCAATCCGTACTGCACCGTCTTGACCTGTTTGTCGTACCAGTTGGCGAGGAAGGTGGTGTAGATACCACCGTGGTGGCTCATGTCCCGGTAGAAGTCGGCGGCTCCTTCCCATGGGCAAATGGCGGCAAGATGGGGAGGCTGGAGGGAGGCGACGTGCCATTGGTTGATCGCGTAATAAGAAACACCCGCTAGGCCCACCTTGCCGTTGCTCCAAGTGCGGGTACCCGCCCATTCGATGCATCCAAAGAGATCGGCCGTCTCCCGCGGCGAGAAATGATCGATGTAGCCGGGTGAGCGGCCCGCCCCCCGGGAATCGACCCGCACACAGACATATCCCTCGGGGACCCACTTCTCGGGATCGGCGACCTCCCACTGTTGATACTTGTTGGTTGAGCCGGCGGTTACATCCGGATGTTCGGTCGCCATCCGGTTCCACGAGGTCGGATAACCCTCCTGGAACGGCAGCCCTTTGCCGTACGGTCCGTAACTGAGCAGAACGGGATGGTTTCCGTCGTCATCGGGGCGGTAGACGTCCGCCCGCAGTACTGATCCGTCGTCCATCTCGATGGGGACATCCCAGTCGATTCTCATGCCGTCGCGTACATCGCTCTCGTATTCCATTTTCCTCCTCCTCTTCTCGCGTTCTAGTCGTTTACGTAGCCGGACCCTGAGGCGGGATGATCGGCAAGAGCAGGTAGGAACTCTGCTCCGGCGACGTATGGATCACCACTGTCGTATCAAATATCTCTGGTGGCCGGTCCTCGGGATCGGTGTGGGTCATCCCTCCCGTGCCGCGCGTCGCGTAGTAGAAGGAACGGCCGTATTCGTCCAGTTCGCCCCGATACTCGTAGTCGATTCCGCGTACGGTCAAGGCCAAGCGGTAGCCGGGCGGAACGACGATGCAGCTCGGCCAGATCTCCACATCCAGCTCGTAGATCTCTCCCGGAGTGAGGGGATAGCGACGTTGGTGCAGATGGTACGGCCGGTATGGCTCGCTGCGCTTCTCGTCGATCTCACGATGGGAGGCCCGCAGCCAGCCCATAGCGATCGGCGTGTTGGGGTCGTTTGCCCCCTCGAAGGTGACCTCGGAGCCGGACGGGTCGAACAGGCGGAGCACAAGGAACAGGTCGGCATCCGCAGTCTTCGAGGAGATAAAGAGCTTGGCCGCCATTGGCCCGGTGACCTCGAGTTCATCATCGAGAACCGGGAGCGAGAAGGTGACTCCATCGCCCATCGTCTCGTATGGGATCGATGCGGGCTGCTGGGGATCGTCTCTCTCAAGGCTCAGGTTCTCCGGGTCCAGGTGGAACCGAGTCCACTCAGTCCGTGCTAGGGGCCATTCATGCTCCATCCGCAGCTCGAAGTCTTCCCCGGGGCGGCGGATGTTGAGCTGGACCGGGGGTTCCTTGTCCCAGCCGTTGTCGATCCCTTTGAGAAAGTGATCGAAGAACCGCTTCTGCAGAGCACGTCCGTAAGAGGAGTAGAAGTGGGTGTAGTGGGTGTCCCCGTGCACCTCGAGCCATTTCTGGGTGGCGGCCGAGCGCTCGAACCCTTCGAAGTTGCCGGTCGGATGGATCCCCTGGCCCCCCCAGTTGGCGGCCGAGAGGAGCGGGACCGAGATCTTCGTCACGTCGGCCGAGCGCTCCCGATACCACTGGTCGTCGAGTTGCCGTCTCTGCAGCTCGACAGGGAGGTCGATCCGGTTGTTCCGTAGTTCCTCCTCGGACAGCGTTTTCGGCCCGGCGATGGATTCGCCTGTGTTTGGGTTCTTCAGCGCCTGCTCTCCCGCTCCGTGCTGGACGCGCGCTACCTGCCGCTCCCACCACTTGTCCTGGAACTCGGAGCGGATTCCCCCGTGGTGGGTGGGTCCCCGGTAGTAATCTACGTATCCCTCCCATGGGATGATTCCCACGAGATACCGTGGAGATCTCGAGGCGACCAACCACTGTGAGAGCGCATAGTACGAGATTCCGCACAGTCCCACCTTCCCGTTGCTCCACCCCTGAGTCCCCGCCCACTCGATGCACCGGACGAAATCGTCGATCTCACGGGACGACCTCGGATTGAGATAGCCGGGCGACCACCCCGCCCCCCGGGAGTCGACCCGCACAACCACGTATCCGTCCGGGACCCAGCGCTCCGGGTCCACTACTTCCCAGGACTGGAACCTGTTCGACGATCCCTCCAGGATCGACGGGTCCTTGCTGACGAGCTTGGTCCATTGCGTCTCATAGATCTCGTCCTGGAACGCCAGACCCTTGGCGTATATACCGTGACTGAGGATGACCGGGTAGTTGGCGTTGTCGTCGGGACGGTAGACGTCTGCGTCGAGGACATTGCCGTCGTCCATCTCGATGGGAACATGCCAATCGACCCTGATTCCTTCGATGACCTCGCTGCGTGTGTGTTTTCCGGTCAGAGTCATGTCGGACCTCCTGTCTCCGATACCGACTCCACCGCGGATACGGCGCGCCGGTTGCCGCCGCTCTCGATCTCCACATCGACCTGGGACGAGAGGCCTTCCTCCAGAACTCCGAACTGCATCGGGTGGCGCTGCAGAACCTCCGGCCCATCATCGGTCACGACCACCAGGGAGCCGACCTGAAGGCCTCGGGTGCGATCGGCGGAAAGAACATGGGGCTGCACGACCAGAGCCATCCCCGGCACAAAGACGACCGGGTCTGGCGGCCTCTCGATGAGCGTACGTTCGGTCGCATCGAGGCGCGGGGGCTCGATGCTCAATCCCCAACCATGCACCAAGGTATCCATCGTCCACATGTCTGCTCGCTCCAGGATGGGGTCGGCGGCGGCCCGGACATCGACGTCGGAGCGACCCGGAGCGAGAACCCGAACCACCGCTTCGAACAGTTCGGCAGCCACCTCGAACAAACGCCGGTACTCGGAGCTGGCTTCGGTCCCCACCGTGAAAGGGCGGTGGATCTGGCCCGGAAATCGCTCGGCATCGGTCTGGAGGACGTGGCAGTCGCGTCTCTGGCCTACGATCGGGCGATCGGCACCTGAGTCTACGAAAACAACCCGACGGTGGCCTGCCGGCCCCCCGGACAGATCATTTGAGCACCTCACCCAACTCCACCATCTCGGCCCTGTCATGGCTGAGGCAGGCTGCTTCGAGGAGAGCCACGATGAGCAACGCTTCTTCGCCCCCCACCTCGGGCGATCGCCCCGTGCGTATGCAGTCGGCGAACTCCGTCAACTCGTCGACAAGGGCATCGGGACCATCTACCGGCTCTTGGTGACGGGCGTTATCCTCGATCCCCTGCCGGTAGAACATCTGCCCTTCCTCCTCGCTCCAGGCTGCCCCCTCTGACCCAAAGGCCACCGTGGTGCAGGTCTTGGGAATAACGGTGCTCGTCCCCAAGTAACCCACCGCTCCGCTCTCGAACTCGAGAGCAAGCGATGTTGCGTCGTCGAGCGGGCCGCGAGCCAGGGTCTTTTTGCTGATCGTCGAAACCGCCCGCACCGGACCAACCAGATAGATGAGGTTGTCCGCCATGTGCACTCCCATCCCTGTCATCCCGCCGAGGGGGCATTCCTCCGGATCGCCTCGCCAGCCGGATCGAGGATTGAGCCCGCTCTTTCCGGAGAGATTCGCTTCCAGAAGGCTGATCTGACCCAGCGCCCCCGCCTCGACGAGCTGGTGGATGCGCCGCGTAGCCGGCTGCCTCCGGCGATGATGACCCACTTGCAAGACCACATCGTGCTTGGACGCCGACTCGATTGCCCTTCTTCCTTCCGAGACAGTTAGGGTAAGAGGCTTCTCCACGAATACGTGCTTTCCTGCCGCCGCTGCCTGCTCCACGATGTCGGCATGGGTTGAATGGGGAGTCGCGACCAACACACCACTTATCTCTTTGCTATCCAGCAACTCGTCGAGGGATGCAGCGGGCTGGCACGAATGCTTGGCGGCGAACTCGTTCCGCGTTGCCTCTGTGCGGGCGTAACAACTGACGATTTCGGCTTGTCCCGAGGCATTAGCCGCTTCGGCCAGGACTCCACCCCACCAACCGAGACCGATCGCTCCGAGGCGAACCTTCTCCGTCATGTCATCCTCCTGTCACGCACGTCCACCGTATCCTGCAATATATCGAATAGCAATGTCGGGCGAACTGACGAAAAGCCATGGATTTTCGTCCTGCGGCCGCGCGGCCCAGGGCTGACGGAGGAGGAAGGGAGTCATCGGTGTCAGATCGAGTTGAGGTCAGCGTGCTCCCGGTTATGCCAGGCTGGCAAGCTCAGGCCGTAGTCGAACGGCTTGCTATTCCTGTCGGGAGTCAGCGTCACGGGGACCGATACGGTCAGCTCACGTTCGGTCTCCTCGCAGGTACCCGAGATGATGGGGCGGCTGCGGGCCGCCCTTGGAGACCGGGGTCTGTCTCTCGAGCATCTGGTCAGAGTCGAGGCCTTCCTGAAGGAGACCTCGAAGGTCCACGAGTTCCTGGCGGCATGGAGGCGAGAAGTCGGCCCGAGCATCCCGGCCACTGTCATCGGCGCGGGTCCGAGTGGCCTTGTCTCGGCCTCCGCTTCGATTCAACTTGATGTGACGGCCACACTCGACGATGCGCCACACCGTCTCGGACGGGACTCCACCGGCCGTCCCGTCGCGGATGTCGGCCCTTCCGGTGAGTGCCAGCAGTGATCACTGGGGGCGGGTTCGTGTTTCTCTCCGGTCGGATGCCCAACGAGACGGGCACGTGGGCGCTCGCCCCGGAAGCGGAGACCGACCCGGAGTATCCCTTCTCCGAGGAGGCGATCAAGGCGCAAACCGACTACGTGCTCGCCGACCTTGTCGATACACTGACAGCTGCTGGAAGTGGAGTCGCCAATGTCGTCAAGGCACAGGTGTATCTCGACCGCCTCGAGGATTTCCACGCGTTCGACGCGGTATGGGGCCGCTATTTCTCAGATCGGCCTCCGCGCACGACCGTGCAGGCCGGGCCTCTCCCTCTGCATGGTGCCCGGCTGCTCGTGCAACTGACGGCCTTTCGCAATGCCGGCCCGGGCGTTAAGAACGTGGCTTCCGAGCGGTCCCCGGCACCGATGGTCAGCTACTCGCAGGGTCGGCGGGCTGATCTTCGCCGCAGGTCAACTCGCTAGCGACTTCGCCACCGGCATTCCAGCCGAGGCGAGCATCGATCCGGCGTTCCCGTTTTACGGCACCACGATCGAGGTGCAAACCGACTATGTGCTCGACAATATCGGCGCGGTCCTGGAAGCCGACGGCAGTGCGCTCGACCGGGTGGTCAAGTCTCAGGTCCTGTTACGTGACCTGAAAGAGCTGAGCGGTCTGGAGCGGGTTTGGCGCCGAAGATTCCCGGAGCCTCCGGCCCGAACCGTCGTCGAACTCGGAGGCCATGACCTCTTGGTTTGGGGGGCACGGGTGGAGATATACGTCATCGCCGAGCAATCCGCCTGACATCAGCCAATCACCTCACTATCTATGGCGGTTTCGCCGTAGACTTCGGGATTGGCCACGTCCAGCGGCCGCCGGCCATCGAGGAAACGCTCGATGTTCTCAACGGTCCGCAATGCCATTTCCTCCCTGGTCTCGCGGGCAGCAGTCCCGATGTGAGGTGTGAGGACCACGTTCGGGAGGCTCTTCATTCGCTCCGACGGCCCGGGCACGTCTGCCTCCGGGATCTCGTTGTGGTACACATCCAGTCCCGCACCCCGAATCCGGCCCTCCGCCAACGCCTCTTCCAGCGCCGGCTCGTCGACCACCAGACCTCGAGACGTGTTGATCAAGATGGCGCTCGGCTTCATCATTCCGATCAGCTCTGCCGTGATCATTCCCTTCGTCCCCTTGGTAAGGGCGGGGGTCAACGTCACGAAGTCGGATTCCCGGAAGAGATCCTCCAATGACCGGTATTCGACACCTAGTAGCGCTTCCTCAGCAGGTGATAGCCGGTTCCGCTTGCTGTACAGAACGCCCATCTCCATGACCCGAGCCCGCCTTGCCAAACCCGTGCCGATGGTCCCCAATCCCACGATTCCGAGAGTCTTGCCGAACAGCCGGGTGCCCAGGAACGCCATCGATTGGTTTTGTTGCCACCTTCCCTCACGCAGGAAACGGTCGGCCTCGGGCAGACGCCAGGCAGTCGCCAGAAGGAGCGCGAACGTGAATTCGGCGGTCGTCTTGGCGACTCGCCGGGGTATGAGGGTCACTGGCACGCCGCGACGGGTGGCTGCCTCTTTATCCACGAACGTCGCCGACCCGTGCATCGCGGCGATGAGCTGCAGAGATTGGACCGTTTCGATCACCTCGGCGTCGTAGGGGATCTCGCCGAGGGCATACAAGATGTTTTGGTCCCGCACCGTTTTCAGCATCTCCTGATAGGGGATGCGTCGGTCGGAGTGGGGATACATTGTGACCTCGCATCTCTGTTCAAGCCGCTCAACCGCCCGCTCCGGGATCGGCTGGGGAATAAAGACCTTGGGCCGCATGATCCTCCACGTAGTCGTCTTCCAGATATTCTACAGTATGCAAGCTACGTAGTGCCGCATCTGCCGGGAGCCCAATGCCGATCGTTCCGCCGCCGACATCTTTCCGGTCAAACTTATGGCCGGCTCGATCCCGGACGGATTGACGAGGAGTGAGCCGGATCGGACGCAAAACGACGATCGCGCTCATCGTTGGTAGCCAGAGCACCCAGGCACTGGCCTTGGGTGCCATAGCACTGTTCCTGCCCCTCATCCGGCGCGACGTCGACCTCAGTTTCTCGCAGGCGGGCACCGTCGCCGTTTCTTCACTGGCGACGTATGCCCTCATGCAGATCCCCGCCGGCTATCTCGCCGATCGATTCGGCCCTCGGCGCTTGTTCGTCCTCGGTCTCCTGGGGACGAACACCATGTCATTTCTCTTCGCGCTGCTCACGACCTACCCATCGCTTCTCGTCAACCAGGCCCTATCTGGAGTCTTCCGATCGCTGGTCTTTGCCCCCGGACTCGTATTGATCATGTCCCACTTCCGGGAGGACCGGCGGGCAACGGCGATGGGAATGTATGTGGTGGGTGGCTTCTCTGCCAACGTCCTCTTGAGTCTTCTGGGCCCGTTGGTGGTCGAGTCCCTCGGCTGGCGGACGTTGTTCATGCTCTTCTCCACCATCGCGGTGGCCACCGTCGTGACCTATTGGTGGCTCGGCACTCCCGGACCGTCCCACCGACCCAAAGATCCGGTGCATTTCGGCGAGCTTTTGGCGTTGATGCACCAACCGGTTCTGTGGGTGGCTGGAGTCGTCCAGTTCGTTCGGCTGGCTCTGGTTCACGCCGTCCTATTCTGGCTCCCCACCTTCCTCGTCGTGGACCGAGGCTTCAGCCTGCGGATGGCAGGGCTGGTGGTGGCGATCGGGGCCTTGATGACGGCACCGGCCAACATCGTGGGCGGCTACGTCTCCGATCGGCTCTCCCGGCCGCTCCTCGTGGTCGGAGTGTCGCTGGCCGTGCTGGGGACCACTTCGGTGCTGCTCCCCGCGGTGCCCGACCCAACGATGATCGTGGTGATCGTGGTGGTCCAGTCCGCCTTCATCCAGGTCTATTTCGGTCCTCTCTTCGAGGTCCCGCTCCGGCTGCTCGGTTCTCGGTCGGCGGGCGCCATCAACGGTTTTTCCAATTTCTGTGCCAACCTCGGCGGATTGACGTTCGCCTACTCGCTGGGCGCAATCAGGGATGCCACCGGGTCTTTCGCCATCGGGTTCTATTCCCTGGCGGGAATGTGCATCGTGGGACTGTACGCCACCTGGTCATTGAGCCGGATGAGTGGCAAGCTCACCGGCCACATGAATCAACAAACCACCCCTGATACCCTATGAACCCCGCGTGATGCATTCTACCTAATACTCTTGTGGCGGCACCGAAAGAGAGGCCATCGTGGCGTCCACGGCGACCGGCGCTCAGTTGTTCCTGCAGTCGTTGCAGGACAGGGGTGTCCGATACATCTTCATGAACCCGGGAACGGACACCTTTCCCGTACAGGAGGCATACGCCAAACTTGCGGCGGCAGGTGAGCAGTTGCCTGAACTGGTGATGTGCCCGTTCGAGAGTTTGGCCAGCTCAGCCGCGCAGGGAATGTATCTCGCCTTGGGGCGGGCTCAGGTCGCCTTCGTACACGTTGACGTGGGCACCGCCAATGCAGCGGGATCGCTCAATGACGCCAAGGCGAACCGAACACCAGTGGTGCTGTGCGCGGGTCGTAGCCCCGTCAGCATCGAACCCGTGCCAGGGGGTCGTTCAAAGTTCATCAACTGGCTCCAGGACGTTCCCGACCAGGCCATGCTGGTTCGAAACTACGTCAAGAATGAACAGATCGCCTACCGGGCAGCCGCCATTCCGCATGCCATCCAGAGGGCTTTCCAGGTCGCCGAGTCGGACCCGGCCGGCCCTACTTATCTCACCCTGCCGCGAGAGGCGCTGATGGAGGAAACCAACCTGGCCGGCGACGTCGTAGCCAGCCGGTATCCACCGGTGCGGGCGGGCTCACCCAACCAGGAGGACGTCGACCGGGTGGCCGATTGGATCCTCGAGGCAAACCGGCCGGTAGTCCTCACGGGTTACATGGGCCGGGACCCTGGTGCGGTCGATGCCCTGGTAGAGCTAAGCGAGACTGCCGGCGTCGGGGTGGTGGAGTATCGGGGACGGGTCAACTTCCCTCTCACCCACCCGCATCACCTCGGCTTTCGTCCAGAAGCAGCCACCGAGAAAGCGGACCTGATCCTGGTGGTGGAACACGACGTGCCGTACGTTCCGGTTCTGAACGAGCCGAGCGCCGCAACCAGATTGGTGCACATCGGCCACGATCCCTTTTTCGAGACGATCCAGACGTGGGGGTTCCCATCCGACCTCGGTATACGGGCCGACGCTCGCAGGACTCTCGCTGCTCTGCAGGCAGCGGTTGCCCATCGACTCGACCAGGATTCGCGTTCCCGGATCGAACTGCGCTCGGATGCTTTCCGGAAAGAACACGACGCCTGGTCGCAGATTGCCTGGTCGCAGATTGCCTCGCCTCCCGGCCAACCGGCAACGCCCACCCTCATCGGACAGATCCTCTCCGATGAGCTTCCCCCCAACGTGGCCGTCTTCGAGGAAGCGGTTACTTCCGGAAATCCGATAGCACTCCAGCTGAAGGATCTGACTCCCGGTCGACTGTTTCGCAATGGAGGGAGCTTTCTGGGCTGGGGGCTGGGAGCTGCTACTGGTTTCGGACTTGCCCGGACAGGCGACATCCCGATCGCGTTATGCGGCGACGGGTCCTTCCTGTTCGCGGTGCCATCTGCCGTGCTGTGGTTCGCATCGACGCATCAGGTGCCACTCCTGGTGATCGTCGCCAACAACTCAACCTACAACAGCGTCCGACTGGCCGGTCGGGATGGCTATCCAGGAGGAGCCCAGGTACGACACGGTTTCGTCGCCACCGACTTCGGTCGCGGGCCTGCCGCCCACGAGCTTGCCCGAGCCTGCGGGGTAGCCGGGTACCGGGCGGCCGACGGAGAAGAGTTCAGAGGTGCCCTCAAACAGGCACTGAACACGGTGCAGTCAGGCGAGCCCGCGTTGGTGACAGTCGATACTGCGATGGCCGAGCAGCCTCTATGACGGTTGCCGCCCACCGTCCAGATGCTCCGACGAGGGAACCATACCAATGACCTTTCCTGGGACCCGCGCGGCCATCGTGACGATCGACTTGCACAGAGGCCATCTCGACCCGACAGTCGCCACCATGCCCCTCGCCCCCGACGCTGCAAGGAGAATCGTCGAGGCAAACCGCTCGTTCCTGGCCGCTGCCCGTGGCCTGGGCGCACCGATAATCCATCTCCTGACGCGCTACCGCACCTCCGCCGAGGCCCTGGCGAATCCATTCTGGGCGTCCCGGGCAGACACTTCCGACAGCCGGGGAAACGTCGCCTTTCACCAGGTCGAGCCGAGCGAGGGAATCGAGTTGATGCCGGGCATCCTCGATCCCGACCACGACTCCGTCATCGATACGAAGAAGCGATACGACTGTTTCGTCGGCACCGACCTCGGGTTCGTTCTCGACGTGGCGGGCGTCGACACTTTGCTCCTCACCGGCGTCAATACCAACAGTTGTGTCCTGACGACGGCGGCGGTCGCTTCCACCCGCGACTACTCCGTCGTCGTGGTCTCAGATTGCGTCGATTCCATGGATGGCGCTGAGTTTCACCATGCGGCGCTGGAGTGTATCGAACGGGCGTTCGGGTGGGTCATGTCTAGCGGGGAGGCATTGGAGGTCATCGGCTCGACCGTCGCTCCTTCTCGTGGGCCGTAGGGCCTCAGCTGTATAGGACGAACCACTGCGGTCTTGCTGCAACGGTCTCTGGAGTTGAGAGGAGGGGAAACCGACCGGGGTCAACACCAACTCGTGCGTGCTGATCACCGCGGTGGTGGTCGAGGACTGCGTCGATTCGATGGACGGGGCCGAGTACCACGATGCGGCGCTGCGCTGCATCCAGCGCGCCTTCGGGTGGGTCTATACCAGTGACGATGTCATCGCGGTCGGCGTCGGGATGACCGGCCTGGCCGCCGGGGCGTAGTGCGCCGCGCGGTGACGCAAGTGCGTTCGCCAGTGTCTGGTCCGGACCGTCGGCGGACGAGGTCAGCCTTGAACTGCACGGTCGATGGGCAGAGCTTCCGGACCTTGACAACCCCCTGGGTCTGCCCTTTACTCTGTATCATGTAGTAAATATGTTGTTCGTTGGGGGTTCTCGGGAGAGGCCTGGGAAGCAACCGACGGGGTAGTTGTGGGAGCGGATGCCATAGGTCCGAGTGTCTCGGGCTCGTGGCCTGGACGGAGGCGAGAGAAGATGCGAACACGGACAGCGCGATCTCTATTCGGGAGTGGCGGGGACGGAAGACGCCGGACGAGGCGCTTGGTGGCGTCGTCGCTTGCTATTGCGTTGCTGCTGGCGGCGTGCAGCGGTGCCGACGACGCGACCGAGCCTGGCGAGACCGCTGCGCCTGGCGAAACCGCTGCGCCTGGCGAGACCGCTGCGCCTGGCGAGACCGCTGCGCCTGGCGAGCCGGTCGAAGGTGGGACGCTGCGTTACGCCTACGTGGGGGACCCGGTCTCCCTCGACAGCATGACCCATGACGGCAACCCTGCTACGCCGCAGGACGGGATCTTCGAGCGCCTGTACGGGTTCGGGAAGGACACATTCCCCTTGCCGTTCCTCGCATCGCACCACGAGGTCAGCGACGACGGGCTGACGTGGACGATCCATCTGCGTGAGGGGATCATGTTCCATAACGGTGAGGAGATGACCGCTGACGACGTCCTCGCGTCGTGGGAGCGCTACCAGGCGGTGGGTGCGCGGATGAACGAGTACTTCATGGTCGACGAGATCGTCAAGTCGGGCGACTACTCGATCGACATCGTCACCAACGAGCCACACGGTGGCGTGGTCGAGTCGCTGGCGGCAGCCACCGGCTCGTTCGTCATCATGCCCGAGTCGGTCATCGACCAGTTGGGCCCGGAGTTCGAGCCGGACCTCCCTTTCGACAGCGACGTGCTGGTCGGGACCGGTCCATACCGTTACGTCGAGCACCAGCCCGAGCAGCTGTGGGTGTTGGAGCGGTTCGACGACTACTGGGGTGGCCCTCCGGACCTCACGCCCGAGGACGGCTACATGGTGACCGGCCGCGACGCCTACATCGACCGGATCGAGTACCACATCATCACGGACCCGGCGACGCGGGTGTCTGCGGTGCTCAACGACGAGATCGACGTCGCCGCTCCGATCCCGGCAGACCAGGCCGACGCGGTGAAGGACGAGGCGGGGATCAACGTCCAGGTATCCGTGCCCGGCCGTCGCGCCTACTGGAAGTTCAACACGACCAAGCCGCCCTTCGATGATCTGACGTTGCGTCAGGCCGTGCGCGCGGGTGTCGACCCCGAGCAGCAGATGGCAGCGTTCGGCCCGCCGGAGTACTGGAGGGTGAACTGCACCCCGCGTATCACCGAGGAGCACTTCGCGTGGCAGGACTACTGCGCGGAGTACTACCCGCGGGACATCGAGCTGGCGAGGCAGCTGGTCGAGGAGTCCGACTACGACGGGTCACCGGTCCGCGTGCTGGGGTCGGAAGGCCGGCCGGAGAACCCGATCTTCATCCCGATGATCACCTACCTGGAGGAGATCGGCATCAACGTCGAACCGGTCGTCGTGGACGTTGCCACCTACCAGGAGATGCGCTCGGACCCGGCGGAGGACTGGCACCTCAAGATCGCCGGCGGCCAGCCCATCACCAGCACCGAGTACCTCAACGCGATGGGCTACGACCGCCAAGGCGAGCGGTGGCCGGGCGTGGACGACCAGTACTACGACAGCATCGCTGCGGCCGCACGGACCGAAGATCGGGACGAGCGGGCCGAGCTCATCAACGAGGCCTACGATTCGTTGATGGACAGCGTCGTCGACCTCTGGATCGGTGATGAGCTCACTGCTGCACTGTACCGGGACCGTGTCCACGGCTTGCCAGACGATGACTACGAGTTCCACTGGTTTAACGCCTGGTTGGACCCGCAGTAGCTGGATGACCGGTGGTGTGCCGGCACAGGCAACGGATCTGCCCCGGAGTGCAGATCCGTTGCCCTGAGCCGTTCGTGAGGACCGGCGCGGTAGAAGTCTGCCGTCGGGCAGGAACCGCGACTGAGGGCAGGACATGACAACGTATCTTCTTCGCCGGATACTCACCATCATTCCCGTCGCGGTGATCGTGAGCTTCGCCGCGTTCATGCTGGTGCAGTTGGCCCCAGGGGATCCCAGCGCGTTCTTCATTGGTGAGGACACCCCGCCGGAGGAGGTCGAGCGAATCAGGGCTGAGCTCGGTGTCGATCGGACCGTCATTGTCCAGTACACGGCGTGGGCGCAGCGCGCGGTGACCGGGGATCTCGGCGAATCGTTCTTCCAGCGGCGCCCGGTGACAGAGGCCTTCGCGGATGCTTTCCCGGTGACGGCGTTGTTGACGCTGATGTCGCTGGTGATCGCGCTCATTCTCGCGGTGCCCATAGGCATATTCTCAGCGTTGAAGCCGGGGAGCATAGGTGACCGGATATCGACTGTTTTCGTCTTTATCGGGGTGTCGATGCCGAACTTCTGGCTCGGCATGCTCCTCGTAATCCTCGTCGCCATCCCCTTCGCCTACTTCCCCGCGCAAGGGTTCAACGACGCAACGATCTTCACGGGCATGCAGAGCCTCTTCTTGCCGGCGGTGGCGAACGGCTACGCGCAGGCGGCGATCATCGCCCGGATGACCCGGTCGGGCATGCTCGAGGTCCTCCGCTCGGACTTCGTGCAGACGGCACGTGCCAAGGGCCTGCGAAGCAGGGTCGTGCTCATGAAACACATCTTCTCGAACGCCTTCAACCCGATTCTCACGGTGATTGGCGTCGCGGTCGCGTCGCTCATCTCCGGCTCGGTCGTCATCGAGGTTGTCTTCAACCTGCCGGGCATTGGCGACCTCACCGTGAACTCGATCGCCCGCCGCGACTACCCGATGATCCAGGGCGTGCTGCTGCTTTCCGCCGCGGCGATCATCGTCGTGAACCTCGTCGTGGACATACTCTATGGGGTTCTCGATCCAAGGATCCGCTATGACTGAGTCGTCGGTCCATGACCAGCCAATGACGCAGGGGGAGGTCGCCCCCGACGGCACCGGCGGCGGGCGAGAGCCGCAGCGACGGCGCTCGGCAACGCTGTACCTGCTCCTGAAGGGTATGAACGGCCGCATCCTGGTCGGTTCCTTCATGCTCTTCTTCGTGCTTGTGATAGCGGTCTTCGCCCCACTCATCGCGACACAAGACCCGCTGGCGATCGATGCCGTTGATCGGCTCCTCGCACCCGGCGCCGACCACTGGTTCGGGACCGACGAGCTCGGCCGGGACGTCTTTAGCCGGGTCATCTACGGCTCACGGATCTCGGTGATGGTCGGTATGTCGGTGGTCGTCACCACCACGGTCCTCGGGACCGTCATCGGGCTCGCCGCGGGCTTCTATCGGAAGCTCGACGGCGTGTTCATGCGGATCATGGACGCCTTCCAGTCGTTCCCGTCGATCCTGCTCGCCATCGCCATCATGGCCGCGCTCGGTGCCAGCGCCCGCAACGTGATCATCGCTCTGACGATCACCAACCTGCCGAAGACGGCACGCGTCGTACGCGGAAGGGTGCTAGGAATCCGCGAGGAGACCTACATCGAGTCGGCCCGCGCCGTCGGCCTCGGCGACATCCGGATCATGCGGCGCTACGTGCTGCCCAACACGCTGGCGCCACTGATCGTCCAGGCGACCTTCATCCTGGCTCTGGCGATCATCGCGGAAGCAGGTCTGAGCTTCATCGGTGCCGGCACCCCGCCGCCAGCGCCAAGCTGGGGGAACATCCTGGCTGCCGGGCGTGGCTATATGCGGCAGGCCCAGTGGATCACATTGTTCCCCGGGGTGTTCATCATGATCTCCGTGCTTAGCCTCAACATCCTCGGTGACGGGCTTCGTGACGTCCTCGATCCGCGCCTGAAGGATCGCCGCTGACCGTGCCCGACCGACGGCCGAGTGACCATCTGGAGAAGTCGATGACCGATACCGTCACCGCCCCTGTGCTCAAGGTCGAGAACCTCGAAACGCACTTCTTCACCCGGTCCGGCGTGTTGCACGCGGTCGACGACATCTCGTTCGAGGTGCGCGAGAACGAGACGCTCGGGATCGTTGGAGAGTCGGGTTGCGGCAAGTCCATGACGGCGCTGTCGATCATGCGCTTGGTGCCCGATCCGCCCGGGCGGATCGTGGGCGGGAAAGTGGTCCTCGACGGTGTCGACCTCCTCGGGCTGAACGAGCGCGAGGTGGAGGACAAGCGGGGCAATGCGCTCTCGATGATCTTTCAGGAACCACTGACCGCGCTCAACCCGCTGTTCTCGATCGGTAACCAGCTCTCCGAGGTGCTCCTTCGTCACGGCGACATGAGCCGGAAGGAGGCACTCGCCGAGGTCCACGAGATGCTGGGCCACGTTGGCCTGCCGGATCCCAAGCAGCAAGCGAAGTCGTATCCGCACCAGCTCAGTGGCGGCATGCGTCAGCGGGCGATGATCGCCATGGCACTGCTCGCAAACCCCCGGCTGCTGATCGCCGACGAGCCCACCACCGCGCTCGACGTGACCATCCAGGCGCAGATCCTGTCGCTGATGCGTCGCGTCCAATCCGAGTACGGGGCCGCGACCATGATGATCACGCATGACCTGGGAGTGATCGCCGAGATGGCCGATCGCGTCCTCGTGATGTACTCCGGGCGAATCGTCGAGACCGCGCCGGTACGCGCGCTGTTCAAGGGGCCCGCGCACCCCTACACCCTTGGGTTGCATCACTCGACCCCCAACCTGCACAAGCGCTCCCAGCGGCTCGATCCGATCCGCGGTCAGGTCCCGACGCTCGCGCAGTCGGCCAAGATCGCAGGGTGCAAGTTCACACAGCGCTGTGCCTTCGCCACGGACAAGTGCGTCGAGGAGGAGCCGCCGCTCGAGCAGATCGCCGAGGGGCACACCGTGCGCTGTTGGCACTACGACCGTGTCCTGGAGTCCCAGGGCCGGGATCTCGAGACCCCCACCGCAGACTCGTCAAGAGGTGGTGCCACACTGATGCCGACCGCCGCTCCCGAGCAGTTGATTCGGGTCGAGAACCTGGAGAAGCACTTCCCCATCACCAAGGGCGTGCTCCAGCGGGTCGTCGGCCACGTCCGAGCCGTCGACGGCATCTCCTTCGCGATCAACCGCGGCGAGACCCTCGGCCTGGTGGGCGAATCCGGCTGCGGAAAGAGCACCACCGGGCGGCTCCTGATGCGGCTGCTGGAGGCGAGCAGCGGCGCGGTGTGGTTCGAGGACCGCAACCTCGTCGAGCTTGACAAGCAGGACTTGCGCAGGGCCCGCCGGGAGATGCAGATCATATTCCAGGATCCCTACTCGTCGCTGCACCCGAGGATGACTACCGGTGAGATCATCGGTGAGCCAATCGCGTTCCACAAGCTGCTCGATAGCCCGGATGCGCGCCGAGAGCGCGTCGCGGAGCTGATGAGCATCGTCGGTCTGCCCGAGGACGCGGCGAACCGTTACCCGCACGAGTTCAGCGGCGGGCAGCGGCAGCGCATCGGCATCGCCCGCGGACTGTCGGTGAACCCCAAGTTCGTGGTCTGCGACGAGCCGGTGTCCGCGCTCGACGTGTCGGTCCAGGCTCAGGTCCTCAACCTGTTGCAGGACCTGCAGTCGGAACTCGGGCTAACGTACCTGTTCATCTCCCACGACCTCAGCGTGGTTCGCCACATCACCAACCGGATCGCGGTGATGTACCTCGGACGGATCGTCGAGATCTCTGACACGGATCCGCTGTTCATCAACCCGATGCATCCCTACACCGAGGCGCTGCTGTCGGCGATCGTGGTCCCCGATCCCGAGGTCGCCCACGCCCGGGAGCAGATCATCCTCCAGGGGGACATCCCGAGCCCGGCCAATCCGCCCAAGGGGTGCAACTTCCACCCGCGCTGTCCCTACGCGGAGGACCGCTGCAGGGACGAGGACCCCGACCTGCGGCCGGTGCCCACCCCCGACGGCGGTACGCGCATGGTCGCCTGCCACTTCGCCGAGGAACTCTCGCTGACCGGCGTCAAGTGACCGACGCCTGCGGGCCGCTGTCGGGCCGGACCGCGGGTCGTGCCAACGTCCCGCCAAGATGTCCCCCTCCCTTCCAACAGGAGCCACTTCTCGGCGTCAGCTTTGCGGCGAAAGCTCTTGGACAGGTTGCGGCCATCAGGGCCGCGGTAGCGGGCCCGCCACGGCTTCGGCAGGTCGACTCGCTCTGTATAGCCCATCCTGTGGAGCCTGTGTGAAGCGACAGAAGTGAGGAGTGGCAAAGTGATGCGAGACAGGGTGAGTATTCGTGAGATGCGAAGAATGGAGTATTTACCCTGGTCACGACCACTTTCTGGCAGTATGACCAGGTCGGCGCTTTGTGGAGCTGACGGGATTTGAACCCGTGACCCCCTCGTTGCGAAGGAGGTGCTCTGCCGGGCTGAGCGACAGCAGCCTGCGGGAGGGGAATAGTACCGGCGGGTGACTTGTCAGCCAGATCGTGGTTTCTCAGTCGTGGCAGCGCCAGATATGGCGCCGCGTACCTCAGGTAAGCCGTAGTCTGGCCCGTCCACCATGCGGGTGTGGGTGCCAACAACGAACCGTTAGGTCACGAGGTTCTCAGATCCCGATGGACGGTGGCCGGCTGGCCTGACGTCAGAGGGAATTGCTGAGCTGGAAAGACTGGGCCACTCCGGTGAGCTCGAAGAGACGGACCACCGGCCCCTTCTCTTGCACCACGAGTTTCAACTCTCCTCCACTTTTGCCGAGCCGATCGTGCTCCTTGATCAGCATGGCGAGACCGGTGGAGTCGATGAACTCGACACCACGCAAATCGACTGTGACCACCTGGCCGGAGAGTTCGGCGATCGCGGTCTGAAGCTTCCCGGCGGAGGCAAGATCGATCTCACCGGTCGCCACGATGACGGTCTGCTCTTCGATACGTGTTGTTTCGACATGAATCAGTGGTTCTATCACCACGGAAATTGCCCCTTCCGATACGACCACGAGATCCGAGCTTCGGACTGAGGAACCCGCCGAATGGGGGGAATGGTACCGAGACGGCAGGGCAAAGAGCCATGGAAAGTGATCGGGTTCGAGATCAGCCGGGTCTCGGCCGATGACCCAGAGCGAGACGGCTCTTCTCGCGATCCGGCGGAAGAGACTCGACCGGGGTCGGGTGGTCCTGGCGCCACCACCTCACCGTCTCCGGGAACCGGGTACGAGGAGGGAGCAAGTCAAACGGGTATTCCCGGGGAGGAGTTCTTGCTCCCTCTCTCGTTATCCAGCAGCCGGCCGACGACTCTGCCGTCTGCAAGTCGTATCACTGGTCCTGATCACCCAAGACGGGCGCTCGGATGACGAGTGCGGTCGATCGATACCCATTGAGTCAGAGGCTCAAACATGAATCATGCGGTGATGTTTTCTACTGTCCGTAAGTGTTGACTTACCGTAAGTGTTGACTTACAGTGAGGAGATGGACGCCAGTCCTCAACTCACTGCCCTCGCCGACCCCACCAGGCGGTCGATCTTCGAGAAGCTCACCAGATTGGAGAGCTCGGTCGGAGCTTTGTCTGACGAGCTGCCTGTCAGCCGCCCGGCGGTATCCCAACACCTCAAGGTGCTGGCGGACGCCGGTCTGGTGACATCTCGACGAGAGGGAGCCCGTCGTATCTATTCGGCGAGCCGTCTCGGACTGAGCGAGTTGGGCAAATGGCTAGACGCAATCTGGGACGACGCCCTCGACTCATTCGAGGCGGCGGCCGGCAAGGAGAAGACCATGACCGAATCCACAACCGGGCTTGCACCCGTTATCAAGACGAGGACCGTCCCGATCTCCGTTGAAGAGGCTTTCACATTGTTCACGGAGAAGCTCGACACCTGGTGGCCTCTCGACGGCTTCTCGATCGGTCATGACATAGAGGGCGCTGCTCCGGCGTCGGTCAGATTCGAAGGGCGAGTCGGCGGCCGGGTCGTCGAGATCGGTCAGGACGGTCAGGAGCGTTCTTGGGCCGATGTGATTGCCTGGCAACCACCCAACAGATTCGTGCTGGCCTGGCATCCCGCTCTGGAGCCGGTGGCCTCCTCGATCGTCGAAGTTCGCTTCAAGGATCTAGGATCCAGCACCGAGGTCTACCTCGAGCATCGAGGGTGGGAGGAGTTTGGCGCTGAAGGCAGCCAAGTCCGCTCCCAGTATGACCCTGGATGGGAGGTCGTTTTGGCCCCGTTCATCGCCGCCGCCACTGCGAGCGCACAGCGATCCGTCTTGAATCTCTAGAGCGCTCTCGAGTTCACACCGCCCTCGGCGGCACACCCACCACCGGGTGCTCTTCGGTTCTTAGGATGGATCCTCGGTGAGCCGGAAGCTGGTGACGAGCCTGTTGGTGATAGGTGGTGTCCTTCTGCTTCTAGTCGTCGTGCTCGCCCTGTCCATCCCGTCAGAATCCATCACCACTTCGGAGGAAGGTACCCACACCCTGAAGATCGCCATGCTTTCGGTGCCGATAGCCGAAACCGAGCCACTGGTGGAGAGTCCAGACCAGTTTCTCGGGGTGCCCCATCCCAGCCCAGAGTTCGACACGAGCGGGCTTGGTCCCGACCTCACTCTCCAACAGGACACCTCCGATCTACCGGGGTTGGATTCAGAGGAGGTGCTTAGAGCCGTCTACCTCGGGGAAGACGTCGACGGAGACCCTTACCACATCTGGCACAGCGGATCCCCTGACCTGAGAAGGATGATCGGCCAGATCATCGCCGACTTCGGCGCCGTCGGGCGTCTGGAGACAAGTTATGGAACCGAAGAAGTTGGTGAGGCGTTCTGGGAGAACTCACGGGAGGAGACCATCGCCCAAATGGGCCTCACAACCGGCTCCATCTCCACCTCACCTGAGGGGACCACTTTCACTGCGGAGTGGCACGCGTTACCCGAAGAGGTTGCTGTCATCGTCCTATACCAAGACGGCCAGCCCGTCGGCTGGCAACGTCCAGTCAGCGGGTCGGCAGCCTTCCAATTCGATTACGGACTTGACGAAGACGCCTTTGGGCTAGACGGTGAGATGGTGGCCCTGACTGCAACCGGCGAGGAGTGGAATCGTTTCGTCGTCTTTCCCGGCTAGCGCCGATCAACCGTTCGGTAGCGGAACCGCTCGTCTGGTTCAGGTGCGCGCGAGCGGCACGTATCGCTCATAGTCAATAGCAATACGCATTGTTGCTTGGCGCCAAAGATTGATGTAACCCAGAATGCGTTTGTCAAACGAGTAACTGGTATGGAAAAGAGAGTTTCCGCTGACGCCGATGTGGAGTTCCGAAGCGGCGACCCGGTCATTTGGCCTCTTCCCGATTTCGATGACTTCTACGAGCGGGAGTTCGACTCGGTGGCGGCCCTCGCATATGTCCTGTCTGGGAGTCGCCTAGCCTCCGATGACCTGGCGCAGGAGGCGTTCCTCGCCGCCTATCGCCGTTGGGGAGAGATCGGCCGCTATGACGACCCGGGCGCATGGGTGAGGAGGGTCGTGGCCAACCGCTCCGCTTCACTTGTGCGACGCACATTCTCCCGTACGAAAGCTCTGATACGACTTGGGGAACGTCTCGAGCCCGCTCCTGAGATGAGTCCGGACACTGTGGACGTGTGGCGCGCGATCCGCCGCCTCCCTAGGAGGCAGGCGCAGGCCACGGCCCTCTATTACCTCGACGATCTCAGTCTCGACGATGTCGCGGCGGTCTTGGACTGTTCGGTCGAAACGGTTCGAACTCACCTACGGCGAGCACGCAAGGCACTTGCTCGCACTCTTGATGCATAGGAGACACCAATGACGGTTGATCAGAAGGTCAGAGAAGCGGCATCTGAAACCCGGTCCGCGTTTGCAGGACGGCCTCGCCCGCCAATCACTCGGCTCGCCAGCCGAGCTGCCGTCCGCCAATTCACCGCAGTCGCCGCCAGCGTCCTCCTGGTCTTCGCCACGATCGGAGTTGCAGCCTGGATGGGATCGGGTGATGCGGCCGAGACTGCCGACACGCCCCCTGTGACCTCGGCCACCACACAACCTGTCACCGAAACCACTGTCAACAGCGTTCCGCCTACCACCGCACCGACCTCCACGCTGCTCGGCGACGTCGGGCTGTCGGACACGTCCGCGGTTCCCGAGGGCTGGCGCAACGACTTCCCCGAGGACGGCCGGTTCCTGCTGTTGGACAGTGGAATCGCGCTGGCTGCGTTCCCGGTACCCGAATCGGAGAACGATTGGTGGATGACGATCGCTCAGGCTCCGCATATCGACGGTATCCATGAGTTCGGCCCAGACGACCAAGGAACCGCCTTGGCTGGAATGCCTGAGGTCTCACTTCTGGTCGCATTCAGCGACGAACGCTCCGAGATCGTCGTGGCCGGTATAGCGCCAGCCGACACATCAAGGATTGAGATCAGATTCGGTGATGCCAAGGTCACGGTCGACCGTGTCTTCCAACGAGCTGAAGTAGGTAGGTCAGTGTTCGTTGGGTCGTTCCCTTCAGAACTGCTAGCCAGCCAGAACCCTCCGATTCTTGTCGAGATGTCAGCCACCGACGCCGACGGACAGCAGATCACCCTTCCTGATATCGGATACCACGGCTCCTCGGGCAACGACGAGTACGCCGGACCGATCACGTCCGAGCTATTCCGCATTCCCCCACCCTTGATCGCCGACTCGATCACAGCCGACAGCCTGCCCGAAGTAGTCAGCTGCCAGGGAGGACCAGGAGTAGAGAATCCACCCGCCAACCGAGGCGGCGAGATCACAGACGGGGAGGTGCTAGCCAGCCCCGAGACTGCCCTCCAAGCACTACTCGCAGGAGATCTCAGTGACAGTTGGTATCCGCAAGGCGGCTACATCGAAGCAGCACTTCCCGATGGCACAACCGCCTTCGCCGTTCCCTTCAACGGTGATCTGAATAACGGAGCAGTGATGCTGATCGAAGTGGAACAGACGCCAAACGGCTGGACAGCCACCTCATGGGAAGGCAGCGGATGCTGAGCCACCACAAAGAAGCGCTCGCTCTCCCAACCCCGGGAAGCGACTCTGACGATCTTCTACGAGGATCCGACCGCAGACGGCACAATTCGTCGTGCAGAGCAGTGGCTCCAACACGCTTGCGGCCCTGCCGGTGGAGTTGACCGTGACCGGGCCATCAGGTGAGAGAGTCACCGTTGCGCCCTATGAGCGCGACCTTCGCTTCTATTACGACGGTCGGGTTCTCACCGCGATAGCGGTCATCGATGCAACCACCGCCGGGACCTACAACGTACAAGCGACCGGCGACGTCCCGGCCTTGGCCCAAGTGGCTGTCGGCCACGTTGTCGTCGTTGGCCTGGTTGCCAATGTCGTGGGGGTGGTCGGCCTGTTCCTCGTTTCGGTCCTGGGAGTGGCTGTGGCTGTGGCTGTGGCTGTGGCTGTGGCTGTGGCTGTGGCTGTGGCTGTGGCTGTTGCGATGATCGTCGCCAAGCGTGGTCGTATCGCATCATCCGACGAAGCCGAACGTCCCCTCGTCGGAGTCTGACCGGAGCGTTCAATATCCGGTCTTGGCGTTGTCGGGGTGAGGTGCCAATCTCAGCCGCACGACGCCAAAAGGAGAAACACTCGATGAGCGATGAGCCGGTGACGGTTCGTGGGGCGGCTGTCCAGGCGGCTCCGGTGTTCTTGGATCGGGAGGCCTCGGTGGCGAAGGCCGTCGCCCTGATCTCCGAGGCCGGTCGCAATGGCGCCGAGATCGTTGGGTTCCCGGAGGGGTTCATTCCAGCCCATCCGATCTGGTTCCACTTCCATCCCGGGACCGACCGCCAAGCCACCCGGTTCTCGGTGGAATTGTTCAAGAACTCGGTCGAGGTCCCCGGAAAGGAGATCACCGCCCTGGCGGCCGCCGCCAAAGAGGCCGGCACCTACGTCGTGATGGGCGTGTGCGAGAAAGGCCCGGGCACTTTCGGGACCATGTACAACACGCAGGTCTTCATCAGCCCCACAGAGGGCTATGTCGGCAAGCACCAGAAGTTGGTCCCCACCGTGGGCGAACGACTGGTTCACGCTCCGGGAGGGCCCGACACCTTCGGCGTCTTCAACTCGCCTTTCGGCCCGGTCTCGGGTCTGATGTGCGGCGAGAACTCCAACCCGCTGGCGATTTTCGCTCTGACCGCTGAGGCGACGCGGGTCCATGTCATGGCCTGGCCGAACCACTTCCCAAAGGTCGCCCTGCCCATGCCCGAGATCTCACTCAATGCCGCCAAGGCCTTCGCCCAGATGTCGAAGGCGTGGGTCATCAGCGCCTCGTCGGTGGTCGACGACCGCATCCGCGAGATGATCCCGTTCTCCGATGACGACCGCGAGTTCCTCTCCCGAGATGGGGTGGGTGGCGGGTCGTGCATCGTCGCCCCCGACACCCGCCTCGCCGCCGGACCGGTAGTCGGCAACGAGGAGACGATCGTCTACGCCGACATGGACCTCGACGTCGGCATCCGCATGAAGCTGCGCCACGATCTTGCCGGGCACTACAACCGACCCGACGTCTTCCGTCTACTTGTGAACCGGAGCCCCTCGCCACTCATGCAACAGGTTCCGGCCGGAGAAATCGCCACCCCGGCCATCGAGGTGCCCCAACCACAGGCACTCGAGTGGACCGACGTTGAGGAGACCGAGCCCGAGCACAGGTAGCCGCCCCGTTGTCTCCCTGAGACAGCGAAGTGGGAGTGGGCCACGAAGTGGGAGGCCACCCGTGGCGAACCTGTTCGACCAGCCAACAGGGTCTTTTGGCTCTGGGCCGTGTGTCAGGCCGTGAGTATGTTCCGTTCAGAGATGCGATAGGGCCTTCGGGCAGGCATCCCACACGACAACCGACGGATGGTCATGGGTGATCAGCGCTCTACCGAGAGGGTCGACCGGGCGTTTGCTGTTCGACCTGTGCTTGCGACGTGGGCATTGACCGTCGGAGTGGATCTCTTCTTCAATGCGGGTGTTTTCATGCGGGTCTTCGACCAGGAGCGCGAACCAAGCCTCCTGCCCGATGAAGTGCTATTCCGTCGCATCCCGGTGGCATACCTGGCTCTTCTGGCTGGTGTGAGCTCCCTGGCGTGGATCATCGACAGGATCGACACGCCGGATGTCCGCCGAGGAGTCATCTTGGGAGCACTCGCAGGTGTGGTCTTTTCCCTAATGGGTGTGGTCTATCTGTGGACCGCCGTCGAGATGACGGGAGGCTTTGTCGCTGCGGGTTCGCTGGTGGTCATTGTGGAGTTCGCCTCAGCCGGATGGGCGTTGTCGGCTTTCCAGCGTGGCCCTGACGCCGCACGTCTCACACGCCGAATCCTTCTGGTCGCGCTGCTTGCAGCGGTTGCTGGGATCGTCATCCAGAACCTCCAGGCTTGACCCGTTCGAGAGCACGGACGCTCAGATCAAGTGATCCCGGGCAGATTCGCCCATGTCTAGAAGTGTCCGGTATCGGGACGTCTTGCTCGCCTTGGCCAGCCGAGCCTCAACTGCCGAAAATTGCCTCGTCCCGGAGTTTGAGAACGGGCACTAGTCGAAGTCGCGGGGTTCCATTGGGATCAGATTGAGAGTGCGGGCTTCAAACCCGTCAATCGTTGATAATGGCGGGCGCCTGGGTGTCGATGCTTGAATCTGACTGGACCGGAAGAGTCGCGATATGTTGATATGGAAGCGTTGGGGGATTCTTGCTTTCGTCATCGGGTTCGGATCCCTCGTTATCACACAACTCGTCGTGGATGCGGTGTGGGGTGAAGGGACCTACACAGCTGATTCCGGCCTCTGGGCCGGTGTCGGCTCCGTGCTCGGCGGGGCAGTCACATTGGCGGTCGGTCTGCGTCTCAACAGATGGGCACGCACGGAAGAGGGGCCTTGGCTCCCGACCAGCCAGCTCCCCTACCGGGAGCGTCACACCTTCCTCTGGCTTCCCATGGAGTACTGGGGCGCTCTGCTCACAATGGTCGGGCTGACCATGATCATCGGTGGGGCCATCTGAACTATCGCCCCTTTCTGACTCTGGTCAGGCAGCTAGCGAGTCTTGTACTGGTAGATGTGTTCCTCTTTGACGGACCCGTCGTCGGCGGACTGGGTGTAAGTGACAGTCATGGTCTCAGCAATAGGTGTGAACTGCTGAACCGATTAGGCGTTCCTCCAGGGAGAACGTCCCCTGTTGTCTAACTAGTGGCAGCCGGGGCGGGTTGTGCCGTTCTGTCCGGTGGTCGCCAGCGAGTAGAAATTGACCTTGACGTCGCATATCCGATAATCCACCACCATCGCGCCGCCCATAACAACGATTCTGAGCGGGTAAGTAGCATTTCAGGAGGTGCTCGCTATCGAGCACCTCGGGTGCGGGTCACAACCAACGGTGAACCGGCAGTTTGAGTACGACGTGGCTGAGGATTGCGGAGTGATGTGTACACCGCGCTCGATCGTGACAGGATGCCGCTCCGTGTCCTATGGCGTAACGTCGAATGTGTCGTAAGGCGGGTATGACGTGGCAAGCGCACCTGTTCAAGTGTTGGCGGCCTTCATGGCAGCAACCAATGCGGCGGCGTGGGTGTTGTGGTCTCGTTGGGAACGTCCCGGATACGATCTTGAGCTACGGGCCCGGGTGAACCCCCTTCCCCTCATCGGCCGGGGCGGCGACCTGGTACAGGTCGTTCCGCTTGTCTATCCGGTCCTGGCTGTGATCGAGCCCGGCTGGGCATCCGACGGGTGGTTGAACTGGTCAACCGACATCGATCTGGCTCTACAGGCAGCCGGCCTCGGTCTTTGGGCTCTGGGGATTGCCGTGGGGCTATGGGCCGCGCAAGCGATAGGCGGGTACGGGGCAGTCAGCGGGGTGACGGCGGACCACCAGCTGGTGAGCGACGGGCCCTACCGATATGTCCGCCACCCCATCTACACCGCGCTGATCGCAATCGCAGTTGGAACTACTCTGATCTACCGGAGCTACCTGCTGCTAGTCGTGGCAGCGTTGTCCATCTTCGCCCATCTTTGGTGGGCGGCCACCGAGGAGAAGCTGCTCAGTTCCCCCGAGGGCCTAGGCGACGCCTACCGCACCTACGCATCCCGCACCGGCCGGTTCCTACCCAGGGTAAGGCGAACCTGACGACGAACCGGATCGAGGTCACTTGGCTTTCGGAGTAGCGACGACCTACCAGAACAGCACAGATCACTGGTTCGGGACGAATAACGCCCCACCCGGCCACTCGGAGTCCTGCGGGTCGAGCGGAGCCTTAGTCAATCTCGCCAGGGTCATCTCTCGCGTTGTGGACCTGAGCGAAATCTCCAGCCGACCAAGCCATTTGACCCACGCAATATACTGAGTATAGTACTCGGTATGCTGAGACTGGATCGCCGTTGAGTGTGCGCCACGCCTTGCTGGCGTTGTTGAGTGAAGGCCCCAAGTTTGGGTTGCGGCTGCAACGGGAGTTCGAGTCGCGGACAGGGGAGGTATGGCCCTTGAACGTCGGACAGGTCTACACGACTCTGCAGCGGCTGGAGCGGGATGGCCTGGTGGAATCCGATGAGGAAGGAGGCGATGGCCCGCAGAAGGGTTATCGCATCACCCGTGACGGTCACCATGAGCTCGAGGCGTGGCTGCGGACGCCACCCGCCGATGAAACGCCGCCTAGAGACGAACTGGTGATCAAGGTCCTGGTAGCCCTGCAGGTTCCCGGCATCGATGTTGGAGATGTCATCCAGGCCCACCGCAGGCACCTGGTCGAAATGATGCAGCGATACACCCACGTGAAAGCAGAGGCGGCGGAGGGAGACCTGAGCTTGTCGCTGGTGGTCGACGCCGAGTTGTTTCGGTTGGAAGGCGTGGTTCGATGGCTCGATACCGCCGATGTCCGTCTGAGCCGTCGCCAAGCGAATTCGGCGACGATTTCGCCTGAAGTGTCGAGCACGACGCAGTCGGTCCTGGAGCGGCGATGACGGCCCTGCTGCAGATGCGTCAGGTATCCAAGGTGTACGGGTCGGGCCATACCGAAGTGAACGCCCTCCGAGATGTCGACCTGGCAGTGGATCGAGGCGAAATGGTCGCGGTCATGGGGCCCAGCGGGTCGGGCAAGAGCACCCTGTTGACGATCGCCGGCAGCCTCGAGGAAGCGACGAACGGCGACGTGTGGGTGGACGGCGCAGATCTGTCAGGGATGTCGGCGGATGACCGCGCCCGCCTGCGACGCCGTTCCATCGGCTATGTGTTCCAGGACTTCAATCTGCTCCCCGGGCTGACCGCCAGTGAGAACGTCTCACTGCCTCTCGAACTGGACGGTTCAGACTCGGGACGGGCGCAGGAAACAGCATTTCAAGCCCTACGCGACCTCGGTCTGGCGGATCGGGTCGGCCACTTCCCCGACGATCTGTCGGGAGGAGAGCAGCAACGGGTGGCGATCGCCCGGGCGATGGTCGGCAACCGTCGACTCCTCTTGGCCGACGAGCCTTCGGGGGCACTGGACACCGTGAACGGCGAAACCGTCATCCGGTTGTTGCGGGACGCCTGCAAGAGAGGCATGGCCGTGGTCGTGGTGACTCACGACGCCCAGCTGGCGGCGTGGGCCGACCGGGTGGTCTTCCTGAGGGACGGCCGCATGGTCGACCGCACAGGCCCAGCCCCAGGCCCGGAGTCGTTGCTCGCAGGCCCGGAACAGTGACCTCGGTCATACAGGCACCACCGTCGTCGGAGACAACTGATGATGGAGGAGTCCCCGCCCGTCGTGCCGTGATTCGATGGGCTTGGCGTCTCTTCCGGCGCCAATGGCGGGGTCAGGCGCTGGTGCTGGCACTGCTCATCCTTGCCGTCGCCACTGCCGTTGGCGGCGCCGCTGCGGCCTACAACCTGGCTCCGGCGGCGGGCAACGCCGAATTTGGCTCCGCCAACCATGCCCTGGAATTCGAGGAACCCGACGTCCAATCCCTGGCGATCGATGTCGCCGCCGCCGAGGAGTGGTTCGAGACGACCGACGTGATCATCCGGTGGTTCGAATCTGTTCCGGGGTTGTTCGAACTGGTCGAGCTCCGAGCTCAGGATCCAAGCGGGCCGCTCAGTTCGCCAATGCTTGCGCTGGTGGAGGGTCGTTATCCGACCTCAGGCAGCGAGGTGGCCGTAACCGACGGTGCAGCCGAGATCTTCGGCGTCCGCCTCGACGACATTCTGCGAGTCGACAGCGGTGCCCGGACCGTGGTTGGCCTGGTGGAAAATCCCAGCGATCTCAACGACGATTTCGCCTTGGTGGGCTCGTCTCACACCGAAACTCCGGAATCGGTGACGATCCTGGTTGCTGGAAGCGACGACCAACTTCAGTCGTTCCGGGCGCCAAGCGGAGCTTCGGCGATAACCGTTTCACGGCCGGGAAACGAGGACGTGTTGGCGGCGGTTGGTGTGCTCATCGTCGGCACCGTGGTGCTGTTGTTGGTCTCGCTGGTCGCCGCGGCTGGTTTTGTGGTCATTGCTCAGCGTCGTCTTCGCCAGTTGGGGATGCTGGCGGCTATCGGTGCCACCGAGAAACACTTGCGTCTCGTCATGGTTGCCAACGGCGCCGTAATCGGGGCCATCGCCGCCGTCACCGGGACGACGCTGGCTCTTCTGGGCTGGATCATGGTCGTCCCGTCGTTGGAAGGCGCGGTCGGACATCGGATCGATCGGTTCGATGTTCCATGGTGGCTGATCGGAGCCAGCATGGTGCTTGCGGTGGTGACCGCCACCACTGCTGCGTGGTGGCCGGCCCGGGCGGTGGCTCGTATACCGATCGTTTCGGCCTTGTCGGGCAGGCCACCCCGGCCGCAACGAGCGCGCCGTTCCGCCGCCCTGGCCGGACCGCTTCTCGCCGTTGGGATTACATGTCTCGTCCTCGCCGGTGATCCTCTCGACGGTTGGATCAACCCGGTTCTGATCGTTGTCGGCACCGTGGCGTTGACTCTCGGAGTCCTCTCGATTAGCCCTCTGGCGATCCGGGCACTGGCCGGGATAGCCACACGCTCCTCGGTGGCGGTCCGCCTGGCGATGCGGGACCTGGCCCGCTACCAAGCCCGATCCGGAGCGGCACTGGCCGCCATCAGCCTCGCCTTGGGGATCGCGGCCGCCATCGTGATAGCCACCAGCGCCGCCCTGTACACCACGGCCACCGAGGGCAACCTGTCGGACACCCAGCTCATGGTCAGGATTGGCGGCGACAAGCCCCCGATCCCGGATCGAACTCCGGCCGCCGTGGAGCGGTTCGACACCGTCGTCGGCGACATCGCCGCCGCCCTGGACCGAGCCACGGTCACACCTATTGACGTGGCCGTCGCCCGAGAGTTCGAAGGCCCCCAAGGTCTGCGTGATTTGGTTTTGACCGAGCAGGTCGAACCGGGCCTCGGCCGAATCCTGACCTTCCTCTATCTCGCCAGCCCGGAGATCCTCGACCACTACGAGGTCGATTTTGAAGAGATTCCCGCCGACACCGAGGTCTTGACGGTCGAGACAGGCGAGCTCTGGTTCGAGCCAATAGGACCCGAGCTCGTTATGAACTCCGAACAGCTCGATCCCGGCTACTCGTCCCTTCCCGGCTCTTTCATCACACCCTCGGCCTTGCGTCAGCGGGGATGGGAATCAGCAAGAGTTGCCTGGCTGATCGAAACAGCCAGTCCCATCACCGAAGATCAGTTCTCCGAAGCTCGGGAGATGGCTGTGAACGCTGGAATAACGGTCGAAGCTCGCAGCGATCAAGCGAACCTGGTGGCGCTACGCACCGGTGCCACTGCCGTGGGGGTTCTCGTCGCGCTCGGGATCCTGGCCATGACCGTCGGACTCATTCGCAGTGAAGCGGAAGGCGATCTTCGCATCCTCACCGCGACCGGAGCGACCAGCAGCATCCGCCGCAGCCTCACCGCGGCCACCGCCGGATCCCTCGCCCTGCTCGGCGCAGTGGTTGGCACCACCGGCGCCTACCTGGGCTTCGCAGCCGGCTACGCCCACGACCTCGCCGCCCTCCGGCCTCTGCCCTTCCTGCACTTCCTGGTCATCCTCATCGGCCTACCCCTGATTGCCACCGTCGCCGGGTGGCTCGTCGCCGGCCGCGAACCAGCGACTCTCGCACGACAGCCGATCGAATGAATCCCGATAACTCCCAAGAGAAACGCCGAGCGGGCCTCTCCCTTGTGGCGGCGATGGCACTGATCATCGCTGGATGCTCATCTGCGAGCGCCACCGAGGGTCCTGTCCTCACCTCTCCCAGACCGCCACTGTTCGGCGTCGAGGGCATGGCTGCAATCTTGACCGGGTCATTAATGCCAGTCCTTTCGCCCTCAGCGCCGCCTTCAAACGAGTCCGCGGCATCAGCCCTAAAGAACACCGCCTCGCCCGGTCCCGGATGACTCTTCGGTAACTGAGCCTGACTCCCGACTCAAGCCCGCACAGACACCAACCGCCAAGCGAAAGGCACGAGCTGCTCAGGTAGCGGCTCGGGGGAGGCGGAGCGCGAAGATGCTCTTCCCATTGAGGTGGCGGTACGTGAGGTTCCCTTCCATGAGTTGAGCGAGACCCCGGGCGACAGTCAGCCCGAGACCGGCCGAACCTGGCTGGCTGGGCTCGGAGTGGTAGCGGTAGTACGGGTCGAAGATCCTCTCCCATTCCTCTTCCGGTAGACCAGGACCGTCATCCCGGACTTCCAAGAACACCGCGTCAGTGTCTACCGGCACAACCGCGGACTGTTCGGTCGGGATGATGGCGGCCCCAGTGGGTGACCTCGACGCGGCGCCCATCTCGGATCTGGGCTCTGCCTTCGGACTCAACGGCACTCGACGGCATCAAGCACCACGTCGCCGGTTTCGATCGGGCTGAACGATTACGGAGCGATGGCGAACAGCCGCGCCTAGGGAT
>DATKEA010000114.1:0-9535 GCA_035544615.1 Acidimicrobiia bacterium | reverse complement strand
CGAATCTCCCCGCGGCCACAGAGCCCAGACCCCGACTCCCAGACCCACCACAATCAGACCGGCGATCAGCCGTCGAATCACTGCGAGGTCGAACTTACGCCCCCTGGCTCACCTGGTGAAGGGTGACGGCCTAGTGCGCGAAAAGTGTTCTCGAAGCAGTGGAGTATGGTTGAAGGTGGAGGTGCATCAAGATGGACGACACAGCAAAACGTCATCCGTTCAGGTTCTTGTTCAAGCTCGTGTTGCTCGTCGGGGGCGTGGCAGCCTTATCCAAGGTCGTTGCCACCAAGAAGAAGGAGTACTACGGGCTCACCGAATCCGAGGCGAGGGCGAAGTTCCAGTCCAAGCTAGGCCCGCGGATCGGTGAGGAAAAGGCGGCCGAGGTCGTTGACCAGGTAATCCCGCGTCTCAAGGACAAGGGGATGATCAAGCCTGACCCGATGGAGCAGGCCGTATCGGATGCCAAGGACGCAGCGTCGGAAGCAGCGGACGGGCTTCGGGACGCGGCCAAAGATGCCGGGAACTCGGTGAAGGACGCGGTCGAGAAAATCGAAGACAATCTCGACTGAATCGGTCGTTTCCGACCGAATTTGTCAGACCCTCGTCGTACCTTCCAACTATGAGAGGTATGACACCCGATCAGGTCGAACAACTCCTTCTCACCGATGAGGCGATCATCGCGGCGGCCCGTGGCCGGCAGATGGCGACGCTGGCTCTGGCCGACGAGATGCAGCTGCCGACAGCCGACGGTTGCAAGAGCATGACCGAGTGGGTGGCGGGCAGACTCGACGTCTCCCGGGAGACCGCTCATCGGTTGACTTCCACTGCAACCCGACTGGCGGACGCGCCGATCCTCGCTGGCGTGCTGGTGAGAGGTGAGCTCACGTTCGACCGGGTCGAGATCCTGTCGCGTATCCCGGTCGACGAACAGGCAGACTGGCATCGAGGTGTCGATATCCAGGGTCTGCGCCGAATCGCTGCCCAACACCGTCGCACCAGCCGCACCGATGACCATCGGTCTCACGCCTCATCTCATCTCGCGCTTCAGCCCAACCTCGATGAGTCCCGCTGGCACCTCTGGGGTGAGCTCGACGGCTACATGGGCGGGGTGGTCGACAAGGTCCTGACCGAAAGAGCCGACGAGATTCCATGTCTCCCCGATGGGCTGCGTCCCGGTCTTGGCTACCGACGGGCCGCGGCGCTGACTGCGGTTTGCGAAGAATCCCGACCCAACGGGGTGACGACTCCACTGATCACGGTGTTTGTCGATGACTCGGGGGCGGAGGTTGCCGGGGGCACCAGGGTAGGTCCTGAGATCTTGGACAAGGTCGCCTGCGGCGGCAGTCTCGAGCTGATTCGCACCCGCGATGGGAAACCGCTCGGCATGGGTCGTCGGAGCAGGGTGATTCCCAACCGTCTCCGTCGTTTCGTGCTCCATCGAGATGGTGGTTGCACGGCCGATGGTTGCACCAGTCGATATCGCCTCGAGGTCCACCACGCCATACCGTGGTCGGAAGGAGGGTCGACCACTGCAGAGAACCTGGTGACCCTTTGTTGGTTCCACCATCATGTTGTGGTCCACGGTTGGGGATTCCGAATCGACACCCGTCTCGGCAGCGGACGACTCCGATTCCTCAAACCAGGAACCGACCCACCGGGTTGAGTTCCCCCCGTCACGTTGATGCCTAGCCTGGGGACTCTATGGCGACCGGGCCCACGTTAGAAACCGAACGCCTTCTACTCAGACGCTGGAAGTCCAAGGATCGGCTCCACTTTGCCCGGATCAATGCGGATCCCGACGTCATGGAGCATTTCCCCGCGCCTCTCACTGCGGAGGAATCCGACCAGATGGTCAGAAGGATCGACAGGCAATTCGAGGAGTTCGGGTTTGGCCTCTGGGCTGTCGAGATCAAATGGGCCCACAAGTTCATCGGCTTCTGTGGCCTGGCCGTTCCGACATTCCAGACTCACTTCACGCCGGCAGTTGAGATCGGTTGGCGTTTCGCCAAGGATCAGTGGGGAAGCGGCTACGCCACCGAGGCGGCGACCGCGGTCCTCGAGTTCGGGTTTGGCGACGCCGGATTGGATCGGATCCTGAGCTGGACCATTCCGGCAAATCGTCGGTCGAGACAGGTCATGGAGCGACTCGGCATGAAACGCGCCCCCGAGCTCGACTTCGACCACCCCAGATTCCTTCACGATGAACGTTTGAAACGGCATGTCGTGTACCAGATCACCAGTTCGGAATGGCCAGGGAGCCCGCGCCGGGACCGAGGCTAAGGTCTGCGCATCGATCGGGTCGTTCGGGGCCGAGCGCTGCCAACGACGACCCGTAATGTGTCACCGAGTAGAAGAGAGCCCGCCGTGGACGTTGTCGACATCATGACCCGCGAAGTCTTGTTTGTCGCCCCCGACACCTCGGTGCGGGAGGCGGCGTTGCTGATGCTCGACCATCGCATAAGCGGTCTCCCGGTGATGGAGGACGACACGTTGGTCGGCATCATCTCAGAGGCGGACTACGTTGCCAAGGACAGCTCACGGTCGTGGAGAGCCCGCGTTCTGCTCGAAGATGACCAGGGGCCGCTCTCGGGTGCCGAGAAGGTCGGGGACCTGATGAGTCGTGAGCCGATCACCATTCCCGTCACCGCGAGCGTCCACGAGGCGGCCCGGTTGATGACACGGGCAGGTTTCAAGCGTCTTCCGGTCATCGATGACGGTCGTATGGTCGGCATCGTTACCCGATCCGATCTGATTCGCGCCTACGTGCGCAGCGACGAGGATCTCGCCGACGATGCGCGCGAGATGCTCGCCGTGCTCCCGGAGCCGTTGTCGCGTGTCGCTATCGCCGTCAGCGGGGCTGTGATCACCCTCAGCGGTGAGGTCAGAACAGTTGAGGAGGCTCAACTCGTGGGCCGAGTCGTCAAAGGCGTCGAAGGCATCGCCGGCGTGGACAACCAACTGGTCGTCGCCCACGACAAGCAAGCGGGATAATTCATCCGCGGTGCACGAGGCCAGGTCTTAGCCTTGCCGGGTCATGTCGACCCGAATGGAATATGTCGATACACGCATCGCCCCTGAGGACACTCTCAGGGCCTTGCATGAGCTGTATCTGACACGGGACGAGGAACTCCTTCCTGGGGACCCGCCAGTCCTTTTGCAGCAGCGGGTCGTCGATTGGCGGAATCTGCTCGAATCCGAGTCGACCCCTTGCTGGGCGCTGTGGAACGGTCCCGAGGTGGTTGCCACCTCGGGGGCACACATGGACCTCCATCAAAACCTGGAGAACGCGTTTGGATGGGTCTATGTCCATCCATCACACCGAGGTCTGGGTCATGGGCGGACGATCGCCACCTCGATGCTCGATGCGCTGCAAGCCGATGGCCGCACTCGGTTTGCTCTCGAGTTGAACGACGGTCGCCCCGAGGAGGCTCTCGTCATGCGGGCAGGGATGAAGTCGGCTTACCGTGAGAAGTTGAGCCGCCTTTCGTTTCCTGATGTCGATTGGGTGCTGATGGGCTCGTGGGTGGAGCGAGCCGCCGAGCGCGCGGCCGACTACGAGCTCCTCTTCCTGCCCAGCCCTCTCGGTGAGGAGCATCTCGACGCCTTTTGCGACTTGATGTTCATCATGAACACGGCCCCTCGTGAGGACTACGAAGAGGACGACGAGGTGGTCACTCCCGAGGTCTGGCGCGATTACGAGGTCAAACAGAGGCAGCGGAGTCGAGACATCCTCACCTATGCCGTCCGGCACAATCCGACTGGCGACCTGGCCGGTTTCACCACAGTTGCCTTTCACCGGCTCCAAACGGACCTGGTCTGGCAGTTCGACACGGGCGTCGACCCGGCACATCGAAACAAAGGTCTGGGCCGGTGGTTGAAGGCGGCGATGGCCATGAAGTTGCGCTCGCACTACTCCGATGTGCAGCGGATCGACACTTACAACGCCGGATCGAACCAGCCGATGATGAACATCAACGTCGAGATGGGGTTCCGGCCGGTTCTGATCCAGAATGTCTGGCAGGGCGACCTGGTGACCCTGCGAGAGCGGCTTTCGGTCTAACCACCGGGCGCGCGGGGAGCACCGGCTCGAAGGGCCGCCTCCTGGAGCAACTCGTCCATCCGCCTGCCAACGCATCCGGGCAATCAGCCGTTCCGATGGGGTCTTTGGTCCCTGGTACGGTGCCGGTGCTTCCTCATAGGTTGAGTGGGTGAGCACAGTTCCTCAGCACATCATGGTCGACGGCAACGAGGCGGCCGCCCTCATCGCACACCGTCTTACCGAAGTCATCGCCATCTACCCGATCACCCCCGCCTCCCCGATGGGTGAGCTCTCCGATGCGTGGTCGATGGAGGGGAGAGCGAATCTCTGGGGTGTCGTGCCCAAGGTGGTCCAACTGCAGAGCGAAGGGGGAGCGGCGGGAACGCTTCACGGCTCGTTGCAGGCGGGTGCACTCACAACGACTTTCACTTCTTCCCAGGGCCTCCTCCTGATGCTGCCCAACATGTTCAAGATCGCCGGTGAGCTGACGCCTGCCGTGATCCACGTCGCGGCGAGAACGGTTGCGAGCCACGCCCTCTCGATCTTTGGCGACCACTCCGACGTGATGGCAGCCCGTCAGACGGGCTTTGCCATGCTTTCGGCTGCGTCGGTCCAGGAAGCCCACGACTTCGCCCTGATCGCCCATCTGGCGACACTCGAGTCGCGGGTTCCCTTTCTCCATTTCTTCGACGGTTTCCGCACCTCGCATGAGGTGGCCAGGATCGAGTCGATCGGTGACGACCTCCTACGCAGACTGGTCGACGAGGAGCTGATCGCCGCCCATCGCGAGAGGGCGTTGAACCCAAACCGCCCGGTGCTCAGAGGCAGCGCTCAGAACCCCGATGTCTTCTTCCAGGCGCGTGAGGCGGCGAATCCGTTCTACGACCTGGTGCCGCGGATCGTGACGTCGGTCATGGACAAGCTCGCGGCTGAGACCGGCCGCCGTTATGGGCTCTTCGAGTATCACGGAGCGCCTGACGCGGAGAGAGTGATGGTGATCATGGGCTCGGGCACCGGGGCCGCGCTCGAGGCGACTGATCGGATGGTGGAGCAGGGGGAGAAGGTCGGGGTGGTCGTAGTCCGCCTGTACCGGCCTTTTGATGTGGGTGCTTTTCTCGAGGTCATCCCGGATTCGGTGCAACGCCTGGTCGCCATGGATCGCACCAAGGAGCCGGGCGCCATTGGCGATCCGCTCTACCTCGATGTCATCGCAGCGCTTGCCGAGGGTGGTGTCTCCGCCGATGTATTCGGAGGTCGTTACGGGCTTTCGTCGAAGGAGTTCACCCCGTCGATGGTTGCCGGAGTCTTCGAGGAGATCGCAAAGGACCGGCCACGCCGACACTTCACGGTGGGGATCTTCGACGATGTCTCGCACACTTCCATCACCTATGACACCGACTGGTGGCGTGAGCCCGAAGACGTGACCAGAGCCGTGTTCTACGGCTTGGGCGCCGACGGCACGGTTGGCGCCAACAAGAACTCGGTCAAGATCATCGGGGAGCAGACCCCGCTCCACGCCCAGGGCTATTTCGTCTACGACTCCAAGAAGGCCGGGTCTCGCACCATTTCCCATCTCCGCCTCTCGCCACGGGAGATTCGCTCCACCTATCTCATTGAGGAAGCCGACTTCGTGGCGGTGCACCAGTTCGATTTCCTGGAGACAGACCAAGTGCTCGAGATGGCGGCGCCGGGCGCCACGGTGCTGCTCAACAGCCCTTACCCGCCCGATCGGGTCTGGTCGAGGATCCCGGCCCGGGCCCAAGCTCAGATCGTCGACAAGAAGCTCGAGATCTGGGCCATCGACGCACTCGCTATCGCCCGGGAGGCCGGTCTGGGGAGCAGGGTCAACACCGTGCTACAGATGTGCTTCTTCCACCTCACGGACTTCCTGGCAACCGAGGATGCAGCGGCGGCGATCAAGCGCTACGTCCGCAAGTCGTACGGCAATCGTGGTGAGACCGTGGTGAGACGCAACGAGGAGGCGGTTGACCGAGCTCTCGACGGCCTCTTCAAGGTCGAGATCGGGCCCGTCTCCGACCAGGGGGCGGCTCGGCCAATCGTCTCCCCGATGGCGCCGGACTTCGTGCAGCGGGTGACCTCGATGATGATGTCGGGCCGGGGCGACCTGTTGCCGGTGTCGGCTCTCCCCGTTGACGGGACCTTCATGACCGGAACCGCGCAATGGGAGAAGCGGTCCATCGCCAACGAGATCCCGATCTGGGATCCGAGTATCTGCATCGACTGCGCCAAGTGCGCTCTCGTCTGCCCCCATGCCGCCATCCGGATCAAGGCCTTCGACCCGTCGACGACGACCCCCGACGGGTTCCCCTCCAAGGACTCCCTCACCTCGGACCTGGAAGGTTGGCGAATAGTCGTCCAGGTTGCGCCCGACGACTGCACCGGGTGTGGTGTCTGCGTCGATGTGTGCCCGGCCAAGTCGAAAGAAGAGGTCAAGCACAAGGCCATCAACATGCTTCCCAAGCTGGATCATCTGGAGCAAGAGCGGAAGAACTGGAGCTATTTCCTGGAGATTCCCGAGATCGACCGTTCCCATCTAAAGGTGGCGTCGGTCAAGGGCTCCCAGTTCCTCCAGCCACTGTTCGAGTTCTCCAGCGCTTGCGCCGGATGTGGCGAAACACCGTATCTGAAGCTGATCAGCCAACTCGTCGGTGACCGGGTGGTTGTCGCCAATGCGACCGGCTGCTCGTCGATCTATGGAGGGAACCTCCCGACCACGCCGTGGGCGGTCGACGCCGAAGGACGCGGGCCGGCATGGTCCAACAGCCTCTTCGAGGACAACGCCGAGTTCGGTCTTGGGATGAGGCTCGCCTACGAAGCACAGCGAGAGGACGCCATACTCCTCGTCACCGCCCTCGCTCCCGAGTTGGGTGACCTTGCCCAGAGGATTCTCGAACTCGTCGAGGAGCGTGACCGCTCCGATATCGACCAGCTGGTCGCGGCCGAGCGGGGCCTGGTCACCGAGCTCAAGTCCAGGCTGTCCGACCTCGAGGGACCTCTGCCCAGGAGACTCGAAGGAGTGGCCGATGCTCTCATCGAGACCAGCGTGTGGATCGTGGGTGGAGACGGATGGGCCTATGACATCGGCTTCGGCGGCCTCGACCACGTCCTTGCCTCAGGTCAAAACGTGAACATCCTGGTGCTGGACACCGAGGTCTATTCGAACACGGGGGGTCAGGCGTCGAAGGCCACTCCTCGGGCAGCGATCGCCAAGTTTGCCTCGGGCGGTAAGACAACGGCCAAGAAGGATCTGGGTCAGATAGCGATGGCATACGGCAACGTCTACGTCGCGCAGATCGCGATGGGGGCCAACCCCACCCAAACAGTGAAGGCTTTCACCGAGGCCGAGCAGTTCGAAGGTGTGTCCCTGGTCATCGCCTACAGCCCATGTATCGCTCATGGCATCGACATGTCCACCCAGATGAGTCATCAGAAGGAAGCCGCCGACTCGGGCTTCTGGCCGCTGTTTCGCTACGACCCGGGGCGTGAGCTGGTCGGGCAGCCCGGTTTGCGCCTCGACAGTCGGCAACCGAGCATCCCCTTCACCGAGTTCGCCAGCAAGGAGGCCAGGTTCTCGATGCTGGCGCGGGCCAATCCCGACCGCGCCGCGGAACTGGTGGCGGCGGCTCAGAAAGACATCGACGATCGCTGGCATCTCTACGAGCAGATGGTTCACATTCACCGCACTGCCGAATACACGGAGGATGAGGAATGAGCGTCGACATGGCAACCCGTTATATGGGGCTCGATCTCGCCGGTCCGGTCTTGCCTTCGGCGTCACCTGCCACTGGAGACATCGATCACATTCTCGCCCTGGTGGAGGCGGGCGCTTCCGGCGTTGTCCTACCGAGCCTGTTCGAGGAACAGATCGAGCATGACGCGATGGCGGTGCATTCCGGCCTCGAGCTAGGAGCCGACGGGTTCGGCGAGGCACCCAGCGGCTATCTGCCTCAATTGACCGACTACAACACCGGGCCCGAGGACTATTTGAAGCTGGTCAAGCGGGCCCGCGCCGAAGCCGGCGTTCCGGTGATCGCCAGCCTGAACGGAGTTTCGTCCGGGGGATGGACGCTCTATGCCCGTGTGCTTGCCGACGAAGGCGTCGACGGGCTGGAGTTGAACATCTACCGGATCGCAGCCGACGTCGAGGAGAGCTCGACAGAGGTCGAGCTCTCCTACCTACGTCTCGTCGAGAAGGTCCGACAGGCGGTCGAAGTCCCGCTGGCGGTCAAGGTGGGCCCCTACTTCTCGGCAATGGCATCGATGGCCCAACGGCTCGGCGAGGCCGGTGCCGACGCTTTGGTCATCTTCAATCGCTTCTATCAGCCGGACATCGATCTGGCGACTCTCGGGGTTGCTCCCAATCTCACCTTGTCCACATCGGCCGAGTTGCGTTTGGTCCTACGGTGGCTGGCCATCTTGCACGGACGGATCGAGCCTGATCTTGCCGCCACCACGGGCGTCCATCATGGGGACGATGCGGTGAAGGCGATCCTCGCCGGGGCTGACGTGGTCATGATGGCCTCGGCTCTGCTCCGGGTCGGCCCAAGTGCCCTGACCGCGGTTCAGAAGGGTCTGGAGGGCTGGCTCGAGGAGAACGAGTATGAGTCGGTCGCCCAGGCGAGAGGAAGCCTCAGCCAGCGAGCGGTTGCGGATCCATCTGCCTTCGAGCGCTCGAACTACATGAAGACGCTGACCTCATACGCCCCGAGCTGGTGATCAGGCAGCGGCTGCGATCTCGACGGCCGGCTCCAAATGCACCTCAGACCGGATGGAGCGGCTGATCAGGCATACCTTCTCGGCCTTCTCCAGCAGGCGAAGGGCGCGGTCTGCCTTGACCGGATCGGCGATCACTACTCGTGGGCGCAGGGTGATCTCGGTCATGTCATAGAGACCATCGTTGCCACGAGCCAGGGTCCCGGATGCGGAGTCCGAATAGGCCACGACTTCGAGACCCGACATGTCGGCGATCGATCTGAAGGTGGTCATGAGACATGAGGAGACCGCAGCAACGAATAGATGCTCAGGGCTCCACATCCCCGTAGCTCCCCCGAACTCGGGCGGTGAGGCGACGAACAGCGGTGGCAGGCTTTCCGGGGAGCCCAGGCTGCCGGTCTTGAGACCGGTCCCATGGATGTCCACGTTGTAGATGTGTGTGGTTTCCATGACCCCAGTCTTATCCGAGTCGGTGGGCTCCCACACGGGCCGTTGCGCCCTTGCAATGGGGCCATTGGGCATTAACTCGACGCTTCACGATGTCTTGTCCCAAGCGAGATCCGGTATTCCCTGGCCAACTCTGGCTAGCTCTCGCCCCATCCTTGTGGGGCTTCGGCTCCATCGTGCTCTCCCTCGAGGCGGGCGACGTAGGCGGCTGCCTCGCTGCGTCGGCTCATACCCATCTTGGAGAGGAGGTTGGAGACGTAGTTCTTCACCGTCTTCTCGGCGAGGAACATCTCCTCGGCGATCTGTCGGTTGGTG
>DATKEA010000113.1:0-38965 GCA_035544615.1 Acidimicrobiia bacterium | reverse complement strand
GGGCGCGGCAGGTGCTGCCCACCTATCGGGCCCTCATCGGCGCCGACCCGGACGAGTTCGACTCGGCCCGTGACGACAACGGCCACGGCACCCACACCGCCTCGACGGCGGCGGGCAACGCCGGGGTCGACGCCGAGCTGTTCGGCGAGCCCTTCGGCGAGGTCTCCGGCATCGCTCCACGCGCCCGGATTATCGCCTACAAGGGCCTAGGCAACCTCGGGGGATTCACCTCGGACCTGGCCCTGGCCATCGATCTCGCCGTCGCCGACGGCGTCGACGTGATCAACTACTCGGTCGGTGGTGGCGCCGCCGGCCCCGGTGCGGACGAGATCGCCTTCTTGTTCGCCGCCGACGCCGGTGTCCACGTCGCCACTTCGGCCGGTAACGCCGGCAGCGGACCGGCCACCCTCGGCAACCCGGGCACGATGCCATGGATGACGACGGTGGGTGCCAGCACCCAGTACCGTTTCTTCCAGGGGACGATCGAGTTGGGCAACGGCGCCACCTACGTCGGCGCCTCGATCACCCCGTCACTGGGCGGGCTCGTCGGGCTCGTGGACGCCGAGGACGCCGGTGGCGACATTTGTCATCCGGGAACGCTCGACGCCAGCGCCGTCGACGGGAAGATCGTGCTCTGCCGTCGTGGAGCGATCGCACGCGCCGCCAAGAGCCTGGCCGTGCAGATGGCCGGTGGCGTCGGCATGATCATGTACGAGAACACCGACGACAACAACCTGTTCACCGACAGTCACTGGGTCCCCACCGTCCACATCGACAACACGCCGGGTCTGGCGATCAAGGCTTACATCGACTCGGCCGGCGCCGTTGCCACCGCGACGATCAGGGACACTGGAGTGGTCGGCACTTGGGACTCGGCTCCGTCGATGACGATCTTCTCGTCACGCGGGCCGAATCCGGTGGAACCCGACATCATCAAGCCCGATGTGACTGCTCCGGGGATGCAGACTGGCCGGCTACTCCCCGTACCCCGATCCCAACAGCACGCCATCGGGCGAGCTGTTCGCCGCGATCGCGGGGACCTCGATGTCGAGCCCCCATGTGGCGGGATTGCTGGCGTTGATCGAGCAGGCCCACCCGGACTGGAGTCCGGCCGCAGCCAAGTCGGCGCTCATGACCACCGCCTACCAGGAAGTCGTGGACAACGACCGGGTGAGCCCAGCCGATCCATTCGACTTCGGGGCGGGTCACGTCGATCCCAGTAACAGGGTCCACAAGGGCTCGGCGTTTCAGCCGGGTCTGGTCTACGACGCTGGATTCAACGAGTATCTCGGGTTCTTGTGCGACGCCTTCCCAGAGGTTTACGCCAACCCGAGCGCGACCTGCGGGACCCTGGATTCGGCGGGGATCCCCATCGAGGCGCACGACCTCAACCTGGCGTCGATCGGCGTCGCCGAGCTGGCAGGAAGTCAGACCGTGACCCGAACGGTCACCAGCGTGGCCCGCGGGAACCGGACCTTGAACGTATCGGTGGACGCACCGGCCGGCTTCGACGTGAGCGTGTCTCCGTCGCGACTGACCTTGAGACAGGGTCAATCGGCTACGTACAAGGTCACGATCACCAACGAGTCGGCGACGATCGGTGAGTGGCGTTTCGGGTCGCTCACATGGACCGACCGAACCGGCCTCTACGACGTGTACAGCCCGATCGCGGTGAAGGCTGCGCTGTTCGAAGCCCCGGCGGAGCTCCTCCGCAGCGGTGAGAGCGGAAATGTCAGCTTCGACATCAAGTTCGGCTACACCGGTGATTACACGGCGGCGGCCCACGGCCTGGAGCCGGCGACAGTCACGATTGACAACGTCTTGCAGGACGGTCCGGAGGACCCGGCCTTGTTCAGCCCAAGCGATGTCGCCACGGGTGGCGCCAATCTGCATCAGTTCGTGCTGAGCGGAGCGGCGTTGTTCAAGATCGCGATGCCACCGGAGGCCACGGAGGCCGACGCCGACCTCGACATCTTCGTGTACGACCCGAGCGGTGACCAGGTCGCCAGTTCGACCGCCGGGGGCACCAACGAGGAGATCGAGATCTTCGCCCCAGCCGATGGCACATGGTCGGTCTATGTTCATGGCTGGGCTGCCCCAGGAGGTGACTCGAACTACGACATGTATTCGTGGGTCATCTCGGCCACGCCGGGAGGGAACCTGTCACTGGACAGTGCGCCCACTTCGGCGACGACCGGCGAGGTCGCCACGATCGAGGCGAGCTGGACCGGAGCCACGACGGGGCAGTGGCACCTCGGGGCCGTGTCCCACTCGGATGCGAGCGGCGTCTTCGGACTCACACTCGTAGACGTGGACAACCGCTGAACTCAGCGGATCGATAGACAGAGGGGCCGCCCGATCGGGCGCCCCCTCTCATTTGTTCCTACTCGTCGAATCCGGGCGGCGGGACGAAGTCGTAGCCGCCGTCCTTCTGGTCCGATGCGCAGAGGAAAGGCTCTCCGTCCGATCCGGCGTGGTAGTCGTAGATCCGATCGTTGGCGCCGAGCAGAACCTGGGTCCCGTCGACGACGGCTTGGGTGTACATCTTCCCCTCTTCCGGGCAACCGAGCGCACCATCGGGCCACTGGACGTCCCTGACATCAGTCACTTCGATGTCGCCCTCTCCAATGTCGAGTCGCCCCGCCAGGTCTGTGATCGCTGCTTCAACGGTGTCTTCCTCCGGCAATTGAGTCTCCGATGTGGTAGTCGTGTCGATGGTGCTGCTCGTGGATGTCGTCGTCTCGTCTCCAGGTACCTCGCCCCCGCCATCGTCGCCGGCGACGCCACAGGCGGCCGGCAGCAGCACGCCTAGCAAAAGCAAGACTCGGGCTTTCACACTCATGACGTTACGACGAATCGATCTAAACAGAAGGTTCCGGGTATTTCTCGACTTCGAAAACCCTGAAGTCTCCGAGCCCTCTCGGGTGGAGGAGGGTCTCGGCCTCCGTCTTCAGGGTGCGCAGCCGGAGCCGCGCCGTCTCGTCTCCCAAGCGCGCCGCTTGCAGCTCCTCACGACGCAACTCAAAGAGTCGTTCCCGCAACCCAAGCCTGGTGAGGAATTCGTCTTGTCGATGCAGGGTGACGTTCGGGTGAATGTCGAGCAGAGCGGTGAAGTTGACGTCGGCGGTGATGTCGGTCTGACCGGGCTCGTCCAACGGGTGGGGCCCGAGATGGTGGGCCCGGTAGGTGCGCAGCGTCCCGTTCTGGCGACGGGATAGCAGGTTCTCGGCCGTGTCGCCGTAATCGATAATGAGGATGGCTCCGGCCTCAAGACGACTGAGTGCGTCGGCGAGCCATCGTCTCGCCTCGAGCTGGACCTCCACCCAACCCCCGTCGGGGACGGGGCCGGCATACGACTCCAGCCATTCGACCACTTCAGGACGGGCCTCGCTGTCCACGAACACGAGATCGTCGTCCTCGGCGCCGACCCAGCGCTCACGCCACTGGCCGCCGGCCCGCTGCGCCAACGCCATGGGCAGGTTGTCGAGAAGTTCATTGGCGATGACCACCCCCCTGATGGAAGGAGGCAGCTCCTCGGTGACAGGCACCAACTCCGACAGCACCGCCCTGGCTGCCGGCGACGACTCGACGGCGATTGCTTCCACGTCGATCTCTGCGAGCAGTGGCCGGAGGAGAGAGCCGGACCCGGCGGCCACCTCTACGACACAGAAGGGGTCTCCGATCCGGTCCCTAACTCTTTCGACGAATCGCGCCAGTGTCTCGCCGAACAGGGAGCTGACCTCCGGCGAGGTGAGGAAATCTCCAAACTTCTCCGATCTGAGGACATCGGACCCGAAGAATCCCTCGGAGTCGTACAGCGCGAGTTCCATAAACCGCTCGAATGGCATGGGACCGTTCGCCCCGATGTCATCGATGATGCGCTGCTTGAGGCTCATTGCGTGGAATCTCCACCGATTCGTCCATGTCCGACAGCATCTTTGTGTCGGGGCCGGCCAGGCCTGAGCGGCCCTGGCTAGAAATGCTCAGATCGCGTGTTCGTATCCGAGAGCCTCCACCAGGTCCCCGGTCACCCGGTGAAACTCCTCTCGGACACTCTCGTCGAAGTGGTTCTTCCAGTCGCCGGCCACACCCTTTCTGAAATGAGCTTGGGGATCTGCCTCGCCTTGATTCCTCCCGCTGAGCCGCTCGAAGGAATGGGTTTCCAGCAGGGCTGGGAGCTCCGTACTCGGAATGGCTATCCGGCAATGGTTGAAGAGGTCGGCGAAGACCTCTAGAGAGCGCTCGCCTATCAGGTCCTCGAACCTCACCACGACGACGGTGGGATCGGATCCGGACTCGGTCCAGGACCGCTGCGCGTCGAATACACCGAAGTCCGCTAGATGACGAATCGAGTAGCTGAGCCCCGTCGGCATGTCGACATCTGAGAGAGTGCCTCGCACGTCGGACAGGTCGCCCATCAGCCGGTGGGAGTAAAGCGACGAGAAGTACCACGAAACCACGATGTCCCTGGGATCGCGCGTTACGAAGAATCCACGGGCGCTCTCCGGCTTGGGAATGCTCCTGTAGTTTCGGTAGTCAATGTACAGGGGCGTCACAAATGTCCTCATAGGAAACGGCTCGTCGAATGACCTTTCGTTCACGGGACGGGGGTCATGTCCGCCGGGCATCGAGGACTGATAGTGGTGATCACGGAGTCCCGAGTATTTGAACACCCTCGAATCCTTCGCGATCCGCCTGATCCACTGGCTGGCGGTCTTATGCAGGCAACAGTGGAAGACGTTGTCGCTCGGCGACTGCACCTCCACACTGGTCAACGCGGACTTGCCGCGATGGAGCGCATCTCGGGCCCTGAGTCGGACCTTCGTGACCGTCTTTCCTATGACCATGGCTCTCCCCTCCTAGGCGCCTGGCGGGGGCACGTGACTCCCGTACCCGTAGATCTCGGCGAATTCACCGACAGTGTGGTTGAAAGTCGCAATCGTCTCCTCGTCGAACTGTTCTCTCCATTGGTATATACGGCCCCTTCGAAACGTTGGGCTCGCCTCTGAGAAGATCTCTCCGGCCAGTGACTCCAATTCGGCTTGGTCCAACTCCAAACCGATATGGGTGAAGACCCGCTCCAGTGAGTCCAACTGTCTCTTTGCAGAGCCACCACCTGAAGTTCCGATCAGGTCCTCGTACCGGACGACCAAGGACGAGCTCGAAAGCCAACCTGCATAAGCCTCGAGCCGCGACCGGAGCGAAGGCATTCCCCGATCTGGGTCCCCGACGATTACCGTGCGGAGCCTCTGTTGGAAGTCGTCGACCTGGCTGAGAGTTTGGTAGTGAGGATGCCGGTCGTTCTTGACGACATAGTGGGCCTGCGAGATAACGATGTCTCTCGGATCTCGAATCAAGAAGAGCCCGGCCGCGTTGCCCTGGCTCAGGACGTCCTCACGACCGGTGTCGTAGGAGAGATGGGTGACCAGGAGCTCGCCGGGCCGCATGCGCGGCACGAGGTCGCCCAGGTCGCCCATTGAACGGACACGGCGGTCGTGAACCGTCCTGCGCAGCGATCGGTAGATCCTCGGATGGAGGCAGAGCGCTCGCTCCAGGAGGTGAGTCCCTGCCTTCGGCAGGCTGTTGGACACCACGGCCGGTGCGCTGCCTACGAAGACGCGAGTCAACACCTTCGAGGGAGTCAACCCAAATCGATGAGCGTTCCAGATGATTCTGTCGAGACGGCTGCTCACGTCGCGGTCCCGGTAGATGCCCGGGTGTCATGGAGTGTTTGGATCGGCCGGCTTTCAACCTCGTGCAAAGCCCTGTCACTTATCCCCCAGAGGACGCCGCCTGCCGCCATGAACGTGGCCGTGTACACGACGACGTTGTCGGTCAACGCAAACATGAGGAGAGCTACCACCGCAAGCCCTCCGATGGCTCCCAACTCAGACTCGATCTGCGAGGCCCCCGGATACCGAAACAGCCTCCATCCCCGGAGGCCAACCATCAGGAAGAACCCCCAGAACATGACACTTCCCGTGTAGCCGTACTCACACCAGATGCGGAGGTAGTCGTTGTGCGGGTGCGAGGTTCGGCCAACGGTCGCCTCCAGCGTGATTGGGCCGGATGATCCCGCTCCCTGACCGAATGTCGAGTGATCCGAGCACAGCGCTATCACCTGTGGCCAGTTCTGATTCCGCCCGGCGGTGTTGAAGTTCCCCTCGAGGGTCAAGATGTCGGTCAGCTCGCCTTCCTCCTGACCGACGAAAAGCCTCTCCTGGATGCCCTCGAACTGGATGAGGAAGGCGAGAGCAGCAAGGCCCACGCCCACGAGGGCCAAACGAGGCTTCCAGCCGACGCGCAGCGCAGGTGTCAGAATGAGCATGAGGCCGATGACGGCGACTCCCATCCGCCCGCCTGAGGCGACCGCGATCAGAAAGGCCGCACCCCACAGCACGAGGGTGAATCGGCGAGATCGGCCAAGCGAGCCCATGAGAAACAGAAGGGCAAGCATCATCACCATTGGTCGGGCGGCGTTCCCGCCCCTGACCCAGCCGAAAGTGGAAGCTCCGTCGACTGCGGCGTTGAAGAAGACGATCAAACAGGCCGGAATCAACCAGATCGATACGTTGCTCAGAGTGAAAGGCACGTGTTGGTCGGCAGCCATCGCGCGCCAGCCGGCGAGATAGGCCACCAAGACGGCTGCGAACTGGACGAGTACCCGCACCCCTTCGGTGAAGGAGATGGTCCAGAGAAGACTGATGATCCCCAAGCACAGCAAGGCGAACAGAGGAGCCGTCGTCCGCAATACTGCTGCCGGCAAAGGGAGCAGCAAGAAGGCGAGCAAGCCGACCAGGAAGGCGAGGATCCAACCGACCGCCCCCATCGAGATGCCGGCGAGATCCCCCACCAACGCCATTGGGAATGCGACGTAGACCAGAAGGATCTCGGCCCTGTCCAACGGGTGGACCAGGGGCGAGAGCCATGTCCAGGACGACCAGTGAGGGCGGCCCTGCAGCTCCGGGGTCGCAACCGAGGTCAACAGGTCAACCCACGGACGATGGACGAGTGAGCGGGACCGGTGGATGCCCTCGCCGGCACGGCTTCAAAAGCTCTCGAATCATCTGTCTTGCCCCCACAGGTCCGATCCGTAGCAGGTTAGCAGTGACCCAAATGTGACAGCAATACACCGCTCTACCGCTGCGGCCCTCATCGAGGGTGCCGGCTCATTGCGAGTTCGTAGATCTCCTCGAGGCGACGCGTGCCGACGTCGGGAGCAAACCGCCCCTCATATCTCGCTCGCGCGATTTCTCCTATATGATCGACCTCACCGGCATCGGCAAGCCTCAGCAATGTCTTGGCCAGCGCCTCTGGCGCTGCCGCCTCGAACTCCCACCCGGCGTCCCCGACCGTCTCAGGGATGGCGCCGAGACCGGGGAAGACGATAGGCGTGCCAGATGAGAGGGCTTCCAGCAGGATCATGGCCTGGCCCTCGTACCATCGGCTCGGGAACACCAGGGCACGCGCGGACAGCAGCAGCTCCCTCACGTCGTCGCTCGAGACCTGGCCCAGGAACTCGACCCCGCCGGGCGCGCTGGTGGAGATGTCGTCGAGAAGCGGGCCACTGCCGACCATCCGCAGCTCCAATCCGGAACGACGGCTCGCCTGCCAGGCCGACATCAGATCTCGAACGCCCTTCTCCTCGGTTATGCGGCCTACAAACAGGACGTATCCGCTGCTGGAGGGAGGAGTCGGACGAGGCCCGGGGTCGGCCACGACGTTCTCCTTGACCACTATCCGGTGACGCGGCACACCCGATCTGACCAGCCGGTCGGAGGCGAAGTGGCTCAGGGCCACGACCACATCGGCCTCTGACCTCCAAGTACCGATGCCCCTGTGGAAAGAGATGGTGCCGGCCACTGCCGCCGACTGGAGCAACGAATCTCGATAGCAACGGCGGACCACTCCACGCCAGGGAATCCGCCCGACACAGTCCTCACAAGGACCGCCGTCTCGATATAGCTGCGCGTTGACACATGCCAGCCGATAGTTGTGCATCGTGATCACCGTCGGGATGCCGCTCCCATGAAGGCTGTGGAGCACGCCAGGAGATAGGCGAAACCAAGTGTTGTGGATGTGGGCTACATCCGGGCGGAAAGCCTCCGCCGTTTCCCGGACTCGACCGACCGCACGGAGATTCCACGGGGAACCAGCCAGGCCGGCGAGTGCACCCAATGCATCGTCGGGATTGTGCTCCAAATGAGTCTCGACCTGGTGACCGGCCTCCTCGAGTAACGACCGCTCGGTGGCCAGCACAGTGTCCTCCCCGCCTGCCTGCCGATACGCGTTGTGGACTTGGAGCACTCTCATCGGACCGACCCCCTACCAGGTCTCGGATCTGCCGACAGAGTCCACCGACGCTTCACCGTTGAACATGGGCACCTCGCGCCACCGTTGCCATCAGGATACCGGCTGCCGGCGGGCCGGCCTCCGCAGTCCCTGTTTGCTAACCACCGAGCCACCCCTAGTCTGGCCCAACACCCGTTCTCCGCCAGTTGCCAACTTCTCGCATAGCGAGTGGCAACTTCGAGTTCGAATTCCGTTCCATTCGTAGGAGAGGATCCCCCATGTCGATATCCCCCATCGACCGCATACTCACTCACCTGATCCGAGCACTCGTCCTGGCACTGGTCTTTCCGACTGCTCTCATTACCGTCGCACCGCCAGCCAGTGCCGCCGGGACATTCATAGACGACGACGGAAGCATCCACGAACAGGACATCGAATTCATCGCGGCAAAGGGGATCACCAAGGGATGCAACCCACCGACAAACGACCGATACTGCCCAAAGGACGACGTCACGCGCGGCCAGATGGCGGCCTACCTCGCACGCGCCAGGAACCTCGGAAATGCCAAGTCGGCCCAATTCACCGACACATCCGGGTCGACATTCGAAGCCGACATCGACAAGATCGCGGCGGTCGGGATAACGAAGGGATGCAATCCGCCCACGAACGACCGCTATTGCCCTGACGACGAGGTCACGCGAGGCCAGATGGCGGCTTTCCTCAACCGGGCGTTCTCCCTCAATGCAACGTCTGTTGACTACTTCTTCGACGACAACGGGTCTACTTTCGAGGGCGACATCAACGCGATCGCCGCCGCGGGCATCACCGTAGGATGCGGGACCGGAGAATTCTGCCCGGGCCATGACGTGACCCGCGAACAAATGGCCTCGTTCATCAAGCGAGCCATTGCCGGAGGTCTCAACCCGCCCACTCCGGTCAACCCACCGGGTCAACTCCCGGCGCCCGGCGCTTCGAAACCTGCGGGAGCCATAGAGGTCAACCCGAGCGACGACCTGTCTGCGATCGTCGCTTCACGATCCGCCAACACGATCTTCTACCTGACAAGCGGGATCCATCGTATGGAGAGTGTCAAACCCAAGGATGGCCAGCAGTTCGTCGGCGCCCCGGGGGCGATCATGAGCGGTGCCCGGGTCCTGACCGGGTTTCAGCAAGACGGATCCGACTGGTACGTGACGGGCCAGACACAGCAAAACGACAACCACGGCACTTGCGAAGATGGCTACTCGGGTTGCATCTACCCGGAGCAGCTGTTCATCGACGGTGTGGAGCTCTGGCAGGTCACATCCCGCTCCGCTCTCGAGCCGGGAACGTGGTACTTCGACTACGGGGCCGACCGGATCTACATCGCCGACAACCCGTCCGGGCACACAGTGGAGACGAGCGTGGTGCCTCTTGCGTTCTACGGTCAGAGCTCGAACGTGACGATCCGGGACCTGGTCATCGAGAAGTACGCATCCCCTGCGCAAATGGGTGCGATCCACGGACAGGACGGACGCAACGGGCCCCACAATCAGAATTGGAACGTAGTAGGGAACGAGATCCGTTACTCGGCAAGCAACGGCGTCTCACTCGGAGATGGCATGCTGGTCAAGGACAACTACCTCCATCACAACGGCCGGATCGGCATCGGCAGCGGGCTGTCGGAGAACGCTGTCGCTCAGGGGAACGAGATCGCCCACAACTGCATCAACACCGGGTTCCAGTGCTTCGGATGGGGTGGCGGGGGCGTCAAGCTCGCCGGATCTTCGGGCACAGTGCTGCGAGCCAACTACGTCCATCACAACTACGGCATCGGCATGCACGTCGACGTTCAGGCGAGTGACACGACGCTCGAGAACAACAACGTCGTGGACAACGACGGAGCCGGAATCTTCGTAGAGGTCAGCACCGATGCGAAGGTGCGTAACAACACGCTGACCCGTAACGGTTACGAGCGACCTCGCGGGCGCGGCGCCGGCATCGCGATCGGATCGTCCACCGGCGTGACAATCACAGGCAACGTGCTCGTCGACAATGCGGCGAGCATCGAAGGTCTCGAGATGAACCGATCACCCGGCTTGCACGACCTGGTAGTGACCGGGAACACCATCACCTTCGACGAGGGTTATGCAGGCCTCCGGGTGTCGAGTGGCAGCGTCGACTTCGACAGCCGCAACATCAATTGGAACAACAACGTCTACGACATCAACGGTGTCTCAGCCCCGTTCCGGCTCGGCTCGGCGCAGATGAGTGTCCAACAGTGGAAGGGTGCAGGCTTCGACACCGGATCGCAGTTCAAGTGAGGTCCATCGCGTCGCCGATGAGGTCGACCACGAACCGTTCGATCCGGTCCGAAGCAAAGCGCTGTGCCTCGATGGTGAGCTCCCCGTGGAGCTCGCCATCGCGCACCTCGACCTGAATCACGCCGCTCTTCATCAGCTTGGCCCCGACCGGGCTCTCGATGCCCCGCTGGAAGGGGAGGAAGTGCCGGTCCCGACTCCCGTGGAGAATCAGCGTGGGGATTCCGCGATCGACGATTCTCTGGAGGTATGCGACATAGTCGGGACTCAGAGTGGAGGATCCCCCGTTCGAGCCGCGCCCGGGGAAAAGCCACCTGGCGACTTTCTTCCTGATGATCCGCACGTATTTGGGGTATCTATCCTTCAGATTACGCAGGGTCTCTCGGGACAACGCCTTGCGGGCGTGCCAGCCCAGAGACTGGGACTCGCCCGGGTAGTCCTCGACGGGCGACGCGGACATGACGAGACCCACCAAAGATGGATGATCGGAGAGGACCGACAGCGCGGCTCGTCCCCCGAAACAGGATCCGACCGCGATGATTCTCCGGCATCCAAGCTCTTGCAGGAGTTTGGTCGCCCCTGCCACGTCGGTCGAGGGCGGACGAGTGAGGTCGAAAAAGGGCGTCTCACCGGTGCTCTCTCCCACCCCTTGATAGTCGATGCGCACCGTGGTCACGCCGGCTGCCGCGATTCGTCTTGCCAGATCGACGTACATCCGGTTGCGCATGGTCGAGGGCATCCAGCTACCCCCGGGAAGAAGCACCACCCCTGTTTCGCTTGGAGTCCCACGCGGATGGGTGACCATGGCGAAGATGGTCTCGTCGCCACTGTCGATCCAGACCGGGTCCTCCCGCGCCGCCGTCACCATTGCCGGGCTCATGAGCCCTCCAGCCACCGTGCCGTGCGGGTCACCACTTCGTCGCCGACAATCGGCCTGGCACCGATGTACCAGGTGAGATCGTCGAGGTCGACCACCTCGGTCTCGACGTCGAGACCGTTCGCGCGCCACCCTTCGACCAGATCGATCTCTTTTTGCCTCAGCGGATCGCCGAACGAGACCCACAGCACGCGCCGCGGCTCTGACGAGACCGAGGTGGAGACATCCGGCGCTGAGGAGGCACTGGACACCAGTTGCTGGCTCACCGTGTAGCCGAGCACGTCGGCCTCACCTTTCTCCTCGAGCTGACGCAGTGGGGTCTCGGCGCTTGTCTCGTGGTTGATGCGACCGATCATGTGGGCGCGGAACGACTCCCGGAGATAAGACCTGGCGTTCAGGGCGGGATCCCACAGGACAACGTCGCCTCCCAGTTTCTCGGCTCCCGCAGCGGCGATTACTGATCCGAATCGGACGCCGACTTGGACCAGCGGCATATCCGCGATCGGCGAAAGGATCTCCCGGTGCACAGATTCCAGGTCGGCAACCATCGACTCGATGGTTGCCTCCCCGGTGACGCCGTCCGAGTGACCGAACCCCCGGTAGTCGTAGCGGACCACGGAGAATCCATCGGCGGCGAGACGACGTGCCAGCTCGACTTCGGCGCGATAGGTCCGAACCCGGTCCGCCAGGAGCGATGGAGAGACGATCACTCCTCCCCTCGACTCGCCCGCGAGTGGCGTGTAAGAAACGGCGAAGACGTACTGGCCGCCCGGTCCCACGAAGCGAACCCGCTCCTCGACCCCGGTATTCCGGTCGAGTCGAGTGGATCGATCGCTCCGGAGACGCGACGACGTCGAGCTCATGCTTCCAGCCGCTTTCTGTCGATCAACTCGGCGATCGCATCGATGGTGGCGAAGTTGTCGACCGAGAGGTCGTCGTCGCCGAATTCGATGTCGAACTCGTCTTCGATGAACCCGATGATCTGGAGGATCCCCATCGAGTCGATGACCTCGTTACCGAGTAGAGGAGTGGAACCAGTCAGCTTCTCGGGTGGGCCCTCGTAGGAGAAGTTCTCAATTATGAACGTGATGATCGCTTCGGCCCTACTTATCGTCTGCACGTACCTCACCCTGCACACCTAAGACTCGAAAAAGTCGAGCACTTCCTGGCCCATCTGTGTCATCCCGGCCTCATTTGCGTGGCACGAGTCGGCTAACTGGTCGGGGCTCAGCGGACTGAGCTCCGGACCCTGCACGACTCTGCCGGTAGCGATGAGCTGATCGGCCAGGTCTGCCATCCGGGCAGGGCCGCCCGGGCCGGCCGACCGGCAGACATGGCCCTCGCTGTATCCGGGTTGGGCAGAAACGTAGATGGTAGACCCCTCGGCGGCGTCTTCGATCTGCTCGAGCAACCCAAGGGCATGATCGAAGTCGTCTTCGGGGCTCCCGCTCGTGCACAGCTCCCACCAAACCTGGTCGGTATCGGGGAACCTGCCGAGCGCCGAGAGGAACGAGTCCCAGAAACCGAGCTGGGGATCAGCCCATCGGGCCACAGAGCCTCGCCCGTAACCCAAGCCGGCCGGTGGCCAGAGCTCCTGCCCGCCGAGCGCGCGATAACCGTCGAGCGCGTTCAGTGTCATGGAGCACCCGATCACTCCTACTCTCGCCGAGGCACGACCCTCGGTCGTCGTGGTCTCGGGTGCGGCCACAGTGGTCACAGTGGTCGTGCTCGAGTCATCGGCACCCGCGGGACCGTCGCATGCCGCTAACGAGATCAGACCTGCGAGGGCCAGCCACAAGATCGGTCGCAAAGGGAATCTCCGGAGTTGTTGACGGAATAACGGCGTACAGACCGGGCGCCTTACTCATCCGGTGAGTTGGGGCGGTGATCGGTGACTCGACGGGCTTTGAGATCGAAGCGGGGCAGCGTGCCGAACGGAGCCGCCTCCACCTTGATCCTGATGCCCAGACCCATCCGAAGCTCTTTCACCACCGCGGCGACCACATCTTCCTCGGAACCCTCGTTCACCTCGACCCTTATCTCGATGTCGTCGAGACTATCCCGGCGGTAGACATCGATCGCGAACTCGCCCACCTGCGGTATCCGGCGCACGAGATTCTCCAAGGCCGATGGGAAGACGTTTACCCCGCGCACGATCAGAGCATCATCGACACGGCCGATGACACCGCCGCTAAGCCGCTGATAGGCGCGACCGCAGCGGCAGGGCTCCTCGCTCAACCTGACCCGGTCGCCGGTTCGATAGCGGATCACCGGCATCCCCAGGCGACCGAGGTTGGTTATGACGAGCTCACCTTCATCCGACGGATTTCCGGTCTTCGGGTCGATGATCTCGGTCAGAAACTCTGACTCGTTGACGTGGAGACCATCTTGCTCCCGGCACTCGAAACCCCAGGCGCCTACCTCCGTGGCGCCGGCATGGTCGAAGCAGCGGGCACCCCACATCTCCTCGATCCGCTTCTTGGTGGCGGGGATGCTGGCCCCTGGCTCGCCGGCATGGATCGTCACCCGCACGTTCGAGTTCGCGATGTCGATTCCCTCTTCGGCGGCCACCTCACCGAGATGGAGCGCATAGGTCGGTGTCGAGATCAAGACGGTTATGTCGTTGGTGAGGATCGCCTTTAGCCGCTGCAGAGAGGACATGCCTCCCCCGGGCACGGCGAGGGCACCGAACTGTCGAGCTCCCTCGTACGCGCTCCAGAAGCCGATGAACGGGCCAAACGAGAACGCGAAGAAGATGCGATCGAGCGGGGTGACGCCGGCTCCCCGGTACACCGCTTGCCAGCATCTGGCCCACCAATTCCAGCTTTCCTCGGTGTCGAGCCAGCGAAGCGGGTCACCGGTCGTACCCGACGTCTGGTGGATCTTGGTGTACTTCTCCAACCCGAAGGTGACGTTGGTTCCGTAGGGACCGTGAGCCGCCTGATTCTCGGCGAGCTCCTGCTTCGTGGTGACAGGCAGTCTTTGAAAGTCTTCAAACGAAGAGATGTCTCCTGCGCTGGTCACACCGGCCGCAGCCAGCTTCTTGCGGTAGAACTCGTTGGAGTCCAAAAGCACCTCGAGCTGGGTGACGAATTTTCGGAGCTGGATCTCCCGTCTTGCCTCGGGTCCGATCTTCTCCATCAGCATTTCCAAGTCAGTTGATACAAACAATCCCTGTCCCCCTTCAGTCGTTCAATTCCAGGTCTCCCGGAAAGCTCTCGTTGATCAACATCAAGGGGAGCCCACCGGAGATGATTCGATAGGTTCGACAAATTCGTGATCCGGTCGCGACACCCGAGTCTTCCTTGAAGCGCTCTCTGCCGTACCAGAGCACCTCGCGACGCGTCTCGAGCCCGGCGTCAGCGAGGATCCGACCCACACCCTGCGGGTGGTCGGCGAGACCCTCCCGGACCTCGGCCGGAAGCCGATCGAGCACGAGCAGGGAAGAGGCGTGTGAGTAGTGACGCTCGGTGCGGGCGCCCTTGATCTCGACGGTCCTCACGATCACCCGCGAACCGGCGGGTGCCTTCAGCTCGCGATGAGGGGCGTCGAGCTCCAGTTCGCTCTGCTCGACAATGTGCACCTGCACCGGCTCCATCATCACCGCTTCGAGAAACTTGGTGACGGTCCCGTCGATGACCAGGAGGGCTCGCTGCATGGGGCCTATCGCCCTCAGGTTGACAGGTTCCAGCCCTGCGGGGCGCTGCTCGCCCCCTACCAGGAGATCGGCAACCGGATCGAATCCGTCCTCCAGGACGTCGGTGCGCGGCAGGGCCACGGGCTCGGTCATGTCGCCCTTGTCAACATGAAGTCCTGCAGAGCCCCTGATTCGTACTTCTCTCTGAAGTGGCGATGCCTTCTCTTGCCGCTGGAGGTCTTGGTCAGTGTCCCGGGAGTGACGATCACCACGTCGGCCACGCCCACGCCGATGCGGGTCGTGATCTCTTTGCGGACCAGAGCAGCTACCTCGTCCGGGTCGACCTCGCGATCTTCTACGAGCTCGGTGACGATGACCACGGCCTGTGTGCCCTCCTCGGCATCGTCGACGCCGAAGGCGGCGAATCTGCCCTGCCTCACTCCCGGTATGTCGAAGAGGATCGGCTCTAAGTCGCTCGGGTCGATCTTCTTGCCCCTGACGGTGATCCGTTCCTGGACGCGGCCGGTCCAGAACAGCTCGCCGTCCCTCACATATCCGAGGTCACCCGTCTTCAGCAGATTGCCGGCGAATGCTTCGGAGGTCGCCTCTGGATCGTTGAGGTAACCCTCCATCCTCGACGGGGTTTCGAGAGCTACTGCGCCCACGATCCCGTCGGACACCGGTGAATCGTGGTCGTCGAGGATGACGACCTCCAGCCAAGGGTGGCCCTTGCCGGCGCCGACGATTGGCAGCGCGTCTGGATGGTCGGGACCGACCGGGACGGCCACCCCTTCGGCCCGGAATTGCATGGGGTCGACGTGCTCCACGACGTAGGCCTCTCCCTCGGGGGTGAAGGTGGCACCCCCGATGTTCTCCGCACAACCGAAGTTGGTCTTCAGAGTCTCCGCTCTCACCCCTGCCTCCGAGAACACCTCGAGGAAATGGGCGTAGGTCCGGGCGTGGATTCTCTCCGCCGCATTCCAGAACCCGCGGACATGACTGAGGTCCAGCCCTTCCAGGTGACGCGCGGACGTTCTCTGGGCGAGCAGCGCAAAACCGAAGTTCGGAGACCAGGTGACCGTCGCTCCCGTCTCCTGCAGCCCCCGCATCCAATCGATCGGCCGCTTCACGAATGCATGTGGATCCATCATCACGAGAGGGGAGCCAGTGCTCATGCACGTGAGGAAGTTGTTGACCAGGCCCATGTCGTGATAGAGCGGTGTCCAGTTGAAGCAGACGTCGTTTGGGGTCAGGCCCATGGCGGCGGCCATGCCGTCGAGTGCTGCGAGCACGGCGCGCTGCGTCCAGACACAGATCTTGGGAAGTCCGGTGGTGCCTGACGTGAGCTGAAGCGCCGCGATGTCGTTCGAGGTGAGCTCGCCGGCCTCCGGCAATGAGCCGTCGCCCTCGAGGTCGTCATCGCAGTAGACGCGGATCAGAGAGTCATCCGCCGCTTCGAGCACATCTCGGTCGTCGCGAAGTGACGCAGGCAGCATCACCATCTTTGCCTCCGACCGAGCGACGGTGGAGCGAAGGATGCGGGGAAGGTCGGAGTTCATGCCGAGCAGCGCCGGCGGTGCCATGAGGAGCGGCCGGGCTCCCGCCACCAGCACCGCCATCAGGGTCTTGGCCGCCAACTCTCCGCTCGGGAGGACGATCACACAGGTGTCGCCGGCTCGAAGGCCGCGATCGACGAGATTCGAGGCAATCGTCTTGGCCTGGCCATAGAACTGCTCGAACGACAGCCACTCGACGGGGCTACCTGGCTCGTACCATGCCAGGGCCCGACCCCCCGGGTCCTTGGCCAACCGCTCTTCGAAACGCCTTTGGAGCGTTTCCCCCGCGAATTGTGAGGGCACCTTCACCGGCCCCTTCCGACGATGCCTGCCACGGCCCGAGTCTCCTCGATGAGCTCGGCCAACTGGGCGGGGGTGATCGACTGGTAGCCGTCGGACTGCGCATGGTCGGGGTCGGGGTGGACTTCGACGATGAGGCCGTCCGCACCGGCGGCGATGCCGGCTCTGCTCACCGGTGTGACCAGCGAGCGCTTCCCGGTGGAGTGGCTGGGATCGACCAGCACCGGCAGATGGCTCATCTCCTTGACGACCGGGATGGCGTTGATGTCGAGGGTGTTCCTGGTCGCGGTCTCAAACGTGCGGATGCCACGCTCGCACAAGATCACATTCGGGTTCCCGCTGGCGAGGATGTACTCCGCACTCAGTAGCCATTCCTCAATGGTCGACATCATTCCGCGCTTCAACAGGACGGGCTTGTCCGCCTGACCGGCGGCCGCCAGCAGCGAGAAGTTCTGCATGTTGCGGGTACCGATCTGCAGCACGTCGGCGTAATCCGACACGAGACTCACGGCATCCGGGGACATCACTTCGGTAACCACCGGCAGACCGGTCTCTTCTCGGGCCTCGGCCAGGTACTTGAGACCCTCTTCGGCCAGGCCCTGGAAGCTGTAGGGCGAGGTCCTCGGCTTAAAGGCGCCGCCCCGCAGCATGTCGGCACCGGCCTCGGCAACAGCTTCGGCCGCGAGCAGAATTTGTTCACGGCCTTCGACCGAACACGGACCTGCGATCACGACCGTGTCGGTGCCACCGACGAGAACATCGCCCACCCGGATCACCGTCGGCTCGGTGCGGTAGTCGGAGCTCGCCAGACGATAGGGCGACCGCGTCGGGAGGATGGCCTCGACTCCAGGGAGGCCCTCATAGACGCTGTTCGGAATCGACGAGACAGGACCGGAGACGCCGATCAGCGTATACGTCCCGTCGAAGGAAACGTGTGTCTGCAGCCCCAGCGAGCCCAATCGGGCCAGGGCATAGTCGATATCCGGCTTCTCAGAACCGGGTCTCATGCGAATGATCAAAGTAGCCGCCCCTCGTATTCCCTACCTAAATACGTGTGAACGAGAGAGAGGGACGGTTTGTCCTCGCAGCCCCCAATTTCGCCCTCCACGAACGTCACTGACAATATCACCCAAAACCATCTCTCTGTCAACGGCGCACACTGGTGTCACCGACCCAAAACCGTCGAACGGAGTATCCGTCGCCCACCACAGAGCGTAGTCAGGGGAACGACGCGCCCCAACCCGGAACTATCCGCTGGCTCATGGTCGCCACCGGAGACGCCCCGGTGGGCACGCGCCGCCTTATCCGCTACTCTGCGTGAACGAATAGTTTTAGCGCTGGCTGGAGGCTGAGAGATGTTTGGGGGGCGTTCGTTATGAATTCGAGAGGTGTGCTTGGGCTCCTCGTCCTTGCACTGTTCGCGTCGACTCTCGCCATACCTGAGGTGGTGAGCGCGGCCGGCAGTTTCACCGACGACGACAACTCCACCTTCGAGGCGGACATCGAGTGGTTGGCTGCCGAGGGGGTCACCAAAGGCTGCAACCCACCAACCAACGACCGGTACTGCCCCGACGACTTCGTCACCAGAGGACAGATGGCCGCGTTCCTGCGCCGTGCCCTGGACCAGGATGGCGACCCGGGTACGACCACCACGACTTCATCCAGCTCTTCGTCGTCGACGTCGAGCTCGACGACCACTACCAGCACCACTACCACTACCACTACCACCACACCCCCACCCGGGGACGCCAAGTGGATCGAGATCGACGACGGAACCGGCCCCCAGAAACGTCACGAGGCCGGGTTCGTGGCGGTTGGTGACCGGCTGTATCTGATCGGCGGGCGTGGCGTAAAGTACATCCAGTACTTCGACCTCTCCACCGGCTCATGGGTGAATACCGGGGTGCAGACCGCCGACCTCCATCATTTCCAGCCGGTGGTCCTCGGCGACGACATCTATATCGTCGGCGCCCTCACCGGAAAGTGTTGCGAAGCCGAAACGGAACTTCCGGTCGACGTGGTCAAGGTGTTCGACACCCAAACCAACACGCTCAGCGACAGCCACGCGATACCACCGGAGTTCCAACGAGGATCGACCGGCGCTGTGGCCTATCAAGGCGACATTTACATCGTCTCGGGCAACAGCGGTGGCCATGGCGATACCACAGGGGAGAAGACAGTAAACACCAAGGCCTTCACCAAGTACGACCCCGATGCACCGCCCAACGCCCCGCTCGACGCCCCCTGGACCGCCCTCGAAACCATTCCCCATGCGAGGGACCACTTCTCCGCAGCAGTGATCGGCGACAAGCTCTACGTCGCCGGGGGTCGGACCAGTGAAGTCGCGTTCGGGAACGCCATGTTCGCCGCGGTGGTGCCCGAGGTCGACGTCTACGACTTCGACACCGACAAATGGTCGACACTGGGATCGAACCTGCCCTCACCGAGAGCGGCGTCACCGACTGCGGCATTGGGGGGTGCGCTCTATGTCATCGGCGGAGAGGGGGGCTCGCTGTCGTCTCCGGAGGATCCTGCCTGGGATGCCGTACACCGTCTGGTCCCGTCCAATGCTTGGGCCATACTCGAACCCATCCCGGTGCCCCGCCATGGGACCGGCGCCGCAGTCTGCGGGGGAGACATTTACGTGGCCGCCGGTGCCACCACGAGAGGGGGCGAGGACGAGACCAACGACTTCCACGCCCTCGACACCGCGGGCGACGACCTCGACTGCCTGAACCCGTGAACCTGTCTGAACTGGTGACGCGGGCGCGTTTCGAAGCCCGGCAGTTCCTCTCGCCCTATCCCTCGATCTTCCTACCCCTCATGAGGAGACGGCCGTCTCACGACGGAAAGGTGATCGACGCCGACACCGAGATCGTCATCGAGGGCTACCCGCGGTCGGGGAACACCTTCGCCACCGCTGCGTTCGAGATGGCGCAGAGGAGGCCCGTCAGGATCGCGCGCCATCTCCACGCCCCGGCTCAGGTCATCGCCGGGGTCGAGCGGGGCGTGCCGGTGATGGTCGTGGTGCGGCGGCCCGAGGATGCCGTGGTCTCAGAGGTGATACGCCATCCCGGGCTCACCCTCGGCCAGGCCCTCCGCCACTACGCCTCCTTCCACCAGCACCTGGACGGCTACCGGTCCGGATTTGTCGTCGCTCCCTTCGAGCAGGTGATTGGTGACTTCGGGACAGTCATCCAGGAGGTCAACGATCATTTCGGCACCGACTTCGCCCCCTTCGACCACACCGCGAAGAACGTCGAGGAGGTGTTCCGGAGGGTCGACGAGATGGATCGTCACGACATCGGTCGGCGCGCAGACGATCCCGCAGCAACGACCGCCCGTCCGACGGCATCGCGCGAACAGGCCAAGGAAGAACTGCGACAACGGCTCAGCGATCCGGTCCTGGCACCGGTGCTCGAGCGAGCTTTGGAGGCGTTCGAGGCCTTCACTGATACCACCGAGAGTGAGCGAAGATGACTATGCGCGACGAATCTGTTAACTTCGCAGAGGGTTATCATCCAACCACTGGAGGCGGACCTGGGGGTCCAGACGGGCGATGAAAATGGGAGGCATCGAGACTTCTTCGAGACACTTTTCGCTGAGCGCCATCACGACGCTGGCAATGGCGCTGGTGATGTCCTTGGTTCCGTTTCCGGCACAGCCGGCCAAGGCCGCTGTCGCCTACGAGGCACCCGACGATCTCGGGATCACCGTCCAAAGTCCCACCGCCATCGATTGGGGACCGGACGGCCATCTTTACGTGATGCAGATGAACGGCCAGATCAAGGTGTTCGATGTGACCCGGTCGGGCTCGGGCAACTTCTCGGCCACGGCAGTGACCGCACGCAACACCAACCTGGTCCAAAAGATCGACAACCACAACGACGACGGATCCCCCTCCGGGCTGTCCAATCGTCTCAGTACCGGGATGATCGTTGCCGGCACTTCTGCCAAACCGGTGATCTATGCCACCTCCAGCGACCCCCGGATCAACAGCGACAAAGACAACGTCGACACCAACTCAGGTGTGGTCTCCAGACTGACCTGGAACGGCTCGGGCTACGATCACGTGAAGCTGGTCCAGGGTCTCCCTCGCTCCAAGGAGAACCACGGGCCCAACGGGCTCCACCTCGACACGGCCAGCAACACCCTCTACATCTCCCAGGGCGGCAACACCAATGCCGGCGGGCCCTCGCCCGCCCTCCTGCACGTGCCCGAGTACGCTTACTCGGCGGCCATCCTCTCCATCGACCTCGGCGCCATCGGTAACGGGACCTGCAACCTGCCTACCTTGGGTGGCGGAGGCGGCAGTACCAACAACAACAATTGCCTGACCAACTCCGAGCCATGGGGAGGCGCGGACGGCGACAACATGTCGAAGCTCATGGACGGCGTTCCCGTTCAGATCCACGCCCCCGGGTTCCGCAACCCCTACGACGTGATCGAGACCGAGGCCGGGCACATGTTCACCATCGACAACGGTCTCAACCAGTTCTTCGGTGCCCTTGCTGACGGGGTCAACACCCCCAACTGCAACAACAACCCGGTTTCCAACAACACCCATCCGCTGGATCCTCCCAGCCGCCCCGACCACCTGGAGCGCATCACCGGGGCGGGCTACTACGGGGGCCATCCCAACCCCACGCGGGGCAACCCAGCCGGGAGTGGCTTCTCCGGCGCAGTGCCCGCTGCCAACCCCATAGAGTGCAATCACGAGGACTCACTCACCGACCCTTCGGTTCTGACCACGTTCGAACTGAATGACTCGAGTTTCTCCACCAACAGCATCGACGAGTTCACCGCCTCCTCGTTCGGTGGGGAGATGCACGGCGATCTGATTGCGGTGGAGTTCAGCTACAGCGCCAGCGACGCGACCCGGTTGCTCCGCATCGACCTCAACGGGGCGGGAACCGGAATAGGGCCCAGCGGTGTGAGTGTAATCGGCCAGCCCGGCGACGGCCCGCTCGGCGTGGTCACTCTCGACGACGACGAGACGTTCCCAGGGGCGATCTTCGTGGCCAACTGGGGCGCCAACAACGTGGTGGTCTTCGAGCCCGACCCCGACGCCGACCAGTGCATTGGCACGAACAATCCCGATCTCGACGAGGACCTCGACGGGTATGACAATGCCGACGAGATCGACAACGGAACCAATCCGTGCTCCGCCGCAGACACGCCGCCGGACTGGGACAACGACTCCATCTCCGATTTGAACGATCCCGACGACGACAACGACGGTATCCCCGACATACACGACGCCTTCGCCCTCGACCCCGACAACGGGACCACAACCACGGTGCCGGTGATCTATCCGTGGGACAACAACTCGCCTCCCGCCGGAGGCCTGCTCGGTCTCGGTTTCACCGGAATGATGACCAACGGGTCGGACGACTACCTCGACCAGCACGACCCGGCCAAGATGACCGTCATAGGCGCGGGTGGAATCGTCGTGGTCGACGAGGTGACCAGCGGCGATGCCCTCGGCACCCGCAACGACCAGGACTACGGCTTCCAATTCGGGGTCAAGGTGCCGCCCAAGTCGTTCTCGGCGCACACCAGCCTCGTCAGTCCTTTCGCCGGGATCAACCCCCAAGACCATCAATCACAGGGGCTCTACGTCGGCACGGGCACCCAGGACGACTATCTCAAAGTGGTAGCTGAGCCGGACGGAATAACCGTGCTCAAGGAAGTCGCGGGCACACCGACCGCGATCGCCACCGCCGACGTCGAGCTGCCCGGCCCCGAGACCGTCGATCTGTGGGTCGCAGTCGACCCAGGCGCAAAGAGGGCCCAGGCGTTCTACTCGGTGAACGGAGGCAGTCGCAAGAAGGTGGGAGGCGAGGTGTCCATTCCCTCCGGTTGGCTGTCCAAGCCGATCGCTGTGGGCATCATCTCCACCTCGCGCGGGGCGGCCAGCTTCGGGGCTGCTTGGGACTTCATCGAAGTGACCAACGATTCCTGGACGTCGACCGATTCCTGGACGTCGACCACGCCTCCCGGTGGTGGCGACGGCGACGGCGACGGCGATGTTGGCGGTGGCGATGGTGGGGGTTTCACCGACATCGCCGACTCGACGTTCACCACAGAGATCGAGTGGCTGGCTTCCGAGGGGATCACCAAGGGCTGCAACCCGCCAACCAACGACCAGTTCTGCCCGGAAGACTTCGTCACCAGAGGACAGATGGCCGCCTTCCTCCACCGCGCCCTCGACAACGTGTTGACCCCGGGACCCGCAGTCGAGTTCATCGACGACAACGGCAACACCTTCGAAGCGGACATCGAATGGCTCGGAGCCACCGGCGTCACCAAAGGCTGCAACCCACCCACCAACGACCAGTTCTGCCCGAATGACTTCGTCACGCGGGAGCAAATGGCGGCGTTCCTCTACAGGGCGCTTGGATAGACCAGGAGAAACCAGAGGGCAATGCACTCACTCACCAAGCCACACCTTTCGCTGCGGCGAGCGGCGACGGTCGCGATCATCTTCACGCTCGTCGCCTCCCTCGTGGCCCTCGCTCCCCCTGCCCGGGGTGCCGACGGTGATCTCGATCCACAACCACCAGTAGATGCGAATGAGCTCACGCTCGATCTCGGTGACATCCGGGCCGACGCCAAAGGAAGGTCGAAATCCCGCAATCTGGTGAACCTCCAGAACGGTGGTTCGACCGACATCACCATCACCAACGTTTCCATCGGCGGGAGCAACGCCGGGCAGTTCAGCCGGGAGGGAAGCCTTGGTCCGCCGGTGACGATCGGCGGAGGTGAGACCTTCGACTTCTGGGTGGAGTTCGCCCCCACATCGGCTGGGACGAAGAGCGCGGTCGTCAGCATCGAGAACGACGGCAACGTCGATCCGCTCGTGATCGACCTGGAAGGTCGGGGCGTCACGTCGGAGATCTGGTATCGGGTCAACGCCGGAGGCAACTTCAGGCAGGGCACCGTCGACTGGGTACGTGACTCACCCAGCGTCCCATCGCCCTATCTAAACGCCACCGACATCGGCAACACGGTTCGGCCCCCGGGCACCATCGATTCCGTCGACGGCACGGTGCCCTCAGGGACACCGATTCAGCTGTTCGAGGCTCACCGCTACGACCCGCCCGGCGGCGACGACATGGCCTGGAACTTCCCCGTCGACCCTGGCACGTACGAGGTTCGCCTCTACTTCGCCGAGACGGAGGACAACATCGGAGTCGGAGAAAGGGTCTTCGACGTGGTCCTCGAGGGAAGTACCGTCCTCGACAACTTCGACGTTGTGGCAGCAACCGGTCAGGCCACCGGGACCATGCGGGGATTCGTGGTCGCCTCCGACGGGAACATCGACATCGACTTCGGCCGGATGACCCAGAACCCCTTCATCGCCGCCATCGAGGTCATCGCCCGTCCCGACGACCCGGAGCCGCCAGGCGACCCCGAGCCGGTGGGCGAGGTGTCCTCTCTGGGGGCATCTCCCTCTCCCGTCGCCTTCGGCACCGTCGCGGTCGGGGAGACCGTCTCCCGCACCGTCACCATCACCAACCAGGGCGACTCCAACGACACCGTGGTCACACTCGATCCCTCGATCTCGGGTAGCCCGGCCTTCTCGTTCACCTCGGGCGGTGGCGAGGTCACCCTTTCTCCGGGTGACTCCACCCAGGTCGTGATCGCGTTCTCGCCCAATAATGCGGGCTCCACCAACGGCACCTTGGTCATCGACCACGATGGGGCCAACGACCCCCTCGAGGTGTCGCTCACCGGGACGGGCGGAGTGTCCAACAGCGGCTTCAAGGACATCGCTGACTCCACGTTCATCACGGAGATCAACTGGCTGGCGGCAACGGGGATCACCAAGGGCTGCAACCCGCCCGCCAATGACTTGTTCTGCCCGGAGGACTTCGTGACCCGAGGTCAGATGTCGGCGTTCCTGCATAGAGCTCTCGACGACGTGCTCACCCCGGGACCGGCAGTCGAGTTCATCGACGACAACGGCTCGACGTTCGAAGCAGACATCGAATGGCTCGGAGCCACCGGCGTCACCAAAGGCTGCAACCCACCCACCAACGACCGCTTCTGCCCCGACGAGCCGGTGACCCGGGAGCAGATGGCCGCATTTCTCTACAGAGCCCTGAGCGGCTAAATAGTCGACTGGAAGTACGAATGAGCAAAACTAAGCTGACAATGGAACGCAACAAAGAGGGGGACTCGCACTCATGCACTCACATTCACTGACCACGCCCTGGAGACGGTGGCTATCGCTACTGATCGCCATGGCCGTGGGGGCGACGATCATCGTCCTCACCGCGCCACCGGCGGAAGCACAGACCGTCGTTTACCGGATCAATGCCGGAGGCCAGGAGAACGCCTCGACCGTTCCCGCCTGGGAGGAGGACTCACTTACGAATCCTTCTCAGTACAACAACGTCGATGTCACAGGTCAGAACAACAGGAATCAGGCCCCAGCGGGCACAACGTTGACCCGGGACGCAAGCGTGTCTTCCGGAGTTCCCAACGATGTCTTGCTCACCTACCGGTACGACCCGACGGGAGGCACTCCACCAGGACTGGAGTGGGACTTCCCGGTGGACAACGGGACCTATCAGGTCAACCTGTACTTCACTGAAGTCGACCTGACCGCCGACGGTGCCCGCGTCTTCGACGTCACCCTCGACGGAACTCTCGTCCTCGACGACTACGACATCCACGCCGATGTCGGTCACGACGTGGCAGTCATGAAGGACTTCCAGACCACGGTGACCGATGGGAACATCGACATCGACTTCGCCCACGTGACGGAGAACCCGATCATCAACGCCATCGAGATCTACGCCCTCGATGACCCTGTCGACGTGTCGGTCGCACCCAACCCCGTCGAGCTGGCCGCCGAAGTCGGCGACATGGACACCGCAACCGTGACGGTCACCAATAACGGCGCGTCAGAGGTGACGGTGCAATCGACCGCCATCAGTGGTGCCAACGCCGGGGATTTCTCCGACAACTACAGCGACACTGACACCGCGTTAGCGTCGAGTGCCTCGATAGACATCGAGGTCACGTTCAATGCTCCGGCGTCGCCAGGCTCCTCGAACGCGAACCTCGACGTGACGGTGAACAGTGAAGTGTTCTCGACTGCCCTGGAAGGCACCGCCACTTTCGGCGATCTCTCGGCCTCGCCGGGCGAGGTCGACTTCGGCAACGTCGTCATCGACGCGAGCTCGAGTGTCGATGTGACGATCACCAATGTCGGTGACGCTCCTGCGTCGGTGACCGGCGCCAGTGTCGGCGGGGCCGACGCCGGTGCCTTCTCGGTCGACGACGGAAGCCTTCCCACCGATCTCGACCCAGGTGACTCGGTCGTTCTGGAGGTCACCTTCGGCCCGACTGAGGATGGATCGCAGAACGCCACCCTGACGGTGGGCGCCGACGTCGGCGACATCACGGTCGACCTCGAGGGAACCGGGATCCTGACAGATGCGGGATTCACGGACATCGCCGGCTCGACGTTCGTTACGGAGATCAACTGGCTTGCGGCGACTGGCATCACCAAGGGCTGCAACCCGCCAGTGAACGATCAGTTCTGCCCCAAGGACTTCGTCACCAGGGGCCAGATGGCAGCGTTCCTGCACCGCGCCCTGGATGACGTGCTCACCCCGGGACCGGCAGTCGAGTTCATCGACGACAACGGGAACACCTTCGAAGCAGACATCGAATGGCTCGGAGCCACCGGCGTCACCAGGGGATGCAATCCTCCGGTGAACGACCGGTTCTGCCCCGACGAGCCAGTGACCCGCGAGCAGATGGCGGCATTCCTGTACAGAGCCTTGAGCTCTTGACATAGCAGGCACCGCTCAGAAGGGCCCCGGGACCGAATCCCGGGGCCCTTCTTCTATTCCGGTTCCGGCCGGTAGCCGGCTCTTTCGAGCAGGAGACGACAAATGGCCAGCTTGTCGTGTGTCGACCTCACCAGCCGATCGCCCTGGTCGGAGATCTGCTGCAGCCGCTCCTGATCCGACAGAGCCTCTCGGATCTGTAGTGCCAGGCCCCCCGGAGTCGGGTCGTAAAAGAGACATGTCTCCCCATGACGCAGCTCATAGTGGACCGGCAGGAGAGGCCGATTGATCACCGGCACAGAGCCGACGAGAAGAGCCTCGTAGTGGCGATAACAGTGCTCGCCCTGTCCCCTCGGTGAGACGACGAGCCGGGCGGAAGCCATTCTCTCGAGATACTCACTGAAGTCGATCCGCCCTTCCGGCTTGTCGACCGACACGCCATCGGAGGCGAGATCGGCCAACACGGCTTCGGCCTGGCGCCGCAACTCCCCGAACGGGCGAGCCGCATAGAACACATCTGTGGTCTTCTCGATACCCCTGAAACCCTCATACGGCTCGAACTCGAAAGGCATGGGCGTGTAGACGATCGGTGCGGCCAGTGGCGAGTCGACCAGGTCCGGCTCTAGCACCTCGCGCTTTGAGTAGAGCAACGCGTCGGGGAGCCAGGCCGTCCCCACCTCGTCCAGATCGGGGAAGTCCCCCACGTCGCGGATCATATACCGCACCGATCCGAGCCCGAGGATGGACCCCACCGCCCGCGTCAGCACCTTGTTCGACGACATCCTGAGCAGAACCCGCCTCGACGTCGCTTTGACCTTGTTGTGGGCATCGCCGGGAACCCGCGCCCGCACCGCTGGAAAGACCGCAAAGTCGAAGGACCGGCCGATCAGCCCGGTCAGTGCCTTGGTGAGGCCGACGCGATCGAACGCCGCGTGGCCGGCGTGACGTCCATAGGGCTCCAGTGGTCGTCCTGTCTGCATCCAGGTCGTTTTCTCTGGAAACACGGCCTTGAAGAGAGGGTCGCGAGAGACCTCGAGGATCCTGGAGGGCAGCTCATTCATCCTCGCGCTCCGATGGGGACGACTCGGGTTTTACCACCGGCTCCGAGCGATACACCCCGGGGAGCTTCGTCTGATACCCGATGATCCTCACCAGGCCCAGCACCGTGTCCCCTATTGCGATGACGAAGGCTCCGAGTACCGAGGCCGCAGCGGCCACTCCGGTACGCCCGGCCTGTCCGACGACCTCTGTGAACGTGACCCACGGCTCGCGGCGAGCCCCGAGCAGTTCGTAGCGACCCGGGTAGCTGATGCCTACAACGATATTCGAGATGCACACGGCCAGCACCAGGCCGGAAATCTCATAGGCCTTCGGGATGACCTCCTGGGCGATGTTCAGAGCCCAATCGAACGAGACCAGACCTGCGTAGATGCCGCCGCCCAGGGCCGTCACCGCGGCGAAGATGTACGTGACGCGGCGAGCCGCCCGACGCTGCCCACGTTGCGCTGCCGCCACTGACCGGGGAGCAAGAGCCTGGCCGAGACCGGTGTTGATCACGAGGATCGGTCGGCCCACCACACGCGCCGCCTCGGCAAGCCCGAGGATCGTCGCGCCTGCGACCGCGATGACGATGGCGTTGACCACCAGCCCCATCAGAGGGCCCAGGATCCCCGTGGCGAGCAGCCAGCTCCCTGACTTGAGTTGGTGGCTCACCGGAGGAAGTGGCTCGGAGAGGCGCCGCGTGCCACGGCGGCTCAGGAGCACTCCAAAGGTGGTCGATGCGACGTTGGCGAGGGCGAGGGCGGTGAAAGGTATCCAGACCGGGGGAACCTCATAGAGGATCAGCACTCCCAGTGCGAGGGCGATGGACAGGGCCTGCGATATCGAGACGAAGGATGCTGACCACGATCGCTCGGCGGCATGAAGCATCCTCCGAATGTGGTCCTGAAGCGGCGAGACGGTCGCTGCGACCATGACGGTGAGTGTCAGCGGCCAAGGATCGCCGAAGCCTCCGGCATAGGTGATGGCGAAACCGACGAACGCCGCTCCTATCGACGCAAGGCTCGAGATCCCGAAGCCACGAATCATCGACGTCCTGAGGACCGACATGCGCTTATCCCTGTCCAGGGTCATGGCATGGATCTCATAAGGCAGGAGGAGGAGCTGGCCCGGTATCTGCACCGCGGTCAGGAAGGCGGTGAAGAACACGGCGTAGAAGCCCAAGGTGTCGGTCGGCAAGACACGGGCTGCATAGATGCTCACGGCGAAGGCGCCGAGCGCAGCGAACCCGGCATCGAGAATGCCGGCCGGGACTGTGGTTCGTACCCTCACGTCGGTCGTCTTCGAAGCGCGTTCAATGCGCAGGACTGATCTGGATCTGTGATGGCGCCCCTCCCGCCACAACTAACGATTTCGAGTTGAGACAGCGTACTAGGCCCGACGATAGAAGTCTTTGCCACTCAATTAAGCTGGGGACAGAACACCGGAGGGGAAAGTGCCAGGCGAATGAGTCAGTCGACAGTGTCCGAATCGAGTTCCGAGCGAATCGGCACCGGCTTGCGCGAGATCGCCTCATTTGCCGGTCGCGACCGAGAACGGATGCTTTCCGTCCTTCATCTACCCACCGAGAGAGCCCGAGCAGGAGTGACGATCGCCCCCTCTCTCCTCACCGATCGCATCCGCACCTATCGCGCCGAGATAGAAACTGCCAGATCACTCGCCCGGGAGGGTATCGCCGTCCACCGGTTCGATTACCGGGGCTTCGGTCAGTCCGACGAGTATCCGGCCTCCTCAGAATCGATGGTTGACGACATGAAGTTGGCCGTCTCGATGCTCGAATCGGAGTTGGATCGCGTGCCAATGATCTCGATGGGCGTCGGCTGGGGAGCGCTGATCGCTGCCACACAGGACGGCTCAGACGGCCTGGTCATGTGGGAGCCGCCCACTTCGGGTAAGGCATACCTCCGTGCCGCCCGGCGTGCGAACAAGATCGCTCTGATGGGAAGTGCCGGGCCCGACGCCGAGCAACAGGTCGAGACAGAGATCCTCGGGTTCGATATTTCCGAACGCTTCCGGTCTAGCGCCGAGAGCCTCGATCTCTCTGATGTGGAGCCGCCTCCGCGCGCCCTGTGGGTGACTACCGGCGACAAGCTCCCGACGGCGGGCGACCGAATCGTGGATGGGTGGAAGGCATCGGGCTCGGAAGTCGAGCTCGCAACCTTGGGAACCAATGAATCGTGGTGGTTCATCCAGGCCGGGGCCATACGGGGAGGAGGCCTCTTCGACACAACGGCTTCCTGGATCGAATGCGTGGTGTCCAAGTGACCGCTGTGTCCACGTCCCAAGAAGAGATCCTCTGGATCGAATCCGGAAGCCAGCAACTCTTCGCCATTCACACCGCACCGCCGGGCGACCCGCTCGGGATCGGAATCGTGCTCCTCTCAGGAGGAGGGTGGATCCCCTCGACCCAACGGAACCGAATGTACGTCGAGCTGGCCAGACGCCTCGCCGAGTGCGGCTACGACGTTCTCCGATTCGACTACCGCGGCGTGGGTGAGAGCACCGGGGAGACCCGGATGTTCGACCTGATGACACCGCACACTTCCGAGGTGCTGGCTGCTGTCGACGCCCTCCGCTCACGCGGAGTCGCCGGAATCGGGCTGGTGGGGACCTGCTACGGCGGGCGTATGGCCTTGCACGCTGCAGGGTCGGTGGCGGACCTCCGGGTGATGGCCATCTCCTGCATACCGGTCGAGGACTACCCCGGAGCATCCGAGGGCATCCTCTGGCACGGGCGACAGGCCATGTCACGGGACGTCTGGCGCAGGCTGCGCAAGAAGTGGCCCAAGTACGTGCGCGTCATCCGGAAAAAGCTGAAATCGGTGGCACGCCGCTTCGCCCGGCGGGCCGTTGGAACCTCAGATGCGAATACCCGCCCCGAGTACGTCCGTCAGATAGCCAGCGCCCTCGAGCGCGGAGTCCCCATGGTGATAATGCATGGGCGCAAGGACAACCATTTCCCGCAATTCGAGGCGGCTCTGCAGGCGGGGCTGGGTGAGGTCCTCCGACAGCACGGGGACCTGGCCAAGCTGGAGCTCTGGGACGGCGAACTCCACGGTGAGCGGACTCTGGCCGCCCAGCGCTACACCATCGAGCAGCTCTACTCATTCCTGGCAGATTGGGCGGTCCAGGCCCGCGCCCGAAGTTAGATCCAGCTTCTGCCCGATCTCCGGGGACGATGTGGGCAAAGACCAGAATCCCCGGTTAGGGTGCCCTCGAGCACGGCAGGCTCGGAGCACCGGGGGGGCCCGCTATATCGCTCTCCGATCAGAAATCCTTCAAGAGGACCCCCAAACACAACGAAGTTAGGTAGTGATTATTCTGCGTGCCCCACTGTCTCCCGCTCGTCTGGCCTCGATCGTCGCTATCGCACTCTCGCTGCTGATGGGGCTCATCTTCGTCTCGCCCCCACCGGCTCGTGCAGACGGGGCATTCGTCGATGAAGACGGCTCCGCACACGAAGCGGACATCGATTGGATTGCAGCCCGGGAGATAACGCGTGGATGCAACCCGCCAACAAACGACCGGTTCTGCCCCGACGACCCCGTCACCAGAGCTCAGATGGCAACCTTCCTCACCCGCGCCCTCGACCTCGACCCCAGCAACAACGACAGCTTCACAGACGACGACTCCTCGTCCCACGAAGCCGACATCCAAGCCTTGGCCGCCACCGGCATCACCAGGGGATGCAACCCGCCGACCAACGACCGGTTCTGCCCCGACGATCCCGTCACCAGAGCTCAGATGGCAACCTTCCTCCATCGTGCCATTGACCCGAACGCGAGGTCGTCTCCCGCGCACCGCTCGAGCGCGCTGCTGTCTGCCACCTGCGTTCAGATCGTCGGCTTCAGCCAGACCAACCAGTGGTTCTCGGCCGGAGATGACATCTTCGAAGATTTGGTCGGCAACGGTGGCTGGCAAGCCCTGATCCAGGGTGGCGGCGCCATCGACCGCTGGATCGATCCAGGCTTCGACGGATGGTCGAACCCCATTAAGTCGCAGTGCACTTCCAGGGCCAACAACCCCGATGTAGTCCTGTTCACCGTCAGCGGCGCCAACAGGTCGGTCACCGCATGGGTCGAAGCCGTCGAGGCCGTCATCGACACCATCGAGATCAAGGTGCCCAGCGCGGAGAACATAATCCTCCAGCCGATAGTCGGCGGGCCCAATGGGAGCCTGTGCCCGGCCGGAGGTGGTGAAGACGTTCGCGCTAGCGAGAACCACCCCGAGATCGATACGGCCATCGAACAGGTGGCAGCAGGCCGCTCGGACGTGCATCAGAGCGCATCACCGGTAGTCGGCACCTGCTCCCACTACATCGACGAGATCGGTCACCTGACGGATGATGGAGCGAGCTTCGTCGCCGAGTCGCTGGGTGAGATCTACGCCGACGTCATGGACTGACCGGACACGCCCCAGAGCCAATGCACCCCCGGTTGGTGACCTTCCTGACCCGCTTGGCGCCAATTTTGATGCTGGTCGTCGCCGCGTGCACCGGCCCCGAGCAGTCCGGAACATCCACGACGATCCCTACGAGTACGCCCGTTCCTCATCAGACGCCGTCGACCCTCGTTCCTGGCGAGACCCGAGTCGGAGTAGTGGGGTGTTCGGTCACACTCGACGCCGTACGTGGATATGGGCGCATCGGGGGGTCTCGCATCTGGCCGGAAAGCGAGTTCAACTACGGTCTCGGCACCGTTGCGGCCTGGGCTGAGACTGACACCAGATACTGGGAGCAGTTCGAGGCCGGCCTCGAGGAGTATCCGGACACGAAGGACGTCTGGTGGCAACTCTGTGCGGGAAGCGGAGACGACAGCCTCGACGAGGCAATTCAGGCTCTCTCGATGTTGAGATCGTTGGCTCCAGGGGTCTCGATCTATGTCTCGGCGCAACCGTCCTACTCGCCCGGTCATGTCTGCCCCATCGCAGGACCGATGGGACCCGATGACATGGCATCCCTCGTCGAGGCGCTGGTGGCAGAGCACGGGGCCCTCCCGGGACCCGACATGGGCGTGCTTCCCGACGAGCGACTGCGGGACAACTGTCATTCCGACCAGGAGGGAGCAGAAGAGCAAGGACGAATCCTGCTCGGCTTCTTCGGCGGCTGAACGACCTGGGCGCCACTGGCTGAGGTCAATGGCTACCAAAAGGTAGTAAGGTGGCGCCGGTCGAAGACAGCTAGTGGGGCGTACTGGGTGGCTGCATGACAAGACAAAGGCCGTTCAAGGCCAAGTCGGAAGTGGGGATCCTCAAGAGCGTATTTCACGCGCCGGGCAAACATGCCGCGCCAGGGCGGCTCCTGTCGTGGAAATCCGGCTACCGCCCCATCCTCGTACTGGTAGCCCTCGCGGCCACCATCATCGCAACGTCCTTGGTGGCTCGCGCCCACGAGGGACACACCGTGATCGTCTACTGGGAGGCCGCCGGATTCGTTCATCCGGAGATGGAGACCCGGGCCGCAGAGATCTCAGCGCTCGCCGAGTCAGAGGGTTACCACGTCATCAGCACCGACGACCCGACGATCTTCAACCCAACCGATCTTGCGGACGTGGAGGCGGTGGTCTTCGTCTCCACCAGTGGGACCATCATGAACGAGACCCAGCGTGCTGCCTTCCAGGCTTTTGTGGAAGCCGGCGGAGGCTTCGTCGGCGTCCACTCCCCCGGCGACACCAACAACGCGTGGGCATGGTGGGCCGACCTGGTGGGCTCCGACTTCGACAGCGACCCTGCCGGCCAGCATGACGGCACCTTGCTCGTCTCCGACCCGAACCATCCATCGACTGCGGGGCTTCCCGATGTATGGGAGACCTTCGACTCATGGGCCAACTACTTCCCCCATCCACGCGAGACGGTGCATGTCCTCGCCACCGCAGATCTGCGTGACCTCAAGGGCAACCTCATGGGCCCCGACCACCCGATGGCATGGTGCCACACGTTTGGATCGGCGCGCTCTTGGACGACCCTGCTCGGCCACCACATCGACGCATACACCGATCCGTTCTTCCTGCTTCATGTGGCTGGCGGCCTCAACTGGGTGACCGGTAACGCTCCCGGCGACTGTGAGGCGGGAGTCGAGTCCAACTATCAGAAGATCACGCTCGAGGAGAACACCCTCAATCCGATGGAGATGGCGATCTTGGACGATGGTCGCATCCTTTGGATCGAGAGAAGCGGGCTCGTCAAGCTGTACGACCCGGAGACTTCGAGCAGCTCGACCATCCACGACCTCGCGGTCTACACGGAGTTCGAGGACGGTCTGCTCGGGCTTGCTCTCGATCCGTCATTCGACTCGACGGGATGGATATGGCTCTACTACTCGGTCATGCCCAAGTCCGCCAACATGCAGCGACTGTCCCGCTTCACGTTCACGGGCTCAGCACTCACCGAGGAAGTGCCCTACCTCGAGGTCCCTACTGACAGAGAAGGATGCTGTCACCACGCAGCCGGGTCTCTTGCGTTCGACGCCGATGGCCTGCTCTACATAGCCACCGGAGACAACACCTTGCACTCGGCCTTTGGCGCCGTAGACGAGAGCTCCATATCGACCGATGCCCAGAGGTCGTCTGCCAACACCAACGATCTGCGCGGCAAGGTCTTGCGAATCGATCCGAACGGCGATGGGACCTACGACATACCGCCGGGAAACCTCTTCGCGCCGGGAACCGCACTCACTCGCCCGGAGATATATCTCATGGGGCTGCGCAACCCGTTCCGGATCACCATCGACCCGGCGACTGGATGGTTGTACACGGGGGACGTTGGGCCGGACGCCAAGAACTTCACATCGAGCGGGCCGGCGGGACACGACGAGGTAATCCAGGCGCGTGAGGCCGCCAACTACGGCTGGCCCTATTGCATCGCCGATAACCTTCCGTACAACGACCCGGCCACCGGCAATGCGGTCGACTGCTCGCAACTGGTGAACGACTCCCCGCACAACACTGGCCTGACCGACTTGCCCCCGGCGAAGTCGGCGTTCATCTGGTACTCGTTCAACAACGACTTCAACCTCGACTGGCCCGAAATATGGGACCCCGAGTGCGTGCCGCCTGTATCGACAGACTGCGGGAACACAATCATCACAGGACCCGTATATCGGCGCCCGGCATCTGCAGCCCCCGATGCCCTCCCCGAGCACTATGACGGCCGGCTATTCATATCGGAGTGGTCGAGAAACTGGTTCAAGACCGCTCGACTTGACGATCTGGGCAACGTCATCAACCTCGAGCCATTCCTGCCGTCGATCGATTTGTTCTCCCCTATCGACGTCGAGATCGGGCCCGATGGTGTTCTGTACGTGCTCGAGTACGGCACCGGATTCGGCGGCAACCCCGACGCTGCGCTGTCCAAGATCGTCTACCAGCCCGAGAACCGGCTACCGACGGCGGACATTTCCGCCGACCCGACCAACGGCGGGGCACCTCTGACGGTGCAACTGTCCGCCACCGGGTCATCCGACCCCGAAGACGGCAACGTTGCTGGTGTTGCATGGGACTTCGAAGACGACGGCGTCGTCGACAGCACGGCCCTCGAGCCCAGTCACACATTCACGACTCCCGGCGACTACACCGTCCGGCTCACCGTCTCCGACTCACAGGGAGCGGAGGGCACTTCGACCGTGTTGATCTCGGTGGGCAACAGCGCTCCCGAGATCAGCTTCATCGGTCCACCGACCGGAGCCTTCATCGGTTGGGACGAGCCGGTTCCCTACTCGGTCGATGTCTCCGATGTCGAGGACGATCCGATAGACGGCAACGACGTCATCACCACCAGCCTCCTCGGGCATGACGCCCACGCGCATCCACTCACCTCCCAGCCCGGTCTCAGCGGGACGTTCAGCTTCGACCGTGCCGGCCACACGGACGTCGAGAATGCCTTCGGGGTTCTCGAGACCACATATACAGACGAGGGCACCGCGCAGAACGCCCCGCTTACGAGCAGTGCGGTGGCAGTGCTGAACCCTCACCTGAAGCAAGCCGAGTTCAACACCGACGCCTCTGGAGTGTCTTTGGTGACCTCCGAGGATGATCCCGCCGGCGGCGCCGACGTGAGCTCGATCGACGACGGAGACTGGCTCGCTTTCGATCCGATCGCCCTCGACGGTATCCACTCCGTGACGGCGCGAGTGGTGCCGAACCTCCCGGGCTCGATCGTCTTCCACTCCGGCTCACCGACGGGTCCGGTGGTCGGCTCCATTGACGTGCCCGCCGGCTCCGGCACGCCTAGCTACCTGTCGATCACCGGTTCCATCGCTGACAGCGGCTCGATCTCATTGTTCGCAGTCTTCGAAAGCAGCTCGCCAGGTGCCGGTGATCTGTTCGATATCAACTGGTTCCACTTCAACGGCGATGGTGTGGCTGCCCCGGACACGACGGCTCCAACACTGATCGGCGCCGAAGGGTCGGGCAACACCGTGCTCGTCGAATTCGACGAGCCGGTCGACCAGGCATCGGCGGAGAACCTGTCTTCCTACAGCCTCGACGGTGGAGTCTCCATCACGGACGCGGTTCTCGGTGGGGATCTGAAGACGGTGACCCTCACCACCGGCGACCTTGGCGACGGCGACTACACGCTGACAGTGTCCGGGGTCATCGACAGGTCGAACGCCGGCAACGAAGTCGCCCCGGGCTCTACGGCCTCGTTCGCGGCTGGTTCGGGCGTCGTTGGGACGCTGTTCCGGGTGAATGCCGGCGGGCCGCTGGTGGCCGCGACCGATGGTGGTCCTGATTGGGAGGCTGATTCTTCGACGAGTCCTAATCCGGCTCACAACTCCGGGTCGAATACCGCGACGTGGCCTCCGGTGACGTCGTTGGATGGTTCGGTGCCGTCTTCGACACCTGCAGAGGTTTTCTCCAGTGAGCGCTGGGATCCGCCTACTGGCAACGAGATGGAATGGGATATCCCCGTCGCCTCCGGCACCGAGGTCGAGGTGCGTCTCTACTTCGCCAACAGCCATACACCCAGCAACCAGGTCGGCGCCCGGGTCTTCGACGTCACCCTCGACGGCAACCTGGTGTTGGACGACTACGACATCTTCGCCGACGTGGGCGGCTTCACCGGAGTGATGAAAGCCTTCACCATCACCTCCGACGGCAACGTCGACATCGACTTCGGCCACGTCACCCAAAACCCGTTGGTCAACGCCATCGAAATCGTGGCCACCGATGGTGGAGGAGAGCCGCCGGCCAACCAGTCTCCGGTGGTTGACACCATTTCGAACCAGTCGGTGACCGAGGGTGACTCGTTGACCTTCGGCGTGTCTGCGTCTGACCCCGACGGCGACCTGGTGACTCTCACCGACACCGGCACCCCGGCGTTCGGGTCGTTCACCGACAACGGCGACGGAACCGGAACCTTCACCTTCAACCCCGCGGTGAGCGACGCCGGCAGCTACGACATCACCGTCACCGCCACCGACCCCGACAACGCCACCGACACAGACACCTTCACCCTCACCGTCAACCCGGAGACCACCGGAGGCGGGAACGTGTTGTTCCGGGTAAATGCTGGTGGCTCGTTGGTGGCAGCCACCGATGGTGGTCCTGACTGGGCGGAGGACACTTCCACCAACCCGAACCCGGCCCACAACAACGTGAGCAACACCGCCAACTGGCCCCAGCCCACCTCTCTCGACCCGTCCGTGCCGTCCACCACTCCGATCGACGTGTTCGGCCCCATCCGCTGGGACCCAGGCCCACTACCCGAGATGGAATGGGATATCCCCGTCGCCTCCGGCACCGAGGTCGAGGTGCGTCTCTACTTCGCCAACAGCCATACACCCAGCAACCAGGTCGGCGCCCGGGTCTTCGACGTCACCCTTGACGGCAACCTGGTGTTGGACGACTACGACATCTTCGCCGACGTGGGCGGCTTCACCGGAGTGATGAAAGCCTTCACCATCACCTCCGACGGCAACGTCGACATCGACTTCGGCCACGTCGCCGGCAACCCCATCATCAGCGCCATCGAAATCATCGCCACCAACTGACTCTTCAAGAGCAAGTGGCCATAGGAAAGGGGGACCCGAATTCGGGTCCCCCTTTATTGCGGATTTCGGCTTCGGTTAGAAGTCCATACCTCCGCCGTGGTCATGTCCGCCACCGGGCATGGCCGGGGCATCCTCGGGCTGCTCGACAACGAGAGCCTCGGTAGTGAGCAGCAGAGCAGCGATCGAAGCCGCGTTCTGCAGGGTCGACCGGGTGACCTTGGCCGGGTCGATGACACCGGCGGCCAGCAGGTCCTCGTACACGCCGGTGGCAGCGTTGAAACCGCTGCTTCCCTCCGCGGCACGAACTTGCTCGACGACGACTCCGCCTTCGAAGCCGGCGTTGAACGCGATCTGACGGAGCGGCTCTTCCATCGCCTTGCGAACGATGCTGCGACCCGTCTTCTCGTCATCCGAGCCACCACGGACCTTGTCCACCGCGGCCTGGGCACGAAGCAGCGCCACCCCACCCCCGGGCACGACGCCTTCTTCGACGGCGGCACGGGCGGCCTGGACGGCATCCTCGATGCGGTGCTTCTTCTCCTTGAGCTCGACCTCGGTCGCGGCTCCGGCCTTGATGACCACCACGCCACCAGACAGCTTGGCGAGACGCTCCTGGAGCTTCTCGCGGTCCCAGTCCGAGTCGGTGTTCTCGATCTCACGCTCGATCTGAGCGATGCGAGCCTTGACATCGGACTCGGAACCATCACCGTCGATGACCGTGGTGTTGTCCTTGGAGATGACCACCTTGCGGGCACGGCCCAGCAATTCGGTGCTCACGTTCTCCAGCTTCAGGCCAACCTCCTCAGAGATCACGGTGCCACCGGTGAGGATGGCGATGTCCTGAAGCATGGCCTTGCGACGCTCGCCAAAGCCAGGAGCCTTGACGGCGACCGACTGGAAGGTGCCCCGGATCTTGTTGACCACGAGAGTGGCGAGAGCCTCTCCCTCGACGTCCTCGGAAATGACGAGCACTCCCTTGCCGGTCTGCATCACCTTCTCGAGCACGGGCACCAGATCGTTGACCGAGCTGATCTTCTGGTTGGCGATCAGGATGTACGGATCGTCGAGGATCGCCTCCTGGCGGTCCGGGTCGGTGATGAAGTACGGAGAGATGTAGCCCTTGTCGAACTGCATTCCCTCGGTGAAC
>DATKEA010000112.1:0-10586 GCA_035544615.1 Acidimicrobiia bacterium | reverse complement strand
AGCCTTTCACTAGGTACGTCTGTGCGTGTCCAACGCGTGCCGGGGAGTGTTTGTTCCCTGCTGACGTTCGGATGGTGCCATTCGGTCCTACGCCCATAATCCACGTTATGTCAAGTTGTGTAAGAAGGTTGACCCCTGTGTGTCCGGTAGCATGACTTGGTGAGTAGACCCCCCAGGGCGGCAATGCCCTCGCTGGTTTTGCTCCTCGCCCTGATCAGCGTGGCCTGCGGCGATGACGCGGATTGTATGTGGCCGGGACGACCCGACTGTCAGCCGGTTGGCACTACTCTGGTGGTCACAGACACCCTTCCCGGCGACCCGCTTTGTGGCTCCACTCAGTACTTCGACGAGATCGGCGAAGCCGCCTTTTCGGAGTTGTGGTGCTCATGAGATCAGCGACCGATCAGGCAAACATCACTCCAGGACCGGGTCCACGCATGCCCCGGCTCCGATCCCGGGTTGTGGGTTGAAGACCCTGGGCTCGGACACGTAGCCGGCACCGGCATCCTGGGTGGTCAGATAATCCACGACCGCGTTGGCCAAAGCCTCCGCGGCAGTCTCGACGTACTCGTCGGTGGCGAACAGCTCGGCTTCGGGCGGGTTGGAGACGTAGCCCAGCTCGGCGAGCACACTCACCGTTTCCGGGCCCCGGTTGATCCCGTAGGCGTCCTCCCCCCGCGTGCTGAGAACCGAGAGCACACCGGCGTCTGACGCTGCGCTCCATTGCACGTCGAACTGTGACAGGGACTCGGTGATGTGCTTCCAAACCAGCCCTCCCAGCCTGCGTGACTCGGTCGAGTCGTGCTGGACGAAGATTTCGGTCCCTGGTCGGTTCGAGGGCCCCGGAGTGGGGGCATTGTGATGAACCGAGAGAAGAAGGTCGGCACCGACGTGATCGGCCAGTGCTGTCCGCGCTCCTAGCGTCGACGCATAGCGCCCGGTCCTGGTCAACAGCACCGGGATGCCGCGCACTATCAGCTTGGCCTCGAGTGCCTGGGAGACCACCAGATTGAGGTCTTGTTCCATCAACCCGTTGGCTCCGACAGCTCCTGTGTCTACCTCACCGCCATGACCCGGGTCGACCACGACCCAGACACCACTCACCGGCGTCCCGCTCGACACCACGGTCTCGTTCCCACACGGGGTTCGCACCAGGAACCCGTCGACAGTCCGGTCCAGCACCGCTACCACTACCCCGGTTGGGGTGACCAGGGCATCGTCGCCTGGCCGCTCGACCGTCGTCTCGGTGACTGGTGACTCCGTCGTGGTGGTGATGACAAGGGTGGTCGTGGTGGTGGGAGCATCAGTGGTGGGACTGGCAGGACCACCACGCACCACCGTTGTGCCCGAGCCCAGGGCGTCGGTGTAGGTGCACGCTCCTATCAGGATGACGAGAACCGCGGCGACTGATCGCATCGAACGACCACCTTATGCGGCGTCGAGCCCAAGACGACTGCAAAGACTCCCGAGCCGATATTCTCCGACCATGTACGGCCCACTCAACGGAGCTCGCGTCGCCCTGGTCTCGTTTGCGGTGGTGGCTGCCGTGGCCGCCCTGATTGCCGGCTACCCCTTCGTGGCTGCGGTGCTGGCAGCAGGTGTCGCGGTTCACGGGTGGGGATGGCTCTATCTCTACCGGCAACATGTTCGCCGGTCATCAGACTGACGCTCAGACCGCCAGCCACTCCCCCATCGCCGCTGCCATCTCGGTCGCCTTCTGCATCAGCACCAGGTGCGCTGTCTCGTGGTCTGGTTCCGTCGATCCCGAGAGGTCCACATAGATCTTCAGCTTGGGCTCGGTTCCGCTCGGTCTAACCAGGACGCGTCCTACCTCGGCCAGGGTGAGCTCGATCAGCTCCTGTGCCCCCAGCCAAGGCGGGCGCTCCCCTGCCCCGAGCCGATAGTCGGTCATACCGGTGATCTCGGTCCCGAGAACCTCGTTTGGTGGGCCGTCGGCCAGTCGGTTCACGGCGTCGAGCAAGGCCTGTTGGCCTCCGACTCCCATCCGGACGATCGAGTGCTGGGCGCTGACCCACAGCCCCACCTCATCCCAGAGATCCTCCAGCCGCGCCAGGACACTTCGACCGGAGGCTGCCTCTTCCGTCGCCAGGTCTGCCATGACGATCGCTGCTGAGATCCCGTCCTTGTCACGCACGGGGCGCCCTATCGAATAGCCAAGTGCTTCCTCGTATCCAAAGGCGAACCTCCCGTCACCTCTGGTCTCCATCGCCAGGCCGGCGTTGATGATCCACTTGAACCCGGTCAGCGAGGTGCCGTGCACCGCCCCCCTCATGGCGGCGATGAGGCCCAGCATCGGGCTGGAAACCACAGAGTTGACGACGATCGGAGTCTCCGGGTGATCCCAATACCTGAGCACATAGTCTCCCAACAACGCCCCGAGCTCGTTCCCGGTCAACATTCTCCATCCATCCGATACCGGCAACGCCGCCGCCAGGCGATCGGCGTCGGGGTCGTTGGCCAGCACCAGGTCAGCGTCTTCGCTCGCGGCCAGGGCCAGGGCCAGGTCGAGGGCTCCGGCCTCTTCCGGGTTGGGGAAAGTCACCGTCGGAAAGGCTCCGTCGGGCTCGACCTGTTCCGGGACCGAGATCAGGCCACGATGTCCGGCCGCGGTGAACATCCTGGTCAGAACCTTGGCTCCGACACCGTGCAAAGGGGTGTAGACGATCCTCAGGTCGGATGTCTGGGGATTGGGGCGGGCCTCGTCCACCTCGACCCGGTAGGAATCGAGCATGTCTTCGGGGATCACCGTCACGCGATCTGATGTGGCGCTGAACACCGCTTCGTGCCGCGGCACCTCCGTTGCCGGGCCGACACGAGCAATCGCCTCGGCGATCTCGGTGTCGACGGGTGGCACGATTTGAGCCGCATTGCCGCCGTACACCTTGTAGCCATTGTCGGCCGGGGGGTTGTGGCTGGCGGTGATCACCACAGCAGCCGGCGCATCCAGGTGCTTTGCGGCAAACGCCACCAACGGGGTCGGGGTCACTTCCGGGAAGAAGCGCACTGCGATACCGGCCGCGGCGAGCACTCCGGCGGTGTCCTCAGCGAACACCCGGCTATCGGGCCGGGCGTCGAAGCCAAGGACAACCGGGTTGGTGGGGACCCCTCCATGAGTAGCCAGCAGGTGATCGGCAAGCCCGCGCGAGGTGCGGATCACCGTGGCGCGGTTCATCCGACCCGAACCGGGCCCTACCTCGCCCCGGATCCCGGCTGTGCCGAAGGTAAGTGGCGAGCCCATGGCTCGTCCCAGGCCATCGAGGTCCTGGGCGTCGATCAACGCTTTGAGTGCAGTCCTTGTCGCCGGGTCGGGATCGCCCTCGATCCAAAGTCGCGCGGCCTCGTCTACCTCCGTCACCGTTGAAAGGCTACGCGGGTCAACGAGGGGTCGATTGCCACCGCCAGGAATCGGCGCACATCTGGTCGAGGTCTCTTGTGGTCTTCCATCCGAGCTCGACGCCGGCCTTCTCGACGTCTGCCCAGTTCGCCGCCACGTCCCCGGCCCTGCGCTCAACGATCTCGTAAGGCACCGGTTTGCCCGACTGCTGCTCGTATGCCGACACCACCTCGAGGACGCTGTGACCCTGTCCCGTCCCCAGGTTGTAGACAAAGACACCAGTTTCGCCGGCGTGCCGTTCCAGGGCACGTGCATGTCCTTCGGCCAGGTCGACAACATGTATGAAGTCCCTGACTCCGGTCCCGTCCGGCGTCGGGTAGTCGCCGCCGTAGACCTTGAGGGCGGGCAACTCGCCGGCGGCGACCTTTGCCACGTACGGCATGAGGTTGCTTGGAATCCCTGATGGATCCTCTCCGATCAGACCCGAAGGGTGTGCTCCCACCGGGTTGAAGTAGCGGAGAAGAGACACCGACCATTCAGGGTCGGAGACTTGCACGTCACGCAGGATCTGCTCCATCATGATCTTGGTCCAGCCGTAGGGATTGGTGGCCGACCCCGTTGGCATCGACTCTCTGAGAGGCAGGTCCGTCGACTCGCCATAGACAGTGGCCGAGGAGCTGAACACGAAATGCTTGACCTCTGCTGCTGCCAGCGCCTCGAGCAACGTGAAGGTGCCGCCGACGTTGTTGTCGTAGTAGAGCAGTGGCTTCTCCACCGACTCTCCAACGGCCTTGAGTGCCGCGAAATGGATGCAAGCATCGAAGCCACTCTCGAGCACCCCGGCCATGGCGTGGAGGTCCCTGACATCTGCTTCGACGAATCTGGGCTCCTCACCGGCGATGCTGGCGATTCTCTTGAGCACCGACCGTCGCGAGTTGGAGAGATTGTCGACGATGACCGGCTCATGGCCCGCCTCGATGAGAGAGACAACGGTGTGGCTTCCGATGAACCCGGCGCCGCCGGTCACTAAAACACGCATCGGGCCATGGTAGGAGCGGTGCCGGTTCAACCCGATGGGAGGGAGAGGACGAAGGTGGACCAGCCCTCTTCGTGGCGGTAGGTCAGGTCCCCGTCCATCAATCGGGCCAGACGCCGGGCGACGTTGAGCCCGAGACCTACGGAAGCCGAATGCGAGGGTCCTCTCCCCCGCTCGTAGGCACGAAATATGCGCTCTACATCGGCATGAGGTATCCGCTCGCCCGAGTCCTGGACCTTCACTTCGAGGCGATCGCCGGCGTTGGCGAGGGAAACCTGCATCTCCTCACCGCCGTAGCGGATCGCGTTGGAGACCAGGTTGCGCAGGATCTGGCGAGTGCGGCGGGGGTCGGCCAGGATTCGCGAGCTGCCCTGCAAGACCTTGAGCGGAATCGGGTGATCGACCACCTCCAGGACCCGTTCGATCTCCTTGGTGACATCGAACTCCTGAATCGTGACCGATACCTGGCTCATGTTGTCGCGGTAGGCAACGAGAAGATCCTCGATCAACCAAGAGGCATCGTCGGCCTGCCGGGCGATCATGCTGGCCATCTCCCGGCGGTCATCGTCGGTGAACGAGTCGTAGTTGTCGGAGAGCTCCTGCCCGAGGCCGAGCATGACCGCGAGTGGATTGCGCAGTTCATGAGAAACCGTGGCGATGAAGTCGTCCTTCTCCTTCTGCGCCTCGATCTTGTCGGTGACGTCGATCAACGATCCCTCGTAGTAGACGATGTCGCCGTTGTCGTCACGAATGGCGCGGGCCGAGTCGCGGACCCAGGTCGTCTTGCCATCGGGTCGGGTCAGTTGCATGTCGAAGTCGAAGATCACGCCCTCAATCCCTATACGTTCCAGCCACAAGGTCCTCTGATGGGGGTCCATGTAGACGGTCTCCACGGTCTCGAGAGCGCTCATCATCTCTTCGACTGAGTCGTACCCGAGGATGTTTGCCAATGCCGGGTTGGCCGCGATGAGTTTGCCCGTCGTCGAGGTGCGATAGAACGCGACTGGCATACGCCTGAAGAAGGCGTTGAGCTCGTCAATGCCATTCATTTCGGTGTCTATCGGCAACGGGCCGACTTTTCTTCACCTGCCGCATCAGGCGCAGCCAAAGCGATCATCCCGAAACCGGCGACACTCGGTTGTGTTCGATCCTCCACATTCCTGCCCAACCTCTTGGCACCGGGCCGCACACAATGGGACATGATGTCCCGTAGAGACGATTCGCGACCAGGGCGCCGATTACCAGGATGGCATCCGGCTCGCCTAGAACAAAGCCGGCAGGTGCGTTCCCCAACCTCAAAGCCTCGGCGAGCACCGACGACGACGAGCTGGAGCCCCGGCCATGAGGCATGACGACGATACGCCCGCTCATACTCTCACCGGCTTGAGGGTGGTGGTGGTCGATGATGAGCCCGGTGGTTGCGTCGAGCCCGCCCCACAGGGAGAGAGGCTCGTCTAGTTGGAGAAGGTCGCCCCGGGCGACCCCGTCGACCAGTACTCGATAACCGTTCTCGGTCACCAGGTGTCTCCCAGACCGATCTCCCCTGAGGTCGCGGAGTCGACACAGGCCTCGAGCCCGGCGATTGCGACCTCCACTCCCAGATTGCTCGGTGCGTAAAAGGCCCACTTTCCCGAGTTGGTCATGACCACCCCACCGCCGGTCTCGATGATCGGTGTTATGTAGGTGCAGGTGTCGGTGACGATCGTGGCCCCGTACTCCTCGATGTGTGCGGACCAGCCTTCTCTCTCGGCCTCAGCCAGCACCCCACGCGACGTGTTGACGTAGAAGGGAACGCTGGTCACCCGACCCACCACGAGCCGGGCCAGTTCCTTCATCTCGTCCAACGAGAAGTGGGGCGTGCCAACGCTCACCGCGTCGAGCGGGCCGCCGGCAGGCCCTAGGGAAGCTCGGGCCGCTCTCAGATCGTCGACATCGATCGTTACCTTGCGTGCGGGGTCGACGCCACCGGTGGCGTCGAGCAAGGTGGCCGCCTCCGGCGTGACACCGACCGCGTGGAACATCGCCACCGCTCCGGACGAGGCCGCGGCTGCGCCGAGGGCTTTGAGCCGGTCCTCAGAGGCGCGTTCGTCGAGCCCGACCAGCGCCGTCACCTCGCTTCCGGCGATCTGACCCAGGACATGCCCGAGCACCGGGTAGAACAGGTCGTCCGAGAGGAGGTGACCCGGTACATCGAGGTCGACCTGTAGGGTCGCCCTCCTCCCCTCGTCGGTGTGTAGTCCCACAGCCGGAGCGCGTCCGGTGAGGGCGCAACAGATGTCGAGAAAGTCGCCATAACGGGAGGTGCGGGCACCGAGCACGGAGTTGGCGAACACGATCGCGTTTGACTCGCCCCAAGCGATCTGCTCGCCAAACCCGGGGCGGGATGTGAGCTGGTAGGGGGCACATGTCCAACTCGGGGCACAACCCATTTCGACATAGGCGTCCATCAGGAGGCGTGCCGAGGCCGCGGTCTCCTGACTCCCCCGGTAAAGCTCGGGGTGGAGCAGGTCGAGTGAGGAGACGTTGAGCGTGGTGGGAACCCGCACCCGGGCCCCGTGCTCGTTGAGGGTGCGGGCAAAGTCGAGACCGGCCTGTCCGTGATAGAGACAGCCGTCGATATGGGCGGCGGTGATGTCCAACAGGGCGGGAGCAGCTTCGGCCTCGCCGGTGGCGACGATCAGCTCCATTGCCATCTGAACGGCCATTCCCTGCGCCCCACCCAACATCGCCCGGTCCGGCTCTGTCAGCAACATTTGGCCACGGTCCGGGACAAGACGACGTCAGACGTCGAACGGAAGGGCGAGCTGGGGCTCCGGGCGGTGATAACGCGCCAGGCCGTTCCACATGAGGTGGTCCATGAACACCCAGGACCGGCGATGGATGGAAGAAGGCCCCCATGCCTGGAGGGCCGCTTTGTGGGTCGGGCACGGATATCCCTTGTTGCCCTCGAAGTTGTAGCCGGGGTGATGTTCCGCCAGCGCCCGCATGATCCGGTCACGACTCACCTTGGCCAGGATCGAGGCTGCGGCGATCGAGAGCGATGTGCTGTCGCCCCGTACGATGCGTGTGGCCCCACCCACGAAATCCCAGTTGCCGTCCACCAGGACATGATCCGGCTCCATGCCGAGACCCATGATCGCTCGTCGCGCCGCCAACCGCTGAGCGTCCGACATGCCCAACTCATCACATTCTTGTGCGCTGGCATGGCCCACCGACCACGACACGCACCATTCGGCGATGCGATCGAACAGCGCCTCACGCTCATCCTCGGTCAGCATCTTGGAATCACGGATTTTGTAGACCCGCCGGTCGAGAGGGACCACTGCCGCTCCCACCGTGAGCGGGCCGGCCCAGGAGCCGCGTCCGACCTCGTCGATCCCGACGATCGCATCGAGGCCCCTCAAACGCAGGTCTCTCTCCACCATGAGACCTGGCGCTTTGCGCCGCAGACTGGGTCGGAGCTTGGGAGCCGTGGTGATCATCGGTCTCTCAGCCTAGGTACGAGGTCGGGAGCACGAGCGGCTCAATTCATGGCCACGTCGTCGGGGAACGTCGAGACCAAGGAGAGGTAGCCCTGTTGACGACGCAACACCCGCGCCCATTGGCCTTCCGGTCGGTCGAAGGGGTCATCGGGGGCGGCGGGCACCACATACCACGATCCCTCGGCGATCTCGGCTTCGAGCTGCCCTGTCCCCCATCCGGCGTATCCCGAGTAGATCCGAGCGGTGCCCAACTGGGGTGACGGCGGTGACTCCAGGTCCACGATGCTCAGTCCGGGAACACCGGTGGGCTCGCCTGACTGGCCGGAGGCCAGGCCGATGGCCACCTGGGGCTCGACCGGGCCGCCGAAATGAACGACTCCCGGTTCGGCAGCCACCGCGCTCCAGGACGGAATGTGTGTCTCGACCTGCTCGATAGTGGGGCGATTCAAGACAACTCCGATACTGGCTTCTGGATCGTGCTGAAGGACCAGGACGACCGTTCGCCAGAAGTTTGGGTCGCGAAGCTGGGGCGTGGCCACCAGCAAATGTCCGCCCAGGTATTCGCTCACTCCAGCATCGTGCCACAGCACTCGCCAGTTCGCTGCCATCTCCGCGCCGTGACCGGGCGGCCGCAGACCCGTGACTAGCGTTTGCACGGTGACCCCCGGCACAGAGCCCTGCTCCTCGTTCACCTCACTGTTGGACAGACATCCCGCCTGGCTGCTTTATCGTGCTGGTTCAACGTGACGCTGAGCACAGACAACCGCATGATGATCTCGACCTCGATGACCGACGTGTTCGAAATCGCTCGGAACTCGGTCTGGGCGTGAACATGAGGGCGTTGGTCAAACACGGCGACGAGGTCGGTTTGCGTTTGGAGGATGTACCGGTCCCCGAGCCCGGTCACGACGACATTTTGATCCGGGTCTTCACCACGGGGATCTGTGGCACCGATCTGCACATCTTCAACTGGGACGACTGGGCCCGGGCCACTATCCCAACCCCGATGACGGTTGGGCACGAATTCTCCGGCTCGATCGTCGCAATCGGCTCCAACGTGTCCGGATTCGAGGTCGGCGAGCTGGTCGGAGCCGAGGGACACGTTGTCTGTAATCGGTGCCGCAACTGCTTGGCAGGACGGAGACACCTCTGTCAGGACGCCCGTGGGATCGGGGTCAATCTGCCGGGAGCTTTCGCTGACTACGTCGTGATACCCAAGTCGAATGTCTGGCGTCACCACGAAGGCCTCGATCCCGAGATCGCAGCACTTTTCGATCCGTTCGGCAATGCGGTGCACACCGCTCTCGAGTTCCCGGTCCTGGGTGAGGACGTATTGATCACGGGAGCGGGCCCCATCGGGCTGATGGCCTGTGCAGTGGTCGCCCGGGCCGGCGCCCGCAATGTCGTGATCACCGACGTGAACCCGTTTCGACTCGACCTGGCCAAACGCATGGGAGCCTCCCGCGCCGTCGACATCAGGTCGGAGGACCTCCAAGACATTCAAGTGGAGCTGGGCATGACAGAGGGCTTCGATGTCGCGCTCGAGATGTCGGGAGCACCTTCGGCGATGGAGGATATCCTCCAGAACACGATCCACGGAGCCAATGTCGCCATCCTCGGCATTCCCACCGATCCCTTCCCCATCGATTGGAGCACCGTCATCTTCAACATGCTCAATCTCAAGGGGATCTATGGGCGTGAGATGTTCGAGACCTGGTACAAGATGAACGTGCTCGTCGAGTCCGGAGTCGACATCTCCCCGGTGATCACTCACCGGTTCGAGGTCGACGAGTTCGAGAAAGCCTTCGAGGCCACTGCCTCCCACGACTCCGGCAAGGTCCTCATCAAGTGGGCCGAGCCGGATTGAGCAGCGGGAGGACCGCGAACTCTCCCACCCCGAGCATGATGAGAAGTGGCCGTACCAGGATCGGCATCCTCTTCATACCCACATACCCGATGACGGCTGGTGGGCCCACTCGATGGGTCTCGCCTCGGGCAACGAGGCTGCCATACCCTGCGGCTTCCAGATTCCGCAACCAGTCTGTGCCCGGACCGTAGGTGAGGGCGATGATGGCCGAGTCGGCGTCCAGCCAACAGTTGAGCGGCGTTCGATACTCCTTGCCGGAGACCCGGCCCCGGTGGGCCAAGACCGCAAAGCCGGGGAGCACCGGGGCGAGCGGCCCGATGACTCTATTGGTAACCACTTTGTTGAAGTGGGCGACGGGCCGGGGAATCGGCATGGTCTAGTGTCCTGTCCGGTGGATTCGCTTGCTATTTCGGCGAGCAATTGTCGTTCCTGGCAAGGACGCAGGACGCAGGACGCAGGCGCACTGGGCCGTTCGCCAAGGACGAGGACGCTGCCAGGGGGGACAAGGGCCGTTGAAATGCGAGCACGATCTGCCGGACAGGGCACTAAATTCGGGCGTCGATCCAGTCGATGATGTCCTGAACCAGCGCCGGTCCTTCTGGCTCGTTGAGAATCTCGTGGCGCAGGTTGGGCAGAAGACGTCTTTCCACGGTCGGCAACTCGCCTAGCGGCGCGGTGGATTGCGGGGGCACGATGGTGTCGGCTCCTCCGTGGAGCACCAGGGTGGGGACGTCGAGTTTCTCCGCGTTCTCGTTCAGGTCCCTCATCGAGGTGAACAGGGCTTGGCCCAGCCTGATGGTCGACTTGGGATAGACCAGCGGATCGGAGAAGTACGCCTCCCCCACG
>DATKEA010000111.1:0-33955 GCA_035544615.1 Acidimicrobiia bacterium | reverse complement strand
CCGGAGCGAAAGCTCTCGCGTTTGCGCAGGATGGTCAGCCAGGAGAGACCGGCCTGGAAACCCTCGAGGCAGACCTTCTCGAACAAGCGGTGATCGTCAGTTGTGGCCCGGCCCCACTCCTCGTCGTGATACACCCGGTAGATCTCAGGCTGGGTCCCCCACGGGCATCGGGGGCGACCGTCTTCGCCAACGAGCAACTCCATGTGAAGAGACTATTTGATGGAATGTTTCGTTTTGCTTTCGCGGTGGTTATCCATGCCTCCCCTAAGTTGTAGACATGAACACGACACGAGCCCGCGCATCGCTGTCCGGTGCTGCCGCGGCTGCCCTCGCGCTCGGGGTGTCCGAGCTCGCCGCGGGTCTGCTCGGTCTCCCCTCTCTCGTAGAGGGCCTGGGAAACTGGGTGATCGATGTCGTGCCCACCCCGCTCAAGGACTGGGCGATCGAGACCTTCGGGACCAATGACAAATTGGTCCTGCTGATCGGCATCGTGGTGGTGACGGTCCTGGTCGGCGCACTGGTCGGGGCTTGGTCCAGGGGGAGGTTCGGTATTGCCATCGCCGTGTTCCTCGGTTTCGCGGTCGTGGCCGCTCTGGCTGCTGCTCGAGACCCCCAGGTTTCGATGGGCACTGCCATCATCCCCGCAGGTCTCGCCGCCATTACCGGGTTGGGCACTCTGCAATGGCTGTACACGGTGACTTCGGCCGCGGAGCATGAGGCTGCAGCGGAGACTCCGGCTTCGCCGGACATGTCCCGCCGCAATGTCATTCTCGGGATAGGAGCAGTGCTGGGGGTGGCAGCGGTTTCGGCGGGTGTGGGCCGAAACCTGCTGGAACGAGCAAAGCGCACGGCCGCCGGGCGGGAGGAAGTTGCCCTGCCCGCACCGACTCGACCGTTGCCAGCGGTGTCGCCCGGAGCCGAGCTCGGGATCGACGGGCTCAGCCCGGTGCTCACACCGAACGAAGTCTTCTATCGAATCGACACGGCCATCTCGGTGCCCCGGGTCGACATTCAGGAGTGGACGCTCGAAGTGGTGGGAAGGGTCGATCGCCCTTACTCGATCTCGTATTTCGATCTCCTCGACATGCGGATGGTCGAGCGCGACGTCACCCTCTCCTGTGTGTCGAATCGGGTTGGGGGCGATTTGGTGGGCAATGCGCGATGGCTCGGTGTGCCACTCACCGAGATCCTCAATCGGGCCGGGGTGCAGGATGGTGCCGAGCAGTTGGTGGGGCACTCGGTCGACGGTTTCACCGTCGGATTCCCGGTCGAGGCGGCCTTCGACGGACGGGAGGCGTTGGTGGCCGTGGGCATGAATGGCGAGCCATTGCCCATCGAGCACGGGTTCCCGGCTCGTCTAGTGGTCGCCGGTCTCTATGGCTATGTGTCGGCCACGAAATGGCTCTCGTCGATCGAGCTCACCGGGTGGGACGAGTTCGACGCCTACTGGATTCCACGTGGATGGTCGAAGGAAGCCCCGATCAAGACCCAGAGCCGAATAGACACACCACAATCCAATGCCCGATTCGACCCGGGGCCGCGGCAGGTGGCGGGGGTGGCTTGGGCCCCGACCCGAGGCATCTCCAAGGTCGAGGTCCAGCTAGGTGAAGGCGCCGACTGGGTGGAGGCGGAGCTTTCGGAGTCCCTCTCGGACAACACCTGGCTGCAGTGGGCGGTCGAGTGGGATGCCCCCGCTGGTGACCATCAGCTCCAGGTGCGGGCAACCGACGGTGAGGGCAACCTGCAGACCGACGAGATACGACCGCCCGCCCCGGACGGCGCGACCGGCTGGCACCGGATACATGTGACCGTGGGTTGAGCCCCTTGGGCTCGTCAGATGCTGTCTGAGGCTGACATGGCCCAGGCCAGGCCCTGAGTGGGCATGGCGACGGCGATTCGCAACAACCAACCCGTCTCGGGACTTCCGTCGTCGAACCAATGCCAGGTCAACCCGTCCAGGGCCGTGGCGATTACGACCGCGTTGGCCGGCCACTCGAGGTCGGCAACCGCGGCCACCACCCACCACGCCAATGACCTACCGGCTGCGGCACCTCGTCGGCGGCCATGTGCACCTCCCGAAGCGGCAGCCCACCCCATCCAGGCCAGGGCTTGCTCGGTGGAGAGCCGGCCGACCCGGGCCCGGGGCAGGCCAAGGGCGGTCACGGCTCCGAGGTAATCGCCTTCGACGGTGACGATCTGACTCCGGCCGTTGGACTGATCGGTCCAAGGCTCGACCAGGTCGCCGAGAGCCCCCTCGGAGTGGGCATCCTCGATAACGGTGGCCTCAGTGGGCAGGTCGACGAGCTCTGTCCTCGGTGTCGGCGGTGAAGGTGTCTCCACCTTGTCCCGCTTGTAGGTGGCGAGCATGTACGACGGCTCCCACGGCATGAGGCGCGAGGGCAGGTCCGGGATCTCGACATCGAGCTCCTCGCCCCGAACCACCCGCTCCGCGGCAACCGTCTCTTGCTCCGGCCCCGTCTCCAGATGCGGCTCCAGCTCAGCCCAGGTCTTGGTGCTGGCCGCTACCTCGGGCAATGGCCCGAGTGCGAATCTCGACTGGCCCTCGGAGACCACCGGACCGGCGAACGAGCCCGGGGCTTCCAAGGCGAGCCGATAGCGGATGTGCTCCTCGACGCCCCACAGCTGCTTGCCCCGACTCAGGGCCTCGGCACAACGTTGGCGGAGCTCGACCAGCGCTTCCCAATCCCGGGCCGCGCAGTAGCCATCGATCACCCGAAGCAGATCATCGGTGTCCGACGCCTCGATCGCCTCCAGAGCCCGGGGAGCGATCATGGGTTAGGCCCGGTTGCAACCGGCAGGTCACGGCGCGACCAGTCGGAGAACGATCCGACGTATACGTCCGGCATGGGCCGCCCGGCGAGGACCAAGGCGATGGCTGCTTGACATGCGTTGACCCCGCTGCCGCACGCCACCACGCCGTCATCGGGGAACTCGCGGTATCTCTCAGCCAGCTCGGAGCCACTCAGGAACATGCCGTTGTCGAGATTCCCGGCCATCGGGTAATTCACTGCTCCCGGGATGTGCCCTGCCTTCGGGTCGACCGGCTCGACATCGCCGCGGTAACGCTCTGGAGCCCGAACATCGGCCACCACCCGACCTTCGAGTTGATCGTGTCGGACGACGCCGGTGAACTCCGAGAACGCCGGGTAGGTGGTGGGCTCGGGAGTCACCCGTCCCGGCTCGAGCGGGTAGCCCAGGCCCGTCCAAGCCTGGAGCCCCCCATCGAGCAGTTTCACCTCGTGGTGGCCGATCGACCGCAGCATCCACCACATGCGGGCGGCAACCCCGCCGCCCACGTCGTCGTAGACCACCACATGAGACTCCCAGCCGATACCGAGCCGGCCCAGCGTGTCCCTGAATTCCGAGACCGATGGCAGGGGATGACGCCCACCGCCCTCGACCGCCGCCAGGTCGCGGTCGAGATCGACGAACACGGCGCCGGGCAGGTGACCCTCTTCATAGGCGCGGACGCCGTGAATGGGGTCGGTGAGCGACCAGCGGAGATCGAATATCTCGACTTCCCCGAGCCGCGTCCCGAGATCGGCGGCTGAGATCAGCGAATCTGTCATCCCGCCATTCAACCTTCTGGTCCTGGCTCTGTCCGTTGACGACATTAGTTATAGAACATTGAGGTTAGGATCTGCGGATGACGATCCGGATCGATCCCGGCTCCGAAGAACCGATCTATGCACAGATCGCCGCAGCGCTGGAGGATCAGATCGTGGCCGGAGTGATGGCGCAAGGTGACCGGCTGCCCTCGGCTCGGGCTCTCGCCATCACCCTGGGGGTCAACATGCACACCGTGCTCAGGGCGTACTCACGGCTTCGAGAGCTCTCACTGGTGGAGATTAGACGGGGTCGTGGTGGCGTGGTGGTGGGGAGTGGCCCCAACCTTGAAAGAGTTGCCCGGCAGCTGGTGTCGGCCGCGCAGAGAAGCGGTTTGAGCAAGGGCGATCTCGACGGACTGATCGACAGCATGTGGAGCTGACCGGCCGGGAGCCGGCTCGGTGTCGGGGAGGCGCTAGGGCTGGCTCAGGTGACGGATGGCGCTTGCCGCTCACGCTCGACGGCGTCTGGTTCGACGGGCTCATCGCCCGGCTGCTCGCCATGAGCCGGCGTTTTCCCGTCGAATTCTGAGCCCAGATCGGTGATGGTCGCTCCCAGGGCGGCGGCGAACGAGCCGGCGGCACGTTTGAGGTGGGCCCTGGTGTCGGGGTCGTTCAGGGCGGTGGACAGCGAAGCCGCCAACTGCTCCCAGGCGCCGAACAGCGTGGCGAAAGCCTGCTTGAGCTCGTCCTCGGAGGGCCCATCCTCCGACGCCACCCGACGATAAGTTTCCCTCAGACGATCCCCGAGGGACGACAAATCGGATGTGGCCGTTTCCCAAGGGTCGGCGGACTCATATGACGTAGGATCAGGCTGGTGCGTCTCCACCTGCTCGATGGTACCTATGAGCTGTTTCGTGCTCACTATGGGCGACGAGACACAGTGGTTGGCTCCGACGGCTCAGATCTAAGGGCCACGCTGGGGATCATCGACTCGACACTCGCGTTGTTGCGCGAGCCGGGAGTGACCCATCTCGCCGCGAGCTTCGACACGGTGATCGAGTCTTTTCGCAACGACATGTTCCCCGGCTACAAGTCCTCGGCCGGGATGGATCCCGAGCTGCTCGCTCAGTTCCCCCTCGCAGAGGCCGCCCTGGAGTCGATTGGAGTCGCGGTGTGGCGCAACATCGAGTTCGAGGCCGACGACGCGATTGCGACGGCAGCAATCCGTTGGGTCGAGGACGTGGAACAGGTGGTCATCGCGACACCTGACAAGGACCTGAACCAGCTCGTGATCGGAAATCGCATCGTCACCTACAACCGTCGGGAGCAGAAGCTTCTGGACGAAACCGCCGTCGTGGAGAAATTCGGGGTCCATCCCGAGTCGATCCCTGACTACCTGGCTCTCATGGGTGACACCGCCGACGGTGTCCCAGGTTTACCCGGATGGGGGGCCAAGTCGGCGTCCACTGTCCTCGCCCGCTACCCCCGCCTGGAGCTGATCCCGGCTTCAGCCGCCGATTGGGAGGTGACCGTGCGCGGGGCAGAGAAACTCGCCGCCACCCTCAGAGACAACCTCGACCTGGCGTACGCCTATCGGGAGCTGACCACGTTGCGTCTCGACGTCCCCATCGAAGAGTCGTTGGCCGACCTGGAGTGGAAGGGTGTTCCCCGGGAGAAGTTCGAGGAGTTCTGCTCGGCGGTGGGATTGGACCCCGATGTGATTCGGGTGCATCGCTGGGCCTGAGCCGCCCGGCCCCCGGGGGGGAATGTCTTACCTGAGGTAGGTGGCGCCAAATACGGCGCTGACTCGACACGGAAGCGACGGGGTCCGCGTTCTGTGTCGCCCTGGCGCCAGATATGGCGCCAGGTACCTCAGGTAAGCGGGTTGGAGTCGTGGTCGTCGTTCTCCCAGATGACGTCGAATCGCTCCATACAGTCACCACATCGGTAGGCGAGCGGGGTGCCGGGCTCCAGCTCTCCTTCCTCGGGGAGAAACGAGATGAGGTGAGCCACCCCGCCACAGTCGACACAGGTGAACGTGGGGGGAGGAGAGCTCATGGTGACACCGGTGGTTTCGCCCGGAACAGGACCACCGCCCCGAGGGCGCCGGCCACCAACGAGCCGACGAAGATGCCAATCTTGGCCAGGTCGATGGTTCGGGGATCGCTGAAGGCGAGACCCGCCACGAACAGGGACACGGTGAACCCGATACCGGCCACGAGCGCGAGACCAATCACGTGCGCCCACCCAACTCCAGCCGGAAGTCGACCCATTCCGAAGCGAACCGCGGCAAGAGTGAAGAGACTGATCCCGACCATCTTGCCGATGACGAGGCCCAGGGCAACCCCGAGGGCGACGCTCGACGTCAGGGCCTCACCGATGTCGCTGCCCCTGAAGTCCACACCGGCGTTGGCGAGGGCGAACAGCGGGACGACCAGGAACGAGCTCCAGGACTGGAGTCGATGCTCGATGCGACTCAACGGGGAGACGGCCTCAGTGGCTATCTCGCTGAGCAGCATGGCCTCGTAGTCGGCGTGCTCCTGGGCACGCGGATTGTCCGGCTCGTCCGGGTACTCGTCGAGGATCACCCGGGCGCGACGATCGAACTCGGTTGCGTCGTACATCGGTTTTGCCGGGGTCAGAAAACCGAGCGCGACACCAGCGAGAGTTGCGTGCACACCCGATTCGAGAGTGAAGAACCAGATGACGAATCCCAGCGGGATGTAGAACTTCAGCGCTCGCACCCCGGCTCGTCTGGCCAGAGCTGCAACGACCAGGCCACCGATGGCCATTGCCAGATAGCTCGCAGCGAGACCTTCGGTGTAGAAGATGGCGATCACGGCGATTGCCCCGAGGTCGTCGGCGATGGCCAGCGCGAGGAGAAACAGCTTGGCTCCGCTGGGGATCTTGGTCCCGAGCAACGCCAGCACGCCGATGGCGAATGCGATGTCGGTGGCCATGGGAATGCCCCAGCCGCGTATCGCTTCCTCGCCTGCTCCGGCGTTGAAGGCGATGTATACCGCCGCCGGGACGATCATCCCGCCCAGGGCAGCCATCACCGGCAGGGCGGCGGCCTTTGGGTCTCTCAAGTCTCCCAGGACCAGCTCTCTCTTGATCTCGAGGCCCACCACGAAGAAGAAGATCACCATCAGACCGTCGTTGACCAGATGTTGCAGGCTCTCGTCGAGGTGGAAAGGGCCGAACTCGATGATGAGGTGGGTGCCGAGCACCTGGAAGTAGGTCTCGGAGAGAGTGGAATTGGCCAGTACCACCGCGGTGACGGCGGCGATCAGCAGGACTATCCCCGAAGAGGCTTCGATCTTGCTGAAGCGCACGAAAGGGCGCACGAAGCGTCTTGGTACGAAACGCTCCGATGTGGCCCAAGTCTGGTGCCCGCGCTCCATCAACCGATGGATTTCCCCGCCGACAGCAATTGCTCTGCCGCCTGCGCGACCCGAGCGGCCATGCCGTTCTCAGCTTTCTTCATGTAGGAGCGGGGGTCGTACACCTTCTTGTTGCCGACTTCCCCATCGATCTTCAACACTCCGTCGTACTCCTTCATCATGTGGTCCACTATGGGGCGGGTGTAGGCGTATTGGCAGTCGGTGTCGATGTTCATCTTGACCACTCCGTAATCCAGGGTTTCGTGGATCTCCTCGATGGTGGAACCACTGCCTCCATGAAAGACCAGATTGTGGCGGGCATCGTCTCCGAACCGCTCGGCCACCGCCGACTGCCCGTCGCGGAGGATGGTTGGGTCGAGCTTCACCGCTCCCGGCTTGTAGACACCGTGGACGTTGCCGAAGACGGCAGCCAGGAGGTAGCGGCCCTTGTCGAATGTGCCCAGGACCTCCGAGACCCGCACCATGTCCTCGGGCGAGGTGTAGAGCTTGCCCCGGTCGATGTCCTCGTTGTCGGTGGCGTCTTCGACGCCGCCGACTATCCCGATCTCCAGCTCGAGGATGATGTCCGCCTCGGCGCAAAGCCCGAGCAGCTCTTCTGCCAGCGCCAGGTTCTCCTCCATGGGCAGATCGGAGGCATCGAGCATGTGTGACTGGAAAAGCGGTCCTTTGCCTTGTGCCTTCCGCTCCAGGCTGGCTGCTATCAGTGGTCTGAGAAAGCCGTCGACACGAGGAGCGGGACAGTGGTCCGTGTGGAGGGCAACGTTGACCGGGTACTGGCTCGCTACCACTCCGGCGAACTCGGCCAGAGCGGTGGCGCCGACCGGCATGCTCTTGTTGGACTGGCCGGAGGCGAATTCAGCCCCGCCGTACGAGACCTGGAGGATCCCGTCCGAACCGGCTTGTTGGAGGCCCTCGAGGGCGGCGATCACTGTCGTCGACGATGTGACATTTATGGCCGGGAGAGCGAAGCCTCCTCCGCGGGCTGCGTCCAGCATCTCTCGGTATTTCTGCGGCGTGGCGATCGGCATTTGATCCTGTTTCTCGTGTTGGGCTGGAGTGCCAGTCGAGAGTAGTCAGATACCAGCCAGGCTCCGACGGGCAGGTCTCACGGACCCGCAGTGGGTTTTCCGACTCGCCGTCAGAAACCGCGGGCAATAGGTTTGGCCCGTGACACCGAGTGGCGATCAGTCGACCACGTCCCGGAAGGCACGTAGCCCGGTGATGCGTGGGATCTACCTGATCCTTGGTTTGATCTGCCTGGCCTTCGTCCCATTGAGTTTCCTTCCCGGGATTCCGACGTTCGACTTCGTCATCCTCGCCGCATTCTTCTTCTCGATGTCCTCGGACCGTCTCTACGGATGGCTGGTCAATCATCCGGTCTACGGCAAGATGATCAGGAGCTACCGCTCGGGGGGGCTCACCAGGCGCATGAAGTGGTTTGCCGCCTTCGCCATCACGGCCTCCTTGTCGTTCTCGGCATTCGTGATGATCCAGAACACGGCCCTTCGAATCGGCCTCGTTGCCGTGGGTGTGTTTGCTGTGTGGTTCGTGTTCAGCCGGCCAACCCGGGTCGACCGCGTCGCCTGAACCATCGTCGGCGACAGTGGGGAGCACCTGACCTCAACCCTGGCCGCTCGACCAACCACGAGGTGCACGGCTCTCGAGCGGGCGGGCCACCGGTCCCGAAAGCGATTCGCCTCAGCCGCTCTGTTCGGTGAACAATCAGAGTCACATGTCGCTCAACGCGCCGGTACGACCTTTCAGCCGTTTCTCCCTCGCCGCAGTCGCTGCCACTGCGATGGGTGTGGCCACTTTCTCGCAGAGCGCGTTCGGAGTGCTCGCCTCGGACCTCATAGATGAGTTCGGGGTCCATCGCTGGCAGATCGGGATCTTGGTGACCGCGGCCGGGTTCACCGGCGGATTCCTCTCCCCGGTGTTCGGCCGAATCACTGATCGGATCGGAAGTGTTCGCTCGATGGTCGGGGTCCTCACGCTCGGGGCGCTCTATATGTCTGTTGTGGTCGTTGCACCCTCCTATGCCATCGTCGTGATCGGCGCCCTGCTCAGTGGCATGCCAAATGGATGGAGCAACCCGGCGACCAATGCCTTGATCGTCGACAACATCGCCGCCGGGACGAGGGGAGTGATAACCGGTATCAAGCAATCGGGGGTCCACATCGGCACCTCTCTCGGTGGCCTCTTTCTCCCAATCATCTCGTCGGTTGCCGGCTGGCGGGTGGCGTATGCCTCTTTCCTGGTCTTCCCGGTAGCGGGTTTGGTTGGGATGTGGCGGCGCCCCCGGGTCGAGCGTCGAGAGCCTTCTCAAGGGGAGAAAAGGGGGGCCGTTCCCACATCCATCAGGTGGATCGCCTTGTACGGCGCACTCACCGGGCTCGGGGTCTCAGCCACGATGACCTTCCTCCCTCTGTTCGCCAAGGAGAATCAAGGCTGGACCACGACGCGGGCGGGCCTCTTGATCGCCGGTATCGGTGTGGTGGGCGTGATCGCCCGGATCTCATGGGGCTCCTTCTCTGAGCGCAGGCTGGGTCATGGTCGGACACTCCGGCTGCTGGCACTGCAGTCGGGTCTGGCCGCCGCTCTTCTCGGCCTGGCCTCGGCAGGCTTTGCTCCGAGTTGGGTACTTGTCCCGGCCGCTCTGCTTGTCGGCTCGGGCGCCATTGCCTGGAACGCGGTTGGGATGCTGGCGGTGATGGACTACTCCCCGGCAGATCTCGTGGGCCGGGGCACGGGCCTGGTCATGTTGGGATTCTTGAGCGGGGTCGGCGTGGGAGCGCCGCTGATGGGACTGTCGGTGGATCGGCTCACTGTCTACACCCCTGGTTGGATCGTGGTTGCCGCCTTCTTTTTGATGAGCGCTGTCGTGGCAGGCAAGATTCATCGCACCGGTACCCTCGCCCACGTTTGAGGCTGGTCATAGCGCGCTGCACCGTCGACTACTCGGGTCGGCTCACCGCTCATCTCCCGGAGGCGGTCCGATTGATCATGGTCAAGGCCGACGGCACCCTGGCCATCCACTCAGATGGCAACGCCTCCAAACCGCTGAACTGGATGGTCGCCCCCAACGTGGTCGAGATCTTCGCCGATCGCTGGGAGGTCTCGAACACCAAAGGGGAGCGACTCACCATTTGGATGGGTGAGATCATCGAAGACGTGACCCACGAGCTCGGTCTGGACCCCGGGCTGCAGAAGGACGGGGTCGAGGCTCATTTACAGGAGCTGCTCGCCGCCAGACCGTGGGTGCTCGAGGAGGGCCTCACCCTGATCCGGCGGGAGTATCCGACCGACATCGGCCCGGTCGACCTCCTATGTGCCGACCATCAGGGTCGAACGGTCGCCGTCGAGGTGAAGCGGAGGGGGGAGATCGAGGGAGTCGAACAGCTCGCCCGTTACCTGGAGAGGCTGGGCAACGACCCACGACTGGGGCCTATACGCGGAATGCTCGTGGCTCAGGCGATAACTCCCCAGGCTCACGTGTTGGCCGGGTCGCGTGGGATCGAGGCCATCGAGGTCGACTACGACGGCCTGCGTGACGCCGAGGACACCGAGTTCCGGCTCTTCGATATCCGCTGACATGTTCGAAATCGTCCTGTTCCAGCCCGAGATACCCCCCAACACCGGGAACGCCATGCGTCTCGCCGCGGTTACCGGGTGCCGGCTTCACTTGATCGAGCCGCTCGGCTTCGACATGGACGACTCGAGGCTACGAAGAGCTGGGTTGGACTACCGGGACAAGGCAGTGGTCTCGGTGCATCCCGGGTTGGAGCGGTGGCGGGAGAGCACGGGGCCACCACGGGTGTTTGCCTTCACTGTCGACGCCGACCTGATCTACACCGAGGTTGCATTCGAGCCGGGCGACGCCTTCTTGTTCGGCCCGGAATCGGTCGGGTTGCCCGAGGAGGTGCAAGCTCTCGCGTGGTTGGACGGAGCCCTGCGACTGCCGATGGTGCCCGGAGTCAGATCACTCAATCTCTCCAACTCGGTGGCGGTGGTGGTTTTCGAGGCCTGGCGACAGCATGGCTTCACCGGGTCTCGCCTGGTGCCACCTCGTCGAGGAGAGACAGTCTGAGCACGAGCGAGGAGCGGTGGACACGCGCCGCGCATTGACGCCGGCGTCGGTCTCCGCTGCCCACGCCGGACAACACTTTCAGTTCGAGGCCAACAGCTCGAACGCAATCGCCTCGGAGAGAATCGCCTTTTCCAGATCGCCGAGATGCTGACTCTCGTTCGGTGCGTGATAGGCGCTGGTCGGGTCTCCGGCTCCGATGACCAGGATCGGGGCCTTCGGGTAGAGCTCGGCGAAGGTCGCGATGAACGGGATCGAGCCGCCCGCTCCCATGGCCACAGGCTCGATGCCGAAGCCTTCGGTGAATGCCGTGGTCCATGCTTCAACGGCGAAGTTGTCGGTACCGATCTTGGAGGCGTCGCCGAACTCCTCGTGGATGAACTCGACCCTGGTCCCCCAAGGGGCGTTGGCGATCAGGTGCTCCTTCAGTGCCTGGGCGGCGGCGGCAGTGTCCTGGCCAGGGGCAGTGCGGAGACTCACCTTGGCCCGGGAAACCGGTACCAACTGGTTGATGGCTTCGGCGACCGGTGGTGCGTCCAAGGCCAGGACGGAGATCGCGGGCCGTGTCCAGAGCCGCGACGGGATCGACCCGGTTCCGATCTGTTCGATCCCATCCAGAGCCCCGGTGAGCTGACGCGCCAGATCCTCGGGGACCTCGAGCCCCGACACCTCCTCGCTGACCAGCCCGGGCACCGCCACGTTGCCCTCATCGTCATGGAGGGTCGCCAGAAGACGTGCCATTGCGATCAGGGCATCGGGGTAGACGCCGCCGTACTGGCCCGAGTGCACCGGGGCTTCGAGAGTCCGCAGCTCGACGGTGAAGCCGACGATGCCCCGGAGCGAAGTGAGGAAGGCAGGAACCCCCACCGACCAGTTGCCACCGTCGCCGATGACGATCACGTCAGGTTTCAGCAGATGTGAGTACTTGTCGAGGATGGCCGGCAGACTCTGTGACCCAGCTTCCTCTTCACCCTCGAAGAACAGCTGAACGCCGACCGGAGGCTGGGCATGATGCGCCGCCACCGCGCCGAGGTGCATGACGATCCCGGCTTTGTCGTCGGAGGCTCCCCGCCCATACAGCCGACCATCGCGCTCCGCGGGCTGAAAAGGGCCGGTGACCCAGTCATCGGCCGGTCCGGGTGGTTGAACGTCATAGTGGGCGTAGAGAAGAAGTGTCGGTGCCCCTTCCGGAGCCGGGATCTCGGCGAAGACTGCCGGGTTGCCGCCATCGACCTCGAGCAGCTGTGCGTTCTGAAAGCCGGCGGCCTCGAGCATGCCCACGATCGTGACCGCGGCGTCGACCACGGCTGCCCTGTCATAACCGGGGGCACTGACCGAAGGGAGCCGGACCAGATCGCCAAGCAGCTCGGTGAGGCGGGGCATGTCCGTTGCCACCCTGACTCGAAGTTCGTCGCTCATCTGATCGAGGGTAACCCGGGGTCGCATTGACGCCCAGCTTGCGGTATCGGCCATCATGGGACTGTGATCACCTTCCGCCTGTTCGGGATTCCGATAACTGTCCGGCCCACGTTCTTGCTCATCGCCGCTTTGCTCGGGCTGTCCACCGGGCGGACTTCCCTGATGGTGGCATTGGTGGGCGTGCTGTTCGTGTCGATCGTGGTCCACGAGCTCGGCCATGCTCTGACCGCTCGGGCCTACGGCGCCGAGGTGGAGATCGAGCTCAACGGCATTGGCGGGCTCACGAGTTGGTCGGCGACCGATGGGGACTTCGGGCCGGGACGCCGGGCCGCCGTAGCCGCGGCCGGGTCGGCGGTGGGGGTTCTGTTCGGTGGCTTGACCTGGCTGGTGGCGTCGACTTTCGGACCGTTCTCGGGCATGGCCGAATTCGTGGTGAGGTATCTCATCTTGGTCAATGTTTTGTGGGGTCTTCTCAACTGGCTTCCAATTAGACCCCTCGACGGTGGCCACCTCCTGGTCTCACTGCTGCAGAAGGTGACGCCGAGGAATGCGACTCGTGTCTCCAACGTGGTCTTTCTCGTCACCTCGATCGCGGCCTTGGGGGTCGCGATCTGGTTGAAGTTGTACTTCATCGCCTTCTTCGCCGGGTGGCTGGTGATGGGCGAGGTGACGAGGGGCAGGCCCTCGCGGCCTCCGGTGTCGATCCCGGAGATGAGCTTCGACGATCCCCATCCGGATACGGCCGGCACCACCGGTGGGCTCGATGCCCCCGAGCCGGAGCCCGAGCAGGCTGATGGCTAACTTCTGAAGATGGACTTCTCATACAGCGCAAGAGTTGAGGAGCTCAGGGCTCGTCTCAACGAGTTCATGGAAGAAACGATCTACCCGGCCGAGAGCATCTACGAGGCGGAGATGAGAGAGTCGGGTGACCCACATCATCACCCCGAAGTGGTGGAGAGCCTCAAAGGCGAGGCACGAAGCCGCGGGCTGTGGAACCTGTTTCTACCCGACCACGAGCTGGGCGCCGGTCTGACGGTGCTCGAGTACGCACCACTGGCGGAGATCACCGGGCGCAGCCCTGAGATCGCCCCCGAGGCTGTCAACTGCTCCGCACCGGACACCGGGAATATGGAGATCCTGCACATGTTCGGGACGGCGGAGCAGAAGGAAACGTGGTTGGGGCCGCTGCTCGAAGGCGAGATTCGGTCGTGCTTCTCGATGACCGAGCCCGATGTTGCCAGCTCCGACGCCACCAACATTCGCACCCGGATCGAGAAGGACGGAGGCGACTACCTGATCACCGGTCGCAAATGGTTCAGCTCCGGTGCCGCGTCGCCCCGCTGTCAGGTCTCGATCGTGATGGGGGTTACCGACCCCGACGCCGACCCTCATCGCCGTCAATCGATGGTGCTGGTCCCCATGGATTCTGCCGGGGTGAAGGTTGAGAAGGAGCCGACGGTCTTCGGATATCAGGATCGGGGCGGCCATCCCCAGATTTTGTTCGAAGGGGTACGTGTCCCCCAGGCCAATCTGCTCGGCGAGCAGGGAGGAGGCTTCGCCATTGCCCAAGCGCGGCTTGGCCCGGGTCGGATCCATCACTGCATGCGCGCTATCGGCGCGGCGGAGCGGTGTCTGGATCTGATGGTGATGCGTTCGCAGGCGCGGACCGCATTCCGCCGGCCCCTCTCGGAGCAAGGCGTGGTCCGAGAGTGGATCGCCAACGCTCGCATCGACATCGAGCAGGCGCGCTTGCTGGTGTTGAAGACCGCATGGATGATCGCCAACGTCGGGGCGAAGGCGGCCAGGTCCGAGATCGCCGCGATCAAGGTCGTGGCCCCCGCCCTTCTCACCCGGGTTGCCGACCGGGCGATCCAGCTGTTCGGGGCGGGCGGTTTCACCGAGGATTACCCGCTGGCGCGGTTCTATTCGATGGGCAGATGGCTTCAGATCGCCGATGGGCCCGACGAGGTCCACCGTCGCTCGGTGGCACGAGCCGAGTTGGGCCGACTGGGCCCGGGAGCGGTGCCCGATCCCTACGTGTTCGATTGATGGGCCGGACCGCCGGGTACCTGGTGACCGGCCAGGGCTTTCGCGGTGCTTCCGGTTTCAATCAAGCGGCAATTCGGGAACGAAACCGGTTGAACATGCGTTTATGGAATCTCAGCGATGATTAGCACAGCAGTGACGAGTACAGCCTTCGATGTGAAGTTCTCGCCGTGGCGGGAGGAAGCGGCCTGTGTCGACGTAGTCGACGAGGTGTCTTTCTTTCCCGACCCTGAAGACCTGGCCGGGATCGCGCGCGCCAAAGGGGTGTGCGCCGGCTGCCCGGTGGCCGCCGAGTGTCTGACCTGGTCGATCGAGACCAATCAGACCGAGGGCATCTGGGGAGGCCACACCCCCAAGGAGCGTCGCGCGATCCGCCGTCGCTGGATCGAGGAGTTCGACAAGGCCTCCTAACGACGGGCCACTAGGCGCCGCTCGAGGCCGGTTCTTCCCTGCCCGACGGTCCGTCGTCCGCGGTGACATGGAGCAAGGGGTCTCCCGGGTTGACCAGAGGGCTCAGGGTGCGGGCGATGACCCAACCGTTCGACGTAGCTTTTACCGTGGTCGGTCTCAACCCGAATGCGTCGGAGATCCTCGCCACGACATCCCCATTTTTCACCCGGTCGCCGAGACCCGGCTCGATCTCCACCAGCCCGCCTCGGCGCGCCCGGATCCACTTCGTCCGCCTGACCACTCTGGTTCGGCCCGGCTTGGGGAGCGTCGCATCGATCATTCCCATCGAGCGCAGTGTCCTCATGATCCCGTTGACACCGAAGTCGATGGCATCGTCGTCGAATCGATCGGACTGACCCGCCTCGTAGACCATCATCTTGATGCCTCGCTCTGTGGCCGCTTGTCGCAGTGAACCGTCGCGGATGCGTGACTCGATGGTGAAGGGTGCGCCGAAGGCGCGGGCAAGCCGCATCGTCTCGGCATCGTCGACATCGGCCCGGATCTGGGGGAGGTTCATCCGGTGATTGCTGGCGGTGTGACAGTCAATGCCCACCGAGCAGTGGGATACCACTTCGGTCATGAATAGATGAGCGAGGCGCGAAGCCGTGGAGCCACGTGGGGACCCGGGGAACACTCGATTCAAGTCGCGACGATCGGGCAGGTATCGCGACCTCATGAGGAAGCCAAGAGGGTTGACGATGGGCACCGCGATCACCGCCCCCCGAAGACGGCGAGCGTCTAGCGCACGCATCACCAGGCGCACCACCTCCACGCCGTTGATCTCGTCTCCGTGAATCCCGCCCGAGATCCACACATTGGGCCCGGCCGTCCTCCCATTGATGACGGCTATCGGGAGTGAGGCAGGGCTCCCGGTCGGCATGCGGGCAAAAGGCAGTTCGATCCTGACCTTTCTTCCCGGGGGAACGGTGGTCGCGCCGATGGTGATCGGGTCGTTGCGAGCATCAACCACGACCGCGCCTGACCGGCTCATGCTCGGCGTTGTCCTCGATGTACTCGACGATGGTGTCGGCGATGTCCACGCCGCTGACCCCCTCGATCCCTTCCAGACCTGGCGAGGAGTTGACCTCGAGCACCATCGGGCCACTCTCCGATCGAACCAGGTCGACGCCTGCCACGTTGAGCTCCATGGTCTTGGTGGCCCGCACCGCGGTGGCCCGCTCGGCCGGAGTCAGCTTGACCGCCTCGGCTTGACCACCCCGATGCAGATTCGACCGGAAGTCACCGGCGGGACCCTGGCGCTTCATGGCCGCGACCACCTTGCCTCCAACCACGAACGCCCGGATGTCTGCGCCACGGGCCTCCTTGATGAACTCCTGGACGAGGATGTTGGCGTCGAGCTGTCGGAAGGCCGAGATCACCGACTCCGCCGCTTTCTTGGTCTCGGCCAGAACCACACCGAGGCCCTGGGTTCCCTCGAGCAACTTGACCACGACGGGGGGGCCACCCACCACGTCGAGCAGACCGTCGATGTCCTGGGTGGAATGGGCGAAGCTGGTAGTCGGCAGCCCGACACCTGCCCGGGACAGCAGCTGGAGCGATCGGAGCTTGTCGCGCGAACGGCTGATCGACTGGGAGTCGTTGAGGGTGAAGATTCCGGCCATCTCGAACTGGCGCACGACGGCAGCTCCGTAGAAGGTGTAGGTCGCCCCGATCCTGGGGATGACCGCATCGGGGCTGACCTCCTCGCCCCGAAACAAGACTCGCGGGTGTCGGGCCGAGATGTCCATGTAGCAGCGCAGATAGTCGACCACCACGACTTCGTGGCCACGGAGGACTGCCGCCTCCTTGAGTCGTTTGGTCGAGTACAGACTCGAATTGCGGGAGAGGATTGCGATCTTCACTCTGGATCCTCGTCACGTCGGGGACGGGCACCGAGGTAGCTACGGCCCGGGTCGATGACGAACCTGCTTCTCAGGGTGCGTCTCCCCAGCAGCATGCGGAACCCCATCTCGTCGCGGCTGGTGAGATTGACCAGCGCTTCGAGCTCGACCCCGGCCACCACCACCTTTGTCCGAATCATCGGGCGCAGCTCGATGCGGCCGCCCGGGTTCTTGACCTTCTTCACCATGGCCAGCGGCGCCTCACATTGAATCGTCGGCATTTTCGATCTCTGCTTCGGATGAACCTCAAAGCGAACGTAGTCGACTCCGTTTCTCTCGACTCGCTCGACATTGAACGCGTGCAACGACGAGTTGTCGGCTCCGGTGTCGACCTTGGCCTTGGTCTCGAGAACACCCAGCTCGGGCAGCTGGACCCACTCTCGCCACCCGATGACAGTCTTCTTCACGTTTGTGGCCTGGTCGCCTGTTGCGCCGCCAACCAGGTGGTGATGGGAACCGCCGCCACCAGCCCGATCGAACCGACCAGGGTCCTCACGATTTCCACGGCCACCACCTCGGAGCTGGCCACCACACTCAGCCGCAGCCCCGAGAGGCTGAACAGGATCAGTAGCGGCATCGCGGCACCGGCGTAGGCCAGGAGCAGCGTGTTGACGGTGGAGGCGATGTGGTCACGGCCGATGCGAAGGCCGGCGTCGAAGAGGTCACGACTCTTCAGCTCGGGGTTGGCCTGGTTGACCTCCCACACCGCCGAGGCCTGGGTCACGGTCACGTCGTCGAGAGCACCGATCGCCCCCAGCACGATCCCGGCCAGAAGGAGACCCGAGAGATCGATGTCGGGAAGAGTCAGGAGGTAGAACGCCTCCTCACTGACCAGCCCGGTGAAGTCCGCAGCCGCGACGACCAGCCAGGACAACCCGGTGGTGAGAGCCAGAGCGGCGAAGGCGCCGATCGCTGCCACGTGGGTGAGCGGGGTGTAGCCATGGGCGAGGTAGAGGGCGATCAAGGCTATGGCGCCGCCCCCGACGAGTGCGACCAGGACGGCATCCTGGCCGGCGATGATCGTGGGGACGATGAAGCCAATCAAGACCACGAGACTCAGCGCCAGCCCGATGAGAGCTGCCAAACCTCGCATCCGTCCCAGCGCGACGACGACCACCGCGAAGACGAGGGCGACCAAACCGATGAGGGTGCTCCGGTCGCGGTCGTAGTAGTTGTACGAAGGGGTGCCGTCTTCGAAGGCGACCGATGACAGGTAGACCGGGTCGCCCGGCTGGAGTGTCGGCTGGCCCGGGTCGGTGGTGAACTCTTGGCTGTAGGTCGACGTCTCGCCTTCACCGGTTGTGAAACTGAAGACAACCTGGTGGCAATCGAGCTCGGCTGCGTAACTGCAGTCTGTGGTCTCGGCCGCGGTGACCGTGGCCGGGATCACATCGTCGGCGAAACCGAAGAAGGAACGATCGATGTCGGGCAACTGGCGCGGGAACAGGACGATCAGGCCGACCGCGATCGCCAGAGCGATCAGCGCCACCACCGAGGCCAGACCCCGTGGGCGTGGCCATCGTCTCCGGTCGTCACCGACGAATCGATCGAAGTCGGAAGGTTTCTCGGCCACGACGGCATCGTAGGTGTCGATCGCGAGGTCCGGTACGGCGGGGGTCACTGGTGGAGTGCGACTCGGGTCGGCGTCCTTGCTCTAGCCAGTAGATAATCTGCTCCTTGACGTATCAGATTAAGTGGGTATAGTTAGGTGTGATGAGTGACCAAACAAGGAGGTATTCGCAAATGTTGATGCGAACCGATCCGTTTTCGGATTTCGACCGTCTCACCCGCAGTATGTGGGGCAACAACCGCTTCAGCTACATGCCGGTGGATGCCTATCGCAAGGACGACCGGTTCTGGCTCCATGTCGACCTTCCCGGCGTGGACCCCGACACCATCGACCTGACCGTGGAGAAAAGCACCCTGACCATCAGCGCCACCCGTCAGTGGGAGCGTGACGAGGACAGTCAGGTGATCCTCAACGAGCGACCCGTCGGTTCCTTCTCCCGCCAGTTCTTCCTCGGCGAGGGCCTCGATCCCGATCGGATCGAAGCCGGATACGACCACGGGGTCCTCACCGTTTCGATCCCGGTGGCCGAGACGGCCAAGCCGCGCAAGATCGAGGTCTCCACGATTCACGAGGCCCTGACCGGCTGAGCAGATTCCAACCGGATAGACGAAGGCCCCCGATCCAGGGGGCCTTCGTGCGTCGAGGCTGTCTCGAATGGGCCACAATGACCCTCGATGAGCGAGGACAAGAGACAGCTCCCATCATGGCTGGTCGGCCTGATCCTGGCGTTGATCGTGTTCGTGGTCGTTCTGGTCGTGCTCAACGCGCTCGGATACGGCGACGATCCGGCTGTCGGCCTGTCGGCCTGAGTCACACCGGCGAGGGGATTCGATCCCCGTTGCAGTCGATGCCCTCGGCCGGGCGGTAGTCGGCGATGAAAGTGTCGACGAGGACCCGGCCGTCGGGGAAGGTGCGCTGTCGATCGGTTTCGACATGGGTGCACACGCCACGCCGGGAGGTGCGTTGATCGAGTTCCTCGATCTTGACGTGCTGCGTTGAGTACATGCTGACCGTGATCGACTGATCGGTGTATGAGGTCCATATCAAAATGGGGAAGTCAGTGGTATTGGTCATCGCCAGGTCCGGTGCGGGGTTGGAGATCGTGGCCTCCCGCCCGTAGGGGTAGCGGGAGAAGTACAGGGTGTGACTCCGGTACTCCTCGAAGTCCATGCCGGCGAAGTAAGCCGCGTTGAAGATGGTGGTGGCGAACTGGGAGACGCCACCACCGATCTCCTGGGTCAAGTGGCCTTGGCGGATGGCGCCGGCGGCAACGAAGCCGTTCTCCACGGTTCGCGGGCCAACGAACTCGTTCAGAGAGAGCGTCTCGCCAGGCACCAGGTAGACACCACGGAGCATGTCTGCCATCCGCTGAATGTTCTGCACCCGCGCCTCACAGCAGTCGTGTGGTGTCGTGAACTCGCTGACCTTCTCGACGATCGCCGACCCGTCGGCCCAAGCAACGAGGCTGGGGTCGTCGGCGGGGCGGGCCGCCAGCCCGAACGGGCCAGTGGCCCCGTCGAGGATCCTGCCGGCCAACCGTTGACCGGCCTCGGCGCGGCAGCAGACCGGAGGTGGCTCACCGGGGGCCAGGACTTCGATGCTGTCGCCGTCCACCTCGATCACCGGCTCGACGGAGTCGCCCATCGGTCCCGAGAACATGTTCTCCAGCGTGTCCTGCATTGCTGGCACGTCGAAGCTGGCTGTCACCTCACCGCCGCCGATCTCGATCTCGAGGAGCCCTCGCAGAATGCGCCCGGTCAGGATTGCCCCCCTTCCGTTGACCGAGACCCTCACCCCGTCTCCGGTCAACGCGTTGAGATGGTCCGCCGCCTCCTGGGCCTCCTGGTCGGACACGGTGGGCGGTATCTCTTCGGACTCGGTGATGATCCGGTCTGGTGGGTTGATCAGCACGATGGCGGAGAGTTGGTCGACGACGTCATCGTGGTCGGCCTCGATGCCGACGATCCCCGGGGTCACCTCGAGCGCGGTCGGGCCGACGATGATCTCGGGCTCTTCGACGACGACGGTGGTCAGGGCAGGGTCGTTGTCGAGAGCGATCTTTGCCCGGGCTGGGTCGAACCCCCAAGCCTCCTCTACTTCTTCTGCGACGAGCTCACCAATCGCCCATGAGGAGAACTGCTCCCACACCGACCCCTGGTGCCGGGCCGTCATGAGGCGCTCGATAGTGGTCTGCTGGTCATAGGAGAACCCGATGTCCTCGAGTGGAATGCTCAGCTGCCCGCCTCCGTAGTCGACGGTCATCTCCCGGGTCAGCAAAGAGTCTGCCCGCGTCGAGACCGCAGCTGCAACCTCCTCGAGGGTCATCCCTTCGAGCAATTCGCCCGCGTAGTGGACATTGTTGGCGACCACCTGGCCGTCGTCGGAGAGATGCTTCGACCACCCGAATCCGGCCAGAGCAAAGAGCAGCAACCCGAACCCGAGGAAGGTCCAGGAGAAGATCGACAGCGGGGCTGCGTGCTTGGCCACGTCCCATGACATGGTACGGGTGATCGGTTCATCACCTATTCATGGGAAACGCCGGCTTGACCGCTCGGGTGGAAGATGTGGTGATCGACCAGGCCGATCAACAGCACCTCGCCTGGCTGTCCCGATCGTTCGGGAGCTCCGACTACGCGCCGCTCAACGCCCAGGATCTGAACGCTCTCATCGCCGTGGCCGAGGTGATCGCCAAATACCCCGCGGCTCACCTGTTCAAAGAAGGGGACGAAGCCGAGGCGGTGTTCATGGTGGAGTCGGGGCAGGTGGAGGTTTACTGGGGGCGCCGGTCCCGCCAGGAGTGTGATGTCTCGGGTACGCCCGGGCTCGGTGCTGGGAGACATCGCCGTGTTCGGGCGGACTACTCACATCGCATCGGCCCAGGCGGTGACCCGCGTGAAGGTGGTCCGATTCGAACGGGATCGGTTGTTGACCGAGTTGGCCCGCAATCCAGCGATATGCCTGCGCTGGCTGCTGGCGGGGATTCGCCAACTCGAGGGCACGCAGAGAAGGTCCTCCATCTGATGCACACGACCGTGCTGGGGCAGGTGGCGGATCTCCTCGGCGAGGAGGCGGACGGCCGTGGTGACGTCCACTTGTCCCAGACCACGATCGCCACTCTGCTCGGGGTGAGCCGCCAGTCGGTCAACGAAGCTCTCAGCCGACTCCGTGATCAGCATGCGGTGGAGACGGGCTACCGACACATCAGGGTGCTCGATCCGGCCAAGCTGGCACGCATCGCCGGCTCCTAGTGGTCTGCGACGGGCCACTATTCGTCACCGACCGATGCCGCGCGACCCTTGACGTCATTTACGGCCCCGCTGTATGCTGATCAACGACCACAGGGTCCGAGATAGGCCGCCGCCGACCTATCTCAAAAATTGAAGATGCGATTGGAGGCATGCTGACGCGTCTGTTAGCATGCCATGTCTGCGTCATTTAGATCTATCCCGCATTCCTCAGGAGGCACCCCTTGGTTTCGCGCGTGGCTGAGCGCTTTTCATTTGGAAAGATCCCCGAAGTACTCCCCCTTCCCGACCTCCTGGCAGTTCAACACGAATCGTTCCAGTGGTTCCTCGACGAGGGTTTCCGTGAGATATTCGAGGAGATCAGTCCCATCGAGGACTTCACCGGATCCCTCGCCCTGGAGCTGACCGACCATCGTTTTGGCGAGCCTCAGATGAGTCTCGAAGAAGCCAAGGAGCGCGATGCGAACTACGCGATGCCGTTGTTCGTCACCGCCCGGTTCATGAACCGCCAGACCGGGGAGATCAAGGAGCAGCAGGTCTTCCTCGGCGACTTCCCCATCATGACCGACAAGGGCGTCTTCATCATCAACGGCACCGAGCGGGTGATCGTCTCCCAGTTGGTCCGCTCGCCTGGCATCTACTTCGACGTCAACTCGGACAAGACCTCTGACAAGGAGATCTACTCCGGCAAGATCATCCCGGGTCGGGGGGCATGGCTGGAGTTCGACACCGACAAGAAGGACACCATCGGTGTCCGGGTCGATCGCAAGCGACGCCAGTACATCACAGCCTTCCTGAAGGCACTCGGCATCGCCGAGACCGACGAGGAGATCCTCGAGCTGTTCGACGGCGCCGAGTCCATCAAGAACACCATCGAGAAGGACACCGCCCACACAAAGGAAGAGGCCCTTCTCGACCTGTACCGCAAGCTGCGCCCTGGCGAGCCCACCACGGTCGAGTCCGCCCGCGGCTTGATCCAGACGCTGTTCCGCAACCCCAAGCGATACGACCTGACCCGGGTCGGGCGCTACAAGGTGAGCCAGAAGTACCGCGAAGAGACTCCGGCCGACTATCGAGCCGAGGGTCTCCAACTGTTGCGCGACGAGGACATCATCGACGCCATCAAATACCTGGTGGCGCTGCACGCCGGTGAGGACACCATGGTGACTCACACCGGAGTCGAGGTCAGTGTCGGCACCGACGACATCGATCACTTCGGCAACCGGCGCATCCGCACCGTGGGCGAGCTGGTCCAGAACCAGGTACGGGTCGGGCTCACCCGTTTGGAGCGGGTGGTTCGGGAGCGGATGACGACCCAAGACCCCGACGCGATCACACCGCAGAGCCTGATCAACATCAGACCGGTCACCGCGGCGATCAAGGAGTTCTTCGGCACCTCCCAGCTTTCCCAGTTCATGGACCAGCCCAACCCTCTGGCCGGTCTGACCCATCGCCGGCGTCTCTCGGCGCTCGGCCCCGGTGGGCTGTCCCGAGAACGGGCCGGTTTCGAGGTCCGTGACGTCCATCCCTCCCACTACGGGCGGATGTGCCCAATCGAGACCCCTGAGGGCCCCAACATCGGGCTCATCGGGTCTCTGGCCTCCTATGCCCGGGTCAACGAGTTCGGGTTCATCGAGACCCCGTACCGCAAGGTCGAGTCGGGCAAGGTCAGCACCAAGGTGGAGTACCTGACCGCCACCGAGGAGGAGCGATACGTCATCGCACAGGCCAACGCGCCACTCAAGGCAGATGGCGCCTTCCAGAACCCGAGGGTGCTGGTTCGTCGCGCCGGGGGCGAGGTCGAGTTCGTGCCACCGCGCGAGGTCGACTTCATGGATGTGTCTCCCAAGCAGATCGTCTCGGTGTCCACTTCGCTCATCCCCTTCCTCGAGCACGACGACGCCAACCGCGCCCTCATGGGCTCAAACATGCAACGTCAGGCCGTGCCTCTGCTCACAGCCGACGCTCCACTGGTCGGCACCGGAGTGGAGCAACGCGCCGCACAGGACTCCGGAGACATGGTGGTCTCCCCTGTGGTGGGAGAGGTGGTCGAGGTGACCGGTGAGGAGATCGTGGTCAAGGAGAAGGACACCAACAAGAAGCACACCTTCCCCCTCGACAAGTTCAAGCGCTCCAACCAGGGCACCTGCATGAACCACAAGCCACTGGTGCGCGAAGGCGACAAGGTGAAGGTCGGCGACGTGCTCGCCGACGGCCCTTCGACTGAGCGTGGCGAGCTGGCCCTGGGCCGCAACCTGCTCGTGGCCTTCATGCCGTGGCAGGGTCACAACTTCGAGGACGCCATCATCATCTCCGAGCGTCTGGTCAAGGACGACGTGCTCACCTCGATCCACATCGAGGAGCACGAGCTCGATGCCCGCGACACCAAGCTCGGGGCCGAGGAGATCACCCGGGACATCCCCAACGTCCCCGAAGAGGTCCTGGCCAATCTCGACGACGAGGGCATCATCCGGGTCGGCGCCGAGGTGGGGCCCGGCGACTACCTCGTGGGCAAGGTCACTCCAAAGGGTGAGACAGAGCTCACTCCCGAAGAGCGTCTCTTGCGAGCCATTTTCGGTGAGAAGGCGCGCGAGGTCCGGGACACTTCGCTGAAGGTTCCCCATGGTGAGACCGGCAAGGTCATCGCCGTCAAGGTCTTCAAGCGGGCCGAGGGCTATGACCTTCCACCCGGGGTCAACGAGTTGGTGCGGATCTATGTCGCCCAGCAGAGGAAGATCTCAGAAGGCGACAAGCTGGCCGGACGCCACGGGAACAAAGGTGTGATCTCCAAGGTGCTGGCCGAAGAGGAGATGCCGTTCCTCGCCGACGGGACACCGGTCGACATCATCCTCTCCCCGCTCGGGGTGCCTTCCCGGATGAACCTGGGGCAGGTACTCGAGACCCATCTCGGCTGGGCCGCGGCCCAGGGTTGGGAGCCGTTCGCCGGCACCGGACCTGCGGTGGGTGGGGCCGAGCCGTGGACCAAGGTCGCCACTCCGGTGTTCGACGGGGCCCGCGAGGACGAGATCATGCAGGTGATCCAGAGCGCACGGCCGAACCGGGACGGGGTTCGCCTGGTCGGCGACGACGGCAAGGCCACCCTGTACGACGGTCGCTCCGGCGAGCCGTTCGATTCGGACGTGACGGTCGGCTACATCTACATTCTGAAGCTGGTCCATCTGGTGGACGAGAAAATCCACGCCCGCTCCACCGGCCCTTACAGCATGATCACCCAGCAGCCGCTCGGTGGCAAAGCCCAGTTCGGTGGGCAGCGTTTCGGAGAGATGGAGGTCTGGGCGCTCGAGGCTTATGGCGCCGCCTACGCATTGCAGGAGTTGCTCACCATCAAATCCGACGACGTCCAGGGCCGGGTCAAGGTCTACGAGGCGATCGTCAAGGGCGACAACATCCCCGAGCCGGGCATTCCCGAGTCGTTCCGGGTGCTGGTCAAGGAGATGCAGAGTCTCTGCCTCAACGTGGAGATGCTCTCCGCCGGCGAGGAAGTCGAGCTCAGGGAGCTGGAAGAAGAGACCTACCGATCGGTGGAGACGCTGGGCATCGACCTCAGTCGGCCCGAGCGCCCCGACTCGGAATAGCGATTGGTTTGAACAAATAGCACTTCATGGTGGATGGTGAACGGAGATATGGCGCAGCAACTATTCGATGAACTGAAGATCGGGCTGGCTTCGAGTGACCAGATTCGGGCCTGGTCCTATGGAGAGGTCAAGAAGCCCGAGACCATCAACTACCGCACCCTGCGACCGGAGAAGGAGGGTCTCTTCGACGAGCGCATCTTCGGCCCGCAGCGGGACTGGGAGTGCTACTGCGGCAAGTACAAGAGGATCCGCTACAAGGGGATCATCTGTGAGCGGTGTGGAGTCGAGGTCACCCGGTCCAAGGTTCGGCGTGAGCGCATGGGTCACATCGAGTTGGCCGCACCGGTCACCCACATCTGGTTCTTCAAGGGTGTCCCCAGCCGTCTCGGCTATCTGCTCGACATGTCGCCGAAAGAGCTGGAGAAGGTCATCTACTTCGCCAGCTACATAATCACCTCGGTCGACGACGAGAAGCGTCAGAAGGACCTTCCCGAGCTCGAAGCCGCCATGCGCGACGAGATCGAAGTGGTTCGCTCCGAGTTCAACGAATGGCACGAGGTGCGTCTGGAGGCTCTCGAGGACGAGCTCGAGCGCATGGAGGAGGGCGGTGCCAAGAGCCAGGAGATCAATGCCCGGAAAAAGGAGATCGAGCGCGAGATCAAGGATCGCCAGGAGCGTTCGGATCGCGAGATCGAGCTGATCGAGGACGCCTACGACACCTTCCGCAAGTTCAAGCCCAAGGATCTGGTCGAGTCGGAGCAGCTGTGGCGGGAGATCTACTTCCGCTACGCCGACTACTTCGAAGGGGGGATGGGCGCCGAGGCGGTCAAGGCCCTTCTGACGCATCTTGACCTCGACGCCGAGATGGCGTTGCTCGAGGAGCACCTCGAGGCAGGCTCTGCCCAGAAGCGGCAGCGGGCGACGCAGCGGATGAAGGTGGTCAAACCCTTCTGGGAGGGTCAGAACCGACCCGAGGACATGATCCTGGAGACGGTGCCGGTGATCCCACCGGACCTGCGGCCGATGGTCCAGCTCGACGGTGGCCGCTTCGCCACCTCCGACCTCAACGACCTCTACCGAAGGGTCATCAACCGTAACAACCGTCTCAAGCGGCTGTTGGACCTGGGTGCCCCCGAGATCATCGTCAACAACGAGAAGCGCATGCTGCAGGAGGCAGTCGACGCCCTGTTCGACAACGGCCGCCGGGGCCGTGCCGTGACCGGGCCGGGCAACCGCGCCCTCAAGTCACTGTCCGACATGCTCAAGGGCAAGCAGGGTCGGTTCCGCCAGAACCTGCTCGGCAAGCGGGTCGACTACTCCGGTCGCTCGGTGATCGTGGTCGGGCCCCAGCTCAAGCTGCACCAATGCGGTCTGCCCAAGATCATGGCGCTGGAGCTGTTCAAGCCGTTCGTGATGAAGCGGCTGGTCGATCTCGACCTGGCCCAGAACATCAAGGCGGCCAAGCGGATGGTGGAGCGGCAGCGCCCCCAAGTCTGGGACGTGCTCTCCGATGTGATCCAGGAGCACCCGGTCCTTCTCAACCGGGCGCCGACCCTTCATCGTTTGGGAATCCAGGCGTTTGAGCCGGTGCTGGTCGAGGGCAAGGCGATCCAGATCCACCCGTTGGTTTGTGAGGCCTTCAACGCCGACTTCGACGGGGACCAGATGGCGGTCCATCTCCCACTCTCCGCCGAGGCACAGGCCGAGGCCCGGATCCTGATGCTGTCGTCGAACAACGTGCTGTCACCGGCCTCGGGGCGACCGATCGTCACCCCCTCCCAGGACATGGTGATCGGGATCTACTACCTCTCCGAGTACGTCGAGGATGCCGTCGGCGCCGGTCGTCACTTCGTCGACTACGACGAAGCGCTCATGGCCCATGAGATCGGAGAGCTGTCGTTGCATGCCCCGATCAAGATCCGGCTCGGCGGACTGGCCGGCGACCCCGAACTACACGCCGACCTCAAGCCTCTCTTGGGAACCCTGCTTCCGGAGGAGCCGATGGACTCGGTGGGGCTGTCTCAGACCACGCTGGGCCGGGTGATCATCAACCAGGCGCTGCCCGAAGGCTTCCCCTTCGTCGACTCGGTGATCATCAAGGCTGACATCCGGCGCCTGATCGAGACGGTGATCGAGCGTTACCCCCGCTCGGCCGTCGCCGAGACCCTCGATGGGATCAAGGACCTGGGTTTCAAGTACGCAACCAAGGCAGGTCTCAGCATCGCGCTCGAGGACGTCCGCACACCCGCTGACAAGGCGAAGATCCTCGAGGAGTACGAGGAGCGGGCTGAAAAGGTGCAGAGTCTGTTCCAGAAGGGTGTCGTCACCGACGAGGAGCGTCGTCAGGAACTGATCGAGATCTGGACGGAGGCCACCGAGAAGGTGACCGACGCGATGAAGGCCAGCCTCAAGTCGGAGCGGTTCAACGCCCTCGACATGATGGTTGGCTCCGGTGCGCGCGGCAACATGATGCAGGTGCGCCAGATCGCCGGGATGCGTGGCCTGGTGGCCAACCCGAAGGGTGACATCATCCCCCGGCCGATCATCTCCAACTTCCGTGAGGGGCTGTCGGTCCTCGAGTACTTCATCTCGACTCACGGCGCTCGCAAGGGTCTCGCCGACACCGCGCTGCGAACGGCCGACTCGGGCTACCTCACCCGTCGTCTGGTTGACGTCTCTCAGGAGATGATCATCCTCGAAGCTGACTGCGAGACCGACAAGGGCATCGTGATCAACGTCCTCGACGAGCGGGGCAACAAGATCCGCAACCTGCGCTCCCGCATCTATGGCCGGGTCCTGGCTGATGACCTCAAGGAGGGCCGGACCCTGGTGGCAACCGTCGACGATGTGAAGCTCCGGGCCGGGACCCTGCTCGGGACCAAAGAGCTGCATGCCGTGGAAGCGGCCGACATCGAGACGGTTCGGGTTCGCTCGCCTCTCACCTGCGATACCAGGGGCGGGGTGTGCCAGGCCTGCTACGGGCTCTCCCTCGCCACCGGGAAGACCGTCGAGACCGGGGAGGCTGTGGGGATCATGGCTGCCCAGTCGATCGGCGAGCCGGGAACCCAGCTCACCATGCGTACCTTCCACACCGGTGGTGTGGCCGGTGAGGACATCACCCACGGGCTGCCCCGGGTGGTGGAGCTGTTCGAGGCTCGCACCCCCAAGGGCAAGGCAGTCCTCTCCGATGCCAAGGGAGTGGCAAACCTCGTGGAGGACGGCGACGGGCGCCGCGTGGTCCTGGAGACTGGCGACGAAGAAGTCGTCTACCCCATCTCCAGGTACGCCAAGCTCAGGGTGTCCAACGGGGCGGAGATCGACGCCGGGACCCAATTGACCGAGGGGCCCCTCGATCCCAAGGAGGTCCTGGAGATCCGCGGGGTCCGGGCCACCCAGCAGTACCTGGTCGACCAGGTGCAGGAGGTGTACCGATCCCAGGGTGTCGAGATCCACGACAAGCACATCGAGATGATCGTGCGCCAGATGTTGCGCCGGGTCCGGGTGGTCTCGCCCAACGACTCGGACTTCCTGCCGGCGGCCTTGATCGACGATCAGCACTTCCGTGACATCAACCGGGAGATGGTTGGCGCCGGGAAGAAGCCGGCCGAAGGCCGTCCCGAGCTGATGGGCATCACCAAGGCCTCGCTCGCCACCGATTCCTGGCTGTCGGCTGCGTCCTTCCAGGAGACCACCCGGGTCTTGACCGACGCCGCCATCCAGGGCCGGTCCGACTTCATGCGTGGTCTCAAGGAGAACGTGATCATCGGCAAGCTGATCCCGGCAGGGACCGGGGCCCAGCAGTACCAGGTGTTGCAGCCTGCGCTGCCCGGGGCCACCACAGTGGCCTCGCTGGGTTTCCTCGACGGCGGTTTGTCCGCACCGGGGGAGGACGAAGGCCTGCCCGAGGACCCGGCGGAGTGGCTGGCCTCGCTCGGAGGCAGTCTCGGCAACGGCAAGAACGACGACGAAGAGGAATAGGCCCACACACCCGGGCTTTCCTCGGCTTACCTGAGGTACGTAGTGCCGTTTCTCCCCCGAAGGGGGGAGTACCGGCGTAGCCGGGGAGGGGGGAACTCCTGGCGCTACGTACACAAAGAACCGAAAGAACCGCCCATCAGGGCGGTTCTTTCTATCTTGATCCCGAATTCGCGCGCGTCCATACTGCTTAGCCGGCGGGTCCTGGCTGCCGATGACATGAGCTGAGGCCCTGCTGATGACAAACGAAAACACTCCACCGGATCCATCGCGACGTCTCTCACCTGACGAGCTGGCAGGTGAGGTGGCCAAGCGGCTCCGATCGGCGCGTCCGGTGCGTGCTGAGCATCGTCGCACCCGTTTCGACGTTGTCACCGCCAGTCGCATCGTCTTGGCGCTGGGAGCACTGCTGTTCGGGGCCGGGGTGGTCTTTGCGGGAGTCTGGGTCAGCGGGCTGGCCGGTTACCAGACCGCGGGCACCGTCAACGACGGAACACCGGTGTTCGGTTGCCCAGGCGAGTCCGAGATCGGTGCTCTCTTCACCGGGGAGACGGTGGAACTGGTGGGCAAATCCGAGGATGGCGCCTGGTTCGCGGTCCGTGACGAGCGGGGCCCGGGCGACGTGGTGTTCGCCGATGCGCAGGCGATCGAACCGGACGGCGATCCCGCGCAGCTCGCGGTGCGCACCTGTGACCCGCGTGCGGCCGACGAGGTGGCGGCGGCCACCGCGGAGACCACGACCAGCTCGGAGGCGGCCACCGAAGCCACGACCACCACCGATAACACCGTGCCCACCACAACCACCCCGGGTCAAAGCCCCACTACCACCGCCGCTCCCGGCCCCACCGTGAGACCGCCGCGGCGAGGCACCCCCAGCCCGGGCACCACAACAACCACAACCACCACCACCCTTCCCGGTCCTACCTCTTCGAGCACCACCACCCCCGGGACGTCGAGCAGCACCACCAATCCGCCGACCACGACTACCCCCACCACCACCCCCAGCACCAGCTCGTCGACGACAACCACGACCTCCACCACCACGACCACGGTTCCGCCGACGACCACCACCCCCAGCACTAGCTCGTCGACGACAACCACGACCTCCACCACCACGACCTCCACCACCACAACCACCACCACCACCACCACAACCACCACCACCCTGCCTGAGCCGTAATCCGCACCGGCACAGCCATCGGGCTCTGTTATCCTCATCTTTCCTGACCGGTTGCGACCGGTCGGATTTGGTACGCGCGCAGACAGATACGTAGAATCTGGCCTGCGTCCGGGGTCCGCTGCTGTGAGCGCGCCGACCGGACGACTGGGGACACTCCGTGCCCGGTACGCAAGGTTTCACAACAGGATCGGTGATTGGGCTGCGCCCATTGCCGTTTCCTCGCGTTAGGAGAAACATGCCGACAATCGAGCAACTTGTCCGCGAGGGCAGGAAGCCAAAGAAGAAGAAGGCCAAGGCGGCCGCCTTGGGGGGCGCCCCCCAGAGGCGCGGTGTCTGCACTCGCGTCTACACGGTGACCCCGAAGAAGCCGAACTCTGCCCTGCGCAAGGTGTGTCGAGTCCGTCTCTCCTCCGGAATCGAGATCACCGCCTATATCCCCGGCGAGGGACACAACCTCCAGGAGCACAGCATCGTCCTGGTCCGCGGGGGCCGGGTCCGCGATCTTCCCGGGGTCCGCTACAAGGTGATCCGGGGGGCACTCGATGCCTCCGGGGTCAACGACCGCAGACAGGCCCGCAGCCGCTACGGATCGAAGAAGGACTCCTGATGCGAAGGGCACCAGCACAGAAGCGCAAGATCGAGCCGGACCCGGTATTCCGCAGCGTCCTGGTCAGCAAGGTGATCAACAAGGTCCTGTGGGCAGGTAAGAAGAACACCGCCCGGGAGATCGTCTACGGCGCCCTGGAAGTGGTCGAGCAGCGCACCAGCCAGGATCCGGCCGTCGTCCTCAAGCGGGCGATCGACAACATTCGTCCCCAGGTGGAAGTGCGATCCCGTCGGGTCGGCGGAAGCTCCTATCAGGTCCCGATCGAAGTCCCGGCCCGTCGCCAGGAGAGCCTGGCCATTCGCTGGCTGGTCAACTTCGCCCGCCAGCGCCGGGAGCCGTCGATGTCGATGCGGCTGGCCAATGAGATCCTCGACGCCTCCAACTACACGGGGGCGGCGGTGAAGCGGAAGGAAGACGTGCACAAGATGGCGGAGTCCAACAAGGCTTTCGCCCACTACCGCTGGTAGCCCAACGGTCCCAACGGAGTAGCTGACAAGAGATTTACCCGAACGTTCCAGCAGGCGGGCTCGCCACCGAAACGAGCCCGAACCGCAGGACGTGGGACGTTCACAACCTCATAACGAGTCGGAGTAGAAGAAAGAGAAGATGAGCAACGGAAACGCTGCCATATCGCATTTGCGCCAGGTGCCGGTGAGCCGTACCCGAAACATCGGGATCATGGCCCACATCGACGCGGGCAAGACCACCCTCACCGAGCGCATCCTCTACTACACCGGCCGTAACTACAAGATCGGTGAGGTCCACGAGGGCGCCGCCACCATGGACTGGATGGAGCAGGAGCAGGAGCGGGGCATCACCATCACCTCCGCCGCCACTACCTGTGTCTGGCACGAGCACTGGATCAACATCATCGACACCCCGGGTCATGTCGACTTCACGGTGGAGGTCGAGCGTGCCCTTCGAGTCCTCGACGGAGCCGTGGCCGTATTCGACGGTGTCGCCGGGGTCGAGCCCCAATCCGAGACGGTATGGCGTCAGGCCGACCGCTACGGCGTCCCCCGGATCTGTTTCATCAACAAGCTCGACCGGACCGGGGCCGACTTCTACTTCGACGTCCAGTCGATCATCGACCGGCTTGGGGCTCGGCCCCTGGTGATGCAGCTTCCGATCGGTACCGAAGCCAACTTCAACGGCGTGGTCGACCTGGTCGAGATGAAAGCCCACATCTGGAAGGGCGACGACGGCAAGCACTGGGATACCTCCGACATCCCGGCCGACCTCGCCGACCAGGCTGCCGAGTACCACGAGAAGCTGGTCGAGGCGGTGGCCGAGACATCCGAAGAGTTGCTCAACTCCTATCTGGAGAACGGTGATCTCACCGTCAAGGAAATCCAGGAAGGGGTCCGCGCCGGGACCATCGCTCGTGACTTCACGCCGGTGTTCTGTGGCTCGGCCTTCAAGAACAAGGGTGTCCAGTTGCTCCTCGATGCGGTGGTGGCCTATCTTCCCAGCCCGGCCGACCTGCCGCCGATCAAAGGCTTCAAGCCGGGCGACACCGAGGTGGTCATCGAGCGCAAGCCGGAGGACAGCGAGCCTTTCGCCGCGCTCGCCTTCAAGATCATGTCCGACCCCCACGTGGGCAAGCTGACCTACTTCCGGGTCTATTCAGGGCATGCCGCCAAGGGCGAGACCGTGATGAACACCACCACGGGCCGCAAGGAGCGCATGGGTCGCATCCTGCGTATGCACGCCAACGCCCGGGAAGACATCGACGATGTCTTTGGTGGCGACATCGTGGCCGGGATCGGGTTCAAGAACACCACGACCGGTGACACTCTGTCCGCTCCCGATCATCCGATCCAGCTGGAGTCGATGGAGTTCCCGGCACCGGTGATCTCGGTGGCGATCGAGCCCAAGACCAAGACCGACGACGAGAAGCTGTCCGAGTCGCTGCACCGTCTCTCCGAGGAGGATCCGACTTTCCTGGTCCGCACCGACGAGGAGACCGGTCAAACCATCATTTCGGGGATGGGCGAGCTGCATCTCGAGATCCTGGTCGATCGTCTTCTCCGCGAGTTCAAGGTTGACGCCACCGTCGGCAAGCCACAGGTCGCCTATCGGGAGACGATCCGCCGGGCGATCGAGAAGGTCGAGTACCGACACGTCAAGCAGTCCGGGGGCAAGGGCCAGTACGGGCACGTGGTGATCAATCTGGAGCCGACCGGTCCCGGCGGTGGGTATGAGTTCGTCGATCAGATCAAGGGCGGCAAGGTGCCCCGCGAGTACATCCCGGCTGTCGACGCAGGCATCGAAGAGGCTCTGGACCAGGGGATCGTCGCCGGTTATCCGCTGGTCGACGTGCGAGCCATCCTCACCGACGGCTCCTACCACGACGTCGACTCCTCGGAGATGGCATTCAAGATCGCCGGTTCCATGGCCCTCCAGGAGGCCGCTCGCAGAGCCGGGGTCAAGCTGCTCGAGCCGGTAATGGACGTCGAAGTGACCACCCCGGACGAATACATGGGCGATGTCATCGGCGACCTCAACAGCCGCCGGGGCAAGGTCGAGGGAATGACCCAACGGGGGAACAGCCAGGTGATCCAGGCCCAGGTCCCGATGTCAGAGATGTTTGGATACGCCACCGACCTTCGTTCCAAGACCCAGGGTCGTGCCACTTATTCGATGCAATTCAACTCATATCAGGACGTCCCCGACTCCATCGCCGAGGAAATAGTGGCGAGCCGGCGCGGACAGTCCTGAGGATCAAAGACAGAACGACGTAGGAACGGATAGAGGAGCCAAGACAAGATGGCGAAGGCGAAGTTTGAGCGTACGAAGCCGCATGTGAATGTGGGGACGATGGGTCATATTGATCATGGGAAGACGACGTTGACGGCTGCGATTACGCGGGTGTTGGCGGATCGGGTTGGTGGTTCGAATACGTTGAC
>DATKEA010000110.1:0-6701 GCA_035544615.1 Acidimicrobiia bacterium | reverse complement strand
GACGAATCGTCGGGCACCTCTCCTTCACCAGCGGTCCAGAAGGCCCCGAGCGGTTGCACATCGCCGAGGCCCGCCTAAGGTCGGACACGAGGCCAACGAAAGGAAACCTCATGCTGGAACTGTCCCCGCGGGCGGCCGCGGCACTCGAGAGCCTTCGTGAGATCGAGGGCATCCCCGAGGACCACGGCACCCGACTGACCGGCCAACCACAGCCCACCGGTGATCTCGCCGTGCGCCTCGAATTCGTCGAGTCGGTGCCGGAAGACGATCACGTCGTCGAGCTGGCGGGCATCCAGGTTCACGTGGATCCTCAGATCGCCGAACCCCTGTCCGACGTCGTGATGGACGTCCAGCAGAGCGAGCAGGGAGAGGCGTTCGTCTTCGTTCCGCAGGACTAATAGACCCGTCGGGCGGGAAGACTCCCGTCGTGCCCCAGCAGGGTCGAGACGTTCTCCCCGCTTCTGGCGACGGCCCTCGTTCCCTGACAGCTCAGCCGGCGGCCGGCGGCTCGTCGTGCCGCGATCTCATCAGTGTTACCACGCGCAGGAGCATGTCGAGGACCCACAACCCGATCGCGGTCACCGCCACCCGATCCCACCCCATGGCGAGAGCCAGTCCTCCGAGGTTGAGGAGGATCAGTGGAACCCAGTGTCGTCTGGTCAGGATCGACCCCGTCGGCTCCAGAGGCGGGCCGAGGAGGACGGGCACGATGTAGGCGAGCGAGCCGGCGAGCACCTGGCCGACGCCGGCGAGCACGGCTGCGCCCGCCCAACCCCCGAAAACGGGACTGGCTCCCGTCTGCAAGATCCTGACGCCGTCGAAGATGGCCCAGGCAGTGAGCCATGCGACGCCAAGGCTCACTTGGAGGAAGGGGAGGCGCCCCAGCCCTTTCTCCCACAGCCGGGCCAGGATCCCGATGAGCACCAGGAGGGCCGACCCGGCAACAAGGAGGTTGCCGATGCCCACCAGGGCGGCCCGTGCCGACAGCCCCGCCCCGATGGCGATGACTCCGGCCAGCGCCAACCACCATGCCACGACCGCTTCGCGTCCGCTGACCGCGCGGTGATGCGCCGTGGTGGGCAGAAACGTGGGGATGGTCCCGATGATGGTCAGCCCGACGAGGCCCAGGAAGTTGAGATGGGAGTGCACCAGACGGACCGAGACGACCTGTTCGCCCGCCGATCCGCTTCCGAGGATTGCGCCGAGAGTGACACCGACAACTCCACTGGCAAAGGCGGTCACGTAGAAGCGCGCAGAGAGGTCGAAGCGACGGAGAAGGCTGCGGCGGACCGCGCCCACTATCGAGACCGCGAGGGCTACCAGCCCTGCGGTGACCGCCGAAGCGCCGATCCACGTCAGCGCATCGACCCTTCCTGGCACACCGACGAGCACCAGAGCCGTACCTCCGGCTACCGCCCAACGCTGGAATGTCACCAGGGTCCGCGATGGCGCCGGTGCCGACGCCCAGGTGATGGTGAACATCTGAGCAGCTCCCGAGATGGCCAGGAGCACGGTCCCGGCAACGAAGGCATGCAGCGGTCCCCACCACGACCCTCCCCGAACCAGCACTATCGCCGCCCACGACACCGCTACGAGGGCGAAGATGCCCCCGAGACGGAAGGCGAGACGGGCGATGGAGTGTGACTCGATGACCCGTGTGTCGCGACGCGCTGCCATCACCTTTGCCTTGGCGCCCACACTGGGTAGTCGATACCCGCGGCCCGGTTGATGATGAACCCCTGGACCGTCAGCAGGACCACCGCCAGCATCAGCACAACGAGTTGGGGGATCGAGCGCAGAATGCCCAGGGAGACGATCAGCGTCGTAGCCCCGGCGGGCGGGTGGGGCACCCGCAGCCACACCATGAGCCCGGAGGTGAGCCCCAGGGACAGGGCGGCGGCGCCGACCCTCGGCAGGGTCACGACCGTTGACAGGGCCGGCTCGGCGTCGGTGAGACCAAACACGACCAGGGCCACGTAGCCGGCACCGGCACCGATGAGGTGACCGAAGATGGTGTTGCGAGGCGCCGCAGATGCCATGGTTGGGGTGTAGAAGAAGAGAAACGCCGTCGGGCCCAATGACGGGAACACGAACGGGCTCGCAGTGGCCCACGCCGCTGCCGCCATGATGCCGATGGAGATGACCCCGTTGATCAGGGAGAACAGTCCCATCACCGCGATGGAGGAATGTCTGCTGACCAGGTATGGGATGCGGAGTCTTCGGACGAGCCCGGCCACCACCGAGCTCATCTGACCGCCTATGGGTCCCTTCTCCGGCTCAGTCACTTTTCGGAAGGAACCGGTAGAACAACACGGCGATGAGAGCTAGCACTGCGCTGATGATTGTGGCGGACCAGGCCAAGGCGGGCTCACCTGCGAGGAACCCCTCGGCTGCCACCGCGAGCAGGAACAGCTGGAGGCTGAGGAGCAGCACGACGAAGACGAGCACGGCGGTGCTGATCTGTGTCCGCCTGCGCAAGCTCACACCGCCTCCTGACTAGCTCCGAGAGCCCAGACGTCGCCGTCACGAACCTCCACCTCGATCCGACCGAGCGGCCGCTCGGGTGGCCCGGCGATCGGTCGGCCTGACAAGTCGAAGAAGCCTTCGTGACAGGGGCACTCGAAGTGTTGTTCGCCGGGCTCCCAGAAGACGACACAGCCCAGGTGGGTGCACTTCTGGCTGAACCCGAAGAGGGTCTCCGAGTCGGGGCGTACCAGGATCGCCGGGTCGTCGTCAGTTGGATAGCGGAACAGGTAGCTGGAGCCCACATCGACTTGATCCATCTCGACGATACGGCGGGGCTCTCCGGTGTTGATGGTCCGCAACGACGCCCACAGGCTCACCACCCCGCTCGTACCGGTCACCGCTACCGAAGCGGCCACCAGGAATCGGGCGAACTCGCGTCGGGTCACTCCCTCCTCCCCCTCGGTGCTGTAAGGAAAGTCGCGGCGCCAGATCGGCGTTTCTTGGCTCACCGGCTCGTCTCCAGCGCAAAGGGGTCGTCGAGCCAGTGCCCCGACTTCTTGCCGATGTACACGTCGACCGTCCCGGGTTCGTCGGCCACGATCGCCACCTTGGTGCGGACATCTTGGTTTCCGAACTGCCAATCGCGAACCAGGATGCCGCGGCGGGTGCGCTCGAACTCCTCCCGGGTCCCGTACCACAGGGCGTCGGAAGGGCACACCGAGGCGCACATGGGCTTGAGGCCCTCGGAAGTGCGGTCGTAGCACATGTCGCACTTCATCATCTGCTCGTACTCGGTGATCATCTTGGGGATCCCGAACGGGCAGGCGTAGACACAGTTGGAGCAGGCAATGCAGCGGGGTTTGAGGGAAGACTGCACGACACCGTCCTCGTTCTGCTTGATGGCGTCAGCAGGGCAGACCTCCGCACATGTCGGGTCCTCACAGTGCATGCACACCTGCGGAATGGTTTGGGTGCTGGCAGCCCGGTCGACGGTGTCGAGGTGGATCATCGACACGCCGCGGTGCGTGTCACACTCGGCGCAAGCCTGTACACATGCCTGACAGCCGATGCAACGGCTGTGGTCGACGGCGAACACGGCAGTGGCGGGGTCGATGGCGAGTGTCATCGGTCGTCACCGTGGAGAGTCAGGTCACGGTCGTCGCGAACATCGCCACGGCCATCGGCCTTGGACAAGCGCACCGCGCTGATCTTGTACTCCGGGATGCCCGAGATAGGGTCGATGTCGCGATGGGTCAACAGGTTGGCCGACTTGTCACCGGGCCAGTGATAGGGGATGAACACCGTGTCGGGCCGGATCGTCTCCACCACCTTGGCGGGCAGGGTCATCTCGCCCCGGCGTGACTCGACCCTGACGATGTCGCCGTCGGCGATGCCCAATTCCCCTGCCAGACGGGGGTGGATCTCGCATAGGGGCTCGGGGTACTGGTCGACCAGGGCACCGATACGCCGGGTCTGAGTGCCCGAGAGGTATTGGCTGATCACCCGGCCCGTCGTCAGGTAGACGGGGTAGTCCTCGTCGGGCAACTCGGCGGACTCCCGCCATGGGGTCGGGATGAACCGCGCCTTCCCGTCCGGGTGGAAGAACCTCCCACCCTCGAAGAGTCTGGGGGTGCCCGGGTGGCCCTCCTCGGGGCAAGGCCAGAACACACCCTGCTCATCGACTACCCGTCGCCAGGTGATGCCGGTGTAGTCGGCGCTGCCACCCGTAGAGGCGCGGCGCAGCTCGTCGAACATCTCTTCGGTGGAGGTGTAGGGGAAGTACTGGCCCCGTCCCAGTCGATCGGCCAGATCGCAGACGATCTCCCAGTCACGTCGGGCGTTCCCCGGTGGGCTCACTGCCGCGTTGACCTTGACCACCCGGCCCTCGAGGGTGGTCACGGTCCCCTCGTCCTCCTCGTGCAGAGACCCGGCCATCACAACGTCGGCGTGGTGTGCCGTCTCCGACAGGAAGAAGTCGATGACCGTGTAGAACTCGAGACTGTCCAGGGCGGCGCGGGTGAAGTTGGCGTCGGGGAGCGAGACAAGAGGGTTGAAACAGATCGAGAGCAGTCCTTTGATCTCACCGGCGGCGATGGCGTCCATGATCTCCTGGGCGGTCAGGCCCTTACCGGGGATCTCAGACACGTCGCATCCCCACACCGAGGCGACGTGCTCGCGGTGCTCGGGATTGGTGATGTCCCGGTTGCCGGGGAGCTGATCGCATTTGTGCCCGTGCTCGCGTCCGCCCTGGCCGTTGCCCTGCCCGGTGATGGTGTTGACTCCGCAGCCGGGCTTGCCGTACTTACCTGTGGCGAGGCCGAGGTTGATGCAGGCAAGCACGTTGTCGACACCTTTGGTGTGATGCTCGATACCCCGGGCATGGAGGAGCATCCCCGTGGCGGAGGTCCCCCACAGTTCGGCGGCCTGTTCGATCCGGGCGGGCGGGACCCCCGACACCTCCTCTGCCCAGGAGAGGGAGGCCCCGCTGACCGCCTCGGCGGCCTCGTCGAAGCCGACGGTGTGAGCGGTGATGAAGTCGTGGTCGAGCCAGTCCCTCTCTATCAGGACGCGGAAGATGGCCGAGAGGACGGCCAGGTCGGTGCCAGGGCGCAGCCCGAGGAACACGTCGGCGGTGCGGGCCGCCGGGGTCACCCGAGGGTCCATCACTATGAGCTTGGCGCCCCGGTCTCGGGCCCGCCAAATGTAGCTGGTGGTGATCGGCGCGCACTCGGCGATGTTGGCTCCTGCCACAAACACCACGTCGGCGAGGGGGATGTCGGACCAGGGATTCGCCGCTCGGTCGACACCCAGCGCCTTCTTCCCGGCAGCGCCTGCGGAGACCATGCACAGCCGCCCGTTGTAGTCGAGGTTGGCGGTCCCGATCCCGAGACGGGCGAACTTGCCCATCAAGTAGGACTTCTCGTTGGTGATGGAGACACCGGAGAGGACGGCAAACGAGTCGGGGCCGTATGTCTCCTGGATGCGGCGAATCTCTCGGGCGGTGCGGTCCATGGCGTGCTCCCAACTCACCGGTCGGAACCCGTCGGGGTGCGAGGGGTCGCGTTCGAGCGGGTCGGTGAGCCGGTCGGGGTGGCCGCCTTGCAGGTACCGCTTCACCCCTTTCGGGCAGAGCTTGCCTTCGTTGAAAGGAAAGTCGTAGCGAGGCTCGAAACCCACCACCTGGTTGCCGGACACCTTGAGCCTGATCCCGCACTGCTGTCCGCAGAAACAGCAATGTGTGTCCACCACAGAGTCGATGTCGAGCCCGGCGTCCCACCCTCCGGGAGGGGTGCGATTGAGATGCGGCCCGTACTTCTCGACCAGCGCCTCTTCGGTGAGGGGAATCTGAGCCATCAGCCAAACCCTCCAACGCGGTGGCTCTGGGCCTGTCCCACCAAGAGCCGGCGACAGCGCGGGCACACGTCCTGGTAGTGGCCGCCGTCGGGGAGCATGTAGTCAAACCCGACCTGGGGGAGTACGTCCTTGAGATCGCTCATCTGCAGTTTCGAGGCGAAACCCTCACCGCACTCAGAGCAGGTCTGCAGACCGCTTTCGGCACCGGCCTTCTTGTAGAAGGCGATCCCGAGGTTGGCGGGCCGCTGCAGGATGTGGAACAGCTTGCCGAACGGGATGTAGAGGAGACCGACGATGACCGTGAGGGCGTGGAGGTTGTTGAGAAAGGTGTAGAACCGGCCATCCATCCACAGACTCGAAGCGGTGAGCATCAGCCCTGTCACCGACACCGCGAACAACCCGGCCAGGACTGCGAAGTCTCCCCCTCGCTCGAGCGCCATCGCCCCCCGGTCGCGAAAGCGGCGGATCAGGAAGATGGTCACCCCGGCGATTACAAGGACGGCGGCAACGTTGAGTACATGGAAGATCATCCATCCCAGGACGCCACGCGAGTCGAATGAGATGGTGGCGAACGGGCCCAAGTATGCGAGGTAGGTCCGTCCGGTCGGGTCCGCCGATTCGAAGTGGAACCACCCGAATGTGAGGGGGAAGGTGACCAGTGCGGCCAGGATGCATCCCCAGAACACGAGCTGATGGGCGATCCACCTGGCCCGGGAACGGTTCGAGATGAATCTCTGCAGGGCGATGTTGGACACGAGAAGCCCGGCCAGGGCGACCAGGTTCGATCCCAGCTTGCCCCTGGCTTTCAGCGCCTCCCAGCCCCGTTGGTTGAGCCGGGTGGTTGGCGGGCGACGCAGCCAGACCACATACCGGTAGACGGT
>DATKEA010000109.1:0-4201 GCA_035544615.1 Acidimicrobiia bacterium | reverse complement strand
CGCTCGAGAACTATTGATATCGCTTAGATCTGCGAGCGGATGCGGTGCGGTCTCCCCAGTCTGGGGCTGACGGAATCTGCCACGATATCGGCGTGAGAATCGGCGTGGTCCATCCGGGCAACATGGGAGCTGCGTTGGCTGCGTGTGTCGAGGGGCAGGTCTTTAGGGCGAGTGAGGGACGGTCTCCAAAGACCGCGGCGAGGGTAAGAGAGACCGAGATTGTCGTTCTCGGCCGTGTGGATTCGATGGTGGCCGGTCTGTGGGGAGCTGCCGCCTCTCAGGCCTCGGTCTCCAACACCTCCTCGATCCAGGAGAGCCCGGCGATTGCGGTGGGAAAGGAGGCGGTGGTAATGGCCAGGAGGGCGACGTGGCGGAGCTCGTCGGCCGAGACACCCAACTCAAGGGCCCTTCGAGTATTGGACCGGACTGCTCCCTCCGCTAGCCCCCCGATGGCGATGCCCAGCTTGACGAGCCGCTGGGCTCGCTCCTCCAGAGGCCCGGCTGCCCCGGTGGCCGCCCCAAGGGCGTCCAGGGCCTGTGCCACGTCCGGGTAGGCGTGACGGAAGTCGGTGTATACGTCGGGAAGGTATTCAGGCAAAATTCAACTCCTTGGCTAGGGAGGCCAGGGTAGATGGACGCGCCTCAGGCCTCGACAAGAGACACGGGAGGTTGGACACGGGTAGCGCACAGTCGTGCCGTTATCGGATCGTTTTCGATATGTGCGTTTTCGCCCGGGATCTGTTGATATGCGTGATCGAGCCGGGAATTAGGTGCGGTGGTGTGCTTTCGAGCCACGGTCGGAGGTCCGGTTTCCGTGGCCGACGACGACCGCGAGGTTCCATTGCAGTCACAATCCGCTTCGTCACCGACTTCACCCATAGAGTCCGCGCTGAGGTGGACGTCCCCACCCTGACCGGCCGCATCGGCAAACGTTTCGTTCCAGGGCGTCAGCCGGCGATAAGCTTCGATGTCTTGGACTCCTTGCCCGACGGACCTGTCACTTTTCTATTCACAGACGTGGAGGGCAGCACCCGGCTATGGGAGGAGGCGCCGGAGTCGATGTTGGAGGCGCTGAGCCGACACGACGAGCTCATCTCGGATGTGGTCGAGAGATGTGGCGGCCTCGTGGTCAAGCCTCGCGGCGAAGGTGACAGCCAGTTTGTCGTGTTTCGCTCGGCTGTCGATGCCACGACAGCCGTTGCCGAGATCCAAACTCGTCTCGCCGCGACGGTTTGGCCAACGCCACGTCCGATCCGGGTGAGAGCATCGGTCCATACCGGCACGGCCGACCTGGTGGAAGGCGACTACTACGGCTCTGCGGTGAATCGTGCGGCCCGTCTTCGCGCCACCGCCCATGGCGGGCAGACGGTCATGTCCGGTTCCACCTACGAATTGGTCTGTGATCATATTCCGGACGGGATCACCTTGGTCGATATGGGCCCACACCGGCTCAAGGATCTGGTCAGGCCGGAGCATGTCTACCAGGTCAATATCGATGGGCTGCCCACCAGCTTTCCGCCGCTCGCTTCTCTGGACATCACACCAAACAACCTCCCGGTGCAGCTCACCGAATTGATGGGTCGGGCTAACGACCTCGAGGTCGCGACGGAGAACCTGAAGACCACCAGGTTGGTCACGATTTTGGCTCCCGGTGGAGCCGGCAAGACCCGGCTGGCCATCCAGCTGGCTGCCGAGGTGTCCAGCGGTTATCCCGACGGTGTCTTCTTTGTCGACTTGTCACCCCTCGAATCCGCCGACGAAATGATCCAGGCCATAGGCGAGTCTCTATCCATCGCCCTCTCAACCGAAGAGGATCCGAAGGTCCAGCTCATGTCGTACCTGGCTCGAAAACGCCAGCTCCTGGTGCTCGACAACTTCGAGCACGTCGTTTCGGGTGCCGACCTCGTCACCGAGATCCTTACCAACGCCCAAGGGGTGACGATCGTGGTCACGTCCCGCACCAAGCTGAACGTTGTGGGCGAGTTGGTGCAGCCCCTCCCCGGACTCGACACCAAGTGGGAGGGCGCCGAAGACGCATTCGCGACCAGCGGCGTCCAGTTGTTCGTCGACGCAGCAAGACGGGCAGACAGCGGCTTCACGCTAACCGCGGACGATCTCGAGCCGCTGGGCCAAATCTTGGAGACCGTCGGTGGAATGCCTCTTGGCATCGAGCTGGCCGCGGCATGGGTCGACGTCCTCACGATTGCCGAGATCGACGCGGAGATCAATAAGAGCCTTGACTTCCTCGAGAGCGAGGCTCACGGGATTCCGGACCGACACCGCAGCGTTCGTGCTGTGTTCGACTATTCGTGGGCGATGCTGAGCCTCGCAGAGAGGCAGATGTTCTCGGCTCTGTCGCTCTTTCGGGGAGGATTCACGAGGGAGGCTGCCGAGAGTGTGGCCGGGGCCTCGATACGCAACCTCGCCAACCTGACCAACAAGTCGCTATTGGTCTTCGACAGAGAGGCCGGCCGCTATTCGGTCCACGAGCTTCTACGCCAGTACGCCGAAGCCGAACTGGCGAGGGGCGACGGGAGCGTCGAGGTGATCGCGGCAAGGCACACCACGTGTTTTGCCTCTTTGGCGGCCCGGGCCGCAGAGGCGATCGCCATTTCCCAGAAGGAGACACTCCAGATCCTCGAAGATGATCTTGACAATGTTCGGGTGGCTTGGCGGCGTGCGGTCACCGGACGGGATGCGGCGAGTGCGGCGAAGTTCGTCAAGGCGCTCTGGTTTCTCTACGAGGTGCGTGGGTGGCACCAGGCTGGGGCGGACCTGCTCGGTGAGGCGCTCACCGCGTTTGGGGAGGGTTCCGATGAGGAGGCGACAGTCAAGGCTTGGGCTCTCACCGCCGCGGCACAGGGGTGGTTCCTTTGCCATTTGGGTCAGGCGGTCGGCGGTGAGGAACAGGTCGGGCGTGCAGTGGACGCGTTGCGTCGGATCGACGACCGAGATGGTTTCTTGCTCGCAGTCCAATGCCACTGTGCGGCCCTGACCTATCTCAGCCGATGGGACGACCTGGTGCGGGTCGGCATGGAAGGCGTAGAGGTCGCCCGTGCGGCAGGAGATGAAATGGCGAGCGCCGACCCACTGGTCTGGAGCGCCGTTGGTGATTTGAGAGTCACTTCCCCGTCTGTCGCCAGAGCGAAGCTCGAGGAAGCGGACAGGATTCTCGCCGCAGCCGGTGAGCATCGGGCACGCACGTGGACTCTGTTCGGTCTCGCCCTCATCGACGGGATGGAAGGCAAGCACAAAGATGCCATTCGCCGGCTCCAAGAGGTCGTCGAACTGGCCAAACAGATCGGATATCGCAGGGCCATCCAGGCCGGGCTCCAGTATCTCGGCGAGGCACTGGTAAACGCGGGCGACGCTGGTGCATCTGAGACGGTGTTCCTCGAGAGTCTGGCGATGTCCGAAGACATGGGTCAGTCGCTCGAGATGGCCGGCACGCTCTCGCGCCTGGCGTCGGCATACTCCCAGACGGGACAGGAGCAGAAGGCTGTGGAAATACTCGCCTCAGTTCTTGCTGATCCCTCCACGGCCACCTCCCTCCTGGCGGAGGAATCCACCGTTGCCGCCACTGCCCAGTCCCTGTTGGACCAACTGCGAGACTCCCTGGACGGTGACACCTTCGAAGACGCCAGGGCCCGCGGCTCCGCTCTCCCTATCCAGGTCACGGCCAAACAGCTGCTGATCGACGCTTGATCACTCGTCGCTCCGTGCAGCGGACATGACCTTCGAGGCGGGAATGAGGTGCGGTGGCGAATCTTCGAGAGCACGGTGACGAGCCGCAGATCTCCCTGCCTGGCGGTGGGGCCAGCCTCGATGAGGTGACACTCCTATTGCGACGAGCATCACAGACCTCTGCCCCACCAGAGTCGTCTGGTATGCAGGTCCAGGACCCTGAGTCCGGGCCGAGCGAGACGTGCCGATACCGAACGGTCTCAAGTATGCGGGCGGGATCTGTTGATATGCGCTATTTTTCGTTGTCCGAGGTCGTAGCCGTCTCAAGCGAGTCCCCTAACCGCTTCCGTGCGTAGTGTCGTATGACCACAAGCAGGAGAAGGAGAAAATGACCCATCACGAGAATCTTGCATACGCCTTCGTAGCGAGGATCAAAGCGCGGGAAGGTAAAGAGTCCGAACTGCGCGATCTAATGACCGGCGCAGTAGAGCTGGCCAACGCCGAAGAGGGCACCGAA
>DATKEA010000108.1:0-37309 GCA_035544615.1 Acidimicrobiia bacterium | reverse complement strand
CTTGGAGTCCTCCAGGGCGAGGGTGTCCAGCATCTGCTCCATCCTGAGCATGCCCAATGTGGTCAGGTTCAGCACCTGAGTCTCGCCACGCTGGAAGAGCGCTGAACCATGGGTTCGACTCACCACGCCGACCTCCACGGTGATCGCCCGGACCTCGTCGGCAGAGCGCCCGTCGAGACGGACTCCCTCCTCGACGACCCGTTTGCGCATCATGTCCTTCAGGACAGATTTGAAAGCGCGTGAAGCCTGTGCCTTGCCTTCGTCGTCGTCATCGGCCAGACCGAGCTCGGCGAGGGTCGCATCCTTGGCCTCGTCCTGGGCCAGGTTGCGCTCCTGCTTTTCGGCGATGGTGACCACGGATGTCAGCTTCGGCTCGGCGATGGCGCTGATCCTGCTGTAGATCTCGTCCGAGTAGTCGACGACCTGGGGCCATTCGACCACCGCCTTGGTCACCTGAGATGCCAACTCGTTCTGAAGGTCGATGAGTTGTCCGATGTACGCCTTGGACTCCTCGAGACCCTGAACCACTGTCGACTCATCCGAGGGGGTGTCGCCGGCGGCGATCATCCTCAGGCCGTTGGGTGTGGAGCCCGCTTCGACCATGATGATGTCGATCCCACCCTCATCGTTGCGGCCGCCTGCGACCACCAACTCGAAGACTGACTCGTCGAGGTCTTCTTGGGTCGGGAACGGGATCCACTCGCCATTCTTGAGTGCGAGTCGGACACCGCCGATTGGCCCTTCGAAGGGAATCGGGCTCACCGCGAGCGCCGCTGAGGCTCCGTTCAGGGCGACAACGTCGAACGGGTTCACCTGGTCGACAGCCAGGGTGGTGACGACGACGTGGGTCTCGTTTCGATAACCCTCGGCGAACGATGGGCGGAGAGGTCGGTCGATCAGGCGACAGGTCAGAATTCCCTGCTCCGACGGCCGGCCTTCACGACGGAAGAACGAGCCGGGGATCTTGCCCACGGAATACATCCGCTCTTCGAAGTCGACGGTGAGCGGGAAGAAATCGACACCCTCTCGGATCTTCTTGTTCGCTGTGGCGGTTACCAACATTTCGGTACCGCCGAGGCGGGCGACCACGGCGCCGTCGGCCTGACCGGCAAGTTTGCCGGTGCTCAGGACGAACTCTTTGCCGCCGATGGTCCCCGTTACGGAGATTTCGGGCACTAAGTGCTCCTTGTCATAGGGAGCCAACCCGTTGGCAGTGGTCATGTCTCAGATGGAGCCGAGACATCGCCACTGACAACCGGTAGGGCTCGTTGTGGCTTGGATCCTCACCTGTAGGCGGGAATCCCCCTGGTTTGTAGGGCACAGGGACCCTCGACACGGGGAATAGGCGAACCCACTCCCACATGAAGATTGTATCAGCGTCGTAGACCCAGTTTTGCGATCAGGGCCCGGTAGCGCTCCACGTCCTCCCTGCGGAGGTAGTCGAGGAGGCGACGCCGCTTGCCGACCATCATCAGGAGCCCGCGCCGACTGTGATGGTCGTGCTTGTGCTCGCGGAGGTGCTCGGTCAGATGACTGATTCGATCACTGAGGAGGGCGACTTGCACTTCCGGCGAACCGGTGTCGCTCTCATGCGTGCCGTACTCGGCAACGATCTCGGTGGTTGTCTTCATTACGCGCGAAACCCGAATAGATAAAGGGGAACACCGGGAACTCTAGCAGCATCGCCTTTTCTAACCGCAAACAACCCGACGCCCATTTGCCCTCCCGTCATCGCACCTGGCCATCACCATAGAGCACGTAGCGCTCGCTGGTAAGGGACTCCAGACCCATTGGTCCACGGACGTGGAGTTTCTGAGTCGAGTTGCCGATCTCGGCGCCGAAGCCGAACTCCTCGCCATCGGTGAATCGGGTGGAGACGTTCACCCCCACGACGGCGCTGTCGACAGCGGCGACGAACCGATCGGCGGCCACCCGGTCCTCGGTGACGATCACCTCGGTGTGGCCGGTCCCAAAAAGACGCACATGTTCGATGGCAGTCCCCAAGTCGGGGACCACCCGAACCGCCATCACCAGGTCGAGGTACTCGGTCGCCCAGTCAGACTCGGACGCCGGCACCATGTCGGGGACCAGGTCTCTCGAACGCTCATCGCCCCGGAGCTCGACTCCCTCGGAGATCAGAGCCTTGGCCGCCTCGACTACAAAGCGATCGGCCACCGCCTCATGAACCAACAGTGTCTCGGCCGCGTTGCATACCCCGGGTCGCTGCACCTTGGCGTTGACGACGATTGCCAGAGCCTTGTCGAGATCGGCACCGGCGTCGACATACACGTGACAGTTGCCGGCCCCATCGATCACGGTGGGAATGGTGGCATCGGCCTCGACCGCTGCGATCAGGCCGGGACCGCCGCGAGGCACGAGGAGGTCCACCCATCGGGTTGCCTGCATCAGAGACCGAGCCGCCTCTCGACTCGTATCGTCGAGCAATTGCACACCGTCAGGCGGCAATCCGGCCGCGGTGAGCGCGTGGCGAAGGGCAAGTGTGATCGACTGATTGGAGCGCAATGCGTAAGAGGAGCCACGGAGGATCACGGCATTGCCCGACATGATGCAGAGGCCGGCGGCGTCGGCAGTCACGTTGGGGCGGGCTTCGTAGATGACGGCAATCACACCGAGTGGAGCCCGAACCCGGTGCAGTCTCACCCCGTTGTAGAGGGCCCAGCCGCCGGTCTCCCGCCCGACTGGATCGGGTAGCGAGGCCACGCTGCGCAAACCGGCAGCCATGCCGGCGATCCTTGCGTCGGTCAGCCGGAGCCTGTCCACCAGGGCTCCGGTGATTCCCTCCGACTCGGCCTGGGCCATATCCAAGGCGTTTGCCTCGAGGAGTGCCGAACCGGCATCCGCAATCGACTGGGCCATCGCCAGCAGCGCCTGCCTTCTGGTCGCACCGGTGGTTTGGGCCATCTCCTGTGAGGCGGCCCGGGCTCGCTGGCCGATCAAATCGATCATGTGGTAAGCCTATCCCCGACGGGGCCGCCTCTGGACAGGAGGACGAAGTCGTCTCTGTGGATCACCACTCCCCCCACCTCTGAGCTGTGCCTACCGACGGACTTCCTTATCTGATCGGCTGACATCGTCACCAGGCCCTTGCCGATGATGGCGCCGTTGTCACCTATCACCTCGACGGCAGACTCCGCGGCGAACTCGCCCGCCACCGAGGTGACACCGACCGCCAACAGAGACTTGCCGTCATCGAGCAACGCCCGGGTGGCGCCGAGGTCGACCGACACCTCTCCCTCGGCGGCCTGGCCGAAGGCGATCCACAACTTGCGGGCGGGAAGTTTTACCGGGTGAGGTGTGACCCAGGTGCCGATCTCCTCCCCGCCGACCGCCCGTGCCACCACCTCTTGCTCCCGCGAGTCGGCGATGACAGTGGGAATCCCCGACCATGCGGCCATCCGGGCCGCCGCGATCTTGGTGGCCGCGCCTCCAGACCCGAACGGGCCCGACCTCCCCACGTTGACCTGGTCCAGGGCGACGTCCGTCGAGTGGACGGCGGACAGCAGCTCGACGTCGACCATCAGCTTGGGGTCGCCGGTGTAGAGCCCCGCGGTGTCGGTCAGCAACACGAGGATGCCGGCGGAGACGAGATGAGACACTATGGCCGCCAGTCGATCGTTGTCGCCGAGACGGATCTCGTCGACGACTATCGCGTCGTTCTCGTTGACGATGGGGACCACGCCCAGCGACAGCATCCGCTCCAGTGCGTTGCGCGCATGGAGATACTGGGCACGGTTGGCAAACAGGTCTTTGGTCAGGAGCACCTGACCCACCACCATCCCCCGTTCCTGGAACAGGGACGAATAGCGCTCCATCAACAACCCCTGTCCCACCGCCGCCGCAGCCTGCAGGCCGGGCACATCTCTCGGCCGTCGGTCCAGCCCGAGAGCAGGCAATCCGGCGGCCACGGCACCCGAGGACACCAGCAGCGCGGGGTGTCCGGCGTCGCGAATGTCAGCGACGTGGTCGACCGTGCGTTGCAGGGCTTCGGGATCGAGGGCGCCGGACTCCAACACCAGGCTCGAGGATCCCGCCTTGATCACAACCGGCATCCCGGTCGGGATCGGGTGGCGCCCACCGTCGAAGGTGCTCATCTCCCCTCGCCTCCAGGGACAGGAACCGGCAGTGCAAGCGTCCGGCGCACGGTCGCCACGTCCTCCTTGATGCGGTCGACCAGTTCGTCGACACTCTCGAACTCGAGCTCAGGTCTCAGTTTCTCTACGAACTCGAGGGTGAGCAACTGCCCATAGAGGTCGTCCTCGAAGTCGAGCAGATATGCCTCGATCAACAACTCACTGTCACCGAAGGTGGGGCGGACTCCGACGTTGACCGCGGCCAGGTGAGCTTCCCCATCGACATGGGCGTAGGCCGCATAGATGCCATGACCGGGGATCACCTTGCGGACGGGGGGCCTCAGGTTGGCCGTCGGGAAACCGAGAGCCCTTCCCCTCTTCTCACCGCCGATCACGGTGTTCGACAGTCGGTAACGCGATCCAAGCAGGGCGGACGCCGACGAGACGTCTCCGGCCTCGATCAGTGCCCGGATCCTGGTGGCCGACACGATGCCATCGGAGGCGAGCAGATCGACGACCTCGACATCGAATCCGTGCAGACCCCCTGCTTCCCGCAGATAGGCCACATCACCTGCCCGATCCTTGCCGAAATGGAAGTCGCTTCCCACCATCAGCGAGCCGACACCCAGTCGCCCCATCAGCACTTCGGCGACGAACCGTGAAGGGTCGAGATGACGTATCTCCGCCAGGTCCAGGATCCCGACAGTTGTCACTCCCTCGCCTGCCAGCAACACCAGACGCTCGTCGATCGTGGTGATCAGTCGCGGGTTGGTGCCGGGCGACAGCACTTCGGCCGGATGAGGATCGAAGGTGAGCACAGTTGTCGAGTGGGGAGAGGACCGGAGTCGATCCAGGATCAGGCGGTGGCCGATGTGGACCCCGTCGAAGACGCCGACCGTCAGCGCGGTGGGCCCTGATGGTGGCGGCCAGCTCACCCAAGGCCCGTCGAGGACCTTCACGAGGCGAGCACCACCTCGGGTCTGGCCTGATCTCCCTCACGGCGATAGACCGCGATCAGATCACCCGACTCATCGAGGACCCGCACCGGAGCGTTCTCTGGCGCATCGACCATCTCCCCGCCCACAAAACGCATACCGTGACAAACACCCCGCGCCGTCTCGGCACCGACCGTGATCGCGGGCAGGTCACCGAGAGCGTCGGACGGGTGCAGGAAGCGAGACTGCCACTCGTCGAGATCGTCGATGGCCAGGCCATGGGCCTCGATGCTCAGCGAGCCGCTCCTGGTCCGGCGCAGGGCGGTGAGATGGGCCGCACCGCCCAGAGCAGTGGCCAGATCGTCGGCCAACGATCGGACGTAGGTCCCCTTCCCGCACACGACTCGAAACTCGACGTCGGGGTAAGGCCCTGAGCCGACGAGCCCGATCTCCAACTCGTGGATCTCCACCGGACGCGCCTCCCGCTCGACCACCTCGCCCGCGCGTGCAAGCTCGTACAGACGACGACCCTTGTGCTTGAGGGCGGAGACCATTGGCGGCACCTGATGGATGGTCCCCACAAACCGTTGCGCCACCGTCGCCAGCTCGTCCTGGGTGAATTGCATCGGCTCGCTGCTCAGGACCGCGCCCTCAGCGTCGAGGGTGTCGGTGGCGACGCCGAATCTCGCGGTGGCGAGGTACTCCTTGGGCTGCTCCTGAATGAACCGGATCAGCCTGGTCACCGGTCCTACCGCTACCACCACGACGCCCGTGGCCATCGGATCGAGCGTCCCGGCATGACCGACCTTCTTGATCCCGGTGGCACGACGCACCTCCTTGACCACGGCACTGGAGGTCATGCCACCGGGTTTGTCGATGACCAGGAATCCCTTCGTCACCGGTGAGCCTCGATCCGCTTGCGCACTTCGACGATCGCATCGTCGGCCGAGCCCTCGAAGGTGAATCCCGACGCAAGCCGATGTCCCCCGCCCCCGAACTCGGCAGCAAGGGCGCCGACGTCGGTGCCTCCTCTCGAGCGAAGGCTGAGCTTGACTCGATTGTCGGGGTGCACCTTGGCCAGCACGGCGACATCGGCCTCCGCGGCCAGACGAAGGGTATCCATCAGGTTGTCGATGTCACCCCAGTCGACACCCGCCTCCTCCAGTTCGGTTTCGGTGATCACGGTGGAGACCATTCCCAGCTCCCGGTCCAGCGTGGCCCTCGACAAGGCCACCCCTGCCGCCTTCAGGTAGCCGAATGGCGCCTCCTCGTAGACCTTCTGGCTTATCCGTGCCGGCTCGGCCCCGGCCGCCACGAAGTTCGCGGCCAGCCTCAGTGTCGACGGTTTGGTATTGGAGTACTGAAAGCGACCGGTATCGGTGACCAGGGCGGTGTGGAGACAGGTCGCGATCTCCGGGGTCAGGGGCCAGTTGAGGATTTCGAGAAGGTCGGCCACCAGCACACTGGTCGCCGCTGCTTCCGGGTCGATGACAGCTATGTCGCCGAAACCGTCGTTGGTCACGTGGTGATCGATGACGATCAGGCGTTCCGCTCTGCCGGCAGACGAGCCGAGCTCGGCGAGGCGGTCGGCCGAGCCCACATCGAACACCAGCATGGTCTGAGGCGAGGCGGGGAACTCTGCTGGAGCCACCAGGAGATCGGTGGGGAGGAACGCCAGATTGGAGGGGACGACGAAGGGGGATCCGAAGCTGGCTACCACCTTCTTGCCGGCATTCCTGGCGGCCAAGCCGAAACCGATCATCGAGCCGAGGGCGTCGCCATCGGGCCCGACATGACAGGCCAGAGCAAGCTCATCGCTCCCTGCAATCGCCTCGCCCGCCAGATTCAGCAAGGATCGGTCAATCATCCGAATCGTCTTTCCTTTCCAACGAACGGAGGATGGCATCGATTCTCTCCCCGCCGAGCACCCCCGGATCCACGGCGAAGTCCAGGGTCGGTGTGAACTTCATCCTCACTTGCCTGGCGATCGCTCCCTGCAGCCTCTTGGAAGCTCGTTGCAAGGCTTCGAGGGCTTCGGAGCTGTCGCCGAGCCCCAGGACGTCGATGTAGACGGTGGCGTGACGCAGGTCGGGGCTGGTGTCGACTCCGGTGATCGAGACCATCTCCAGTCGCGAGTCGCTGAGCCGCTCGACTTGATCGGCGATCACCTGGCGGAGAGTTGAATTGACCTTGAGCATCCGCGGGGTCGGATCTCTCATTCCGGTTCCTCCAACTCCCTGATGAGCACGTCGAGCACATCGGCCTCCAGTTGACGATCAAGGTAGCTACGGACCTTGGAAATCTGCATTGCCAGGCTCTCCCCATCCGGGGCGGCGATCGCCACTCCGAGCGTCACCCGTTGCCATAGGTCGTGGTGAGCGACTTCGGCGACGCTATACGACCCGAGGCGTTTGAGCCCTTCGATCAGCGGTCTGAGCACCGCCCGCTTCTCCTTGAGCGACTGCGGGTTGGGCAGATGCAGCTCGACCCTGAGGGCCGCGACCCGCATCAGGTGCGGGCTACCTCACGAATGAGGTAGTTCTCAATGCTGTCGCCTTCTTTGATGTCGTTGTAGTTCTCGAACCCCATGCCACATTCGAACCCTGAGGCGACTTCCCTGACATCGTCTTTGAACCGCTTCAGCGACGAGATGATCCCGTCATGGATCACAACCCCGTCACGGATCAGCCGCGCCTTGGCGCCACGCTGAACGACTCCCTCGACCACATAGCAACCGGCGATGGTCCCGGCGCGGGGCACCTTGAACAAAGCCCTGACCTCGGCCGTCCCCAGGACCTGTTCATGCTCCTCGGGCGCAAGCTGGCCGACCAGCAACAGTTCGATGTCATCCAGGAGCTCATAGATGATCCCGTAGGTGCGGATCTCGACGCCGGCTTGCTCCGCTGACTTGCGCGCCTTCGGCTCAGGTCGAACGTTGAAGCCAACGATCACCGAGTTGGTGACTTCGGCCAGACTGACGTCGTTCTCGTTGATCCCGCCGATGGCGCCGTGGACCAGCTGGATCTTCCCGCCTTCGCGCTCGATCTTGGGTATCGAATCGCGCAGCGCCTCCAGGGAACCTTGGGCGTCTGCCTTGACGATGACATTCAGGGTTGCTTCCTCGGATCGGAGCTGATCGAGCAGACCCTGGAGGCGGTCACGGGCCGACGGCATAGCGTTACTGGCGGCTTTCAGCTCGTCTTGTCGACCCGAGGCGATGCCGCGCGCCTCTCGATCGCTCTCCACAACAGTGAAGAAGTCGCCTGCCGCGGGGACATCGTCCCAACCCATGATCTGAACCGGTGTCGAGGGGCCCGCAGTCTTTATCTGACTCCCGCTGTCGTCCATCAGGGCTCGCACTCGTCCCGAAACCGCCCCGGCCACGAAGGAGTCGCCGGTATTCAATGTGCCCCGTTGCACGATCACCGAGGCAACCGGGCCCCTTCCCAGCTCCACCTGCGCCTCGACAACGACACCAGATGCTTCGGTGGCGGGGTTGGCCTTGTACTCCTCTAGCTGCGCGATCAGGTCGATCACATCGAGCAGATCGTCGACACCGTCGCCATTGAGAGCCGAGACCTCGACGCTTGGCACGTCACCGCCCAACTCCTCGGTGATGACGTCGTGCTCGGTCAGCTCGGTCCTGACCCGAAGCGGGTCGGCTCCGGGCAGGTCGACCTTGTTGACCGCGACGATCAGCTTGACGTCCGCTGCCTTGGCGTGGGAGATGGCCTCGACGGTCTGGGGCATCACCCCGTCATTGGCCGCGACCACCAGAACCACGATGTCGGTGATGTTGGCGCCGCGAGCCCGCAAGGCGGTGAAGGCCTCGTGACCCGGGGTGTCGACGAAGGTTATCGGATGACCATTGACCTCGACCTGATAGGCACCGATGTGCTGGGTGATCCCGCCCTTCTCGTCCTCGACCACCCGGGTTTTGCGAATGGTGTCGAGCAATGTCGTCTTACCGTGATCGACGTGACCCATCACGGTGACCACCGGTGGCCGGAGAGCCAGATCGGAGTCGGCGTCTTCGAACACCGGGCGCTCGGCAACAGCCGGGGCCTGGGGAACGCCTTCGACGTCGACCATGAAGCCGAATGACTCGGCCACCGGCTCGATGAGGTTGGCCGGCATCACCTGGCCTACTCCAACCGGCTGGCCCCGCATCAGCAGCTCGGTGACCACGTCGGTCGGAGTGATCCCGATCGCCTCGGCGAATTGGGTCACGGTGGCACCGAGAGGAATCGAGACTATCTCGACTTCCTGCTCGGCCTCGGCAGACACCGGCTCGCTCTTTGCGGTGTCCGGCTCCAAGCCGGGTTCGACGGGCTCAGCGGGCGCGGCCTCGGAGGGAGCCGGCTCGGCGGGCGCGGCTTCGGCAGGAGCGGACTCGGCGGGCTCGGCTTCGGGTTGGTCGCCGGCGACGGCGAGTCTCAGCAGCTCCGCGGACTCGTCGTCGAGCCCCGAAGAGGCTGTCTTCACATCGATCCCGAGATCCTGGGCCTGTGTCAGGAGCTCTTTCGAGTCCATGCCCAGGTCGCGGGCAAGTTCATAAACCCTCACGCTGTAACTCTTTACTCGCTCTCTTTGTCCTGGTTCTCTTCTACCTCGTCGTCGTCGGTGGCCGCGCTCTCCGTATCGTCTTCTTCGGCCACGGACTCCTCAGCCACCGGCTCCGGCTCCTCGACCACTGGCTCCTCGGCCACTGGCTCCTCGGCTACGGGCTCCTCGGTGGGGGCAACCTCGGGCTCGCCGACGACTGCTTCGACCTGATCGATCGTCTCATCGCCGGTTGCTTCGACGACCGGCTCGGTGGTCTCCTCTACTTCTTCGACCACATCGATGCCTTCGGTGTCGGATCGAATGTCCACCTTGTAACCGGAGAGCCGGGCGGCAAGACGGGCATTTTGACCTTCCTTGCCGATGGCAAGGGAGAGCTGATGGTCGGAGACGACCACATCGGCGGTCTTTGTCTCCTCGTCGATGTGGACCTCTTTGACCTTGGCCGGCCCCAGCGCCTCGGCGATGAACTGACCGATGTCATCGCGCCACTGCACCACGTCGACCTTCTCTCCCCTCAGCTCGTTGACGACCTGGCGGACCCGTGACCCTCTGGCCCCGACACAAGCTCCCTTGGGGTCAACGTTGGGGTCGTGGGAGATCACGGCGATCTTTGTCCGGTGACCGGGCTCACGGGCGATGTTGACGATTTCGATCGTCCCGTCGGTCAGCTCGGGCACCTCGAGCTCGAGGAGTCTCCTGACCAGGTCGGGGTGACTCCGGGAGACCACGATCTGGGCCCCCTTGGCCTCGTTGCGCACCTCGAGGATCAAAGCCTTGACCCGATTGCCACGCTCCAGCCGCTCGAACGGGATCCGTTCCGAGCCGGGCAGGATGGCTTCGGCATCACCCAGGTCGAGGATCACCGATCGGTAGTCGACCTGTTGGACCAGACCCGTGACCAAGTCGCCCTCGCGCCCGTCATACATCTCGAAAACGTGCTCACGCTTGGCCTCGCGAAGCTTGTGCTGCATCACCTGCTTGAAGGACTGCGCCGCGATCCGGCCAAAGGCCTCACCTTCCGGAGTGTCCTCCCACTCGGTGACGACGTTGCCCTCCTCGTCCAGCTCCTGGGCATAGACGATGACCTCGCCCGAATCGGGGTCGATGGTCACCCGCGCTTCCTCCGCCGCTCCCGGGCTGCGCTTGTAGGCGGCGACCAGGGCGTTGGCGAACGCGTCGAGGATGGTGTCCACAGCCACCGATCGCTCCCTCGCGAGGACCTCGATGGCTTCCATCATCGTGTCGAGCTTCATGATTCTCCTTCAGTGACCCGGCTTAGGGGCCTTTTCCCACCGGAACACGGTTTTCGCGGTGAGTACTTCTTCATAGTTGACAACCAATCGCTCGTCCCCGCTCTCGACGGTGAACGAGCTCTCCCCAGCATCGGAGAGAACCCCTCGGAGGGTGGCCTTCCTGTCGCCGTCGGCGACCTTGACCACCACTTCGCGGCCCACCGATTTGGAGTAATGGCTGGGCCGGCGCAGATTCCGCTCCAGCCCCGGTGAGGTCACTTCGAGTCGATAGGCATCGCTGAGGGCGGTCTCGTTGTCGAGCAGCCGAGAGAGACCACGAGACACATCGGCGAGACGGTCCACATTCACGCCTTCCCCGTCGACGACCACCCGCAACACCGTGCCCGGCCCGCGCCCCAAGAGCTCGACGTCGTCGAGCTCGAGTCGCTCGGCGGCGAGATAGGGCTCCACCACCATCCAGATGTCAGATACGGTCGTCAATTCACGGCTCCGGCTTCGTTGCTCCACAACAATTCAGGTGGGTGCCGAAGGCGCCCACCTGGTTAAAAAAGCGCTCCTGTTGTCGGCGGCCATTATAGGCCCGGTCGACGGCTTCGCTCAACGTCGCCCGGGGACCTGGCGAGCCGATGAATTTCTCTGATTCGCCCTTCCGAAAGGGCGTTCTTGTCACACCCGATTTGTACGTTGGGGTGCATGGAGATGGAGAGCTATTCCGCCGATCAGGTCGACGAGGTGCTGGGAAATCTATTCGCCGGCTCCAGCGTCCTGGACGCCCAGATCTGCTCATGGCTGATGGTGGCGGACCGGAATCAACAATGGCTAGCCGATGGTGCCGCCGACCCCGGGCAGTGGATTTCGGCCCGTTTCGGGATCCGCCGGTCCACGGCTGCCCAATTGGTGAGGGTCGCTCGTCGCCTCCAGGATCTCCCTGTGCTGAGACAGAGATTCTCGGCCGGAGAGCTCTCACTCGATCAGGTCGATGCCATCTCCAAGATCGCCACCCCGGGCACCGAGGCATCTCTGATCGAAGAGTTGCTGGGGTTGTCCAATGCCGCGCTGGATCGTGTCGTTCGACGTGCAGACCCACCCACCTCAGACGACGAGAGGACCGCCTGGGAGCGGCGTCGACTCTACATCCAGCACAGTCTGGACGGAGTCGAAGGCCACATGTCGGCCCGCATGCCCGGCGCCGAGTTGGAGATGGTGGAGAAGGTGCTGCGGGAGAGAGCAGACGAGGTCCCGCTGAACCCGGAGACCGGTCGTTTCGATCCCTACCCGGCCCGGCTTGTCGACGGCCTGGTGGAATTGTGCTCGACCACGGGAGACGAGACCAGTCGGCCGATCCCGATGACGATCCACGCCGACCTCGACGCTCTGAGCGAGACTGCCTCCTCAGGTGTGGCCGAGATCGAGCTAGGCCCGGTCGTCGCTTCCGAAACTGCTCGACGACTGGGATGTGACTCGATCCTGGAGATGGCGGTGTTCTCGGATCGGTGTGTGCTCGGTGTGGGGAGACGGTCCCGGACCATCCCCGGGTGGCTGCGACGTCAACTCTGCCATCGGGACGGCAGCTGCCGTTTCCCCGGATGCGGCAGGACGAATTGGCTCCACGGTCACCACATCAAACACTGGGCGGACGGCGGGACCACCGATCTCCACAATCTGATCCTTCTCTGCGGCTACCACCACCGATTTCTTCACGAGCACGGCTGGCGAATCGAGGGTGATCCCGGGGGACAATTGACCTTTCGGAAACCCGACGGGTCCGATTACCCGCCGGCGTCGACTCGGCTCGATCCCAAGCTCGAGTCGCTGCTACGAACTCCCTAGGGGCAGCCGCCCCCGCCACCGTTTGTCGTTTCATCCGCTCGATGGGAGCCCTTCGGCGCGTTATCAGGCATGTCCCAAATGTGGAACGATTCGCCGGTTCGAGTCTGCCGCCCGTTAGACATAGCTTCCGACGCAAGCGGTGGAGAACCGCTACCGCTATCCAACCGAGGAGTGCTCAGTGGCATCAGATATTCCTCCCGTCGCCTATGAATGGCGAGGGTCTTTCACCAACCGTGAAGTCAACGGACTCCACGCTGAAGCCTTCGGCACTCGGGTGTTCGATGAGACCGAGTGGAACTGGCAGCAGCTGACCCAGAGGCACAGCCTGGGCTGGGTCAAAGCGCGTCGAGGTGAAGCCCTCGCCTTCTACATCGATGGTTGCGGTTTCGAGCCAACGGGCGCAGGCCTGATGCGGCTCCAGGCATAGCCTCGACGCAGGTCGAACACAACCTGGCGACCGATGCGTGCCGCTCCCGGCGGTCTCAGATATGGGCGATGTCGCTCCCGAAATGTCGGCTGGCGCCGGCCGCGTCGTAGGTGGTGTCACAAACGGGTCCCGGCCGGTGTCTTCATGTTGAAGAGTTCAACGATAGGAGTACACATGGCCAGCAACACCCGGATCCCGAAGGCCGAGATCACCGGCCTCTACGGGGCGATGGTTAAACGGTTCAGCAGGAAGATGCTCGGCGATGTGCCCGAGCCGGTGGGGGTGTACTGGCATAACCCCCGGGTCCTCAAGTTTTACTTCGGCCTGGGTCAGAAATCCCGGAAGTGGCACGAGTGCGACGAGAACCTGAAGTCGTTGGCGCACATGGCGGTCGCTTCGTTGGTCGGCTGCACCTGGTGCTTGGACTTCGGGTACTTCATGGCGCACAACGAAGGGCTGGACGAGGCGAAGGCCCGCGAGGTGCCGCGGTGGCGTGAGTCGGGCGTCTTCACCTCACTGGAGCGGGATGTGATGGAGTACTCCGAGGCGATGAGCCAGACGCCACCGACGGTCACTGACGATCTGTCGGCGCGGTTGCTGGAGGCGCTCGGGGCGCCGGCGCTGGTGGAACTGTGCGCCTTCATCGCTCTCGCCAACGTGTACACCCGGACAAATGTCGCATTCGGCATCGAGGCGCAGGGATTGGCGGCGTCCTGCGGACTGAGGCCGCTCGCGGAGCCATCGCGGAACGTAGCCTCGGCTTCGTGACCGACCCCTTCGTCACTCACCGCAGCCTGCTGTTCACGGTTGCCTACGAGATGCTCGGCTCTGCTGCCGACGCCGAGGACGTCGTGCAGGAGACCTGGCTGCGGTGGGCCGATGTCGACCAGACCGAGGTACGCGACCCGCGCGCCTATCTGGTGCGGATTGTCACCCGGCAGGCGCTCAACCGGCTGCGCACGTTGTCCCGCCGGCGGGAGGATTACGTGGGCGAGTGGCTGCCCGAGCCGTTGCTGACTCACCCTGATGTCGCCGACGATGTGGTGCTCGCCGAGAGCGTCTCGATGGCGATGCTCACCGTGCTGGAGACGCTAGGACCCATTGAGCGTGCGGTGTTCGTACTGCGCGAGGTCTTCGATACGCCGTACGACGAGATCGCGGGGGCCGTCGGGAAGACCCCGGCCACGGTGCGGCAGATCATCCATCGCGCCCGGGAGCATGTCGCGGCGCGGCGACCACGGGTGCAGGTGGACCGGGCCGAGCAGCAGGCAGTGATAGAGCGCCTTCTGGCCGTGCTCAACTCGGGTGACATCCAGGATCTGCTCGATTTGCTCGCCCCCGATGTGGTGCTGGTCACCGACGGCGGCGGTCAAGTTGCAGCGGCCCGCCACCCGTTGGAGGGCGCGGACCGGGTTGCCGCCTTCCTCTCCGGCTTCGAGAGGCTCGCTCCGGTCGCCGAGGTCAAGATCGTGTGGCTCAACGGAGCGCCCGCGGTGCGAATCGACCTCGATGGCGAGCTCGACACCGCGGTCAGCCTGGTCATCGAGGACGGCCTGATCTCCCACATCTACGCAGTCCGCAACCCGCACAAACTCGCCCGGCTCGGGGGAGAGACGCGACTCAGCCGCACTAACTGAGGTTGGGCCGTGCCGTCCGGAGGCAGCCCGACGGCGTCCAGGACTGCCGGGCTGCGGCGCTGACCTCAGTCGCCCTGTCGCTGTGAGTCAATCACCTCTGTCAGCCGGCCTACGACACCATCTATCGCGACTTCTTCGGTGGCGAGTCCCCGCCGGGTCGTCAGCTCAACGGTTCCTTCGGCTACGCCACGCGGGCCCACCGTGACTCGGTACGGGATCCCGATCAGCTCGGCATCGGCGAACTTCACGCCGGGCCGTTCCTCCCGATCGTCGAGGAGCACCTCGATGCCTCTCTCCCCCAGCTCTCGATACAGGCTCTCCGCCGCGGCAAGGGTCGCCTCGTCGTCGGCGCGGACCACCGTGATCACCACCTCATAAGGAGCGACCGAGACCGGCCAGATGATCCCCTTGTCGTCGTGGGAGGACTCGACCACGGCGGCCATCCCCCGCTCCAAGCCGATCCCGTACGACCCCATGATGATCGGGTGGCTCTCCCCGTTCTCATCCTGAACGAAGGCGCCGAAGGTCTCGGCGTACTTGGTGCCCAACTTGAAGATGTGCCCCACCTCGATCCCTCTCCACAATTCGAGCGGACTGGCACAGACCGGGCAGGGCTCGCCGGAGGCGACCGACCTGAGATCAGCCCACTGGCCGACCTCCACATCCCGCTCGATAGCGACCCCGGAGTGATGCCAATCATCCTCGTTGGCCCCGGTGACCAGGTTGACCCGCCCCCGCAGCGCCTCGTCGGCGATGACCCTCACCCCTTTCACGCCTACTGCACCGAGGCTGCCCGGGTCGGCCCCAAGCAGTGCCCGTATCTCCTCGGGGGTGGCGGGGCGGCTCTCCACGGTGGCGGTCGCATCGAGCAGCTTCTGCCCCTGGAGATCGTGGTCGCCCCTGAGCAAGACCAGGACCTGCTCCCCGTCGAGGACGTAGACCAGGGTCTTGATCTGGCGGTCCGGCCCTGCGATCTCGGGGTGAGCCTCGGCCAGACTCTTGATGGCGCGGAGACCCGGGGTTGGAAAACGGTCGAGAGGCCCCGGGTGACCGTCGTCGACCACCGATAGGGCGGAGGTGGCCCGCTCCACGTTGGCCCGGTAGTCACAGTTGGCACAGGTGACGATCCAGTCTTCACCGGCGTCGCTGCGAACCATGAACTCGACCGACTCCGACCCCCCCATCGCTCCCGATGAGGCCTCGACGCCGACGGCATCGAGGCCCATCCGCCCGAAAATCCGCTGATAAGCGCCACGATGCTTCTCGAACCCGATATCCAGACCCTCCTGGTCGATGTCGAGGGTGTACGAGTCCTTCATGGTGAACTCGCGTACCCGGAGCAAACCAGACTTGGGACGGGGCTCGTCACGGAACTTGGTATGCATCTGGTACCAGATCTGGGGCAGCTCCCGATACGAGGAGAGCTCCAGGGCAGCGGTGAGGGCGAAGATCTCCTCTTCGGTCATTCCGAGAACCAGGTCGGCGCCCTTGCGGTCCTCCAGTTTGAAGAGGTTGTCCCCCATCATCTCGTAACGGCCGGACCGGCGCCAGATCTCAGCCGGGTGCAGGGTTGGAGGCACCATCTCCTGGCCACCGATGCCGTTGATCTCCTCCCGGATGATCGCGCCGACCTTGAGCCGGACCCGTTGCCCGAGCGGGAGGATGGTGTAGGAGCCTGCGGCGAGTTGGCGGATGAAGCCGCCGCGGACCAGCAGCTTGTGGCTGATCGCCTCGGCGTCGGCCGGGGGCTCTCTCAATGTGGGGATGAATGCTTGTGACCAGCGCATCTGATGGGGGTCAGGTTGACCGGGGGCGACGGTAGTAGCTCGACTGGGCCCGGCGGCGTCAGTCGGTCTGGGCCACCTCGGCCACCCGAGCCCGGCGGTCCTCGGATCTGTTGGCATCGCCCTGAATCTGGATGAGTTCCTCGCGGGTGGCGGCCGCGATCTCAGCCGCGTTGGCTTCGGCATGGGCCAGCCTGCTCTCCACGCCCTCTGCCACCAGCTTGCGCGCCTCGTCGAGCAGGGCCTCGACCATCTCCGCTTCGGGCACTACCCGCACCACCTGCCCCTTGATGAAGAGGTGGCCCCTCCCCCGCCCTGCCGCGATGCCGATGTCAGCCTCTCTCGCCTCGCCGGGACCGTTCACCACGCAACCCATCACCGCCACCTGGATGGGAAGATTCTCCGCTTCGAGAGCCGCCTGGGCCCGGGTGGCGACATCGATCACGTCGACCTCGGCCCGCCCGCAGGAAGGACAGGCAATGAGATCGAGCCCTTTGCGCTCGCGCAGACCGAGATTCTCCAATAGCTGACGACCGGCCTTGGCCTCCTCGACCGGGTCGGCGGTCAACGAAAAGCGAATCGTGTCGCCGATCCCCTCGTTGAGCAGGGTGGCGATGCCGGCGACGGACTTGATCAACCCCGCAGGTGGCGGCCCTGCCTCGGTCACCCCGAGATGGAGCGGGTAATCCACCGTCTGTGACAACAGCCGGTAGGACTCGATCATCGAAGGCACGTTGGAGTGCTTGACCGAGATCTTGATGTCGTCGAAGTCGACTTCCTCCAGGTATCGAATCTCGATCAGGGCGGAATCGACAAGAGCCTGAGGGACCGCGCTGCCGTACTTCTCCAGCAGGTCCTTGTCCAGCGAGCCGGCGTTGACTCCCACCCGGATCGGAACCTCCCGATCCCTGGCTTCTCTCGCCACCGCCTTGATCTGGTCCTCTTTGCGGATGTTGCCCGGGTTCAGCCGAAGCCCTTGCACCCCTGCTTCCAGGGCGGCCAGGGCCAGCCGATATTGATAGTGGATGTCGGCGATGATCGGCACCGGCGACCGGGGGACGATCTCAGCGAGGCCCTGGGCTGCCTCGACATCGTTGCAGGTGATGCGCACGATGTCGGCACCGGCGCCGGCAAGGGCGTAGACCTGGGCCAGGGTGCCGTCGACGTCGGCTGTCTTGGTTGTGGTCATCGACTGCACCGAGACCGGAGTACCTCCGCCGACGGGCACGTTTCCGACGTGGAGCAGGCGGGTCTGGCGTCGGGTGATCACTTCAACGGGAACGGTATACGCGTTGGGCCCGGTAGTTGTCCCTAGTGGCCCGTCACTAGAGACTTATCGGATCGACGATGTCGAGGATGATCGCCACAAAGCCGAGGAAGGCGAACAGCCCGATCACCGCGGCCGCAACCGGGGCCAGCTTTCGGACATTGGCCTCCCTGCCACTGACCTTCTCGTAAACAGCGACGGCGAAATGGCCACCGTCGAGAGGGAACAGAGGGAGAAGGTTGATCGTGGCCAGGATGACATTGACGAAGGCGAGAATGCCCAGAAATGCGACCACGGACTGGGTCTGGTTCCCGATGTTGACGATGCCGATCGGGCTCACCGGTCGGATGTTCTCGTCTACATCGGTGTCACCGGCGAAAACTCCCACATACTGCGCCAAACTCGATGGCTTGACCATGTCACCGATGGCCTGAAATGTGAAGCCGATCCCTTGCCAGACCTGATTGCCGGCCACGCCGACTGAAGCGATAACGCCTGAATCACGAGTCTCAACGACTGGAACGAGGCCGAGGTACCTTGTCCCGATGGTGCCGTCTACTTGCTCGCGCTCGATCAAGTCGACCTCGAGAGCCATCAACTGTCCGTCACGACTGATCACGAAGTCTGTAGGCCCGGCTGCTACCTCGACCAGCGCGTTCTCTACATCGTCCCACGACCCGATCCGATGGTTGGCAATCGAAACGAACACATCACCATCTTGCAGTCCCGCCAGCGCCGCAGGCGTGGGGATCGTCTCCTCGCCGATGGGCGTCGTGTTGACTATTTCGTCGACAACGGGCAGAGGCTCGGAGACTCCGTTGACGAGGACAATTCCGTAGAAGAGCAGGAAGGCGATGAGGAAGTTCATGCCCACTCCGGCAAGGACCACCACACTCTTCTCCCAAAACTTCTTCTCCCGATAGGTCCGACCCAAGTCGACGGGAGATACCTCTTCCAATGGATTCATCCCGATGATGCGGACATACCCACCCAACGGAATCGCCTTGAACCCGTATTCGGTCTCGCCCTTCCGGGTCGACCAGAGTCTGGGCCCAAAGCCAAAGAAGAACTCGGTGACTTTCATCCCGACGGCCTTTGCCGCGAAGAAATGTCCGGCCTCGTGGGCGGTCACGAACAGGATGATGGCTGCGGCCGCAGCAAAACCTCCGAGCATGGCTTCACGCTACCCGCCGCCCTCGATTATCAGCAGGCGCCGGCGATCAAGGATGCCGCGGTCTCCCGGGCTTCACGGTCGGCCTCGAGGACATCGTCGACGGTTTCAACCGGCCGCCAGGGCACCGCGGTCAGGGTCGAGGAGACCACATCGGCAATTCCGAGGAACCCCAACCTGTGCTGCAGGAATGCCTCCACCGCGACCTCATCGGCCGCATTCAGCACCGCCGGCGACGAGCCACCCCGCTCGCCGGCTCGGAACGCGATGTCGAGGGCAGGAAATACCGATCTATCAGGCTCTTCGAAGCCGAGACTCAGCCCCGGGAGGGCGAAGGGCGCGACCGGCGACTCCATCCGGTCCGGGTAGGTGAGGGCGAACTGGATCGGTATCCGCATGTCGGGATGCCCGAGGTGGGCTTTCCATGAGCCGTCGACGAACTCGACCGCGGAATGCACGATCGACTGAGGGTGGACCACCACCTCGATCCGGTCATAGTCGACACCGAACAGATAATGGGCCTCGATCACCTCCAGCCCCTTGTTGAACAAGGTGGCGGAATCAACACTGATCCTGCGACCCATGTCCCAGGTGGGATGACTCAACGCTTCCTCCGGGGTGACCTCGGCGAGCGACTCGAGTGAACGCCCCCGGAACGGGCCGCCGGACGCAGTGAGGATCAGTCGGGAGACCGACTTCTCGTCTTCCCCCACCAGGCACTGGAACAACGCCGAGTGCTCACTGTCAACCGGTATCAACCGGCCACCATGTTCGCCCTGGGCCTTGATCACCACCGGCCCCCCGGCCACCAGGCTCTCCTTGTTGGCCAGGGCCACCCGGTTACCGGTCTCCAGAGCGGCCACCGTCGCTCGAAGCCCTGCCGCGCCGACGATCCCGTTGACCACCGTGACACCGGAGATCCGGGCGGCATCGGTCACCGCGTCGGATCCGAACTCGACGGAGCGTCCGACATGTCTGCGGAAGTCGTCCCGTTCCTCGGATGAGCCGCCGGCCACGATCACCCGGGCCGAGGGATGCTCTGTTGCGAGAGCGGCGAACTTGTCCGACGGCGATCTGGCAGCCAGAGCTACGACGTGGAAACCGAGTTTGGCCGCTACCTCCAAGGTTTGTGTGCCGATCGATCCGGTCGCCCCGAGGACGACCACGTCCTGGGTCACAGCAGCCCGAAACCCCGGAATAGGTAGTAGATGGCGGGGACCGCGAACAAGAGACCGTCGATCCGGTCGAGGATCCCACCATGGCCGGGCAGCACCGATCCCATGTCCTTGACCGCGAGCGAGCGTTTGACCATCGACTCGGCAGCGTCGCCAATCGGGCTCACCACACCGACAAGGGCTGCGGCGACCAGGCCCTTGGCGATGCCGATCGTCTCCCAGGCGGGGAAGGTGACCAGCACCGAGGCGACCACCGCCCCGATGACCAGACCCCCGAAGAACCCTTCCCAGGTCTTCTTCGGTGAGATCCGGGGCGCCAACATGTGGCTCCCGAAGGCGCGTCCGACGAAGAACGCCCCGATGTCATTGGCTGCGACCACAACGACGAAAAAGAGGATGTAGGCCACCGGCTGGGGACCCGAGGCGATGAGAATGGCAAAGGCGAGCAGCCCGACCCAGGCCATTCCACCGATCGTCACCGCAGCGTCCTCGAGAGGCTGGCGGCGCGGGGTGACGGCCAAGAACAGGATGGTGACGACGGCAAAGACAGCAGCCCAACCGGCGATGGCAACCGCGCCCGACATGTGCGCTCCCAGACCCATGAACACCACACCCAACAATCCGAACAGAGCCAGCGGCCGGTACTCGTCGGTGCGGACCGTCGCGTAGAACTCTCCGGCGCCGACAACCATGACCATGATCACGAATGCGGTGAACCACCATCCGCCGAGCAGCAGACTGCCCAGGAACAGCCCGAAGACGACGAGAGCCGAGGCCACCCGCATCGCCAGGTCGCTGCTCAGCGCCTGTTCGTTGGCTTCGTAGTCCTCTTCGGTGCTGCTGATCGCCCCGGTTACGTCGTCAAACCCCACCAGGCCGCTGCCGACACCGGGGACCATGGCCGACACCGCCTGTTGTTGCCACTGCTCCTCTGCTGCCCGGCTCACATCCTCGGCCAATCCTTGATACTCCTGGGTGGTGGAACCGGTGTACTCGTCGGACGAGTAATCGTCGAGACTGCGCGGGCCGAATGCCTCCCGTTCGGCGAAGGCGACGGCATCGCCCGGATCGTCGGGGTCCGGCTCGTTGCCTCCCCCCGGCGCGGACGGCAGCGAGAAGACGTCGGCTCCGTCCGACTGGTCCTCCTCAGGGGAAGCATCGGTGCGACCGTCATCTTTGCCCTGATCCCGGTTCGGTGTCTGCTCGTCCATCAGACCTCCAGGAGCTCCTCTTCCTTGTGGGAGAGCAGCCGATCGATGGAATCCACGAAGCGGTCGGTCAGCTTTTGCAGCTCGTCCTCGCCCCGGCGGATGTCGTCGTCGGAGATCTCACCGTGAAGCGCCTCCATGTCGGTCTTGGAGTGTCGACGGATGTTCCGCACGGCAACACGGCCCTCCTCGGACATGTTCCTCACAACCTTGATCAAGTCCTTGCGCCGCTCCTCGGTCAACGGCGGGAAGGCGATTCGGATCACGTTTCCGTCGTTGGAGGGATTCAGACCGAGGTCAGAGGTCTGAAGCGCCCTGTCGATGTCGGAGACGGTGGACTTGTCGAATGGCTGCACCACCAACAACCGGGGCTCGGGTACCGAGATCGATGCCAGCTGCTGGAGCGGGGTCGGCGAGCCGTAGTACTCGACCGTTATCCGCTGGAGAAGCTGAGGATTGGCCCGCCCGGTGCGGACCGTTGAGAACTCCGATGCCACATGCTCGGTGGCCAGCTCCATCTTGTGCTCAGCCTCGGTCAGGAGGTCGCTGATCACGTGTCTCTCCTCGTCAGTGGATCACGGTGCCGATCGTTTCCCCGCTCACTGCTTTGACGATATTGCCAGGAGTGATCATCTCGAAGACGACAATCGGCACGCCGTGCTCCTTGCACATGGTAACGGCGGTGGTGTCCATGACCCTGAGTTCCCGCGAGATGAAGTCCATGTATGACAGATCCTCGATGCGGTTGGCGTCGATGTTTGCCTTCGGATCGGAGTCGTAGATGCCGTCGACCTTGCTCGCTTTCAACAGTGCGTCGGCACCCACCTCGACCGCACGAAGGGCCGCCGTCGTGTCTGTCGTGAAGAAGGGATTGCCGGTTCCGGCGGCAAAGATGACAACCCGTCCCTTTTCGAGGTGCCGTATCGCCCGGAGACGGATGTAGGGCTCGGCGAGCTCCTGCATGGTGATGGCGCTCTGCACCCTGGTGGCGACCCCGGCTTTCTCGAGAGCATCTCGAAGGGCGAGAGCATTTATCACCGTGGCCAACATCCCCATGTAGTCGGCTGAAGCCGGGTCCATGCCTTTGGCAGCCTGGGACACACCGCGGAAGATGTTGCCCCCGCCGACCACCACCGCGATCTCGACTCCGGTGGCGAGCGCCTCGGCGATCTCGTGGGCGACGCGGGTCACGGTTTCAGGATCGATGCCATAACCGACCTCGGGGTCGGCAAAGGCCTCGCCCGAGAGCTTGAGCACCACCCTTCTCATGGAAGGCTCGCTCACTTCACCTCCTACTCGCCCACCGCGACGCGAGCCACCTTGCGCACCGAGATGTTCTCACCCATCTTGGCGGCGAGCTGTGACACGAGCTCACCGATCGACCCCTCGAACTTCTCGGGGTTGACAAAGGGTTGCTCAGTGAGGCTGTTCTCGGCGAGGTGCTTCTCGATCTTGCCATCGACGATCTTGTCGATCAGGTTGTCCGGCTTCCCCTCCTCGCGCGCCTCGGCAACGAATGACTCACGCATCGCGGTGAGAGCGGTTTCGTCGGCTTCGCTCCGGTCGATCCAGAGCGGCTTGCCCCAGGAGACATGCAGCGCGATGTCGTTGGCCACCTCGATGAACTCGGTGCTCTTCGCCACGAAGTCGGTCTCACACGCCAGGTCGACCAACACACCGGCGACGGGGCGGCCCTGTTGACTGTGGATGTAGTACCCGATGGTGCCGTGGTGAGCCGTGCGCTCGGCGCGTTTGGCGACCTGGAGCAGACCACGTTCCTGCAGGAGCTCCAGCGCCTTGTCAAAGTCTCCGTCCGCCTCGGTCAGCGCGGACTTGGCGTCCATCATCCCGACACCAGCATCCTGGCGGAGCTTCTGAATCTCCTTGACGCTGAAGTCAGGCATCTGCCGGCTGCCCTTCCGCCTCCCCCACCTCGGGCTCGGGCTGAGACTCAGCTTTGGGCTCCGGCCGTGGCTCGGTTTCTGGTTCGGCTGCGGCTTCGGGCTCGGGCCGGGGGGTGACGGGCACTTCCTCCTCGTCGCCCTTGGCCGCCTTGTTCCTGGACAGGTTGCGTCCTTCGATGGCTGCGTCCGCGATGGCGCCTGCGATGAGGTCGGCGGCCCGGATCGCGTCGTCATTGCCGGCGATGACATAGTCGACGAGGTCGGGATCGCTGTTGGAATCGACGAGGGCGATGACAGGCAGACCCAGGCGGGCCGCCTCGGTCATTGCAGTCGTCTCAGTGTTGACATCGACGATGAACACCGCGTCGGGGGTCCGCTGCAGGTCAACGACTCCGCCCAGGTTCTGCTCCAGCTTGGTCAACTCGCGGCGCAGCTTGAGACGTTCCTTCTTGGGCAGCGCGTTGATCTCGCCGCTGGCCTCGAGCCGACGCAGCTCTCGCATGTAGAAGATGCGCTTCTGGATCGTGGCGAAGTTGGTCAGCATCCCGCCCAACCAGCGATAGTTGACAAATGGCATCCCTGACCGGATGGCATGCTCGGCCACGGCCGACTGAGCCTGCTTTTTGGTGCCGACGAAGAGGACCGATCCACCGCCGGCCACGAGATCGCGGACATACCCGGCGGCATCGGCCACCTGCTCGACGGTTTGGCGAAGATCCATGATGTGGATCCCGTTGCGCTCCCCGTAGATATAGGGACGCATCTTGGGATTCCAGCGACGGGTCTGATGCCCGAAGTGGACACCCGCCTCCAAGAGTTGCTTCATTGTGACTGCAGCCACAACTGTTCCTTTCTGGTTTGTGCCTCCGTCTGCCGGAAGGACCCACTCGACTCAGCGAGTGCCCTCTTTCGGGTTATGCCCGACCAGCGAGGGTCAACAGACGTGTTTGATGACCCGGATTGTACGGTCAGCCGGGTTGCTTGGGTAATCGCAGTCCCCTCTGCTCTCAGAGCGGGCTGCTATCGGATCGGTCGACTGCTCTGTGTCAGCCCCAGGAGGGCTCGCCGAGCCGGTTGCGCAACGACATCATCGTCTTGGCATGGATCTGGCAGACCCGTGACTCGGTGACACCGAGCACCTCGCCGATCTCGGCCAGAGTCATGCCCTCGTAGTAATAGAGGGTCACCACCAGCCGCTCACGTTGGGGCAGACGGTTTATCGCATCGACCAAACCGTGACGGGTCTCCTCCGCTTGAAACACCGTCTCGGGAGAAATACCGGCCGGATCGGCAAGCATGTCTCCCACCGAGGTCGACGAATCGGAGCCGACGAACTCGTCGAGGGCGGCGATTCCCGAGCGACCGATCTCAGAGAGCGCTCCCTGCAGATCGCCGACCGGCATCTCCAACACCTCGGCGATCTCCTCGTCGGACGGCGCCCGCTGCAGCGAGTGCTCCAGTTCGGTGATCGCGGTCTCGATCTGCCGGGCACGGGATCGGACCGAACGCGGCACCCAGTCGAGAGCGCGAAGCTCGTCGAGAATCGCACCCTTGATCCGGTTGATTGCATAGGTCTCGAACTTGAACCCCCGCTCTACCTCGAACTTGTCGATGGCGTCGATGAGGCCGAACAGCCCGTAACTGGCGAGGTCGTTGTGGTCCACCGAGCGCGGCAGCCCGGCGCCGACTCGCCCGGCCACATACTTGACCAGCGGCGAGTAGTGCAGGATCAGGCGCTCGCGCGCATCGGCGTCCGCCGAAGCCTTGAAGCGCTCCCATAGGGCGTCGACCTGATTGGTCTCAGGCCCTCGGGTGGCTTCGGTCATATGTCCCTCTCAAGTGCTGGCGGGTAACGGCAGTGTAGATCTGGGTGGTCGCCAGGTCGGTATGTCCAAGCAAATCCTGCACGGTTCGCAGGTCTGCGCCACCCTCCAGGAGGTGGGTGGCAAAACTGTGACGAAGTGCGTGCGGAAAGGTGGCGACCCTTTTCCTGACCACTCGGCGGATCCCTCTTGAATCTAGCCGACCACCCTTCACTCCGACCCAAAGCCCATTCCCTGCGTCGGTTCCGGCCAGCCGGGGCCTGCCTTCCTGCAGATAGCGACGCACCGACTCCTGGGCGGGCCGTCCGATCGGAATCCGTCGGGTTTTGCGGCCCTTGCCGACCACGGTGACCATGTCGCCGCCCATGTCGTCCACCGTCAGCGAAGCCAGTTCGGCGATGCGGAGACCGGTCGCGTACAGGGTGTCGATCAGTGCTCTGTCCCGCAGCCCTTCCGGGGTGCCCAGGTCGATCGACTCGATGGCATGGACCACGGTCCTGGTGGGAAGAGCATGTGGAAGTGGTCGGTCGAGCCGGGGCCGGGAGACTCCCTCGAAGGGGTTGGCCGTTGTCGATCCCCGTCTGCCCGCGTCGTTGTAGAACGAGCGCACCGCCGACGACTTCCGGGTCATCGACCGCTTGGAGTAACCGGCGGCCGCCAGGAACGCCAGATAGCGACGGGCGTGTTGACGCTCGACATCGGCAACCGACCGCAAGCCCTCCTCATGGCAATAGGCGAAGAACTGGGCCAGATCCCGCCGGTAGGCGTCGATCGTGTGAGGTGAGAGGTCGCGCTGGTCACGCGCCCGACCGAGGAAATCGTCGACCGACGCCGTAGCCCATTCGGGCGGTTCGGGTAATCGCACCCGCGTGATGCTATTGAAACTGCTGGCCGTGGGGGGGGAACATCGTCAAACGAAGGCCTCGACCGTGAGAACTGTGGCCGCTGGGTCGGATCTCACCGCGATCCGGGCACGACCACATCGCCCGAGCGCCGCGCCTCACCGGTGATCTCCATACGTGCCAGCCGGGCCATTGCCTGGGCCGGTGTGCAGCCCCAGAACTCCGGGAGTTGGTCGATGGCGAGGCCGGCGAGTGGCAAGTCGGCGCCAATGCCCCGTCTCGGGGCGGGGTCCCCGAGCACGAGGCTCAGCTCGGCGATCAAGTCATCGACCCCCAAGGCCGGGTGAGCCCCATCGCGGATTAGCCGGTTGCACCCCATCGAAGCCGGCCGGTCGACATCGCCGGGCACGGCAAAGACCGGCCTCCCCATCTCGGCACCGAGACGCGCAGTGATCAAGGCGCCACCTGTCTCCCCGGCCTCCACCACCACCACCGCCGAGGCGACGGCTGCAATCAACCGATTGCGGGCAGGGAACCGCCAGCGATCGGGTGGGGTGCCGGGCGGGTACTCAGACATGATCGCTCCCCGACCGGCGACGATCCTTCGATAGAGGTCGCCGTTCTCAGACGGGTAGATCACATCGATGCCTGACCCGAGGACCGCCACCGCCTCTCCTCCCTCGGACAAGGTGCCGCGGTGAGCGGCGGCATCGATGCCCCGAGCCAGACCGCTGACAGTGGTCCACCCTGCCCCGGCCAGGGCTCGCCCGAAAGCGTCGGCCAGTGTCAATCCGTAGCGGGTGCACTTGCGGGTGCCGACGACAGCAACAGCCGGGGCGGTGCTGGTCTCGCCCAGGACAAAGATGGTGGGTGGCTTCTCCAGGTCAGCTAGGCCTTCGGGATAGCTCGGGTGCTCCGGCCCTACCAGTTTGTGATCAGTCATCACGCCACTCGCCGCGAAGCCCGATCGCCTCGGCCATGTGTGACTCCTCCACCCGCTCGACACCTTCGAGGTCGGCGATGGTTCGCGCCACCCGCCGCACCCGGTCGGCTCCCCGCGCGGTTAGGAGAGCACTGCCGAGCGCCGCCGCGACGATCGCCGTTGCCTCGGCCGACTCGCGGGTCACCGCGGTCCGGATCGCCAGTTCCCGGTTGCTCACGCCTCGCTCCAGTTGTGCTCCCCGGGCTATCTCGACCCGCTCGGCCACCTTTGCGCTCGGCTCTCCTTCCGGGCCCGAATACTCGCCCTCTTCGACCCGGCCCACCCGGACGATCAAGTCGAACCTGTCGAGCAACGGCCCCGATACCCGCGCCCGATATCGCCCTCGCAGGGCCGGCCGACAGTCGCAGGGACGCCTCCGGTCCCCGTGGAAACCGCAAGGGCACGGATTGGTGGCCGCCAGGAGCTGGAATGAAGCCGGGAAGTCGACTGTCGTGCCCCGTCGTGCCACCGACACGATGCCCTCTTCGAGAGGCTGACGGAGGGTGTCGAGATGACTCCTCGGGAACTCAGCCAGCTCGTCGAGGAAGAGCACTCCACGGTGAGCTAGCGAGACCTCGCCCGGTACCGGATTGCCGCTCCCTCCTCCGACCAGCGCTGCTTTGGACGCGGTGTGATGGGGAGCCCGGAACGGCGGCTGTCGATCGAGACCGCGGCGACGCCCGGCAGCAGCCCACAACATCGCGCTTTCTACCGCCTCACTCACCGTGAGACGCGGCAGGATCCCGATCACGCGTCGGGCGAGCATGGTCTTTCCGGATCCGGGAGGGCCATGCAGCAAGAGATGATGGCCTCCGGCCGCCGCCACCTCCAGCGCACGCCTCGCCATTGCCTGGCCTCGGATATCGGCGAGGTCGGGGCCTTGCTCTGCCGGGGGCGGCTCCCCCGGCAAAGCAGGCTCTCTCAGATCGAGACCGTCTCTGAACATCTCCACCGCCTCGGCCAGACTGGCAACGCCGAACACCCTCGCTCCCGGTATCGAGGCTGCCTCTCCGGCCGCCGCCGAGGCCACCAGGCAAGGAACCTGTCCCCGGGCGCTGAGCACACCGGCGCCGAGGGCGTTGGGCCCGGCCCGCACCCCGCCATCGAGTGCCAGCTCTCCAACCACGACCGCCTCTTTCAGATCGGGGATTTCCCGACAAGCGGCGAGGACCCCGAGAGCAATCGGAAGGTCGTAGTCGGTACCACCCTTTGGCAAGTCGGCCGGGGCAAGGTTCACCGTTACCGTCCGGTTCGGAAAACGGATCCCGGCCGAGGCGACCGCGGCCCGAACCCGATCCTTGGCCTCGCGGACCGCGGTGTCGGGCAGCCCCGACAGTTTGAAGGCTTCCTGCTGTCGCCCGACATGGGCCTCGACGCGGACCGGTCGCGCCTCTCCTCCGACGAGTGCCACCGACGTTGCCGCTGCATACATGGTGGTGAAAGTACGGAGCGGTCACACCGGTTTCCAGGGGTGTGAACGGCCATCCGGAATCGGAACTAGTGAATCGGCGAGGGCTACCGTGCACTGGCCCCCTCACTTCGAGGCGATTCGCGATGAGTTACGACACTCCACCCCCAACCCATGCTCCACAGCCGACAAGTCGGCGTAAGCGGAGCCGCTACACCCGCGGACAACGTTGGTTCATCCGGATCCTGCTGTTGTTGCTGCTGGGGGCGGCCGCCCTTCTCGGATTGGCCGTGCTGGCCGACTTCCAGATGGGCGATGCCGGTGACCTGTCGGCTCTCGCCGACGGAAACGGCGTCTATCTCATAGTCGGGAGTGACAGCCGGGAGAACCTGCCCGACGACCTCGGGGGCAAGTTCGGTGACTTTGGGGGAGAACGGGCCGATGTGATCATCCTGGCCCAGGTCGCCGACGGACGTCGCCAGCTGCTCTCTATCCCACGCGATCTCAAGGTCGACCTGGCCGGTCACGGCACCAACAAGATCAACGCGGCGTACGCCTTTGGGGGCCCCAACCTCCTGGTGGATGCGGTGGCCGATGCGACCGGCATTCGGGCCAACCACTACCTGGGGGTGGAGTTCGGTGGCTTCGCCGGGATCGTGGACGCCCTGGGCGGGATCGAGCTCGACTTCCCCTACCCGGCACGCGACAGCAAGTCCGGGCTCAACGTGGAGGCGGGGACCCAGACAGTGGACGGCGCCACCGCCCTCGCCTACGCCCGTTCCCGTAGCTACGAAGAGTTGAAAGACGGAAGTTGGGTCGCTCAAGGGGGCGGCGACATCGCACGGGCCGCCCGTCAACGGGAAGTGCTCACCGAGATCATGAGCGAAGCGTCATCGGTCTCGGGTCTGGTGCGCAGCCCTTGGGTGTTGGGGGCGGTGGGCTCTCACCTGACTGCCGATTCCGATCTCAATCTGATCACCCTCGCCGGCACCGGGTGGTCCATGCGCTCTGCCGGTGAAACCGACTCGGTCACCCTTCCGGTGAGCGGTCTCCAAGAAGGTGGCGTCTCCTACCTGGTACGCGCCGAGCCCGCAGCCACCGAGGTCCTGGACGCCTTCTCGGCCCGACGCCCCCTGCCTGCTCCCTAGTGCACCGACTCGCAAGTCTCACGCATGTCCCGCCGGGCGCTACACGCACGGAACTTGCGACCCGGAGCACTAGCCCGGCCCTAGCATCGGCCTCGTGCCCGACCCGTTTCTCGAAGCCGCCATCGATGAGGCCGGATTGGGTCTGGCCGAAGGCGGGATTCCGATCGGCTCGATCCTGGTCCTCGACGACCAGATCGTGGGACGCGGGCACAACCGGCGGGTTCAGAAGGCAAGTGCCATCCTCCATGGCGAGATGGACGCGCTGGAGAACGCTGGTCGTCTGATCGCCGCCGAGTACCGGCGCTCGCTTCTGTACACCACCCTCTCCCCCTGTCACATGTGCACCGGCGCCATCCTGCTCTATGGCATCCCTACGGTTGTGATCGGTGAGAACCGGACATTCCAGGGCCCCGAGGACCTTCTCGTTCAGAGCGGCGTCGAGGTCGTCGTGGTGGACGATCAGCGTTGTTTCGACATGATGGCCGGTTTCATCCGGGCCCGGCCTGAGCTGTGGAACGAGGACATCGGCGAGGAGTGACCGAGCCGGGCTATCGGCCTTTCCACTCCGGGTCACGTTTCTCCAGGAAAGCCATCAGTCCTTCGGCGGCGTCCTCGGTGCCCAGGGCTATCGACTGGGCCTCGCCTTCCCAGGCGAGAGCGTCGGCCAGACCTACCTGGAAGGCGGCGTTGAGAGCCTGCTTGACGAACATTTGAGCCACCGGGGCGCCAGCCAGGAACCCGTTGGCGATCTCGGTGACGCGCGACTCGAGTGTGTCGGCGTCGACCACCTCGGTGATCAACCCGATGCGCAGCGCTTCGTCGGCGGGGACGATCCGACCCGACAGTGCGATCTCTTTCGCTCGTTGCAGACCGACGATGCGGGGCAACAGCCATGACCCGCCGAAGTCGACAGTCAGCCCGCGTCTGACAAAGATCTCTGAGAATCGGGCGCGGTCGGTCGCAATCACAACGTCACAGCCCAGGGCGAGATTGAGACCGGCACCCACTGCCACGCCGTCTACTGCGGCGATGGTCGGTTTGGTGAGACGATGCAGGGCCAGGGCGGCAGCGCCGACGATCTTCATCCGGGCGTGACGATCCTCCACCGACTGCATGGTGTCGATCCGCGACGGGTCGAGATCCGCCCCGGCACAGAACTCACCACCCGCTCCGGTGACCACCAAGACCCGCTGCTCTGAGGCCTCGAACGCCTCGAATGCATCGGTCAGCGCGGCCCAGCCGTCGAACGGGATGGCGTTCTTGCGTTCGGGTCGGTCGACGGTCAGCCGGCGGATCCGACCCCGATCCTCGGTGATCAGCCAGGTCACCTCGATGACGGTAGACGCGGTCGACCAGGGTTACCGTTGCTGCGATGGGCTTCAACCCGTTCCGTGATCACGAGAGAAGCGTCGCCGACATCGTGGCGATGGCCCTGGCTCTAGTGGCGATCATCGCAGTCCTGGCATGGGCGATCTTCTGGGGGTGACCGTCACCCCGGTTCAGCCGTACGCGGCGCGCAAGGAGTACATCTGTCCCGGGTGTCAACTGAGCATCCCTCCCGGGACTTTTCATTTGGTCGTGGTGCCCGACGATGAGCCTGACCTGCGTCGCCACTGGCACCAGGGTTGCTGGCACAAGGAGATGCGTCGCAGGTTCGGGGCCGCTCACGCGTCGCGGCGGTGAAGCCCCCACCATGTCAGGAAGAAACCGAGGGCGGTCCAACCGAGCATGATCGCCACTGCGTGGCCGAGGGACAGCCCCGCACCGGGGACAAAGACACCGAAACCGCCATCGATCGTGATCTCGAACAGGGCACTACTCGCCGCCGACAGGGATACGGTTTCGTAAGGCCCCCACAGGCCGAGCAGTGGATCCACGAAGTAGAGGGCCAGGGCGGCGCCTATCGCCGGGCCCACCGAACGTAACAGCGCAACGGCACCAAGACCGATCGCGGTCCAGGCCAGTTCGATGAGGCCGATTTTCCACACCAACCCGAGCCAGTCTTCGGTGCTCGGCCCGCCCTCTCCCGGGGCGAACAACGCAGTGACGGCCGACCAGCCCGCGATGGCCAAACCGATCGCCAGCCATGAAGCCACGGTGAGCACGGCAAAACGAGCCGAGATCTGATGGATGCGATGTGAGTTACGGCTCAGGGCCGTCGCCCACACCGTGCTTCCGAACTCGCTGCCCAACATGACCACAGCCAGGATGAGAGGGAACCATGTCTGACCGGCCACCTGCTGGGCTCCGAACATGTATGCCTCCGGCTTGCCAATGACCGGAAGCTCGTCCCCGGCCATATCGGGGGCGATCTGGGCAAAGATCAGGAAGAAGAAGGCGAGCAAGCCCACCAGGGCCGCGAGGATGAGGACCATCACGAGGTAGAGCCGGCGTCGGCTCAGTTTCAGGTACTCGGCGTGGAGCAGGCTCAAGCTTCCGACTCCCCTGTGATACCGAGGAACACCGACTCCAGCGTGGAACGTGCCGGGCTCACTTCGCTGGGATAGATGCCTGCCCCGGCCAGGACCTCGACGATCCGACTCCCATCGACCTCCTCGACGATCAGGGTCTCACCGTCCTCGCGCACCACGATTCCGGCCGCGGCGAGCGCAGCTCGCGCCACGCCTGGGTCGGCCACGACAACCCTGGTGGCTGCACCAGCCAACATCTCCTCCAGAGGGCCCTGAGTGACCAGCTTGCCCCGGTCGAGCACCACGACGTAATCGGCGAGAGCCTCGATGTCGGCCAGGTCATGACTGGAGACCACGACTGTCTGGCCCTGGTCGGCGATATCTCGCAGCCGTGCACGAAAAGCTCGCTGCCCGGCAGGGTCGAGACCGTCCAATGGCTCGTCGAGCAGCAGGAGCTCGGGGTCGCCGATCAAGGCTGCTGCCAGGGCAAGCCGTTGGCGCATCCCCTTCGAGTACTCGTCGACCTTTCTGGTCGCGTCGGACTCGAGCTCGACGAACGCGAGCAGCTCCTTGATGCGCTCATGGCCAAAGCCGAGCTGGTCCGCCGCCACCTGGAGATTGACCACGCCGCTCAGCGCCCGAATCAGCCCCGGTTCCTCGATGATGGCGCCCACCTTCTTGGTAACCAGGTTGAGGCCGTGGGGTATCTCGTGGTCGAGAACTTGGATCCGGCCCGAGTCGGGTCGGGTGAGCCCGAGCAGGGAACGAAATGTGGTGGTCTTGCCGGCCCCGTTTGGGCCGAGGAACCCGGTGATCGCCCCCGATGGCACCTGGAAGTCGAGTCCGTCGAGGGCGACGGTGCGTCGGTAGTGCTTGACCAAGCCCTCGACTGTGATCGCCGGATCGCCCAGGTTCATGTTCTAGAACAATATGGGGACATGGTGTCCTGAGTCAATCGCAACCCGGAACCCAATGGACCACGGCCCCATCCGAGCCGATCCCGACTCCGACGAAATCGACTCTGCCGGCGCCGATCCGGGCTGCGAGCATTGCCACCTGACGTCGCTTGAGGGGGTCCACGGCATCGATGGGATCTCCCTCGCCTGTTGTGGTTCGCACCTCGACCGCGACTCTGGTCATCCCGTCGACCGCGAGAAGATCGAGCTCACCACGCCCTACCTCGACGTTGGCCGCCACCACGGCCATCCCATGATCCGTCAGGAACCGGGCTGCGATGCGCTCGCCCGCTCCCCCGATCCGGGCCCGATCGCTCAGATCGAGATCTCTCGCTGTTCCAGCTCTTCTACGTTGACGTCGCGAAACGTCAGCACCTTCACGTGCTCGAGGAACCGAGCCGGTCGGAACATGTCCCAAACCCACGCGTCTTTCATCTCTACTTCGAAGAAGACCGATCCGTTTGCCTCGCGTACCTCGAGGTTCACGTCGTTGGCCAGGTAGAACCTTCGCTCCGTCTCAACCACGTACCGGAACATCGGGAGGACGTCGTGGTACTCCTTGTAGATCTTGAGCTCAACCTCGGATTCGTACCGTTCCAGGTCCTCTTCCATCTTCTCCTCTTCAGACGTGACGCCAAGCGATCTTATGCACGCCTCGTTGCTTAATACTTAACAACACGCTGGGACATTTCTCAGAATCCGCCGAAGCGCGAGAGCGGCCATATGGTGACGAAAGCCTGACCGACCAGGTCGTCCATGGGGATGGGCCCGAATCGACGGCTGTCGAAGGAGGCGTTGCGGTTGTCGCCCATCACAAAGACCTCTTCGTCGCCGACAGTGATCGCCGGCTCGTCGGGCATGAAGACATCGTCCAGATACTCCTCTTCGAGGGGTGTCCCGTTGATCACCACGTGGTTTTCCTTGACCTCGATCGTGTCTCCGGGCAAGCCAATGACGCGTTTGATCAGGTCGTCACGTCCCCGGGTCCGGATTCCAACAGCCTCGAGAACCGAACGGATGACAGCCTCGGGGATCGACTCCTCGACGGCCTCTTCCCGCGGATCTCGGAAGACGACTACATCGCCCCTTTGCGGCTCGCCCCATTTGTAAGCCAGCTTGTTGACCATCACCCGGTCGTTGACCTCGATCGTCGGCAGCATCGACTCTGAGGGGATCCAGAACGGTTGGATGAGGAAGGTCTTGATCACCACCGCGATGACGAGGGCGGTCAGGAGCAGACCGGGAAGCTCGGCGATGAACGAGCGCCGTGGTTCTTCAGGTGTTTCAGGAACCTGTTCTTGCTCGTCCACGGAGTCCCGAATCGGAGAGGTCAGTCGCGCAACTCCTTGATGCGAGCCGACTTCCCGACCCGGTCACGAAGGTAGTAGAGCTTGGAGCGACGCACGTCTCCGCGTCTGATCACCTCGATTTTGGAGATGATCGGTGCGTGGAGAGGAAACACCCGTTCCACGCCTACACCGAAACTCATCTTGCGGACCGTGAATGAGGCACGGACCCCGGCACCGTTCCTTGCGATCACGAGGCCTTCGAACATCTGAATGCGCTCGCGGCCACCCTCGACCACGCGGACATGGACTTTGACCGTGTCGCCGGCCCGAAAGTCGGGCATGTCATCGCGCACGTGCGCGCTCTCAACAAGGTGAAGATCGTTCATGGAGGACTCCTAGAGCGGGTCGGGAGAAGCCTTGGTTCCCGGGCCAGGCGAAATTGTATCAGGTCTCGGGGTTCTCGCCATCTCGGATCAGATCGGGCCGTCGCTCCCTGGTGCGCCGCAAACGCTGCTCCAGCCTCCACTTCTCGATGAGGCCATGGTTGCCCGAAAGCAGGACCTCGGGTACTTGCCAGCCTCTGAACTCCGCAGGGCGGGTGTACACCGGCTCTTCGAGCAGACCATCACGAAACGACTCGCTCTCGGTCGATCGGGGATTACCCACTACGCCGGGCAGGAGGCGAGCGATCCCTTCGACGGTCAACGCCGCAGCCACCTCTCCCCCGGCGAGCACGAAGTCACCGATCGAGACCTCCTCTTCGACGAAATGATCCACCACCCGCTGGTCTACACCCTCGAAGCGGCCGCACACGAAAGTGATCTCGGAGAGCTCGGCCCATCGATCCAAGGTCTCTTGGGTGATCGGGGCCCCCACCGGGGTGAACAACACCCGATGGGTGCCCGCCAGGGGGTCGAGAGCGGAGGCGAGGGGCTCGACCATCATCACCATGCCCGGCCCGCCGCCAAATGGGGCGTCGTCGAGCTGATGGTGGCTTCCGATGCCATAGTCACGGAGGTCGATCAGATTCACCTCCAAGGACCCCGCCTCGATCCCGCGTGCCACGATGGAGACGGCGAGCGGTCCCTCGAAATAGTCGGGGAACATGGTCACGATGTTGATCCGCACGAGGCAAGGGTAGAAGTGCCACCGTCCACGAGGGCCGGGTCAGGTCAACGATCCCCCACCAGGCCAGTGAGGGTTGGGCGTGAGTGGGTAGCCTCCATCATCAGGCGGCAGCCCAGCGTCTGCTGCCGAGGTGTTGACATGTCCAACCACCACATCCTGTCACGATGACACTCGACCCGGTGCCGGTCGACGGTCTGATCCTGATCGCGGCGGGCCTGATGGTGATCGGCGTTCTCTTCGTCGGGGCGTCCGAGCGGCTTCGGGTCCCCGCTGCCTTGATCTCCCTGGCCATCGGTATTGTCTTCGGAAGCGACGTGCTCGGGGTCGTCGACCTCGACGACATGGCCCTGGTCCGCGACCTGAGCGTCGTTGCTTTGATGATCATCCTGTTCGAAGGTGGCCTCACCACCAAGCCGTCGGTGCTGCGCGAGTCGGGCGTCCCCGGCTTCGTCCTCGCCAATGTCGGCGTCCTGGTGACTGCGGGCGTCACCGCGGCCGGGATCCAGCTCCTGTTCCGTCCCGGATGGGAGACAGCCCTCATCATCGGGGCGGTGGTGGCATCGACCGATGCGGCCGTGGTGTTCGACCTGGTGCGACGGACACCGATCCCGAAACGGCTGGCCGGCATCCTGGAGGTGGAGGCGGGGGTCAACGACCCATTCGCCATCCTCCTCACCATCGGGCTCATCGAGATGACCCGGACCCAGCCCAGCGCCGGCGACTGGCTGCTCCTCGGGGCGCTGCAACTGGTCGGGGGCCTTTCCATCGGACTGCTCGGCGGCTGGATCGGCACACGTCTGCTGCGTACCCGTCTCCGTTCGTCGGGGCTCTACCCACTGCTGGCCTTGGGGATGGCCGGGCTGACCTTCGCCGCGGCATCCTCGCTGTCCAGCTCCGGTTTCCTCGCCGTATACGTGTGCGGTCTGGTGATCGGAGCTCTCGCCCCCCGTCACCGACGTTCGATCCGCGGGTTCCACTCGAGTCTGGCCAATGGGGCCGACATCGCCCTGTTCCTCTTACTCGGGCTGCTGGTCTTCCCGAGCGAGCTCCCCGCCGTTGCAGGGCGCGGCCTGGCCGTCATCGCCATCCTTCTCGTGGCGCGGCCGATCGCCGTTGCGCTAGCCATGATCCCCTTCGGAGTGACCTGGAGAGAGCTCGTTCTCCTCTCCTGGGCGGGTCTGCGCGGAGCGGTGCCGATCGTCCTCGCCACCTTCCCGGCCACGGCGGGCGTCCCCGCCGGTGAGACAATTTTCAACATCGTGTTCTTCGTCGTGGTGGCCTCGGCCCTGCTCCAGGGAACGACCGTCACCGCCGTCGCTCGACGTCTCGGGCTGGCACTCGATGTGCCTGCTTGGCGCTCGATCGCGGAGGCGATCCCCCTTGAAGATGTGGACGTCGACCTGATCGAGATCGAGTTGACCGAGGACCTGCCCCTCGTAGGCAGCCGTCTCAAGGACAATCCCCCGCCGCCGGGAATGCTGGTTGCCACCGTGATCCGGGACAACCGCGCCACGATTGCCAATGCGGAGACCGTATTCGCCGCCGGGGACGTGCTGATGCTCGCCGTCGACAGCGAAGTGGAGCGCATCACCGAGGTCACCGCATGGGCTCGAGGCGAGACCCAGTCCGGGAGCGAACCGGAGGGCCCGTGACGTCTCGGTATCGGCCTGTCGGGGGTGGAGGGGTCGAGCGGGACGTGGTAAGAAATGACCGTGTCCTCCCAGATGTTCTCTGATCTGGACTTCTCCAAGTGGGAGGAGCCGGAGCCCACCACGGACATGCGTCAGACGCTGGAGAATTGGCTCCGTTATCAGCGCCATGAGTTCCTCCGCAAGTTGCGTGACCTGAGCCCTGAGGCCCCGATGCAGTGGGCGATACCCCCGGTCGAGCTCTCCGTGGTGGGGCTGGTCCGTCACATGACCCAGATGGAGCATGTCTACCTGGCCTGGGGCCTCGGCGGAGGTGAGAGGATCATGATCTACGGAGACGACGACTTTGCCGGTGGGTCTGTGGAGACCATCGAAGAGGACCTGGGTCGATATCTCGCCGAGATGGAGAAGTCGGATCACGCCAT
>DATKEA010000107.1:0-36523 GCA_035544615.1 Acidimicrobiia bacterium | reverse complement strand
GAGGTCAGCGTCACCTTGCTCAAACCCACCGGCGCATCGGGATCGAGCCCCAAGCTGCTGGCCACCGCCTCGGCCAGGAGCTGCCCGGGAATAACGAACGATATTGGCGACAGCTCCTCGATGATTGTCGAGAGGATCTAGGCGGGACGGTCTGTCACGAGTGCGGATGGCTCGTCTCCGACCACCCAACAGGAGCCACCCTGTTCGACGACCCGCCTCAATGCATCGTCGACCATCCGGCCGACCGCACCACGCGGGCGAAAGGCCAGTGTGGGCACCACTGACCCCCGAGCGTCAGCCGCCTGGAGCTCCCCGATCGAGCAAGGTCACTTCCACCTCTCCCACGCGACGACGGTCAGTGGTGAGGACTCTCATGCGCCATGCATCGTCCTCGACCTCATCACCGGGGCGCGGTAGACGCCCGAGACGGTCCATGATCAGACCCCCAATGGTCTCGTAATCCCCGGCGGGCAGCGACACCCCGTATCTGGACAGCTCATCGGGCCGCACCGACCCGGGCGCCACGATCCGACCATTCTCATCGACAGCTACCCGACGCTCGCTGCTGTCGTGCTCATCGGAAATCTCCCCGACCAGCTCTTCGGCAATGTCCTCGAGGGTGATGATTCCCGCGGTGCTGCCGTGTTCGTCCACCACGATCCCGAGATGGCTGCGAGCTCCGCGCATATCGGCGAGAATGGAACGCAACGGCGCCGATTCGGGTACCACCAGCGCGTCTCGGATCAGAGACCGATCGAGGGGCAGGTGGTGGTCCTGGTCATGGGCCACCATCAGATCCTTCACGTGCACGAACCCGAGGATGTTGTCGACATCCCCGTCATAGATCGGGATCCGGGAGTGTCCGGTGACCCTCATCAGGTCCTGGACCTGGGCCGCCGATGCCGAGGCGGGGGCCGCCTTGACGTCGGGTCGGGGCACCATGACCTCGGCGGCGTCGAGCTCACCAAAGACGATGGCTCCCGTGAGCAAGCGATGGGCGAACTCTTCGATGACTCCCTCTTTCTGGCCGGTAGCGATGATCACCGCCAGATCCTCAGCCGAGTGCCCGACAGCCAGTGCGTCGGTGGGACGGACCCCGAACAGCTTGAGCACCAGGTTTGCGGTGCCATTGAGAAGCGCGATTAGCGGCCGGAAGACCACGATGAACGCCCGGAACGGAATAGCCAGGGCCAGTGCGGAGCGTTCCGGGTTGGAGATGGCGACGTTCTTCGGGGCCATCTCGCCGATCACCATGTGGAGGAACACGACGATCAACAGCGCAATGACCAACGCGATGGCATGGATGGCGTTATCAGGGATCGGGATGAATCCGAGCAATCGCTCCAGGATCGAGGCAACCGCCGGTTCGGCCACCGCACCCAGGACCAGGGATGCCATCGTGATCCCGAGCTGTGCCGCAGCCAGACTCAGCGACAGATCCTTGTTGAGCCCGATCGCAACCTGGGATGATCGTGATCGGGTCTGGGCCAACACGTTCCTTCTTGCGGTGATATATGCGAATTCAGCCGAGACGAAGAAACCGTTGGCCAGGAGCAGAAGGACCATCCAGACGAGAGCGGACCAGTTCACCCGCTCTCCTTCTCCGATTCGGTGTCGCGTGTCGCGCGCATTTGGTCGATCCTGCGCCCATCCATGCTCAGGACCTCGAAGGTGATGTCACCGACTCGGATCACCTCGCCAACTTCGGGAAACCGGCCGAGCTGAGCAACGATGAAACCGGCGAGAGTCTCGTACCGGCCCTCCGGCCACTCGAACCCGATCAGCTCATCCACCTCGTGGCGATGCAAGAGCCCGGAGAGCACCTCGAGCTCCTCGGTCTCGGTGTCCAGAGCGGGCTCAGGGTCGTACTCGTCCTCGATCTCACCGAAGATCTCTTCGAGGAGATCCTCGATGGTGACGATCCCGGCGGTCCCGCCGTACTCATCAAGCACGACTGCCATCCCCCGACCCTTGGCCTGGAGCTCCCCGAGCAGATACTCGAGAGTGCTCGACTCCGGAACCAACAGCGCCGGCTGGGCGATCTCGCCGACCGGGGTCACCGGGATCCTGGAGTCAGTCAGGTTGATGCTGTCTTTGACGTGGACGATGCCGACAATGTCGTCGAGGTCCTCGTCGTAGACGGGAAATCGGGAGTGCCCCGTGGCGAGCGAGGCTCGGCGCAGCTCCCCGACTGAGTCGTGCCGGCTGAGACCGACGACAGAAACCCGCGGGACCATCGCGTCTCCAGCCACTTTCTGGGTGAAGGTGATGGCCCGGGTCAACAATTCGAGCTCCTCGTCATCGAGACGCCCTTCGGCTCCCGACGAACGGATCATGAGCTCGAGCTCCTCCATTGACCGCACCCCGGCCAGCTCCTCTCGAGGTTCGATGCCCAGTCGGCGGACGGTCCAGTTGGCCGACTGATTCAAGAACAGGATGAGCCGACGGAGCACGCGATTGACCATCTGCATCGGAACGGCGAACCAGACAGCCGATCGATAGGGACGGGCAATGGAAAGGTTCTTGGGGACCAGTTCTCCAAACACCATTTGGATACCCGTCGCCAGGATCAACGCCAGGACGATTGAGACAGCCAGAGACGTCTCGTCCGGCAGGAACGGCAGGCTGGTGATCACTGGCTCGATGACCGATGCGACAGCCGGTTCGGCTATGGCGCCCAGCACCAGCGAGGTGATGGTGATCCCGAGCTGTGCGCCCGACAGCTCGAACGACAGGTTGCGAAGTGACACCAGGATGCGCTTGGCCGCACGATCGCCCTCCTGGGCCTTCCTCTCCACCAGGCTCCTGTCCACGGCAACGATCGCAAACTCGCCGGCAACGAAGAAAGCGTTGATGAGGATCAACACGAGGACCGCGACCAACCCGAGGAAACTACTGATTGATTGTCTCCGGGCTCACGGTCATCTCAAGGATAAGACGATCACATCGCACACGGGCGACGCGGCACACGGATGAAGGAACTCAGCGTTCCTTCGGCGCCGTCAACCGACGGCGCCGGCCTCGACCATGTTGAGCTCGATCAGGCGGTTCATCTCGACCGCGTACTCCATCGGGAGCTCTTTGACTATCGGCTCGATGAACCCGGCGACGATCATCGACGTCGCCTGTTCCTCGGTGAGACCACGCGACATCAAGTAGAAGAGTTGCTCTTCGCCAACCTTCGACACGGTGGCTTCATGTCCGATCTCCGCGTCGTTCTCCTCGATCTCCATGTAGGGATAGGTGTCCGAGCGGGAAGCATCATCGAGGATCAGCGCGTCGCAGCGAACAAAGGACTTGGCGTTCTCCGCGCCTGGCTCCACCCGGACCAGGCCCCGATAGCCGGAACGCCCTCCGCCTTTCGCAATCGACTTCGAGATGATCGTCGAAGTCGTGTCCGGTGCGGCGTGAACGATCTTGGCGCCTGCGTCCTGATGCTGGCCCTCTCCGGCAAAGGCGATCGAGAGAACCTCGCCGTGGGCTCCGGGCTCCATCAGCCAGACGGCCGGGTACTTCATCGTGAGACGTGACCCGAGGTTTCCGTCGACCCATTCCATGGTGGCGTTGCGGTAGGCAGCCGCGCGCTTGGTGACCAGGTTGAACACGTTGTTCGACCAGTTCTGGATCGTGGTGTAACGACAGCGACCGCCCTCCTTGACCACGATCTCCACCACCGCGGAGTGAAGCGAGTCGGTGGTGTAGACCGGAGCCGAGCAGCCTTCGACGTAGTGAACATAGGCACCCTCGTCCACGATGATCAGGGTCCGCTCGAATTGGCCCATGTTCTCGGAGTTGATCCGGAAGTAGGCCTGAAGCGGCTGATCGACGTGTACGCCTGGCGGTACGTAGATGAAGGACCCACCAGACCAGACCGCCGAGTTCAGCGCGGCGAACTTGTTGTCGTTGGGTGGGATGATGGTCCCGAAATACTCCTTGACGATCTCGGGGTAGTCGCGAAGGGCCGTGTCCATGTCGGTAAACAGGACACCGAGCGACTCCAGGTCGTCCCGATTGCGGTGGTACACGACTTCGGACTCGTACTGCGCGGTCACCCCGGCCAGGTACTTGCGCTCGGCCTCGGGGATGCCCAACTTCTCGTAGGTGGCCTTGATCGACTCGGGGACCATGTCCCAGTCCTTCTGCTGCTCACCCGCCGGCTTGACGTAGTAGTAGATGTCGTCGAAGTCGATCGTGTTGAGAGCGCCGCCACCACCCCATTGGGGCATGGGCTTGCGCAGGAAGCGCTGGTAAGCCTTGAGCCTGAACTCCAGCATCCACTCCGGCTCTTTCTTCATTGCCGACATCTCGCGGATGACGGTCTCGTCGAGACCCTTGCGCGGGGTAAAGGCGTATTCGATTTCGTCATGCCAGCCGAGCTGGTAGGCGCCAAGGTCTAAGTCGACAGTGGTCACTGGGCTCTCACCTCGAGTATTGATGTCGTGTTGCTCATCTATTCAAACGGATAAAGGCTCTTTCGAATTTCCACTATCCCGGTAGTGGGATTGTACCGGACATGGCGGGTAGGTGGTAACGAGTCAGGAACGGAGCCGGGCCACCACTCTCGCGATGGGCCAGACAGCAAAGTCCATCAACCCGCTGAGCTCGGTGAGCATGCGTCTCACGGTCTGGGGTCGGTCGTAGGGGCTCTGCTCGGGATCTGCCAGATAACGATGCTTCAAGTCCATGACACGGCGGCCGAGATCCACGATCCTCTCTTCGTCCCAGCCCTCCAGATCGAGGGGAAAGGTGAACGGCTCCGGATCGTCTGCGGTCTCGATATCGAATCCGTATGTCTGGAGAGTGGTGACCAGCATCGGGATCTTGAGCCCGAAGCCGACCTCTCCCATCGGTCCCTCCCGAGGAGGCAGGCCCAGGTACCGAACCACTCGGGCCAGGTCGACGGTGTCCCCGCTGACATTGTCCAGTGCCTCGACGAGGTGAGGGAGATCCCCGGTGGCCGGAACGGGTTCGAAAGCACGGAACTGGTGGAAGGCGATGACGAGTCGACCACCGGCCCGGAGCACCTCGCCGAGCTGTCCCACCATGCTGTCCGGGTCGGCTCGGTCTCCTTCCCAGGTCGGAAACTGGAGCACCATTCTGGCCGCCACCAGGTCGAACGAGGAAACTGGGAGCCGCTCGTTGATGTTCCCCGCGTCAACACCCTCGAGCCACCGTATCGACGAGGACCCCGGTGGGGTCCCGACGTCGGGCAGGGTGGCGGTGACGCTGTTCGCCCCGCTTTCAACGAGATACTGGGAGAGATCCCCCAGACCCGCGGAGAAGTCGAGGACGTCGCGACCGGCGGCCATTGCGGGCGGAATGAAGTCCTCCCGTAGGTAGTACACCAAGGGCCGTATCAAGTGCCAGGCGCGGTCATCTTCCCAACTCACTGCACCACATCACGTAGCTTGCTCCGGACATTAGGTTCGGGTCATGCCGGTGATTGTTGTGGGAGCCGACACCGAATTGGGCCGGGCCGTGATTGAAGGGCTCATCGAGCCAGGACGTGAGGTGCGCGCCTTCGTATCCGACCGCGACGCCGCCGCCGAGTTAAAGCGAGCCGGGGTCAAGGTCGCTCTAGGAGATGTCTCTGACGACAGCCACGTGCAGGGAGCGAGCACCAATTGCTTCACGGCGGTTCTGATGACAGAAGCGGCGCGTGATGGTCGAGAGCGCTCCTTCGCGGGGGACGAGCGCCAGGTGCTCGAGGGCTGGGCAGCTGCCGCCGAGGCGTCGGGAGTGATCAGGGTGATCTGGGTTCACAACGGCTATGCCCCCCCGACCGGAACCAAGGAATCGGCTGTGGTTTCGTCGTCGCATCCCGACGTGGTCGCCGAAGTCGTGGCACTCGACGATGCAAGAGCGCTCAGCTGAGCCTGGTCACCGCGGCTAGGAAGCCCGCTCACATGCCACAGGTCGACGAGTTGACGGAATCTGTCGCGCAGATAGGCGCTCTTGAGAATGGGGTAAGGGTCGATCTCCTGACCCTCGTATGCGATCTCGAAGTGGGTGTGGGAGCCGGCCCCCTCGGCATTGCCGGAATCACCAACCCAAGCGACGTGCTGGCCGGCAGTGACATGGCTGCCCTCGACCAGATCGGGAACCACCGTGCGATCCCAATCTGCGCTCCCGTTGTCGGTGCCGGGATCGTCGTTGTTGAGATGGATGTATCTCGTCGACCATCCATCGCAGTGGTCGATCTCGATGTATCTCCCGGCGAGGCTGGATGTGGCTACCACGCTGATCACGCCATCGGCGGCGGCGTAAACCTGAGTCATCTTCGGCGCCATCAGGTCGTTGCCAGTGTGTCTGCGCCCACCCGAACGGGGTGCTCCGAAGCTGGAGGAGAAAACTGTCGCCTCGGTCTCTTGGGGAAACCGGATCTCGAACGGTGGCTCCGGCGCGGCCGCGGCGGGAAGCGCTGGTGCCACGACGGCGGCCCCGAGCAGGGCCGAGAGGGCGATTATGAGAAGGCGCGAACCATTCCTGGCGTACGTCATTGAGAAAGCCTCGTTAGTTGGGGGACAAAGAAGGGACTTTCCTGGAGTCCCTGCCGGTCAAGCTAGGCGGGCGGAATTTCTATGCCAACCCCGCACCGTCCGCGATTTCTACGCGCCTAGAGCGCGCAGAGCCTCTAACCGAAGTTTGGCGGGGGGTCCTCGGGGCGGGCACGAACCGAGAATCTGAGACGTGAGACCGGATCGTCATCGACCGAGATGACAAACGAATATGAGCCCTCGCGACCAAACAACAGATTGTTGAACGTGAACGATCGGATCAACCCGAAGTCGGTGGCAGACGGAGGTTGGGGATGAGCCGGGAGCTTGATTTGGTGGGACAGGGGATGTGGCAACAGCGGTGCGCCGTCGGCGTCCTGCAGCTCGACCGACAGCTTCAACATCTCCTCACCCCACGATGAAGGCACCCGGAGCCGAAGACCGATGGCGAGACTCGGATGACGGGCGGGAAACGCTCTCACCCAGAGGGTGTCCCAGCCTCCTCCGAGGATGAACAGCTTGCCCCTCACCGCCTGGACCGCGTCGGCGAGGAGGGCGACGTCCACTGTCGGGCCTAGGGAGTCCGGGGCGTGATCCATGCGGCCAAGCCTACGACGGGCGCCAGACGGCCCGCGCGCCCGCCGACCGGCGGTGTCCGGATATGCCCTATCGTTGCTGGTGAGGAGGTCTCATGTCTGCCAATCAGCCACCGGCTCCGGCCACCGGGAAACTCGGAGTGCTTACACCGGGGATGGGCGCCGTAGCGACCACGTTCATTTCCGGCGTCCTGGCTTCGCGCAAGGGGTACGCGGTGCCCTACGGATCACTCACCCAGCTGTCCCACATTCGCCTCGGCAAGCGGACCGCCGAGCGCAACCCTCTCATCAGGGAGTTCGTCCCTCTCACCGGTCTCGACGATCTCGAGTTTGGAGGATGGGACCCGTATTCCGACGACGCGTACACCTCGGCGATGAAAGCAGGCGTCCTCGACCCGAGACACATCGAGGGTATCGGTGAGGAGCTGCGGTCGATCAAGCCCTATCCGGCGGTGTTCTCGCACCGCTGGGTGCGGAATCTCGACGGTGTCGACCAGGTCAAGGAGGGAGCCACCCACATGGACCTGGCGGAGAGTCTCATGGAGGACATCGATCGCTTCCGGTCCGACCGGAAGGTGGATCGACTGGTCATGGTCTGGTGTGGGTCGACCGAGGCGTACGAGGAGCCGACCGAGGTCCACGCCGAGCTCCAGGGTTTCGAACAAGGTCTGAAGGACAACGATCCCGCGATCACGCCTTCGCAGATCTACGCCTACGCCGCACTCAAGATGAAAGTGCCATTCGCCAATGGTGCCCCCAATCTGACAGTGGACATCCCGGCGATGATTGAGCTGGCGGCCCAAGAGGGGGTGCCGATCGTCGGCAAGGACTTCAAGACCGGCCAAACCCTGATGAAGACCATCGTGGCCCCGGGTCTCAAGGCTCGAATGCTCGGGGTGAAGGGTTGGTTCTCGACCAACATCCTGGGAAACCGCGATGGCGAAGTGCTCGACGATCCGGAGAGCTTCAAGTCGAAGGAGGTGTCCAAACTCGGGGTGCTGGAGCAGATCCTGCAACCGGATGTCTACCCCGAGCTCTATGGGGACCTCTATCACAAGGTCCGGATCAACTACTACCCACCACGCGGTGACGACAAGGAGGGTTGGGACAACATCGACATCTTCGGATGGCTCGGCTACCCCATGCAGATCAAGATCGATTTCCTTTGCAAGGACTCGATTCTGGCCGCCCCCATCGTCCTCGACCTGGCGTTGTTCATGGATCTGGCAGCCCGGGCCGGCAAGAAGGGAGTCCAGGAGTGGCTCTCCTTCTACTTCAAGAGCCCGCAGGCGGCGGAGGGCCTCTATCCCGAGAACGACCTGTTCATCCAGCTGACGAAGCTGAAGAACAACCTCAGGCACATGATGGATGAGGACCTGATCACCCACCTCGGCACCGAGTATTACCAAGAGGCGTGACCACCGACGGGATCACCGTCGGCATTTGGCTGATCCCCGAAGCCGAGATCGAAGAGCGTTTCGACACTCCCGGTGGCCCGGGTGGCCAGCATGCCAACAAGACCCAGACCGCGGTGACCCTGCGCTTCGATGTGATGGAGTCATCACTTCCGGTCGATATCCGGAACCAGCTGATGAAGAAGCTTGGCCCGGTGATCGAGGTCAAGGTCACCGATACGCGGTCGCAGTGGCGCAATCGGGAGACAGCCCGGGAACGACTAGCAGCCAAGCTGGATGATGCCCTTGTCGAGCGCAAGCCCCGGAAGAAGACCAAGCCGTCGAGAGCGGCCAAGGAGAGACGGCTGGCGAGCAAGAAGGCGCGTAGCGAGCTGAAACGAAAACGTCGCCCTCCCGAGACGGATTAGGCGCGGGCCTCCCCGGGTCAGCGTTCGATCGATCGCCCCAACGATGCACGCGACTGGTTCGCCATGGCGAGATGCCGGTCGTGGTAGCGCATCAGGTTGTCGCGCTGATGCGGTGTGATCCTCTGACACACATAGTCCCAGTGCATCGCCACCAGATCTCCGGGGTTCAGAAGGCCGTCGTCGACCGGAGGCAGCACCGGCTCGATTCGCTCTGGCGAGAGACGCAACCGAGCCCCGTCCCAAGTGAGGGGCCGCGACCTGACCATGACCCGGTCGCCGGCGCGCCCCACCACTTCACCCCATCGGATTCGACACCGGTCGAGCACCTCGAGCGACTGCTCGACGATGCCCGATCGGAGCAGGCCCACCCAGGGATAGATGCAAAAGACATGAAACGAGTGGTTTGGCTTTCCCCCTGCGTTGAGGGCATCGGACACCGCATTCCAGTCCCACCCGGCCCGATGGCGGAAGCGCTCATCGAGCGAATTGCCCATCAGCAAGAGGTCGACCTGATCGAGGAGGGGATTGCCCAGCCAATAGGCCTCGACCACCCCCGGGTCGAGCGGGTCTCGATTGGCGCAAGCGGCGATCAGCTCTAGATACGGCCAGGCCCCGGCAAAGGCGGGGATGATGTGGGTCATCTCTTCCAATCCCGACAGCCCTCCAACCATGACCTGCTTCAACAGACCGGTATCGGACGGCCCGCAGTACCCCAGCGAGTTGGGAGGAAAGGCAAACCTGGAGAAGAAAGCCGATCCGGAAAGATCGGTCACTGCGCCGTCACCGGGCGACGCCAGCCCGCCGTGACTACGACGAGCACGCCCACGCCAACAAGCACCAAGCCGAGCACGGGGGGAATCGCCACCCCCCGCACCCCCACCTCGAGGAGCGCGGTGATGATGGCTCCCCCGACTAGGACTGCAGTCACATCCACCGCTCGGGCCCGGGCCAGGGCTGCAAACCAGGTGGCGACGTAAGCCGACAAGGTCAGGCCGGTGACGACAATCCACAGGACATGTTCGGGAGTGACGCCGGTCAATCCTGAGAACGCCCCGCGTCCGATGCCATAGACGACGAGGAGCACCGCTCCGCCGGCCATTCGGGAGACCCCAACTATGTGCGAGGGAACCGAGGCAAGGACTCGCTTGGCGATGACGGTCTCGATCGCCCAGAGAAGCGTTGCTGCCAGGATCATCCACTCCCCGGCGCCGAACTCGATAGCGCCGACTCCCCCGCTCAATGCAACCTGACCCCCGACGAGTAGGGCGATTGCCGCAATGTGAACCAAACCGATCCGCTCACGCAGGATGAGAACCCCGAGGACGGCCACCCACACCACCAGCGTCTTGTGGATGAAGGAGGCGTCGCTGGCGGTCGCACGGGCCAGCCCCTCGAAGAACAGTACGAACGGGATGCTCCCTCCAATGACGGCGATCAGGGCCAGGCCAGGCCACGCCTTCTTGACGTCGGACACATCGACATCTCTGCTGTGCCCTTTGCGGGAGAACGAGACGGCGACACCGACGAGGATCATGGCCGCCACCGAGTTCTTCAGCGTGGTGTACGTGGTCGGATCCGAGATCTCCACCCAGGCCCGCACCCCGTAGCCATTCACAAAGATGGCAATGCCGCTGATCACGGCCGTTCCCGCTGCCAGAAGCACACCTACCTGCCGTCGCTGGAGCAGCCCTGCGATGTTTGAAGTCTCTCTCACGTTCCCAGACCCTACCCAACGCCCCAATGCCAGAAATGTCAGGCAGATCGCCCGCTCACACCGATCACCCTGAGCTGGGTACTGTCCAGAGGCATGGAGACGGCGTGAGTCAGGTAGTCGTCGATCGGGTCGACATCGGCCTTCTCTTCGAGGTCCTCGCATCCGACGGGTACACCATCCTCGGGCCCCGAGTGCGGGACGAGGCAATCGTCTACGACCAAGTCCGGGGTGTGGATGATCTGCCCATCGGATGGACCGACGAGCAGGACGGCGGCTCCTACCGGCTGGTGCCCCGTGACGATCAAGCACTTTTTGGGTATGCGGTCGGTCAGCACTCCTGGAAGAAGGTCCTCTTTCCCCCTAGGACGACACTCCTCGAAGTAAAACGGGACAACGGCTCCCTCGAATTCGTTCAACGCGAAGTGCCTGAGACGCGGTACGCCTTTCTCGGCGTCCGTGCCTGCGAGTTGGCCGCGATCGCGATCCAGGACAAGGTCTTCCTCGGCAGTGGGGAGGTCGACCACACCTACCAAACGGCTCGCCGGGACGGGTTCACCGTCGCCATCAACTGCATGGTTGCCGGAGGTACCTGCTTTTGCGTCTCGATGGGAACCGGTCCTCGATGCACATCGGGCTACGACCTGGTTCTCACCGAGGTGATCGACTCCGATCGGCACGAGTTCGTCTTCGAGGCTGGCACCGAGGCCGGGGAAAGTGTGGTGGAAAGGCTCACGGGCCGGGTCGCGTCTGACGACGACGTGGTGAGGGTCGACAGGATCGTGGAGACCACCGCGGCGAGCATGGGCCGGTCTATGGACAACACGGGGGTCAAGGAACTGCTCTTGGCGAACCTCGAGCACCCCCGCTGGGACGACGTGGCGGAACGATGCCTTGCTTGCACCAACTGCACCCTGGTTTGTCCCACGTGCTTCTGCTCGACGACCGAGGACACGGTGACTCTCGACGGCGAGGTGGCCACCAGGTCTCGTCGCTGGGATTCGTGCTTCACATTCGACTTCTCCAGCCTGCACGGAGTGCCCGTCCGAAGCACGACGAAGTCGCGCTACCGGCAATGGATGACACACAAGCTGGCGACCTGGTACGACCAGTTCGGATCGTCGGGGTGTGTCGGCTGTGGTCGGTGCATAACCTGGTGCCCGGTGGGCATCGACATCACCGCGGAAGTAGCCGCGATCCGCGCCTCTCAAGAGGTGATCGCGTGAATCTTCGGTCGATTCGCGAGAAGAGCGAATTGCTCACCAGGCTCTCCAACACCGAGCTCGACCTCTTCGAATCCGTCTCCAGCGAGGTCCAATTGGCCGACGGCGAGATCCTGTTCGAGGAGGGGGGCGTGGCCGACACTTTCTTCACCATCGTGAGCGGCAGGATCGGTCTCGAGTTGACCAGTCCGGGCAGGGCTCCGATGTCGATTCAGACCTTGGGGCCCGGAGAGCTGGTCGGGGTCAGCTGGTTCTTCGATCCCTATCGATGGAACTGGAGAGCCCGCTCACTCGGAGACACCTACCTGGTCGCCTTCGACGCCGTCACCATCCGCCAGAAATGTGAGGTTGACCGGGATCTCGCTCTCGAGGTGTTGGGGGTCGTCGCCGAAGAGGTGGTTCGCCGTCTCCACCGCACCAGAATCCAGCTTCTCGACCTCTACCGGAACTCCTGACCGATGAGCATCGCCAGTTCGATCGTTCCGGATTCCACCACCGAGGCCATGCTGCCTCGGCCGTTTCGGGTCATCTCCCACCGTTTCGAGACTCCGGACACTGTCACCCTGGAACTAGAGCCCGAGGATGGAGCCGCCTTGGCGTTTGCCCCCGGGCAATTCACGATGCTCTACGTGTTCGGCGTCGGCGAGGTGCCCATCTCGATCTCCGGTGACCCCCATCGACCAGAGATCCTGGTCCACACGATTCGCTCAGTGGGCGCCGTCACCGCGGCCATCGCCGGGATGGGCATCGGTGATCGGGTCGGCATCCGGGGCCCTTATGGAGTGGGGTGGCCGGTGGGTCAAGCCGAGGGAAGAGACCTGGTAGTGGTGGCGGGTGGCATCGGCCTGGCCCCGCTTCGCCCGGTGGTGTACGACGTCATGGCACGCCGCGATCGGTTCGGAGCGGTCTCGATCGTCTATGGATCCCGCTCCCCGTTAGATCTGCTGTTCCAGGAGGAGCTCCACTCATGGAGGAGCCGCTTCGACCTGCAGATCGAGGTGACTGTCGATAGATCTGACGAATCGTGGTTTGGGGATGTTGGAGTGGTCACCGGCCTGCTTCCTCGAATCCCATTCAATCCGGAGAGTGCGGTCGCCATGCTCTGCGGACCCGAGATCATGATGAAGGTCGTGGCCAACGAGCTGGAGACGCGTGGAGTAGCGCCGGAGAACATCTATGTCAGTGTGGAGCGCAATATGAAATGTGCCGTGGGGTTCTGCGGTCATTGTCAGTTCGGCGCCGACTTCCTGTGTCGCAACGGTCCGGTGCTGGCATATGCCCAGGTATCCGACCGCCTCCGGGTGCCCGAGCTGTGAGCTCGCCACGTCCCCGGCTCGCCGTCTGGAAGTTCGCTTCCTGTGACGGTTGCCAGCTGACTCTTCTCGACGCCGAGGACCACCTCCTGGAGATTGCCGGAGCGATCGACATCGCTTACTTCCCGGAGGCAACTCGTGGGGAGATCGAGGGGCACTATGACCTATCACTCGTGGAGGGCTCGATAACAACTCCCCACGACGCCGAGCGGATCACGCAAGTCAGAGAGATGTCGACAACTCTGGTGACGATCGGAGCGTGCGCCACCGCCGGGGGAATTCAGGCACTGCGCAACTGGGCGAACGTCGACGAGTTCCTCAGCATCGTCTATGCCCAACCCCAGTACCTCGACACTCTGTCGACCTCCACACCGATCTCAGACCACATCGATGTCGACTTCGAGCTGAGGGGATGTCCGATTTCCAAGTACCAACTTCTGGAGGTAATCGACGCCTTCATCCACCGGCGGAAACCGAACATCCCCCGGCACAGCGTTTGTGTCGAGTGCAAGCTGCGGGGGACGAACTGTGTCATGGTTGCCCAACAGATCCCGTGCATGGGACCGATAACCCAGGCCGGGTGCGGGGCTATTTGTCCCGCCTACGACCGCGGGTGTTATGGCTGCTACGGGCCCTCCCAGTCGCCGAACATCGACTCCCTGGCGGCCTGGTGGGGACGGCTCGGAGTCCCCGAAATCGACCTGATCCACGCCCTGCGTACCTTCAACGCCTATGCCCCCGAGTTCCGAGAAGCGAGTGAAGCCCTTGAGCGTTGAGCGAGAGATCGCGGTCGATTACCTGGCGCGAGTCGAAGGCGAGGGAGCGATGTACCTCAAGCTACGGGGCGAGGAAGTGCTCGACCTCAAGTTCAAGATCTTCGAGCCGCCCCGTTTCTACGAGGCCTTCCTCCGTGGCCGCCGGTTCTCCGAGGCCCCCGACATCACGGCTCGCATCTGTGGCATATGCCCTATCGCCTATCAGACCAGCGCCTGCAATGCGATGGAATCGGCCGCCGGGGTCGAGCTGACGGGGGGCCTACGCGCCCTGCGCCGCCTCATCTATTGCGGGGAGTGGATCGAGAGCCACACCCTTCACGTCTTCTTCCTTCATGCGCCCGACTTCCTGGGATACGACAGCGCCTTGGCGATGGCGAGCGACTTTCCCGAGCAGGTGCAGATGGGCTTGAAGCTCAAGAAGATCGGCAACCAGATCATGACCCTGATCGGGGGCCGGGAAATCCACCCGATAAACATCCGGGTCGGCGGCTTCTTCCGGGTCCCGACCAAGACGGAGTTGGAGTCGCTGGTACCGGACCTGGAATGGGCGCTGGAGGCGGCGATTGCAACCGCGCAATGGGTATCGGACCTGCCGTTCCCCGAGTTCGAGCGTGACTATGAGTTCGTCGCCCTTCAGCACCCCGACGAGTACGCCATCCACCAGGGTCGCATCGTCTCGAACCGCGGGTTGGACATCGGAGTGGACGAGTGGGACGACCACTTCGAGGAAACCCACGTCGCATGGTCCAACGCACTCCATGCCCGTCGCAAGGACGGAGGGGCGTATCACCTGGGACCGATGGCCCGCTACTCGCTCAACTCCGAGCAACTCACACCCGTGGCAAGAGAGATCGCCCAGGCTGCCGGGCTCGGGCCCACCTGCCTCAACCCGTTTCGGAGCATCATCGTTCGCGCAGTTGAGATCGCGTTCGCCTGCGAGGAGGCATTGCGGCTCATCGACGGTTACATCCGGCCCGAGGCGCCGTTCATCGAGGTGGAGCCGCGGGATGCGATCGGCCACGGCGCCTCGGAAGCCCCGCGCGGCACTCTGTACCATCAGTACCAGATCGATTCAGATGGCCTCATCACCGACGCGCACATCGTCCCTCCCACCTCGCAGAATCAACTCAGCATCGAGGACGATCTGCGGGCCTACGTGGTCGGTCGCACCCAGTTGACCGACGACCAGCTCCAATGGCAGCTGGAACAAGCCATCCGTTGTTACGACCCTTGTATCTCCTGCGCCACCCATTTCCTCGACCTGACCGTCGACAGGGAATGAGAAGACTCTTGATCGGAGTTGGCAACCCGACCCGTGGCGACGATGCCGCCGGAATCGAGGTAGCCCGGAGAGTGCGCCGGGTGGAGGCATACCAGGAGGCGAGCGGTTCGTACCAGCTGATGGACAGGTGGGACGGAGCAGACGAAGTGATAGTCGTCGACGCTGCCCGCTCCGGTGCCCCTGCTGGCACCATCCATCGCTTCGACGCTCACGATGAGCCGCTCCCCGGTGGAGTCCTGGCCACCAGCACACACTCGGTCGGGGTGATCGAGGCCATCGAGATGGCGCGCCGTCTGGGACGCCTCCCCGAGCGGGTGGTGGTGTACGGGATCGAGGTCGGCGATCTGTCACCCGGGGTGGGATTGTCTGATCAGGTCGAGGCAGCCGTCAACGAGTTGGTCGCCGAGATCGATCATGCATGAGAGCGCGATAATCCGCGACCTGATGGCTCGGGTCGAGAGTGAGATCGACGGGAACCGGGAAAAGGTGGTCACCCTGAGATTCAGAGTGGGAGCCTTGTCCGGTATCGGCCCGGGCTCGATCGAGCACGGCGCCCGTCACTATGCCCTGGAGGCGTGGGGCTATGAGCCTCAGGTGGACATCGAGCAGTCGGCCGACCACACCGACCCGAACGCCCTCGGTGTGATGCTGGTGTCGATCGGACTGGGGAGCTGACGATGTGCGTCGCCGTCCCGGGACGGGTCATCAGGATCGGAGAGCCCACGGCCGTCTCGCTCCCAGCGACTGTGTCGATTGTCGATACCGAGAGGGACGTCGACCTGATCATGGTCCCGGAGGCCACAGTCGGGGACTATGTCGTGGTCCACTCCGGATACGCCATCGAGGTCATACCAAGGCAACGCGCCATCGAAACCCTGGGGCTGTTCGGCGTCGACGACGTCGATTAGCAGTCGCGGCCCCGACAATCGGGTTGTGGTGTTTCGGTCAGGCCATCTTCTTCTTGTGCGGGCTCTTCTTCGAGTGCTCAACGATGGCGTCGCTCCCGGGGAAAACCAGTGACTCCCGCTCTTCGTCGGCCCACCTCACCAGGAACGGCGGCTCTCCACCCGCTCCGTGCACCTCGATGATCTCGCCGTCTTTCTCGATATCGCCCACATGGTGACCCTTGATCACCAAATGGTCGCCAACCTTGGCATGCATCAAGACCTCCTTGCCTGACCCAATCATCTGCTTCGGTATCCGGCAGGGCTAGGGGCCAAAGACCCGATGGTGTCTGAGGAGTGCCGCGACACGCCGCCTCACCTTTCCCGTTGGGAGGTGCTCAGCTTCCGTTTTGCGACAGGCCCAACTCCTCTGAGCGCCGTACCCATCGAGCGATGTCCTGCGGCGTGATGATTCCCAGCACCTCGCCCGCATCCACCACCAAAACTCGATCCTGGCCATCCTCGCGCATGCGTTCCATGACCTCGTCCATCGCGGCCGATGGCCCGACCGTAGTTGTATCGTCGAGATCGGTGACGGCTGTCCACACCTGTCGGATCTCCCATTGGTCCCGTGGAATCTGACGAACAGCTCTCAGCGTGAGCAGACCCGTCCTCTCCGCGCCGATCACGGGGAATGCCGAGTGGTCGTAACGGAGGAAATAGTCGTCTACGGCCTGTCTGATGCTGGTATCCCAGGGAATCGTGGTCAGCTCCGGCGACATCAGGTCGCGCGCCCTGACCTCCCTCAACAGGCGGCGCAGCATCGCGTCTTTATCCGCGGCGACCGCGGCTTGGAAGAGGAACCACCCGATCATCGCCAGCCAGAGCCCACTCAGGTCTCCTCTGAACACGGTGAGCAGGCCAAAGCTGATCATGACCATCGCGATGACCTTGCCGCCCGTCGCCGCCCCCCGGGTTGCTTTGGTCAGGCTTCCGCTGGCGCGCCAGAGGATCGAGCGAAGCACTCTGCCGCCGTCGAGAGGAAAGCCAGGCAGCAAGTTGAACACTCCAAGGGCGAAGTTGAGCCAGCCGAGGTATCCCAGGGCGTAGTGCACCGGCTCGGGTAAGACGTCGCCACCCAAAGTGACTGTCAGCCACAACAGCCCGGCCAGTCCCAGGCTGGTCACCGGGCCAACGACCGCGATGAGAAACTCGTCCCGTGGCCTTTGCGCCTCCATCTTGGTCTTGGTCACCCCTCCGAAGAGAAACAGGGTGATCCCCTCCACCGGGATACCCAGACCGCGCGCCACCACCGAGTGGCTGATCTCGTGGAGGAGAACCGACCCGAAGAAGACGAATACCGACGACCCGGCGAGCAGGACGTTGGCGCCCGGCTCCAGCTCTGGGAATCTCAGCTCGAACTGGGCATAGAACGACCAGGCGACCAGAAAGGCGATCACCAGCCAGGACGGGTCGATGCGCACTTCGATACTGAAGATCTGGCCTATTCGCACTGTTTTGACCACATGGCGAGACTCCGGTCCGTCGGTTGGAACCTAATGGCTACATCACTATCGCCGAGCTCTACTAGGGACCTTCGGCCCTGGACACATCCTCTATTTTGTGGCATTCTCCGCAGTGAAGGGCCCGAAGGGTGACAACGGGAGCTGGGTGACTTCCCGGCTGAGAAACCGACTGTAGGAGTCGGGTGACCGTAGAACTTGATCCGGTTAATTCCGGCGCAGGAAGTTGCTCATCGGGTCCTTCAACTCGCGCCCACCGGGCCGTCTCCACCGCCCAGGGCCTATGGCGCCAGCCGTGCGGTACGGTCGGGTTAGGTTTGCTCCGAAGACCACCGTGCCCACTTTGCAGAAATGACCCATGAGATGACGTTCCAGCAGGAGATCGATGCGGCCCGGATCGATGCCGTCATCTTCGATCTCGACGGGGTGATCACCAAGACCGCCGACGTCCATGAGACGTCCTGGATCCGCATGTTCAACGACTACCTCGAGCGCCGCGCCGAACGAACCGGTGAGCCCTTTGTCCCATTCGCGTCGGCCGACTACCTGGCCTGGGTCGACGGCAAACCCAGGTACGACGGGGTGCAGAGCTTCCTCGAGTCCCGCGAGATTCACCTCCCATGGGGCTCGCCCAAGGACAGTCCCGACGAGGAAACGGTATGCGGGCTCGGCAACCGCAAGAACCTCTTCTTCCTCGATCACCTACGCCAGGAGGGGGTGGAGCCGTACCGAACCAGCGTCGACCTGGTACGTGAGCTTCAACGCCATGACATCGGTACCGCGCTGATCTCATCGAGCCAGAACGTCAGCGATGTTCTGGCATCGGCGGGCCTGTCGGACTTGTTCTCGGTGGTCGTGGACGGGGTGACGGCCAAAGCAATGGGCATCCCGGGCAAACCCGATCCGGCCGTGTTTCTCGAAGCCGCCGCCCGTCTCGGCGCCAGGCCTTCGCGCTCGGCAATCGTGGAGGACGCTCTCAGTGGGGTTGAGGCCGGTAGCCGGGGTGAGTTCGCACTGGTCATCGGTGTCAACCGGGCGGACCAGGCGGGGGAACTGTCCGATCACGGGGCAACAGTGGTCGTCTCCGACCTCGACGAGATCAAGGTGAGACCATTCCCGGCCTCGCCCAGGGACAACCTTCCCGACGCCCTGGCCGACATGGGCGGGCTGATCGAGCGCTTGGCCGATAGGAGTCCGGCCGTGTTTCTCGACTACGACGGAACTCTGACCCCCATCGTGGCACACCCTGACCTGGCGATACTGTCGGAGACGACAAGGGCCGTGATCACCGAGCTCGCCTCTCTCACCACCGTCGCCGTGCTCAGTGGGCGCGACGTTGCAGACGTCAGGGACAAGATGGGAGTCGAAGGGATCTACTACGCCGGGAGTCATGGCTTTGACATCCTTGGTCCGGACGGCGAACCGGTTGCCGGAGACCGACTCAGGGAGGTCGATCGGTACCTGGCTCCTCTCGAGGAGGCGGGCGAGCTGCTCGAGCGCAGGCTCGCAGACATCGACGGGTCTCAGGTCGAGCGCAAGCGCTACGCCATCGCGGTGCACTTCCGGAGGGTGGAGAGCGAAGATGCCTCCCTGGTCGAGAAGGCGGTCCACGAGACAGCACCACATTTCCCACAGCTGCGAGTGGCGACCGGCAAGAAGGTCTTGGAGCTGAGACCGGACTTCGACTGGGACAAAGGGCGTGCCTTGAACTGGCTGCTCTCGGAACTGGGTCTCGACAACCCCGACATCACGCCGGTCTACCTGGGCGATGACACCACTGACGAGGATGCTTTCCGGGCAATTCGCAGAAGGGGCATGGGCATCGTGGTCGGCCAGTATGGGGAATCAACCCATGCGCAATGGATGCTCGAGACCACCGACGATGTCCGCAGCTTCCTCGCCGCGCTCGCCGATCGTGAGCGGAATCGATGAGCGCATGGTCGCTCACTTTTGAAGGACAGGATCCCAACAACGAGGGGCTGAGAGAGGCGTTGTGCACCCTTGGCAACGGGTATTTCGCCACCAGGGGTGCGGCTCCGGAAGCCCGAGCGGGCGGATCCCACTACCCGGGCACATACCTCGCCGGTCTCTACAACCGTCTCGTCACCGAGGTTTCCGGTCGTCAGGTCGAGAACGAGGATCTGGTCAATGTCCCCAACTGGCTGCTGTTCCAGTTTCGGGTTGGCGACGGCCAGTGGTTCGAGCTCGCCGGCGCAACCGTTCAGGAATATCGCCAAGAGCTGGATCTCCGACGGGGGGTGTTACTCCGGTCGTTTGTGTTCGAGGACGAGGAAGGAAGACGGACCCGAGTCGCCCAGCGCCGCTTCGTCCACATGGCCGAGCGACATGTGGCGGGGCTCCAGACGACGTTCACGGCGGAGAATTGGACGGGAATCCTCTGGGTCCGCTCGGCCATCGACGGGCTGGTGACCAACGGCGGCGTGGCCCGCTACCGCAGTCTCAACTCTCGACACCTCAAGCCCGTAGCCACAGCATTCCCCGACCCCGAGTCGGTGTTCCTCCAGGTGAGAACGACGCAGTCCCGAGTCGAGGTGGCGATGGCGGCCAGAACCACAGTGTTGCGCGACGGGGAAGCGATCGAGGTCGAGCGACATAACGTCGAGGAGCCGGGTTTCGTTGCCCACCACCTGGCCGTCGACCTCTCCCTGGGCAAATCGACGACCATCGACAAGATGGTGACGCTGTTCACCTCGCGTGATCACGCCATCTCCGAAGCAGGACACGAAGCGCAGGTGTGGATCGAGCGGATCGGCTCGTTCGACGAGATGCTGGATACCCAAGCGCTCGCCTGGGAGCTGTTGTGGCGGCGTGCCCACCTGAGGACTGGAGCCGACGAGTTCGAAGCAATGGTCCTCAACCTGCACTCGTTCCACTTGCTCCAGACCGTGTCTCTACACACGATCGACCTGGACGTTGGAGTCCCGGCTCGAGGCTGGCACGGGGAGGCCTACCGGGGTCATATCTTCTGGGACGAGCTGTTCATCTTTCCTTACCTCAACCTCCACCTACCCGATCTGACCCGATCTCTGCTCATCTACCGGTTCCGGAGACTGCCCGAGGCACGTTGGGCTGCCCGGCAGGAAGAGCTGGAGGGTGCTCTCTACCCATGGCAGAGCGGTAGCAGCGGACGGGAGGAGACCCAGGTGGTCCATCTCAACCCCAAGTCTGGGAACTGGCTACCCGACAACAGCCACCTCCAGCGTCACGTGAACCTCGCCATCGCGTTCAACGTCTGGCAGTACTACCAGACGACGGGGGATGCCGACTTTCTCTCCTACTACGGAGCGGAGATGCTGCTCGAGATCGCCCGTCTCCTCACCAGCCTGTGCACCTACAACAAGGCGCTCGATCGCTACGAAATCAAGGGTGTGATGGGGCCGGACGAGTATCACGACGCCTACCCGGGTGCCAGCGACCCGGGGCTCGACAACAACGCCTATACCAACGTGATGACGGCGTGGGTCTTGCGCCGGGCTCTCGACGCGCTGGAGACAGTCCCCGAATTCCGACGACTCGAGTTGACGGAGAGACTGAGTATCTCACTGACGGAGCAGGGAAAGTGGGATGAGATCAGCCAGAAGATGCGGGTCGACTTCCACGGCGACGGAATCATCAGTCAGTTCGAGGGCTACGACGACCTCGAGGAGTTCGACTGGGTCGGTTACCGGGAGAAGTACGACGACATCCACCGACTCGATCGCATCCTGGAAGCCGAAGGGGACACGACCAACCGGTACAAGCTTTCCAAGCAGGCTGACGTGCTGATGCTCTTCTACCTGATGAGCATGAGCGAGCTCCATGCGATCTTCGAGCGGCTTGGCTATGAGCTCGACGACGACGCCATCAAGCGCAACATCGACTACTACTCCCGACGCACCTCACACGGATCCACCCTGAGCAGGTTGGTCAACTCCTGGGTCCTCGCCAGGTCTGACCGCCGCGAGTCGTGGGCGGAGTTTCGCAGCGCGCTGCTGAGCGATGTGGACGACATCCAGGGTGGCACCACCCAGGAAGGGATCCATCTCGGCGCGATGGCCGGCACCGTCGACCTGGTGCAACGGGGTTACGCCGGGCTCGAGACCCGGGAGGACATCCTCTGGCTCGACCCCGCTATCCCCGAGGAGCTGGGCTATCTCATTTTCGAGATCCGGTATCGGGGCATTCTCCTCGAGCTTCACATCACCAACGAGCAGTTGACCATCACCACCCGACCCGGAGAGGCCAATCCGATCCGGGTCGGAATCGGTGACCGGATCGTCGAGGTGCCGGCGGGCACCACCGAGACCGTCGACATCTGACCCGAAAGGCCCCCGGGTCCCCCGGCACTGCTTACCTGAGGTACGTGGCGCCGTTTCTCCCCCCGAAGGGGGGAGTACCGGCGTAGCCGGGGAGGGGGGAACTCCTGGCGCTAACCCGACAGAGAAACCTGACGGTGTGGTCGGATCGGCCCCGCTTCGGTCACCGGCGGCCGAGATGGTCTCGTGTCCTCAGATGCCACTCGTCGATGAGGGAACCGTGCAGCTCCATCCAGGCCGCCCATACCGAGCGGATGTAGCGATCGGTGACCTCCCCCCGATCACCAGGTGATCCCGAACTCGAGATGGCGGCGACGGTCAACTCCCAGGACTCAGGCACCGGATCCAACTTGGGGTAACCCCCGGCTTGGCGTCCGACCTCGACCACTGCCACCCGCATCGGGATGTCTCGTGCCGGATCCATGTTGTGACCGAGCACCGCTTCGAGGACGACCAGGTGGACCGCGACCGACTGCGTGGCCTGGGGTATGACGCCACCGGGATGCTGGCCGCGTAGGCGTCCACCAGCAGCGACCGATGGAGCGAAGGGCCGATTTGAGGATCGCCGGCCAGGAGCCGGCTGTAGATGTCCCAGCACGCCGGTGAGGCATCGATGTAGCGATGGGTGGGCCCGTCCAGATCCTCGATCTCGGCGTAGCACCCGGGACATTCGGTCTTGGGCATCGACAGACCCTATCCGCGTCCGATTTAGGCTCGACCCATGAAGGTGACCATCCTCGGCGGAACCGGTGCTGTCGGCCGGTTGCTCCGCGTGCCTCTCGCCGACAGCGGTCATCAGGTGACGATTGCGGGACGTTCGGCGTCGCCTGAGCCTCGAGCCATCACCCGGAGTGTCCGCGCCGACCTGGGCAGCGGCGAAGGGTTGAGCGAAGCGATCTCAGACGCCGAATGTGTGGTGCATCTCGCCTCCGATCCGCGCCACGCCCGGGAGATCGATGTTGCTGGGACGAAGCGACTCTTGGAGCTGATCGGTGATCGTCATCTCCTCTACCTGTCCATCGTTGGAGTCGACCGCCACCCATTGCCCTACTACCGCGCCAAGCACGCCGTGGAACGACTCATCGAAGACTCCGGTGGTCTCTCCACCATCGTCCGAGCCACGCAGTTCCACGATCTGATCGCCCATCGCGTCGAACGGATGACCCGCTCCATCATCGCCCGCGTCCCTCTGGGTTACGTCTATCAGCCGATCGACATCCACGAGGTGGCGGACGCCCTCGCAACGTTGGTCGAAACTCGGCCCCAGGGCCGGGCCCCGGACCTGGCTGGTCCCGAGATCCTGAGCATCGAGCATCTTGCTCGCACCTACATGACGGTCAGAGGAAAAGAGAGGCCCCTGGTCAAGTATCCAAGGCCGGGACGGGTGGCACGAGCCTTCCGAGACGGGTTGCACACCAACCCGGAGCGGGCGGTGGGCACGCTCACCTGGGCCGGATATCTCGAGCGCCGATTCGCTGACGGATGATTCCCTGAACCGAACCCAGAGGAGCAGTTCGTTGACCACGATCTGACCGGCGTCCCGAACTCCCGGCTCTCGCCAGGACCTAATCTCATGCCGATGTCGCAAATGACCGGCGAGACCTGGGACTACATCAACGACTACTCCCAAGAAGTGTTCGGGGCCCAGGACGATCTGCTCACCTACCTGGCCGACGAGGCCGCGACCGCCGGCTTGCCGACGATCTCGGTGGGACCCGATGTCGGACGTTTGTTGATGATCCTGACTTCGATGACCCGGGGCAGAGTGGCGATCGAAGTCGGCACCCTGGGCGGATACTCCGCCATCTGGATCACCCGCGGCCTCCAACCCGATGGCCGTCTGATAACCATCGAGCCCGACCACAAACATGCCGACTTCGCCCAGCGCCAGTTCGAGAAAGCCGGTCTCGCCGACCAGATCGACCTGCAGCGAGGTACCGGAATCGAAGTCCTCACCCAACTCGCCGGGGAAATGGAGCCGGGGAGCGTCGACGTGTTGTTCCTGGATGCGACCAAGGGGGAGTACACGGACTACTTCCGCATCGCACGCCCGTTGGTCGCCATCGGAGGCCTGGTCATCGCCGACAACGTCTACGGCACCGGGCAGGGATGGATCGACCAGGGCCACGGGACCGACGAATTCAACCGGTTGATCGCCGACGACCCCGATTTCGAAGCGGTGGCGATGCCGTTCCGGCAGGGTGTGCTGATCGGGCGCCGGGTCAACTGAAGCGCCGGGTCACCTCGGCTCGATCCGGCTTGCCCAGGGGCGTCATTGGCAGCTCGGCGACACGGAGCAGACGTTTCGGGATCATGAACCCGGTCAGCCTGCCCTTCAAGTGGGAGTCGATCAGGATCGGACTGGCATCGCCCACATAGAGGCAGACCACCTCCATCCCCCATTCTTCGCTGGGCACGCCGACCACCGCTGCGGCTGTGACTCCCGGTACCCGGATCATCGCAGCTTCGACCACGGTGGGGTCGATGTTCTCGCCGCCGCTAATGATCAGGGTGTCGGCCCGACCTGTCACCCGTAGTGCGCCGTCGGGGTCGAGCGTTCCCAGATCGCCGGTAACGAACCAGTCACTGTCTCGATCAGGCTGTCCCACATAGCCCGGTGAGACCATCGGGCCCCGCACCGCGATCCTGTCGTCTGCCTCGATCCGGAGCTCGACTCCGGGAAGTGGATATCCCTTGTTCTCGATCGGAGATCCCGGGCGCAAGGTCGCCACCTGACCTGCGGACTCCGTCATGCCGTAGCTGGGCAAGATCGGCAGCCCGGCGGCGGCGCCCCGTTCCATGACCTCGTCTGGTATCGGGCCACCCCCTATCAGCACGCCTCGCAGCCCTTTGAATGGGCCGGGGTCGACATCGAGGACACGCGTGAGCATGGTCGGCACCACCGATGCAATAGTCACTCCGCTGCGCAGCTCACGGGCGAAGGCGGCAGGATCGAACCCGGGAAGCATCCGCACCGTGCCCCCCACGTAGGCCGATCTGATGATGATGGAAAGCCCCCCAACATGGTGCAGCGGCATGGCCAGGAGCCAGATGTCATCGGGTCCGTGGCCCAGATGATCCACTGACGCACGTGCTGCGGCCTCCCAATTCTGCTTGGTGAGACGAACGCCTTTTGGGCCACCCGAGCTACCCGAGGTGAAGACGACACTGGCAGCCTCACCGGGGTCGATCATCGCCATTTCGGGCACGTCCTCGGCCACGATCACCGCCGAACTCTTCGACATCAGGGCAAGAAGATCGATGACCGAGGAGAAGTAGGGCCAGGGACGGACCACCTCGAAGCCGGACACCGGGCGAGCTTCGACCGCATCGACGGTCTCGCCGAAGGTTCGGCTGTCATCGTCAGTGACGATGAAGACCCGACTCGGGTCGTGTCGTCTCAACCACTCGATCATGCGAGGGTTCCTCCGTCGATTCGCGGTCGCCAATCTGGCACACGAATCCTCACAGAGCGATTGTGCCCCGTATTCTCCGTCTCTGTGGTCTCCGAGACGTTCGACAATTCGGTCTGGATCGAGGTTTCCGACTTCGACTTCACCGATATCACCTATCACCGGGCAGAGGGCCACGGTGTGGTTCGCATCGCCTTCGATCGCCCCGAAGTCCGCAACGCCTTCCGGCCCCACACCGTCGACGAGCTCTTCGCCGCCCTCGATCACGCCCGTCAGACCACCGACGTCGGCTGTGTTCTCCTCACCGGCAATGGGCCATCGCCCAAAGATGGCGGGTGGGCTTTCTGCTCCGGCGGCGACCAGCGGATCAGGGGCAAGGACGGATACAAGTACGCCGAAGACGAGCAGCACGAGTCCATAGATCAGGGCCGGGTCGGGCGTCTTCACATTCTCGAGGTGCAGCGCCTGATCCGGTTCATGCCCAAGGTCGTGATCGCGGTCGTGCCCGGCTGGGCGGTCGGTGGCGGGCACTCGCTACATGTGGTGTGCGACCTGACCCTCGCCTCCCGCGAGCATGCCGTGTTCAAACAGACCGATGCCGACGTCGCTTCATTCGACGCCGGGTACGGCTCGGCGTACCTGGCCCGCCAGGTGGGGCAGAAGCGGGCGCGAGAGGTTTTCTTTCTCGGTCATGAGTACTCCGCGGCGGAGGCCTACGAGATGGGGATGGTCAACGCGGCAGTCCCCCACGCCGAGTTGGAGAAGGTGGCGTTGGAGTGGGGCATCGAGATCACCAGGAAGAGCCCAACGGCTCAACGTATGCTCAAGTTCGCCTTCAACCTGCTCGACGACGGTTTGGTTGGACAGCAAATCTTCGCCGGGGAAGCGACCCGGCTCGGCTACATGACCGATGAAGCACAGGAAGGGCGGGACGCGTTTCTCGACAAGCGCGATCCCGACTTTGGACCCTACCCCTGGCACTTCTGAACCGGTGAACGCGGTTCAGGCTTGGAAGATCGCCGCACGGGTCCACACCCTTCCCGCCGCGGTGGTTCCGGTCGCGGTCGGATCCGCCCTGGCCGAGTTCGATGACGTCTTCCGATTCGACGCTCTTGCCTATGCCCTGATTGCGGCCCTCGCCATCCAACTGGCGGCCAACTTCGCCAACGATGCGTCGGACGCAGCGAGGGGGGCCGACACCGCGGAACGTCTGGGGCCGCCCCGCATGGTTGCCATGGGTCGGATCAGCTCGAGGCAGATGTGGACCGGCGTCACCCTGGCCCTGCTGGTGGCCGCCGGGGCGGGAGTAGCGCTAACTGCCATCGCGGGGCCGATCATCCTGGTCATTGGTGTGGTCTCGGTGGCGGCCATGCTCGGTTACGTCGGAGGGCCGATTCCCTATGGCTACCGCGGCATGGGCGAGGTCTTCGTGTTCGTCTTCTTCGGCATCGTGGCCACCGTGGGAAGTCGTTTCGTCCATGACATGACGGCGCCACGAGAGGCCTGGTTGCTTTCGATCCCGATCGGGATGCTGGTCACTGCGCTCCTTGTCGCCAACAATTACCGAGATCTCGACACCGACCGGGCGGCGGGCAAACGGACACTGGCGGTGATCCTGGGCCCGACTCGGACCCGCACTCTCTTTGCCATCTTGGTCTACGGCGCGTTTCCTCTGATCGCTCTGTTCGCCATGGTTGGCTGGACTCCAATGCTCACCGTCTTCGCTTTCCTTCTGATCTCCTTTGCGACGGGCCCGGTCCGCATCGTCTACAGCAAGACAGACGGGCCAGCACTGATTCGAGCTCTGAAGATGACGGCGCGCTTGCATCTATGGACCGGTCTGGTCGTCGCCGTTGCAGTCTTGGCCTAGTGGTCTGTCGCGTAAATAGTGTGAGCGTGTCTCCGAGCCATCGGCGTCATCTGGCAAGGAGAAGCCCTCAGTCGCAGCCGGGGAGCTGCGGCGAGCACTTCGACACAGCCAGGGGAGGCGAGGGCCGGAGAGACAACACAACTAGTGATCCAGGAACCGAGCAGGTCACGACAGCGTCCAAGAGAGCATGACAACACCCCTACTACTCGTCGCCGTGCTGGGTATGACATTGGCCTCCTGCGCCGGGCCCGGTGAGCCCGACGAGCCAGCCGTGTCCGATCCGATGGGGACCACGTGGCAGTTGGAGTCGGGAACCTCCGACGGCGAGCCGATCCCGATCCTGGACAGCCATCCGATCACCCTGTCGTTCACCGAGGACGGCGCTGGGGGCACCGCTGCCTGCAACGGGTACGGCGGGTCCTACTCCATATCGGGCGACACAATCATCTTCTCCGAGCTGTTCCAGACCGAAATGGCCTGCTTCCCCGAGGAGACCATGGAGTCAGAACGTAGATATCTCGAGGCATTGACCAGGGTCGAGGTGATCTCCCTCACGGATGAAACGCTCACTCTCAGCGGCGAGGACACCGAGCTGACCTTGGCGAAACTGCCCCCGGTCCCGACCTCGGAGCTGACCGGGACGGTCTGGGCGCTGGACGGGTTGGTCACCGGTGACACCGTCTCCTCTGTCAGTGGCGAACGGGCGACCCTGGAATTGTTCAGTGACGGGTCGATGCTCGGATCCACCGGCTGCCGCACCCTGAACGGCCGGTACGTGATCTCCGGAGCGCAAGTAGTGCTCAACGAGCTTGCCGCCGAGGGTGATTGTCCCGCCGACCTCCAGGAACAGGACAACCTGGTGGTGTCGGTCCTCGGTGACGGCTTCGGGGTCGTGATCGAAGGTGACACTCTCATGATCACCTCGATCGGCAACGAGGGCCTGATCTACAAAGCCGGCTGAGCGGAGCCCGCTTCTCGCCCCATTCCACTGGGTCAGATCTCGGCCGAGACCTCAGTGGGCATGATGCGAAGTGTCGCGGAACCTGCTCAGGAGACCAGAGGCGAAAGGCTCTCAGATGTTTCGCGTACGGCCCTGGTGATCTTGGGTGCCAGGACGGTAACTTCATGACATCTGATCACCCAGGAGACGCTCCATTGGCCCACTTGTACGACTTCTCAGAAGCAGACGGCTCGGATAAGGATCTTCTTGGCGGAAAGGGGGCTGGTCTGGCCCGGATGACAAGTCTCGGGCTTCCAGTCCCGCCGGGTTTCACCATCACCACCGAGGTCTGTCGGGCAACGATGGCCAGCGGCGAGATCCCCACCGACCTTTGGCCAGAGGTCGACGCGGCCGTGGCCAGGCTGGAAGAGCGGACCGGCCGCACCTTCGGGTCGGGCCCGATCCCGATCCTGCTCTCGGTGCGCTCGGGGGCCAAGTTCTCCATGCCCGGGATGATGGACACGGTGCTCAACCTCGGAATCAACGAAGAGGTGGTCAAGGCGCTGATCGAGTGGTCGGGTGATCCCCATTTCGGCTGGGACGCCAACCGTCGCTTCCTCCAGATGTACGGGGATGTGGTGCTCGGTGTGGATGAGTCCTTGTTCCAGGATGTGCTGACCGAGCTGAGGACGGGCCGGGGTGTCGACGACGACTCAGACTTGACCAGCGACGACCTCGAGGAAGCCACCCGTCGATTCCGCGCCATTATCGAACAGGAGCGGCCAGGCGAGCTTCCTGACGACCCGATGCAGCAACTACGCGGGGCCATCACGGCCGTGTTCAAGTCGTGGAACACCAAGCGGGCGATCGCGTATCGGCGCATCCACCACATCTCCAACGATCTAGGAACCGCCGCCAATGTCCAGATGATGGTGTTCGGGGACCTCGGCGACGACTCCGGCACCGGGGTCTGTTTCACGAGAGACCCGGCTACCGGCGCCAGGGTCCTCTATGGCGATTACCTGCCTCGGGCGCAGGGTGAGGACGTAGTGGCCGGGACCAGGAACACGCTGAGTCTCGATGACCTCGCCGAGCTCCACCCGGAGTGTCATCGCCAGTTGGTGGAGATCATGGACGGTCTCGAGACCCATTATCGAGACATGTGCGACATCGAGTTCACCATCGAGCGAGACGTCCTCCACATCCTCCAGACCAGGGCCGGCAAGCGCACCGCGGCCGCCGCGGTGAGGATGGCCGTGGCCATGGTGGAAGAGGGTCTGATCGACGAGCAGACTGCCGTCACGCGGGTTGCGCCCGACTCCCTGGAGCAGCTTCATCGTCCTCGAATCGCCGATCATGTCGACACCGGCTCGGCGGTCGCGAGCGGGGTGGCCGCTTCTCCCGGCGCGGCCACCGGAAAGGTGGTTTTCACAGCCGATGTGGCAGTGACCCGGGCCGGCGAGGGCGAGAAGGTGATCCTGGTACGGCCCCAGACGACGCCCGATGACATCCATGGCATGGCCGCCGCCGCCGGCATCCTGACCAGTCAGGGCGGGAAGACCTCTCACGCTGCGGTGGTGGCCCGGGGCATGGGAAAGCCGGCAGTCACCGGGGCCGCCGCCATTCTCGTCGACCTCGATGCCGGTATCGCCAGGGCCAAGCACGACGACCTTCATGAGGGAGACGTCATCACCATCGACGGGACATCGGGGTTGGTATTCCTCGGTGAGGTCGACGTCGTCGAGCCCGAATCGATCCATGAGCTGGAAGAGCTGTTGGAGTGGGCCGACCAGATCCGCAAGCTGGAAGTGCGCGCCAATGCGGACACTGCCGAAGATGCTGCCCTGGCAAGATCCCGGGGCGCTTCGGGCATCGGCCTGGCACGCACCGAGCACATGTTCCTGGGCGAGAGGCTCGCCATCGTTCAGGATCTGATCCTCTCAACGGATCCAGAACAACGCGAGCAAGCCCTCGCCGATCTCGAAGAGCAGCAGATCGGGGACTTCGAATCAATTCTCGAGGCCATGGACGGTCTGCCGGTCGTGATCCGGCTCCTCGACCCTCCCCTCCACGAGTTCCTGCCATCCCGGCTCGAGCTCGAGCACGAGATGCTCGGTCGGGTCCGGGCCGGGAGGCCGATCGACGACCTCAGGGCGATGTCCGATCAGGTGGCTCGTTGGGAAGAGGACAATCCAATGCTGGGGCTGCGCGGTGTCCGGCTCGGTCTCATGGTCAAGGACCTCTATCGGATGCAAGCGCGGGCGGCTACCAGCGCGCTCACCCGACGCATCCAGGCCGGTGGGTCACCCCGTCTCGAGATAATGATCCCGTTGGTTGCCGTAGCCGAGGAGCTCATCCAAATGCGCGAGGTCATCGAAGAGGAGATCGCCCGCGCCACTGAAGGGTCGGGTGTCGAGCTCGACATCCATATCGGGACCATGATCGAGCTGCCGCGGGCCGCCCTGACCGCGGGCGAGATCGCCCCCGTCGCCGACTTCTTCTCGTTCGGCACCAATGACCTGACCCAGATGACCTATGGACTGAGCCGGGACGATGCCGAGGGGCTCTTCCTACGCGATTACCTGGAACAAGGGATCCTCACCTCTGATCCTTTTCAGTCCATCGACCAGCGAGGGGTGGGACGGCTGATCCGCGTCGCCACCAAGGAGGGCCGAGAGGCCAATCCCGACCTGGTGGTTGGGCTGTGCGGAGAGCACGGTGGCGATCCTGAGTCCATTGCCTTCGTGCATGAGCTGGGTCTCGACTATGTGTCTTGCAGCCCGCCCCGGATCGAAGGAGCACGCCTGGCCGCGGCCCAAGCTGCATTGGGTGACACCGAGTCATCGCACCGCGTCGACTAACGAAGCAACTCCATCCCCGGTGATGGCGGTAGTGACCAGAACCGTTGCCTCGGAGTCCCCGAGAGTCTCCAACAAGGCACGATGAACGGTGTCGACTCCCGGTCGATCGGCCTTGTTGATGACATAAACGTCGGTGATCTCGACTATCCCCGCCTTGTCGGCCTGGATCTGGTCTCCCCAATCGGGGCCCAAGACGAGGACGACGACGTCGACAAGGTCCATCACCTCGACTTCTGACTGCCCAACCCCGACCGTCTCCACGAGAACGACATCAAAACCGGCGCGGGCCAGCACGGCGATGGCCGACGATGACGAAGGTGCCAGGCCACCCAAGTGGCCACGCGACGCCATCGAACGGATATAGACCGACGAGTCGTCGACGTGGTGCTGCATGCGGATTCTGTCCCCGAGCAGCGCACCGCCGGTGATGGGGCTGGAAGGATCTACGGCCAGGACCGCGACCGTGTCGCCGCGCGAGCGCAACTCCTTGATCATCGCGTCTACCAGTGTCGACTTCCCAACCCCGGGCGGGCCGGTCACCCCGACCCTGCGGGCGGGCGTGACGGATTCGACCAACTCTGCGACCACTCCGTCCACCGCACCATCGTCTGACTCGATGGCTGTGATCAACCGGGCAAGGGCACGACGGTCACCGGCCAGGACCCGGCTCGCCGTCGTTGACGCGCTCATGGCAGAGCAGGTTAAGGAACTGTGGAGCGATCGCCGTCGATCAGAGCACGGGCAATTGGATGCCGTTGGGGCTATCGACTTCATCGAGGCCGGGGGCGTCGGCACTCGCGTTGACCTCTTCCACCCCGGGAACCCGGTCCATCAGGATGCGCTCGATGCCGGCCTTCAAGGTCATCATCGAGAGGGGGCAACCACCACACGCACCGACCATCTGGAGATTCACTGTCCCGCCGTCGGTTCCGAGCAGGACGAGGTCGCCCCCGTCTGCTTGGACCGCGGGGCGGATGTAGTCCAGCGTCTCCCGAAGCTTGTCACCGTCGATCTGCCCCTCGGACTCGACGCTGCTCGAAATGGTCACAGGTGTTTCTGACATCGCGTTTGGCAACCCTCGCTGGGTGCGGAATGTTCCGGATTCTACCCCACCCCGGCTTGCTCAGAATTCGAGGGGAGACTGGCCAGGTGCCACACGCGGAGGACCTGACCGGGGTGAGGTCAGGACGAGACGGCCATCCTCCCACTGGAATGTCCACGCGCCAGAGTCGGGCACCGCCACTTGCTCACCGTCGAGAGTGATCGTCAGGAATGATCCCGTGTCCACGGTGACGCGGTCAGCCCCGACCACCAACCCCACCGAGACCTGCTCGGGCAGAAACTGCGCTCCCGACACCGGGGTCAGCCCTCCGTAATAGTGGGCCAGGATCTCGGAGTAGGTGGCTCCTCTCTCCGCCATGGCCTGCGCCCCAAACTGAGACATGCCGATCAGATGACCCCAGCCGCGCCCCTCCACCACGTAGTAGGAGTCAGGGTAGGCGAAGTCGAGAAAGTGCCCCCTGCGCATCTCGTGACGGATGGTGTACTCGGGACTGAGAATGGTGGTCGGATAGACCCGACCCTCGTCGTTGGAGGCGGGGAGCAGGTGGGGCATGATCGAGGCAGCTGCGTTGATCTTCGCCCGCAGCTCCCAGGTGTCGAGGGAGACGGTCCCCGAGTCCGAGGTGATATCGATCGTCCATGGCCCCTCCCCATCTTCGGTGGTGTTGGATTCGACCGACCGTATCTCTCCCGAGGCGACCCCGGCTTCCCAAAGCAAGCGCTCCATCTGGAATGCCGGGAGCTCCCACGACCACTCGACGAATGGACTGTTCTCTCCAGTCGATGAGACCCCGACCAGATAGGGCGCGGGCTCTGACCCGGGCCAGATGTCCTCTATGTTCCGAGTCCTTCCCCCGGTCGTCGACGAGTAGAAGGCCCGGGCCGGTTCTCCGCCGGAAACCAGGATCTGTCCCCAGGTTTCTGCCACTGCTGTCCTCCACCGACCCCCGTCGGGCCCGAGAATCGCATCGACCCCGGCATAGACCTGGCATGCTGCAGTCGCACAGATGTCGTAGCCGATTCTCCTCCCGGTCTCGGTACGCCCACCGATGAGATTCCAGGCCAGGTAGGTCCGCGCCGCTATGACCTGGGCGGCCAATGCGTCGTCATCCCACGAGAACGGGACCTCGCGGATCCCTTCGAGGTAAGTGTCCAGGCTCATTCGCTCGACCACGGCCACACCGTCGCGCTCAGCGGTGATGATCAACGGCCCCAGGTAACGCCGGCCGTTCAACTCCAGATACCCGACGCCACCGACGGAGACCTCGGCGGAGGTGCCCCGAGCGTCGTCCGCCAGCGCGACCGGTGACCCGAGCGAGAGACCAGCCAGCGCCAACACGACCACGAGTGCCACCGGCAGCCCGGCAGACATCGAGCGGTCCCCTCGCTCGCCAGGAGCCCCGATGGTGCGGTCGCGCACCCGGATCATCCCCTCTCGATTCTCGCTCCCAAAGCCCTGAGTTTGCCCGGAAAGTCCTCATAACCCCGATCGATATGCTCGGCCTCGACCACTTCCGTCGCGCCTTCGGCGCGGAGCCCGGCCAGAACCAGCGCTGCCCCGGCGCGGATATCGGGAGCCAACACCGGGCACCCCGACAACCGCTCGACTCCACGGATCACGGCGTGCTGGGCTTCGGTCGTGATGTCTGCTCCCATACGAGCCAGCTCGCCCACATAACGGAAACGCGCGTCGTAGAGGTTCTCGGTGATCACCGAGGTCCCCGAGGCCACCGAGAGCAACGCGACCATCTGCGGTTGCATGTCGGTGTGGAACCCGGGAAAGGGAAGAGTGGCGAAGTCGACCGGGGCCGGGCGGGTCGGGCCTTTCACCCGTAGCCATCCATCCCCGCGCTCGACCTCACAGCCGCTCTCCCCCAGCTTTCTCAACTCCATCCGCAGATGATCCGGATTGCATCCGGTGATCGTCACGTCACCGTTGGTGATCGCAGCCGCTGCGGCATAAGTGCCCGCCTCGAGCCGGTCGGGAATGGCGTGGTGATCCGCAGGAGACAGCTTGTCGACACCGTGGATAGTCACCAGCGACGTTCCCCCACCGGTGATCTCGGCCCCCATCGCGGTGAGCAACGTAATCAGATCTTCGATCTCGGGCTCGCGGGCGGCGTTGACGATGACGGTGTCGCCTTCCGCCAGGACTCCGGCAAATAGGAGGTTCTCGGTGGCGCCGACAGACGGGAACGGCAACTCGACCTCGCTGCCTTTGAACCTGCCGTCGACCCGGCCGACCAGCTCACCATGGACGAGATCGAAGTCGGCCCCCATCGACTCGAGCCCTTGCAGGTGCATGTCGATCGGCCTTGCCCCGAGGTCGTCTCCACCCGGGAGCGCCACCTTGGCGAGTTGACAGCGGGCAAGCAGAGGACCGAGGACCACGATCGATGCCCGCATCTGGCGTACCAATTCGATCGGCGCCTCGGGACGCAGCTCTTCGGGCACCACTACCCACAACTCGTGCCCGTTTTGCTCCACGTGGCAGCCGGTGTGCTCGAGGACACGTCGCATCAAAGCCACATCGAGGATCGCCGGCACATTGGTGAGACGATGGCGCCCCGGAGCGAGCAGGGCCGCGACCATCTCCTTGAGGACGGCGTTCTTTGCCCCGAGAACCCCGACGGTGCCCTGGAGACGCGCTCCTCCCTCGACAACCACCTTGGACATTCAGGCGAATGTAGTGAGGTGTGGCGCCAACCCCGTGTCCGCATCGGCGCCGTGGCTACCCTGCCGCCAGATATGAGAATCGCACTCGGCGCGGATCACGCCGGTTATCCGTTGAAGGATCACATCTCCACGTGGCTCGCCGAGGCCGGACATGCTGTTTACGACCTGGGCACCCATTCGGCCGAACCTGTCGACTATCCCGACTACGCCGCCGCGGTAGCCCAAGCGGTGCTCGATGGGCGGGCCGACCGAGGGATCGTGATCTGCGGGTCCGGGGCGGGGGCGGCAGTGGCGGCCAACAAGCTCGCCGGCATCAGGGCATCGGTCGCCCACGACACCTATACCGCCCATCAGATGGTCGAGCACGATGATGTCAACGTCCTGTCTCTCGGGTCACGTGTCATCGGTGCAGCTCTCGCCGAAGAGCTGATCACGAAGTTCCTAGAAGCGCGCTTCTCGCGCGACGACCGTCATGTGCGGCGACTCGAGAAGATCAGGTCGCTGGAGGGCTGATCTCTCAGCCGGCGCCCGATTGGGCGATTCCAACCAGAGCCTCTAGCCCCTGGATACCGATCTCACCCGAGATCCTGCCCAAGTTTGTGTTGTCCCCATCGAGCACCACATAGAACGGGGTGCCGGACATCCCGTAATTGACCGCGACCGATCCGATTTCATCATCCATGATCACGGGAGGGGTCCACCCTTCCTCTTCCAGCCAGTCCTGGGGCGGCCAGTTGGGCTGCAAACGGTTGGTCGATGTGGCAACGGAGATGAGTTGCACATCGGCGGGGAGGTTGCCGGCATCGATCCAGTTCTGGACCACCGGCACCTCGGCCTGGCAATGGGGGCACCAGTGGGCGAGGAAGAGCACGATCTTGGCCGTGCCGTCGGGCTCGATCGACACCGGGTTGCCGTTCCAGTCGGCACCGGTGACGGTGGGGGCGGTGAGGCCGATCGCGACGTCCTGGGTTCCTGCCGCGTACACCGGGAGGGTGTCGCCTTCCACCGTCGGCTGCCCGAAACCGATGCTCTCGTCGATCTCGGGCTCGGCGGCGATCGAGGCGGCGAGGGCGACGATCAGGCCGAGACCGACCACACCTCCGATTATCCACCACAGGGTTGCTTTGCTCTTTGGGGCGTTGGCTCCGGTTTTGGTCTTCTGAGTCATTCTCCGGCTTTCGTGTAGAAGGCGAGCAAGACGGAGATCAAGATAAACCCGGCGCCGGCCATAAATGGGATGGAGATGAAGCCGAACTCCTCCACGTAACGCGCCGAGCATGGATTGGCCGGGTCACACGATCCGCCCTCGATGGTCGGGTAGACCTGGATCAGGTAGTGGTAGATAGAGGTGGCGAGACCAGCAAGGGCGAGAGGCAGTGCATAGAACTTGACCAGAGCCTCCCTCCGGATTGCACCGACGAGCAGGATGATCGAGAGGGGGTACATTGCGATTCGCTGGAACCAACACAATCGGCACGGGACGAAGTGGATCACTTCGGAGTAGATCAGTGATCCTGCCGTGCAGACCGCGGCAACCACCCACGCCAACCAGACGGCGTTGTTCCCGAGAAGCGAAGCGACGTCGGGCCCTTTGGCGATCCGGTATGCGATCAGGCCGGCCGAAGCGACAAGAGCCACCAAGGCGAGGATCGCAAGAAAATTGTTGTAGAAGAGAATCGATTGGGTCGACATTCAGGTTCCTGGTTGGCAGTCCCGACCGGATTCGAACCGGCGTTTCCGGCTTGAAAGGCCGGGACA
>DATKEA010000106.1:0-16785 GCA_035544615.1 Acidimicrobiia bacterium | reverse complement strand
GACATTGTCGCCCGGGCAGTAATTGGTACCTGCCGCGTTACATCCGACCGTGATGTTGTTGTCCCTCATCCAGGTGATGCCGGTGTGGAAGATGTGGCTGTCCGGCACATCATTGAACTGATGTGATGCGAACACAGCCACAGGCACCAGCAATGCCCCCACCACCAGCGAAATGACAAGCGACGATCTGCGCATGATTTACAACCCTCCTTTAGGTCAGCCGGGAACATAGTCGGCCTGCGATGGTGGTGGGGCCGATTGTCCCGATGTTTGGCGTCGTATCCTGGTCCGACCGCCTCGAGGCGATCGGTCAAGGTCTCCTTTGGGTGGAGGTCAGACTTAGGTTGGGTCCTTAACACCGTTTTTAGGCGTTCTGGCAACGATGAAGTGTTTGTGTGTCCGATGAGTGAAGGGAGAACTCGAGGTGGCCGCGAAGAGACACTTGGTTGCGATTCTGGCTTTGTTGACCATCCTGGCGGCGGCGCCGATCGCCTCTGCCCAGACCGACGAAGAGCCCGCTGCTCCCGTCACTGCGTTGACGGTCACCGCCCCATATCCGTCGATCGCCGTCGAGCCAGGAAACCAGGTGAGCTTCGACCTCACCGTCAGCTCGCCCGACCTGACCGCGGTCTCGTTGACCGCAGACGGCGTCCCGGACGGCTGGACCGCTGCCTTCCGCGGTGGTGGGTTCGAAGTCGACTCGGTGACGGCAGGTCCCGGGCTCACCCCCGAAGTGAGATTCGATGTGTCGGTCCCGCCTGACGCCGGGGAAGGAGAGTATGACCTGACAGTGACCGCCGCCGGCGGAGGCGACACGGTGCGGATCCCGATCCAGGTCAGGATCTCGGCCCAGGCTGGTGGCGAGGTCACCCTCGTCCCCAACTTCCTCGGTCTACGGACTCCGGCCGGGGAGGCAGTGACATTCGACGTACAACTCACCAATAGCACCCCGGCCGATCTCGAGTTCGAGCTGGCGCCCTCGGGGCCATCGGGTTGGGGCGTCACTGCCGAGCTGGCGGATCAGGCACAGGCGTCGACCATCCAGGTGGAAGCCGGGGGCTCGGAGACGATCAACGTCGAGGTGACCCCGCCGTTTCAGGCCGAGGCGGCGCAGTACCCGATCAACCTCCGGGCGATCGCGGCCAATACGCAGGTGGAGACCGAGATGATCGTCGAAGTGGTGGGCTCGTTCGCCCTGGAGATGTCCACCCCGGACCAGCGGCTCAATGCCGAGGTGACGGTGGGCAGCTCCAACGACTTCCAGATCGTCCTCGCCAACACCGGGACGGCGCCTCTCGACAGCGTGGTGGTCGGGGTGACCCCGCCCAGCGGTTGGGAGGTCAGCTTCGACAGCCAGGAGGTGGCCATCGGGCCCGGGGAGACGGCGGTGGTCACTGCGACCATCACGCCATCCGAGGAAGCGGTGGCGGGCGACTACCAGATCAGTTTCACCGCCACCCATGAGCAGGCGAACGACTCGATGGAGGTTCGGACCACGGTCAACCCCTCGGCGTTGTGGGGTTTCGTGGGCATCGCGGTGATCGCCCTGACCCTGGCCGGTCTCGCCTGGGTGTTCCGCCGCTTCGGCCGACGCTGAGACGATGAGCACCACCACCATCCGCAGCAAGGGCTTGACCAAAACCTACGGCGAGCACACGGTGGTCGACCGGCTCGATCTCGAGATCGAGGCCGGGGAGGTGTTCGGGCTGCTCGGGCCAAACGGCGCCGGGAAGACGACAACGATCCTCATGCTTCTCGGATTGGTCCAGCCGACCGAGGGGACGATCAAGGTGCTCGGGCTCGATCCGCGTCGCAAGCCGCTCGAGGTGAAACGCCATGTCGGCTATCTGCCCGACGCGGTCGGCTTCTACGACTCGATGACCGGGCGGCAGAACCTTCGCTTCACCGCCCGTCTCAACGGCCTCGATGACTTCGAAGGGCAGATCGCGTCGCTGCTCGACATAGTCGGGCTCGGCGATGCCGCCGACCAGCCGGCCGGGGAGTACTCGCGGGGCATGAAGCAGCGCCTCGGTGTGGCCGACGCCCTGGTCAAGGGCCCGTCGGTGCTGATCCTCGACGAGCCGACCACCGCCATCGACCCCGAGGGCGTTATCGAGATGCTGGCCCTGATCCAGAGGTTGGCCAAGGAGGAAGGCGTCACCGTCCTCCTCGCCAGCCATCTCCTCCATCAGGTGCAGACGGTATGCGACCGGGTCGCCATCTTCGTCGACGGCAAGGTGGTCGCCCAGGGCACACCCCACGACCTGGCCGCAGTGGAGGAGACCGCCAAGGTCCGGGTCGAGTTTCGTCTCGGTGGCGACCCGTCCAAGGCGCGTGAGCTTCTCAGTTCGATGCCCAACGTCAGCGATGTCGAGGCCGGCCGCATCCCCGGATCGTGGGTGGCCGGTCTGGAGGCCGGCTCTCTTCCCGCCGCGGTTAGCGGGCTGGTCTCCAAGGGCGCCGACGTGGTCGGCGTCCACCGTCTCGACGAGGACCTGGAGACTATCTACCGCCGTTACTTCGAGGTTCGGGAGGAGGTGAGCCCATGACGACGACTGCGGAAACCGAGCGCGCCGAGCTGCGGCGAGTCGGGGGCTGGCGAGCGGTCGCGGGCAAGGAGGTGGCCGATCATTTGCTATCGGGGCGGTTCGTGGTCCTGATGGGTGTGCTGGGCATCGCCACCGCGGCGGCGGTTTTCGCCGCCTCGGGAGGGATTCGCGACGTCGCCCCCAATGCCCAGGGCATCACCGCCCTCTTCCTCAAGCTCTTCACGGTCACCGTCGACCCGGTCCCGTTCCCGCTCATCGTGTTCGTGGGGTTCCTCGCCCCACTCCTCGGGATCATGTTCGGGTTCGACGCGGTCAGTGGCGAGCGCTCCCAGGGAACGCTGCCCCGGCTCCTCTCCCAGCCAATCCACCGCGACGAGGTGATCCTGGGCAAGTTCGTGGCCGGGCTGACCGTGGTGGCGATCATGCTCACGGCTCTGGTCCTCTTCGTGTCGGGAATCGGGATCTTCCGCCTCGGTGTGGTCCCGTCTCCGACCGAGATCTCCCGACTGGCGGTGTGGCTGGTCTTCACCATCATCTACGTGGGGTTCTGGCAGGCACTGGCCACGTTGTCATCGGTGCTGGCAAAGCGGGCGTCGACCTCGGCCATGATCCCGATCGGGGTTTGGCTGGTCCTGACCTTGTTCGGGTCCTTCTTGTTCGGGGCCGTGGCCGGCGTGCTCAGCCCGAGGGACGGCTCGCAGACAGCCGAGATCGCTTACCTTCGCACCAACCAGGCGGTGTCCCAGCTCTCCCCGGTGACCCTGTTCCAGCAGGGCTCCAGCGTCCTCCTCGACCCCGAGGTGCGCACGGTTGGGCTGGTCACGCTGGAGCAGGTCGACCGGGCCATCGTCTCTGAGCTCAACCTCACCCAGAGCCTGGGTGTGGTCTGGCCCCAAATCGCCATCCTCCTGGCAATGACAGCCGTCATGTTCGCCGCCGCCTACATCGCCTTCATGCGCGACGAAGTACGGGCATGACCCATTCCCCTCTTCCCTTTCGTTCTGGCGCGGAGATCTCGACCTGAAGGTCGAGATCTCCGCGCCAGAAGCAGGGGTTCCGGGGAACCGGGGGCCCGGGCCAGAACCGGAGGGTCCGCGGACAGGCTTGCCGTTCGTTTTGGCGCGGAGTTCTCGACCTCTAGGTCGAGAACTCTGCGCCAGAACGAGTGCCAGAACCGGGGAACGGGGACCCGGGTATAGGCTGAGTCGATGGAGGAAGCACTGAAGCCCGACGCCGTGGAGAGCCAGAGCGGCCAGGAGGAAGCCGGCGAGCAGGACGCGGTCTCACACCCGACCAAGCTGATCCGGATCGCCTCGATGACGAGAGCAATGCTCGACGAAGTGAGGCATGCGCCGCTCGACGAAGGGGGACGAAGACGTCTCGCCGACGTTCACTCCCGCTCATTGGACGAGTTACGCGAAGTCCTCTCCCCGGACCTGCTGGATGAGTTCAACGAGATCATGGTGCCGCTCAACGACACCGAGGTCACCGAGGCCGAGCTCAGAATCGCCCAGGCACAGCTGATCGGTTGGCTCGAGGGGTTGTTCCATGGGATTCAGGCCTCGTTGTGGAGCCAGCAGATGGCCGCTCAGACCCAACTCGCCGAGATGCAGAGGAGAGCCGCACTCCCGTCCACGCCCCCGGCAGGTGGAGAGGATCAGACCGGGCTCTACCTCTGAGGTTTCAGCCGACCTTCCGCTGTGGCATCGACCGCTCGCGGCGGACCCGACGCCGTTCCCGCTCGCTGAGACCACCCCAGATGCCGAACTTCTCACCCATGTCGACGGCGTAGTCGAGACATTCGACTTTCACCTCACATGCTGCGCAGATCGCCTTGGCCTTACGGGTGGAAGCCCCCCGTTCGGGAAAGAACAAGTCCGCGTCGGCGCCTCGGCAGCTGGCGTAGTCCTGCCAGGACAGCTCACCTTTGGCTAAGGCTTGGATGAGCTTGCTCTGCATCAGGACTCCTCACAAACGTGTAATTACATGTTTGACATTACGGCTCTCCACGCGCGGCGTCAACCCCGCGCGCCGAATTCCGCCTTGTCGCGCCTAAAGATTTGCGTCGCCCACCTCAGTGGGCATGACCCGTCTCGCGACTTGCCATAATGGGGCCGAGGTGGCGACGACGATCGAGAAGAGCAAAGCGCCCTGGCCGGTCAGCTTCTACCGGTCGGCTTTGGGGAAGAAATGGGTGATGGCGCTCACCGGTATCGGCATCATCCTCTTTGTCGTCGCCCACATGATCGGCAATTGGAAGATCTTCCTGCCCGACGTCGACGGTGTCCCCGACATCGACATCTACGCCCACGCATTGCGCCAGTTGCTGGTCCCCTTCATCCCCGAGCACGTCACGCTCTGGTTGCTCCGCACCGGGCTGATCGTGGCCTTCTTACTCCACATCCATGCGGCGTATTCGCTCACCCTGATGAACCACCGGGCACGGCCCGAGGACTATCAAGGGCCGCGCACCTACATCGCGGCCAACTACGCCAGCCGAACGATGCGGTGGAGCGGGGTCATCTTCGCCGCCTTCCTGGTGTTCCATCTCGCCGACCTCACCTGGGGTATCTCCCCCGCCGCCCCCGAGACCTGGGAGCGGGGTGAGGTATACGCCAACTTCGTGGCCACGTTCTCTCGCGCCCCGGTCACCTTCTTCTACGTGGTGGCAATGTTCACGCTCGGGGTCCACCTCTATCACGGGGCATGGTCGATGTTTCAGAGTCTCGGCATCAACCATCCCCGCTTCAACACCGCCCGCCGATACTTCGCCATCGGCCTCGCCGCCCTGGTTACCGTCGGCAACGCGATCATGCCCCTCGCGGTCCTGTTCGGCTGGGTGAGCTGACGGTGGCACTCCAACTCGACGCCAGGATCCCCGACGGGCTCATCGACGAGAAATGGGACAGCCACAAGTTCTCGGTGAAGTTGGTCAACCCGGCCAACAAGCGGAAGTTCAAGATCATCATCGTGGGCAGCGGCCTGGCGGGGGCTTCGGCGGCCGCATCGCTGGCCGAGCTCGGCTATGACATCGAGGTGTTCACGTTCCACGACTCACCACGTCGCGCCCACTCGATCGCGGCCCAGGGCGGGATCAACGCCGCCAAGAACTACAAGAACGATGGCGACTCGGTGCTCCGACTCTTCTATGACACGGTCAAGGGGGGTGACTACCGGAGCCGTGAAGCCAACGTCTATCGACTGGCCCGCGAGTCGCTGAACATCATCGACCAGACCGCGGCCCAGGGGGTGCCCTACGCACGGGAGTACGGGGGCGCCCTCGACAATCGGTCCTTCGGAGGAGCCCAGGTCTCACGCACCTTCTATGCCCGGGGCCAGACCGGCCAACAGCTACTGCTCGGCGCCTATCAGGCGATGGCCCGCCAGGTCGCAATGGGCAACGTGAAGCTCCACATCAGAACCGAGATGCTCGACCTGGTGGTCAAAGAGGGACGTGCCGTCGGGATCGTGACCCGCGATCTCATCACCGGAGCAGTGAAGTCGCACTCGGCGCATGCCGTGGTGCTGGCAACCGGTGGTTACAGCAATGTGTTCTTCCTCTCCACGAATGCCATGGCTACCAACGCCAGCGCCATCTGGAGGGCCCATCGCAAGGGTGCGGGATTCGCCAACCCCTGCTTCACCCAGATCCACCCCACCTGTATCCCGGCCTCCGACGAGTTCCAGTCGAAGTTGACGCTGATGTCGGAGTCGCTGCGCAACGACGGCCGGATCTGGGTGCCGACCAACCCCGATGAGCGACGACCGGCCAACGACGTCCCGCCTGAGGATCGGGATTACTTCCTGGAGAGGATGTATCCCGCCTTCGGGAACCTGGTGCCCCGCGACGTCGCCTCGCGCGCCGTGAAGCGCATCGTCGATGAAGGCAAGGGGGTGGGACCGCTGAAGAACGGGGTCTACCTCGACTTCGAGGACGCCATCGCACGTCAGGGTCGCCAGACGATCCAGGAGCGCTACGACAACCTCTTCGAGATGTACCAGCGGATCACCGACGAGGACCCCTATGTCGTGCCGATGCGGATCTACCCGGCACCGCACTACACGATGGGTGGGCTCTGGGTCGACTACAACCTCATGACCACCATCTCCGGTCTCTACGCGCTCGGCGAAGCCAACTTCTCCGACCACGGAGCCAACCGGCTCGGAGCATCCGCTCTGATGCAAGGCTTGGCCGACGGGTACTTCGTCCTTCCCTCCACCATCGGCGACTACTTGTCGGCCTTCCTCAACCAGTCTCCGGTGGCGACCGACGATGCGGTCTTCAAGGAGGCCGAATCCGCCGTCACCGAGAGAGTCGAACGGTTCCTCTCGACCCGGGGCACCCGCACCGTCGACTGGTTCCACAAGGAGCTGGGAAAGATCATGCTGGAGCAATGCGGTATGTCCCGGAGCGAGCCAGGCCTGCTCAAGGCCCTGTCAGAGATCCCGGCGCTCTACGAGGAATTCAAGACCGACGTAAAGGTCCTAGGGACCGGTGGAAGCCTCAATCAGAGTCTGGAGCGGGCGGGGAGGGTGGAGGACTTCTTCGAGCTGGCCCAGGCAATGTGCCTCGATGCACTTCATCGTGAGGAGTCGTGCGGTGGCCACTTCCGCGAGGAGTACCGGACCGACGAGGGCGAAGCGTTGCGACGTGACGACGAGTTCGCCCATGTGGCGGTCTGGGAATGGACCGGGGACCCGGCCAAGCCCGAGCTCAACCTGGAACAACTCGAATTCGAGAACGTGGCGTTGACCACCAGGAGCTACAAGTGAATGTGACGCTCCAGGTCTGGCGTCAGACGGGGCCCGATCAGCCGGGGAAATTCCACACCTATCAGGTGAGCGACATCTCAGAAGAGATGTCATTCCTCGAGATGTTGGATGTGCTCAACGAGCGTCTGGTCCATCAGGGTGAAGATCCGGTGGCCTTCGACCACGACTGCCGTGAGGGGATCTGCGGGGCGTGTGGCGTCATGATCGACGGGCAGGCTCACGGGCCGCAGCTGGGCACCGCCACCTGTCAGCTCCACATGCGCAAGTTCAACGATGGAGCCACAATCACCGTCGAGCCGTGGCGGGCGGCCGGCTTCCCACTGGTCCGAGATCTCGTCGTCGACCGGAGTTCCTTTGACCGGATCATCGAGGCCGGCGGTTTCATAACGGTCGAAACGGGAGCGGCACCGGACGCCAACATCGTCCCCGTCCCCAAGGAAGCCGCGGACATCGCCTTCGACGCCGCGGCTTGTATCGGATGCGGAGCCTGTGTGGCTGCTTGTCCCAACGGGGCGGCCAACCTGTTCACCGCGGCCAAGATCAGCCACCTCAATCTTCTTCCCCAAGGCCAGCCCGAGCGTTGGACCCGCACCGAGAGCATGGTCGAGGTCATGGAGGAGTACTTCGGGTCGTGCACCAACTACGGCGAGTGCGAGAAGGCCTGCCCGAAGCAGATCTCGATCGACTTCATCGCCATGATGAACGCCGACTACATCAAGTCCAAGATCAAGAATCGTCGTCTGATCGCCCAGGACACCTGACGGGCGACTAGCAGCCCCCAGCGCGACCCGAGTATGGGTTCGGAGGCCCATTGTCCCCAACCCGCTTCGGGTGGGACACTTTGCGTTGACCCTTGTCACACCGGTTCGGCCACGTATCCTGAGAGCCGCCAACTGTGACCACTGTGGGTGGGGAAATGACCACTAGCTGTGGTTTGGGAGAGTGAGCAGGGCAGGGATGAGACAAGCAAAAGACAGCGAGCGCGGGGCCACCCTGGTCGAGGCCGCCATCGTCTACGCCATCCTCTTTCTGACCCTCTTCGCGGTCGTCGAGTTCGGGCTTGCCTTCAAGGATTGGCTCTCGGTCAGCCACGCGGCACGCGAGGGCGCCCGCTCCGGTGCAACCTATGGCGACGATCCCCGAGCCAACATCGCCGTTCTGCGCGACATCGACCGGACGCTTGCTCCCGCCGGGATCGCGGAGGGGATCCGGGTCAACATTTTCGAGGCGAGACCCGGGGGCGAGTCCGACTCGTACACCTACACCCCGTCGACCCCCGATTGCACCGACAACACACCGGTGGGTTTGCCGCCACTGACCGGATGTTGCGAGTGGACTCCGTGCCCCGAGCCCTTCCGAGCCACCTATGTCGTGCCGACGTGGGACCCGGCTGATAGGGATGTGGAGGCCCCCGACCTCGATCGAATCGGGGTCGAAGTGGAGTTCACCCACCAATGGATAACCAACTACATCCTTACCAGCACCGACTTCACCACCTCGACCGACTACCAGATCGAGCCCCAGGTGTTCCAGTCGTGAGACGTAATCCCGATCGCGGCACCTCTCTGGTCGAGGTCGGTCTGATTCTCCCGGTGCTCATAATGCTGGCTATCGGGCTCTCGGAGATCGGTTTCCTGGTGGTCGACTACCTAACGGTCTCCAACGCCGCGAGAGAGGGAGCCAGGACCGGTGCTGCCGCCGCCGACTTCGATCAGGGCGGAGTCGACGCCGACGACCTCATACTCGAAGCCGTTGAGGAAGCAGCCTGCAACCTGAGGTTCGGAACGTTGGAGAAGGTCCTCATCTTCAAGGCCGACGCTCTGGGTGAGCCGACCCTCGGGTCGATCAACGAGTACTCCCCTTCCGGTCCCCTGAATTGCAGCTCACCGCTCAATGCTCTCGCCTGTGACAACGGGTGCCCTTGGGCTCCTTCGTCCCGCAACCGAGTGCCCAACGTGGCCATCGACGTGCTCGGGGTCGAAGTGACCTTCTCCCACTCCAGCGTCACCGGGCTCTTCCCGTTCTTGTCAACCGATTGGACCGAGACCGCCGTCATGCAGATCGAGCCGGACACCAGGGGGATCCAATGAAAGAGCTGTTCCGCCGGGCGAGGAACGAGGATCGAGGGGCAGCCCTGGCGCTGGTTGCCGGTTCCATGGTCCTTCTCCTGGGAATGGCTGCCTTTGGCTCCGATCTCGCCTGGTTCTATCTCAATGCCAGCCGGGTCCAGCGAACCGCCGACGCGGCTGCCCTGGGCGGAGTGATCTGGCTTCCGGCAGAACCGGGAACGGCCGACGCCACCGCCATCGACATCGCCTTGCGCAACGGCTACGACAACACTCTCGCCGACATCGAGGTGCTGCCCCAGGTCGTGCCCGCCGAGCCCAATCAGCTGGAGGTGACCGTCCGCGCCGTCGTCCCCACCTTCTTCGCCAGGATCCTGGGCTTCCAGACGATGACCATCGCCCGAACCGCCAAAGCCGAGTTCATCCCTCCCCTGAAACTGGGAAGCCCGGACAACCAGTTCGGCAACAGCTGTGACCCCAGTCAACCGGGCTGCACAGGACAGGACAACTTCTGGGCCAACATCCACGGCAAGTGGACCGACACCATCATGGGTGACGCCTACTCCTCCTGGTGCCGCGGCTCGAGCGACAACCCGAGTTGCACTCAGAATCCTTCGCCACCGGCGAGGGACACCGGCTATTTGTACGGGATCGAATCAGGCTCCAGTTTCACGCTCGAGTTCAACGATCTGGCGTTTCACAACACCTCCGGAGGTAACCCGACCGGTGACGGCATCCGCACCGGTGACCGTGGCTGTGAGGACTGGGGGCCGAGCAACGCGGCGGATTGTGGCCCGACCATGTACGTCGCCCTCTACGCGCCTGATCCCACCCCACTCGACCTCTCCGACGCCACCCTGCTCTGCCAGGCCACCATCCCGCCTCAGCCACAGGTCCCCGAGACCGCCGGCTACGGGTTCGCGCCCCCGGATGGACAGGGGTGCTGGACCCAGTCGGGTGCCGGCATCTACGTGGTGCAGGTGAGCCATGTCGACCCGGGCGCGACCACCGACAGGGCCGGGCTAAACCGCTATTCGGTGCGGTCGACCAGCGGGAATCTGTTCGCCCTCGGCGACTTCTCGATCTACAACAACTTTGGGGGATCCACCACCTCTTTCTTCCTGGCGGAAGTGCCGACCTACTACCACGGCAAGACTTTCGTCGTCGAGCTCTACGACCCTGGGGAGTCCTCCGCTCCGGGCACCTTGCAGATGGTCGGCCCTGACGGGTCTGTGTTCAACGATGGGGAGTGCCGCATATACGACCGTGACAATCCCAGTCAGAGTTGGTCCCTGCAGCAGACCATCGCGGCCGGCACCAACTGTCAGGAGACGGTTGACCCCGGTGAGTACAACGGGCGCTGGCTGAAGTTCGAGATGGACCTGCCGCCGCTCTACTCGTGTGTGACCTGCTGGTGGAAGGTGAACTACGTGTATACCTCGCCGGTCAACGACACCACGACCTGGCGGGCCTACATGATCGGCAACCCGATCCACCTGGTGCCGTAGTCGACACCCAACGCGACCGCGCGCTAGTCACTCGAAATCCAAGTGACTAGCGCGCACACGACAGACCTTCTGATCCCGTTGTACGCAGCGCTGCAACTGCACTAGTTTGTGATCGATTCCCGGGTGAGGAGAGGGCGGTCTGCCTCGGGAACGGCAAGGGGAACGGGCGTGTGAGGATGTGGCGGCGGCGAACCAGGTTTGGGAGAGCGTTTCTTGGCGCGCCCAAGGAAGGGGGGGCCGCTCTCACCGAGATGGCGCTCTTGCTGCCGATCTTGCTCCTCCTTGTCATTGGGGTCTTCGAGCTCGGCGGCGCCTTCAAGGACTATCTGACCACTTCCAACGCAGTGCGTGAGGGAACCAGGATCTTGAGCGCCACCGGAACCCAGCCGACTTCGGACTGCGTGGCGGTGGTAAAGGCGGTCGAGGCGATGGCGATCGCAACCAACCTGGACCAACTGGCCCTGGTCGAGATCTTCGAGGCGGGCGAGGACGGTGATCCCATCGAGTCAACCATCAACGAGTACCAGTACTCGTCAGGTGATCCGGCCCTCTGCACCTCTACCGCCCCCAACTGCGGTTCCTATGACTGCGTCATTCGGCAATTGCCAACAACCCGGACCGCGTTCGTAGGCTCGGACGTCTCACCCGCGCTGATCGGGATGAGGATCACCTTCAACCACGACTGGTATACCGGATTCCCCCCGTTCAACGGGACCTTGAACATCGAAGAGCAAACGATATCTCGTCTGGAACCGGAGGGGTTCGCCTGATGCTGAGAAGATTCAGAAAGCGCAGGGAAGACCGGGGGGCCGCCCTGATCTGGATTGCGGGCATGTTGGTGGTTCTGCTGAGCATGGCCGCTTTCGCCACCGACCTCGGATGGATCCTGCTCTGGAACAGCCGGCTCCAAGCCGCGGCAGACTCGGCCGCGCTGGCCGGTGTGGTCAATCTGCCCGGGTTCCCTACCCAAGCGGGAATCGACGCACGAGCCGCATCGGCCGCCAACGGCTTCTCGATACCGGGCGAAGCCACGATGACCCCCGAGGTCATAGCCGAGAACCAGTACCGGGTGACACTGGAGGCCGACGTCGACACCTTCTTCTTGGGTCTGATCGGGTTCAACAACTTCCACCTGTCCCAGACCGCCCATGCCCAGTACATCAAACCGGTTCGACTTGGAAGCCCGAGCAACCAGTTCGGGGGACCGGGCTCTGAATTCTGGGCGGCCATCAATGGTCAGTACACCGAGATCCGACAAGGTGATCCCTACGCCTCGCGCTGTATCACCCATTCCGACACACCAGAGGAGTGTGTAGGCGCGGAGAACAGCCAGTACCGCGACGATGGCTATTACTACGGGATCGAGATCGGGCCCGGTTCCAATGGGCTGTCTGTCGATTTCTTCGATGGAGGTCACTACATCGATGTCACTGGCTCGCCAACCGGTGACAGCTCATGGCGATGGGGCTGGCCGGTGGGGCAACGTGGGGTCTACCTCGAATACGCCCTCTACGAGCCTGATGCCACCCCAACCGATCCGACTGACAACGACGTCCTGCGATGCGACGGCACCTTCCCGGTCGACAACGACAATTCCGATGGACATCTGAACAGCTGGGGCGGGCCCAACAATTGCTCGGTTGGGGGGTCTCTGACCGAAGGCATCTGGGTGCTGCAACTCCCGTCCCCCCTCTACGAGGGCGCGACCAAGTTCGGGATCATGGCCAACGTGGGCAGCGGACCGCCTCCGAGAGTGTTCGGCATTCTCGACATGTCGATCTATGTCAACTTCTCCGGTGGCAGCGCCGAGCCCTACCTCGCCGAGATTCGACCTGAGCATGCGGGAAAGACCCTGGAAATCGACATCTGGGACCTGGGAGACAACGACGGCACCGCCGGGATCCAGGTCCTGAGCCCGTTGGGCGGCGTCCCCTGCACCTGGACCTCGAGCAACAGCGAGCCCGATGGTTCCAGCTCCGTTTGCTCGATCGACATCTCGAACCAGAAGTACAACGCCGCCTGGCTCAATGTCACCGTCCCGATCCCCGACGACCCGTGTCTACCCGGCAATGACCCTCTCCGATGCTGGTGGAAAATCCACATCGACTCGACTGGACAAGCCCATGACCGGACCACGTGGACCGCCCGGGTCTCTGGTGACCCGGTCCGGCTGGTGGACTGAGATGTTGAGGCGCAATCGTGACTCCGGGGCGGTGGCCGTCGAGACGGCTCTAGTCACCGGGCTGCTCCTCCTGATCGTGCTCGGTGCCTTCGAATACGGGATGGCTTTCCGCAGCTGGTTCGGGCTGACCGCTTCTTCGCGCGAAGGTGCCCGGGTGGGAGCCTCGGTGGGGCCGATCGAGGGGGCCGACTGCGCCATCCTCGAGGCGGCAGCGGCGGCCCTCTCGTCGACCTCGGCCAATGAGGTGGTGCACATAAGGATCTTCCAGCACCCGGAGGCAACGGGCACACCCTCTTCTTTGTACCGTCCGGCCGTAGGAGACATCGAAGACGGCGAAATTCTCCGTTGCGGCAACTGGTATCTGACCACATCGAATGCCTGGGCAGAAACCGACAGGGAGAACACCGGCGACGACCGTGATTGGCTGGGGGTCGAGGTCACCTACGAGCACGCCTGGATCACAGGATTCCTGTTCTGGAACGGGACTGTGCAATGGAATAACGACTCCGTGATGCGACTCGAGCCGTTCAGCTACGGCGCGATTCCCCCTCCATAGGCCGAGCACCAGGTTTCGCGCTCCAACTGGGCCGACCGACCTATTCAGCCGTTTTTGGTTCAGGGGCGGCCCCTAACCGGCCGATAGAATCTGATGCAGATACGCGAGGTCTTCGGTCGTCGGCGCGAGCGCGGGGCATCGCTGGTCGAAGCGGCGATGGTGTTCCCCATTCTCATCCTGATCATCATGGGGACGTTGGAGATCGGCCTCGCCTTCAAGGACTACCTGACAGTTTCCTACATCTCCCGCGAGGGAGCGCGTCTCGGAGCTCTCGCCGGCGACGACCCCGACGCTGACTGCACCATCCTCAGAGGAATTGGGGGCATCGCCACCAGCCGTGACCTGGAGCGCATCGACGAAATCCAGATCTTCCAGGCCGATGTCAACACCGGCGCCCAGGGCGCCACCAACGTCGCCACCTACATCGACGGTGCCGACCCGACGATCTGCAACGTCCCGTCGACACCCTTGGACGGATGGTCGATCAGCCCGATCGGATGGAGCCCGACTTCGAGACAGACCACCGTCGGCACCTCCTCTCTCGACATCATCGGGGTGAGAGTTCTCTTGACCCGAAGCTGGGTCACCAACTTCGGGCCGTTCCGCGGAACCGCGCAGATCGACGAAAGCACCCTGACCCGACTGGAACCACAGGCATTCGAATGACCAGACTCATCAAACTCACTCGCAGGATCACCCAGCCCGACGCCGACGGCGGGGCAGCCCTTCCATTCGTCGCCGCACTCTTGGTTCTGCTACTCGGGGTCTCAGCCTTCGCGGTGGACCTCGGCTGGCTGTACCTGAACGGTGCTCGCCTACAGAGGGCGGCGGACTCGTCGGCTCTGGCTGGCGTGGTCTACCTGCCCGGCGATATACCCAACGTGATCACAAACGCCATGAACGGCGCCAACGCCAATGGGTGGGATATCGGGGCCGTGAACGGAACCCCAGTTGCGGGCGGCGGCCCTGAAGATCTCGATTGGAGGTCTCTTGCCGACAACAAGCTCGAAGTGACCCTATCCGCCAACGTCCCCACATTTTTCCTGAAGGTGCTCGGCATCAACGACTTCGACATCAGCCGCATCGCAACCGCCGAGTACGTCAAGCCAGTTCCGATCGGCAGCCCCGACCCTTGCTTTGGAATCGGAAACACCGCCATTGAGGTCGGCGATTGCAACCCGGCCACCCCACAGAATTTCTGGTCGGCCATCTCCGGGCCGTTGACCAACAAGTGGAACGGTGACGCCTACGCCACTCGCTTCTGGGACAACTCCCCACCTTGGAACCAGCAGTTCCCCAATACTCAGTACCGGCCCGAGGGCTACTACCTGGCTGTCGATGTGCCCGAACCAGGAGTCGACACCCTTACCGTGGCTGTCTACGACGCGGGTTTCTACCAGCGTGCCAACTTCAACGACGAGACCGGTGACCTGGGTCAGGACGCTGGCGGTGGAGCCGACACCCATTTCCAGTTCTACCGCTACGACTCCACACCCCTCGATCCGACCGACAATGTCGCGGTCCCTGCATCTGATTGCCTCAGTTCGCAAGGCCGTTTCGACATCCCCTCTGAGGACAGGCCGGATCTGTACATGAACCGATGGCGTCGTCTCTGCCGACTGGACGGTTTTGTTGCACCCGGGATCTACGTCATCAGGGTCTGGACCGACGGCAACGACGGCGGCACCAACCAGTACGCGGTCCGGGCCCAAACCGTGGGGTCCCCCAATGCAAGGGTATACGGGATCAACGACATCTCGATCTTCACCAACCAATCCGGAATCTCGACACTTCACGTAGCCGAGGTAGCCGAGACGCACGCAGGCAAGACTCTCGAACTGCAGTTCTACGACCCAGGTGAGGACAACGCCAACGCCTTCATGACGGTGAAGAACCCCGGCGGCGCCACCGCCACCTGTGACTGGGTGGCCAAGAATGAGGCAGGAACCGTCGTGCTCTCCGGTTCGGGAAACTGTCGAATCCAGACCTCCAACGGCACATCGTTCTTCAACGGCCTCTGGGTCACCGCCCAGGTGGAGATCCCCGACGCGTATACCTGCACCACCAACTGCTGGTGGAAGATGGAGATCGAGAACTCCCAGCCCCATGACCGCACCACCTGGGCAGCAAAGATCATCGGCAACCCGGTTCGATTGGTGCCGAACACATGAGGCTACGACGTCCGCCCGGGCCTGACTCTTCGGACAAGGGCGCCACGATGGTCGAGTTCGCCCTGGTATTCGGCTTTCTCATGATGCTCGCCCTCGGGGCGTTCGAGTACGGCATGGTCTTCCGCGACTGGCTGTCGGTCACGGTGTCGGCGCGCGAAGGAGGAAGGGTTGCCGCCTCGGCGGCCAACTACGGCGATGCCGATTGTGTGATCCTGGAAGCGGCCACCGGTGCCCTCCAGTCTCTCCAGTCGGGCCAGGTAACAGAGGTTCATATCTACCGATCCGATGCGACAGGCAGCTATCCGGGACCCAACTCCTCGGACACCCGACGCTATTCACCCTTCAATACGGGAGACCCGAGCCTTGTCGTGTGCACGGGTGGCTCCGAGTGGAATGCTGAGCACCTGGGCTCGAACTGGGACCCTGCGGATCGAGTTTCTGCAGCGGGGGTCGCCTGGGGCGGAGTCAGGGTCGAGTTCGAGCACGAGTGGTACACCGACTTCCTGTGGTGGACCGGGACGATCGACTTCTCCGACGACGCTGTGTTCCGGATGGAGCCACCCGCGCCTTGAGCAGGCGGGATCCATCGATCCCAACTGCGTCTGAATCACTTCTAGGCTTGTTCCATGCTGCCACCGCCTGAGTTCATGCCTGCCCTGATCACCCCCTTCACCAAGAGCGGGGAGATCGACACCAAAGCCCACACCTCCAATCTCAAAGTCCTCGCCGACCAGGGGATCAAGGGTTTCGTGATCGGCGGCTCCAACGGTGAGGGGCCCTATCTGGAGCCAGGTGAACGTCTTCGTCTGGTCAAGACTGGTCGGCGGCGGAAGGCACATTTCATGGTTGGCATCGCTGCCGAGACCACCAGGGTCGCCCTGGCCCAGGTCCAGGAGGCGGTCGACGCCGGCGCCGACAGTGTGCTGGTTATGACCCCCACCACCCTCACCCGCGGTCGTGACGAGGCTGTCCTCTTCTAT
>DATKEA010000105.1:0-10256 GCA_035544615.1 Acidimicrobiia bacterium | reverse complement strand
TGTCTACCTGGCCTGGGGCCTCGGCGGAGGTGAGAGGATCATGATCTACGGAGACGACGACTTTGCCGGTGGGTCTGTGGAGACCATCGAAGAGGACCTGGGTCGATATCTCGCCGAGATGGAGAAGTCGGATCACGCCATCGCCGCTCTCCCCTCCCTCGACTCGACGGGCACCGGTCATGGGCGACAGATGGGTGCCACCCTGGTGAAGATGCTCGACGAGTACGCGCTGCACAGTGGCCAGGCCCACATGCTTCGTTTCGCCGCCCTGGGAGAGATCATCCGCTGATCGCGGGCTGCGGGATTCGAGAAGTGGTGGGGCCTTCAGCTGAGCCGTTCGACGATCATCGCCATCCCCTGCCCGCCGCCCACACACATGGTCTCCAGGCCGATCGTCTGGTCCAGGGTGCGCAGGTCGTTGATCAGGGTGCCCATGATCCGGGCACCGGTCATCCCGAACGGATGACCCAGGGCAATGGCGCCACCGTGAGGATTCAGCTTGTCGAGGTCGATCCCCAGCTGATCTGCGCTGGCCAGTACCTGGGCGGCAAAAGCCTCGTTGATCTCGACCACGTCGATGTCATCGAGCTTCATCCCGGCCTGATCGAGCACGGCCCTCACGGCTCCGACCGGACCCATGCCCATGAACTCCGGCTCCAGACCGACCACCGACGAGGCGATGATCCGGGCCAGCGGCTGCAATCCCAAAGTGACAGCTCGAGTGGCGGACATGACGAGCACGGCCGCGCCGCCGTCGTTGAGGGGGCAGGAATTCCCGGCGGTGACACTGCCATCGGGTTTGAAGGCGGGAGGCAACTCAGCCAGTTTCTCCAGCGTGGTGTTGGGGCGAGGCCCGTCGTCGTTGGTGATGGTCCGCCCGTCGGGGAGCTCGATCGGGGTGATCTCCCAGTCGAAGAAGCCGTTCTTCTGCGACTCCACGGCCAGGTCCTGGGAGCGCTTGGCGAATTCGTCCATGCGCTCCCGGGTGATCCCGTGTCTCTCCGCCACATTCTCAGCGGTGTTGCCCATCGGGATGTAGACGTTGTTGATGAAGTCGTCGCGACCCGCGTCGGTGAAGCGAGGATTCAAGTCGTCGCTGTCGAACGCCTTGCCATAGGTTCGGGTCACCGATTCTGATCCAGCAGCAACGTAGGTGTCTCCCTCCCCCCGCTCGATGGCGTGAAACGCCATGCGGATGGTCTGGAGGGACGACGCACAGAACCGATTCACCGTGGTGGCCGGCACACTCGCCGGCATGCCACCCAGCAACGACGCGGGACGGGCCAGGTTGAATCCCTGCTCGTGATGGGTTAGGCCGCAACCGACCATCACATCGGCGACCGACGCCCGGTCGACGTCCGGCACTTTCTCCATGACGGCGTTGATGGCGAAGCCGGCGAGATCGTCGGCCCGGAGGTCTATCAGCGAGCCTTTGTAGGCGCGCCCGATCGGAGAGCGAGCTGTGGCGACGATCACTGCATCCGACATGGACTTCCCTCCGAAGACCGATCGATTCTCGGCTACACCAGCGAATCTACCCTTCCCCACATGCGGTGGCTGACGTTGCTCGTCCTGGCTCTGATCGTGGCTTGCGCACCGGCGCCGGGTGCGGAGACGACGACCACCCTCCCTGCGACAACCACCTCCAGCTCTTTGGCCTCGACCACGACCGCGGTCGTCGCAACCACCGAACCAGTCGCCGGCTGTCCCCAGGACGCGGTATTTGTCGATCGGGGACGGGTCGCCCGGGTCGATCAGCCGACGTCCGACACCAACCGCCTCGGGCTGATCTCCTGGCAGGTGGTGGAAGGCTGCGAGCGATTCGTCATCGACCTGGAGACCAACGAGGGCGCCCCGGCCACCACTCCCCCCACCGTCGTTGTCGAGTTCCTGGAATCACGCCAGATCCTTCGCCTGTGGATCGACGTCGATTCGACCGTGGTCACCGACCAACTCGTGGAGACTTCTCTCGTCGACCGTCTCTACGTGGTCAGGGCGTTGGACGGAGCCATGTTCGTCGACTTCCATCTCGCCGGCCCGGCTCAGGCCAGGGTGGTGATCTCGAGTTCCCCGGCAAGGCTTTCTCTCGAGATGCAGGCCGCGCTGGACCCGTTCCTCACGCCGGCGGTGATCTCGGATCGGATCGTTGTGATCAGCCCGGCGTCAGCAGCCGAGACCGGGAGCACAGTCGCGGTGTCCGGTTATGCCAGGGCCTTCGAAGCCAATGTCCACGTCATAGCGACGCTGTCCGGTCAGTTGGTGGCAGACGCCGTGGCTACGGCAGCCGATTGGCAGGACACCTGGGGCGAGTTCCGCACAACCCTGGTGTTGCCCCCAGGCGAGATCTCGGTGTTGATCGGCGAAGAAGACCGAGGCGATGGGCAGATCACCGGGCCGACCATCAGTCTGACGGTTCGATGAGACCGGGAATCGCGACTATCTCGACCCGGGACCGCGCCAGATCGACGACCGGCACCAGATAGTCGACGAAAGGCACGTCGAAACTCGATCCGGTATCTGGGTCGATCACCAGTCGATCCTGGCCCGACCCGTAGATAACGTCTTTCACCGTGCCGATCTGCGCTCCGTCCTGGTCGAACACCTCCAACCCGATCAGGTCCTGAGGCCAGAACTCCCCGTCCGACAAAGCTCGACGTTGGCCCACCGCCAGGTTCGCTCCACGCAGGTCCTCGGCCGCGTATCTGTCGAGGATGCCCTCGAACGCCATCTGGTACCCCCGATCGGCACGACGAATGGCACGGACTACGTAGGGATCGTCGTCGAGGTAAACGGTGACGCCGGCCACGATGGCGGCCGCGTCCTCTTCATCTACGTAGAGTCCCAAGAACCCGTCGAGACCGTGAGGCCGGCCCAGACGGCCGACCACAAACCGCTGCGGCTCAGTCGAGGAATTCGACGCCAGCGTTGATGCCCTCTTCGTCGCCGGCGGCTCCGGCTGCGGCTCGGATTGCCTTGGCGACCCTCCCCCGGCGACCGATCACTCGACCCATGTCACCTTTTGCGGTGCGGACCTCGGCAACCAACTCGTCCGGGCCCTGCTCCACCATCGTCACCGAGACCTCATCCGGCTCCTCGACGATGCTCTTGACGACATAGGTCACGACCCGCTCCACGATTTCGCCTTTGGCCAATTTCATTCCTCCTCGGAGGCTGCTTCGGTGGCAACCTCCTCCAGCGCAGGCTCCTCGGCCACGGTTTCGGCCTCCACGGCGGCTCCCGGTGCGTCAGCTGCGGGCTCGGTGTCCGCGGCGGCGGGTGCCGGTGACGAGGCTCCAACGGTGTGGATCTGGCCGGTGCGGACCTTCATTGTGTTCAAGGCGCCGGAGATATTGAGCAGCTTCTCTACCGCCTCGGTCGGCTGGGCTCCCTTGGAGAGCCACGCGGTCGCCTTGTCGTTGTCGATCTCGACCAGCGACGGGTGTTGTTGAGGGTCATAACGACCGATCTGCTCGATGTATCGACCGTCACGTGGCGACCTGCCATCGACGACCACGACGCGGTAGGAGGGCGCCTTCTTCTTGCCCATCCGCATCAACCTCATTTTCACAGCCATCGATTCACCTCTTGGTTCGCTGCGCCGAGAGCAAACCCTGCAACGACGGGGTCCCTTTGCCTCCGGCCAACATCTTCATCATCTTCTGCGACTCGGCGAACTGCTTCAGCAGCCGATTCACGTCCTGGGGCCTGGTACCCGAGCCGGACGCGATTCGGCGCTTTCGGCTGCCGCCGATGATCCTTGGGTTCCGGCGCTCCTCTGGTGTCATAGACCGGATGATTGCCTCGACCCGACGCAGGTCACGGTCGTCGACATCCACCTCGCGAATGAGCGATCCGGAGCCGGGAAGCATAGCAAGGATGTCTTTGAGAGGCCCCATCCGCTTCATCGCCTGAAACTGATCGAGGAAGTCCTCGAGGGTGAACTCGCCTTTCTGGAGTTTCATCGCGGCCTTCTCGGCGTCTGCCTCGTCGAAGCTCGCTTCCGCCTTCTCGATCAGAGTCATGACATCGCCCATGCCCAGAATTCGCGATGCCATGCGGTCGGGATGAAACGCCTCCAGGTCCTCGAGGCCCTCTCCGATCCCGGCGAACTTCACCGGTGCGCCGGTCACCTCGCCAACCGAGATGGCCGCACCACCTCGGGCGTCGCCGTCGAGCTTGGAGAGCACGACACCGGTCAGGCCGACCCGCTCTTGAAAACCCGAAGCCACATTGACCGCGTCTTGACCGGTCATCGCATCGATCACCAGCAACACTTCGTCCGGATCGACAGCTTTGCGAATCTCCTCCAACTCTCGCATCAAGAGATCGTCGATTTGCAGCCGTCCCGCGCTGTCGACGATCACGACGTCGCGACCGGTCCTAGATGCCTCTTTCAGCGCAGCTTTGGCCAGACGAGAGGGCTTTCCCTTTCGGTCTGTGAACACCGGGACCTCGATTCTCGCTCCGAGCGTCTCCAGCTGATCGATCGCCGCGGGACGTTGTAGATCCGCCGCCACCAGGAGTGGCTTCTTCCCCTGGTTCTTGAGCAGGAGAGCGAGTTTGCCGGCGGTGGTGGTCTTGCCGGACCCCTGGAGACCGACCATCAGGATCGTCATGGGCGGAGCCGCCTTGTTGAGCGGCACCGTCTCCGTCCCCAGGGTTGTGACCAGCTCGTCGTGCACGATCTTGATCACCTGCTGCCCTGGTGTCAGCGATCCGGACACCTCCTCGCCGAGCGCACGCTGTTTCACCCGGGTGAGGAACTCCTTGACCACTGTGACATTCACGTCGGCTTCGAGCAGGGCAAGCCGGACCTCGCGCAGGGCGGTGTCGATGTCCTTCTCGGAAAGACGTCCTTTGCCTCGCAAGGAGGCAAAGACATCTTCAAAACGCTTGGTCAGACCGTCGAACATGGGTGTTGGTGCCCAACGCTAAACCGGCTGGTCGACGTAAGCGGAGCCGGGCGTCAGCCGGCGGCGATGTCGCGCCGTCGAAAACCAACCAAACCCGCCGCGACCAGCCCCGTGGCTACCAGCCCGAGCAAGACCAGAGGCAGCACCCGAAACGACCCGGCCGGGATCAGTGGGATGTGGCTGAACGGCGACAGGTTGAGAGACCACTGTGGGAATTGGAGGATCTGTCCCAACTGGCCCAGAAGGAGGAAAACCACCAGAGCAGCCCAGCTGACCGAGGCGAGGCGGGGAGCGATGCCGAAGAGTGCCATGGCAATGCCGGTCAAGACCCAAACCGCCGGAAGCTGGATCATGGCCGAGCCAACCACCCTGGACACCTGGCCCGCCACATCTCCGATGATCAAGCCATAGGTGGCACCGGCCACCGCGCCCCCGAGGGTGAGCATCAAGGCGGGACCCACCAGCCCGAAAAAGAGATGACTCGCTGCCCACCGGATCCGCGGGGTGGCGGTGGCCAGAATTGGCTCGGCCTTCATCTCGTCTTCCTCGGCCCGCAGCCTGAGGACGGCTCGAATCGCGTATGCCGAGGCGACGATGGCCAGGATCCCGACGGCTGCAGAGAAGAAGACGTCGGTGATCCCCTGCTCACCGCCGATCAGCTCGAAGATCTCGGCGAGCTGAGGATTGCCGTCGAGCATGTCACCGATGCTGTCCCCGACACTCCCGTAGACGGCTCCGATCGCCATCAACCCGACCGTCCAGCCGATCAACGAGCCTCGCTGCAATCTCCATGCCAGCCCGGCAGAGCTGCCGAGTCTCGGTCCGCCAACGGCTGGCCCCGGACGCGGCGGGAAGACTCCGGCGCCAACATCTCTCCGGGCGGACAATCCGAACGCGATCACTCCGCAGGCCAGCGCCAGCCCCAACCACAAAGACAAGACCCACCACTGCTCGTCGGCGAAGGGCCGCAGCCGGCTGAACCAGCCGATCGGGGAAACCCAGGGCAACCAGGACAACCCGTTGCCGGCACCACCGTCACCTACCATCCGGAGGAGAAAGGCAAGACCAGCAGCCGCAACCCCAATCCCGCGCGCCGCGGCGGCCCCGTCGGTCAACTGTGCGGCGATGGCGCCTATCGCCGCGAAGACGATCGCGACACCGGCGAATCCGAGCCCATACGCCACAGCTCCACCGACGGGAAGCCCGAGCCCGACCAGGCCACCGGCCAGGACCATCCCGATGGCCAGCCCGGCAGCCACAGTGACCACCAGAGCCGCGCTCAACGGAGCATTTCGACCGACGACCGTCGAGCCGAGCAGCTCGCGGCGCCCGGTCTCCTCCTCATCACGTGTGTGGCGGATCATCGTCAACACCGCCATCAACGCCACCAACAACGAACCGAGAGTTCCGATGCGCCACGCCGTCAAAGCCCCGATGCTGGAAGCATGGACCGGGCCGAGAAGCGCAACCATCGCCGGGTTGGACGCCACCGTCGCCGCCAGCTCCTGACGTGAAACCTCCGTCGTGTAGAGCCCGGCGAAGGCGCTGGCAGTGCCGACAGGAACCAGGCCGAGAACCGCAATCCACACGCCGAGACGCAGACGGTCTCGCTTGAGGACGAAGCGAACCAGGCTCCAGGTCCCCACCAGCGAGCTCATGACACCGCCTGCTCGTCGCGATAGTGACGCATGAAAAGCTCTTCGAGTGTGGGCGGGTGGCTGACGAGGCTGCGGACCCCGAACGGGGCCAGACGCTGTAGGACATCACCGAGATCGGAGGACTCGACCTCGAAGTCGACCCGGTGATCGCGGATCCGAAGGTCGTGGACCGAGGCGAGATCGGCGAGCGGGGCCGGGTCGATGGTGAACTCGGCTGAAATGGTGGTCCGGGTGAGGTGTCTCAGCTCGGAGAGGGTGCCACTCTCCACGGTTCGACCTTTGCGAACGATGCTGATCCGATCGCACAACGCCTCCACTTCGGCCAGGATGTGGCTGGCCAGGAGCACGGTTCGCCCGTCCACGCGGTCCTCCTCGATGCTGTTGCGGAACTCGGCCTCCATGAGCGGGTCGAGCCCCGCCGTCGGCTCGTCGAGGATCAGGAGCTCCACGTTGGACGAGAGGGCTGCGACGAGCGCAACCTTCTGTCGGTTTCCTTTCGAGTAGGTGCGTCCCTTCTTGGTTGGGTCGAGGTCGAACCTCTCGAGCAACCGCTTCCTCTTGCCCTGATCGAGCCCTCCCCGCAGCCGCCCGAGCAGGTCGATGACCTCTCCCCCGGAGAGATTCGGCCACAACATGACGTCCCCGGGAACATAGGCAAGTCGTCGGTGTAGCTCGGTGGCCTCGCTCCAGGGGTCCCCACCGAGAAGGGAGGCGTGACCTGAGTCGTGACGCAGCAGACCCAACAGGACCCGGATAGCGGTGGTCTTGCCGGCACCGTTGGGCCCGAGAAACCCATGTACCTCGCCGGTCTCGACCTCGAGATCGAGCCCGTCGAGCGCACGGGTTTGGCCAAAGGTCTTCACCAGGCTGGAGACACTGATAGCTATAGACATGATCGGGATCCTAGCATCGAGATTGAACGCTTGTATAGTATCCTGATCGTGAGTTCAACCATCCATCGGCCTGTCGAGGATCTGACCACCAAGGCCCGCATCCGCGATGCGGCTCTGGCCAGATTCCCCCAGGACGGATATGGCGCCACCACGATCCGCGCCATCGCGGCCGATGCGGGAGTATCGGCAGGGCTCGTCGTTCATCACTTCGGGTCCAAGGACGGTGTGCGCGAGGCGTGTGACGAATATGTGGTCACGATGTTTCGGGAGACCAAGTTGGCCGCGATGCAGGAGGGGAACATGTTCAACCCCTCGTTCGCTGCCAGCTCCTATCGGCTGGCAGCCCCGCTGCTCCGATACTTCGGGTGGGCGCTCGCCAGGGGGCATTCGGCAGCAGACGACCTGTTCGATGAGATGCTCAAGGAGGGAATCGAGCTCTCCCGGATCGCCATCGAGAGCGGGATGATCCGCGACTCTCCCGATCTGGAGACGAGGACGGCGGTGCAGATGGCGATGCAGCTTGGGATGACGGTGATGCATGCCCACTTGAAGAGGAACCTCGGGGTCGACATGCTCACCGCCGAAGGGATCGCCGCACTCACCCCGACAATGCTCGAGATCCTGGGTGGGCTGTTCCCTCCATCGGTCCTCGACCAGATCAAGGAGGCCTACGGCGATCGAGCCAGGGACCTACTGGATCATGTTGGGCCTCACATCGACTCGTGACATAGTGCGACCGTGCACCCTCTACTACCGGTTCTGATCGCTGCCGCCGATGGCTCTTTCCCGCCTGTGGACGGCAACGTCACCTACCTGCCTGCTCATGACGACGGGCTGGAGTCGATCGTCTCGTTCACCGGCCATGCCTACGTCAGCAGCCGCCTCGGCGGTGAGCACCTAGCCGATCTGAAGCCAGACGGCCTGGGTGCAGTCCTCGACCCCGAGGTCCAGCTGAGAATGGCCGGGCCGGACGGCACGATCGGGGTGATCGACGTGACCATGGTGGCCCGGGGCATCGGTGGTGGCACCCTCTCCCGCCGCCACGACCTCGATGACCACCCGCGCGTCCGGTATGCCCGTTCTTTGAGACGGGCGGTCGCGGTCTACGGCTCGAACCAAGGATTGGTCACGATCGGTCTTGGTCTCGCCGGCAGAAGCGAGATGAGCATCGAGACTTCGGGTGATGGAGCGCAGGGCCGTGCCCTGATCAACGAGGCCCTCAAACTCAGCCCGCCCGGAGACCTCCTCTTTGCCGCGGTGTCACCCGGAAACGCCCGCTCCCTCCGCGCCTTTCTCGCCTGTGGCTTCACTCCGATCGGGAGTGAGGTGATCATCCGTCCCATCGGAGTCTGATCGGCTCGGCGCGGTTGGTGTTCAGTGACACTGCACACTTTTTCCGACATGGCCCCGATCGTCGGTTTATGGTTGTTATAGGAAATTTGATGCATCAGGCACGTCTGCGAACTTGAGGAGTGTTGGCAGTGGAAGGTTCCGGTCACGTAAGAGGCAACCCGCGCTTGTACGAATTGATCGAGCACGCCCCCAAGACCGGCAAGAGCCCGACGATCTGGGCATGGCCCCAGATCATCGACTATCTCAAGGTGGCCGGCCAGCCTGTCCAGGGACCGTGGCCACCGCATCAGGAGCCGCGACCGGACCCAGAGGCCGAATCGCTACCGGTGGCGGTGCCCGACCCGCAATCGTTCCCTTCTCGTAGCGACCCCGATTCCGCCCCGCAGATCTGAGCAGCGACACAAGGAGGTAGACCCATCTATCCCTCTCGATTCCGCTACGAAGCGCCTCGGTCGATCGAGGAAGCGATATCCCTCCTGACCGACGGAGGAGGAGACGCCAAGATCCTGGCCGGGGGCCAGAGCCTGGTCCCCATGATCAAGCTCCGATTCGCCGCGCCGGAGATGCTCGTCGACATCAACGATCTTCCCGGGCTGGACCATCTGCAGCGCGAGGACGACGGGACGCTCCACATCGGCGCGTTGTGCCGGCACGGCGCCCTGGAGCGATCCGCGCTGCTGGCGACCCATCAACCGACGATGGCCGCCGCGGCCCCTGTGGTCGCCGACCCGATCGTGCGCAACCGGGGCACTCTCGTCGGATCGCTTTGCCACGCCGATCCCCAGGGCGACTGGGCCTCGGTGATGGCTTCCCTCGACGGGTTGGTGCTCGCCCAGGGACCAAACGGCCGACGCACAATCCCGGTCAAGGAGTTCGTGCGGGGACCGTTCCAAAACACCCTGGCTACCGACGAGATCGCCGTCGAGGCCATCGTGCCCGCCCCTCTGGGAGTGCCAGCGGGGGGCTACCTCAAACTGGAGCGCAGGGTGGGAGACTTCGCCACGGCAGGGGTGGCTGTCTCCATCGACCGCTCAGGGGGCAAGGTCACCAGAGCGGGCATCGCCCTCACCGGTGTGGGTGGGTCGACCATCGCGGCTGACGAAGCCGCCCAGTTGCTCGTCGGCGGCCCACTGACCGCCGAGGTGATCGCTGAAGCGGCCGAGCTTGCCGCCCAGGCTGCGCAACCACGAACCGACCACCGGGGCAGCGCCTCTTACAAACGGCAAGTGGTGCGGGTATTCACCAGTCGGATCCTGACCAGACTCCTGGCAACGGAAGTGGAGGCGGCCTGACATGAGCAGTCTGTACGAAGTCGTCCCCTCTGAGGCCGCAGACGATGTGCCCGTGATGAAGGTCACCATCCGGGTCAACGGGGAGAACCGGTCGGCGATGGTCGAGCCCCGGCTCCTGCTGGCCCATCTGCTCCGGCAAGGCTTCAA
>DATKEA010000104.1:0-61112 GCA_035544615.1 Acidimicrobiia bacterium | reverse complement strand
GTCAACGTATTCGAACCACCAACCCGATCCGCCAACACCCGCGTAATCGCAGCCGTCAACGTCGTCTTCCCATGATCAATATGACCCATCGTCCCCACATTCACATGCGGCTTCGTACGCTCAAACTTCGCCTTCGCCATCGTCTGGCTCCTGTTCCTTTCTCCGTCCCTCGGCGCCGCAGCCTACGCCACGGTCTTGATGTAGCGGCGGGCAGACTCGAACTGCCGACCTCTCGATTATGAGTCGAGCGCTCTCACCAACTGAGCTACGCCGCCTCAGCCAGGCTCCGAGAACCTCGAAGCCTCGAGCCCCCTTCCGGATTTGAACCGAAGACCTCTTCCTTACCATGGAAGCGCTCTACCGACTGAGCTAAGGGGGCTGGGTTGTCAGGCGCCAGGCGCCCGTGCCGGGAGAAGGATTTGAACCTCCGAAGGCGTAAGCCGGCAGATTTACAGTCTGCTCCCTTTGGCCGCTCGGGCATCCCGGCATGTAGAACCCGCACGCCGAAAGACGGTCAGTTCGGGAGGGGAAATGTTAGCTATGCGGGGAAACAGTGCCCAACTGTTGCCGTCCCCGGCCTGTGCCCCTACCTGATCCCCTGGGCGATGCGGGTGAGACGGTCGATGCGCTCCTCGGTCGGGGGATGGGTGCTCAGAAGCTTCATCATGCCTCCGCCCCTCACCGCCTTCATCGGGTTGTCGATGAAGAGTTGGGCGGTCGCCGGGTTGACATTCATCGGGATGCGGGAGGTTCCAGCCGAGATCTTCTCCAGTGCGCTGGCCAGCAACATGGGACGCCCGGTGGTCTCCGCCCCGGTGGCGTCCGCCTGAAACTCCCTCGTCCTCGAGATGGCAAGACGGATCAGCATGGCAGCGACCGGGGCGACGATCAGGGAGAGGATTGCGCCAATGGCACCGAGCGGGCTCTCCCGGTTGCTCCCGCCACCGAACCAGAACGCCATCCGGGCCAGCATGGTGAGGGCCGAAGCGATCATGGCCGCAATCGAGCTGATCAGGATGTCACGGTTCTGGACGTGCGCCAGCTCGTGGGCCAGAACCCCTTCCAGCTCATCGACCGTGAGGACCTGGAGGATCCCGCTGGTCACTGCAACCGCGGCCTTCCTCGGCGAGCGACCGGTGGCGAATGCGTTGGGCTGGGGTGATTCGATCAGAAAGATGCGTGGTTCGGGCATCCGTGTCTGCTGAGCGAGACGTCGGACGATGGCGTAGACCTGCGGCAGCTCCTCTTCGGTCACCGGCTTGGCCCGACTTGCCGCCAGAGCCAGCTTGTCCGAGAAGAAATAGGCGAGGAGGTTGAAACCGACCGCGAACACCAGCCCGATGACGAAGCCATTGCTGCCCTGGAACAGCGAGGCGCCGACCAGCCACAACAGGGTGGTCATGAAGGCGAGGAGGGCGACCGTCTTCAAGTTGTTCATCTGGCAAATCCTACCGAGGCGCCGGGCATATTCGACTGGGCGCGCCCCGAGTCGAAAATGCCCGGCGACGTCACCACCAACTGTCGTGTAGGGTCGCGGCCGGGTTGGCATTGGGTCGCTGTAAGTGTGGAGGGCCGGCTCCCTTTGTGGGCGGTCCGTTGGACAACCAGAGGGAGACTCCTACGTGAGACGAAAGCTGCTCGTCGTCGTGGCGGCCTTGGCCACGGCATCCGCAACCGCAATCCCGGCAGGCGCCGGGCCGGCCGGTTTGATAGCCGCCACCGACAACTCAAAGGCCCCGTACATCGTGGTCATGGAGACTCAGCCGGTCTTGGGCAATGAGGAGATAGCACCGGCAGGGAGCGAGGCTCCGGAGCCTGACGCCCCCGCGGTCGAGGAGTACGTCGAAGAGCTCCTGACAGAGAAGACCGACGTCCTCGAGGGTGCAGGCGTCGACCCCTCGGCCATGGTCGCCAGCTACGACTACGCCACCAATGGTTTCAGCGCGTTGCTCACCGAGGCCGAAGCCGAGGCACTGTCCGCCCAGAAGGGTGTGGCTTCGGTGGTGCGTGACGAGTTGCGTCAACTGCACACTTCCAACTCGCCGCACTTTCTGGGACTCGATGACCGCGGTGGAGCGTACGCGAGCGGCTACACCGGAGAAGGTGTCGTCGTTGGTGTCATCGACACCGGGATCTGGCCCGAGCACCCGTCCTTCGAGGACCTGGGGAATCTCGGCGAGTCACCGATAACGTTTCAGGAGATCGACCTCGACCCGGATCCGGTGGACAAGTTTGTGAGCACCGGGTGCGACTTCGGCAACATCGGATACAACCCCGATGACATTGATTTCACGTGCAACAACAAGCTGATCGGTGCTCGCAACATGAGGTCGCTCTACGACACCCTCATTCCCGGCGAGCTGTACCACTCGGCCCGTGACTACGACGGGCATGGCACACACACCGCCAGCACCGCCGCCGGCAACGCCGGAGTCGAGTCGGAGATCTTCGGCCGTGACTTCGGAGAGGTCTCCGGGATTGCCCCAGACGCCTGGGTGGTCATGTACTCGGCGTGCGGGGACCTCGGGTGCTTCGGTGGTGACCTCGCCGATGCAATCGATCAGGCCGTCGCCGACGGTGTCGACATCATCAATTACTCGATCGGGAGCGGCACCCCGGGTCTGACCGGCCCTGATGACATCGCTTTCCTCTTCGCAGCACATTTCGGGGTATGGGTCGCGACATCGAATGGGAACAGCGGACCAGGAGCCAGCACGATTGGAAGCCCGGCGACCGTTCCATGGGTCACATCCGTCGGCGCAAGCGAACAGAGCAAGACTTATGTGGCCGAGGTGAAAACGGGTGACTCCACCCGGTGGAAGAGTCGTTGGTCCCATTGGTTCAAGAAGGACCAGGGGATCTACGAAGGAGCTTCGATCACGCCGGGGACAGACGGTCAGTTGCCGTTTGTCGACGCGGCCGATCATGGCAATGAGTTGTGCGACCCTGACGTCACGTTCGAACCGGAGATCACGGGTGCAGTTGTCCTCTGCCTCCGGGGGGTTCAGGCCCGGGTCGAGAAGAGTCGTGCCGTGTTCGAACAAGGGGGCCTCGGAATGGTCCTCTACAACCCTGACGATGTCCAGGCTCTGGTCACCGACAACCACTTCGTCCCCGCCGTTCACGTCAACTTCACCGACGGCACTGCTTTGAAGCAGTACATCGCAGACAATGGTGACACTGCCGTGGTCGAGATCACCGACGGCGAGGAACAGCGGCAGAAGGGCAACAAGATGGCCGACTTCTCCTCAAGGGGACCAATCGGTGCCGGCGCATCAGCGGACATAATCAAGCCCGATGTCACAGCCCCGGGGGTCAACATCCTGGCCGGGAACACACCCACTCCAACGTTGGGTGCACCAGATCAGCTGTTCCAATCGATATCTGGAACCTCGATGTCCAGCCCGCACGTCGCCGGTCTGTTCGCCCTGCTCAAGCAGGCACATCCCGACTGGACCCCGGCGATGGCCAAGTCGGCGCTGATGACCACCGCACGGCAGAATGTGAGGAAGGAAGACGGCAAAACCAAGGCCGATCCCTTCGACTTCGGCGCGGGTCACGTCGACCCCGGAGGGCGTGCTTCCTCCGACGGGTCGATCTTCAACCCGGGTTTGGTCTACAACACGGGGACCTTCGACTACGTGGCCTTCCTATGTGACACGGACGGAGCGTTCCTGGTTGGCCCTCTCACCGGAGGAGCCACTTGTGACGATCTCGCCTTTTCCGGTTTGCAGACCCTGGCCTCCAACCTCAACTACCCCTCGATCGGAGTGAGCGAGGTACCCGGTGTCAAGACGGTGATCCGGACTGTGACCAACGTCTCGGACGACACCAAGACCTATCGAGCGAGGGTGCAGGAGCCACGTGGCTACGACGTCGATGTCAGCCCGAACCGGATCCGACTTGCGCCTGGTGATTCGGCGACGTTCGAGATCACATTCGTCAACGAGAGTGCACCGGTCGGCGTCTGGAGATTCGGGTCGCTGACCTGGGTGTCGGGCCATGACAAAGTGCGGAGCCCCATCGCAGTGCGAGGCGTGGCTATCGAGGTCCCGCCATCGGTGAGCGGTGAAGGGGCGTCGGGCTCGTCGAGCTTCGACGTCCTCTTTGGCTACACCGGTCCCTACACCGCAGCGCCGCATGGCATGTCGCCAGACGCGCCGGCGACCGGCCAAGTCACACAGGACCCGAACCAGACCTTCAATCCGGCTGATGTGGGCAACGGCGCCACGGCACACGAGTTCACCTTGACGGGCTCTGCGCACCTGCGCATAAAGATGGACATCACCGACACCGGAGGTGAGCCGAGCAACGACATCGACCTCTTCCTCTTCTACGAAGGGACACAGCTTGCTTCGTCGACGTCGGGCGGTACCGATGAGCAGATCGATATCGCGTTGCCGGCCGACGGTGCATACACCCTCTATGTGCACGGGTGGCAGGTCGCCGAGGCAGATCCTGGTGTGGACTACACCTATCACATGTGGGATGTCCTTCTCGCAGGCGGCACCTCCCTGACGGTGGACGGGGCTCCAGCGTCGGCGACCCTGGGAGAGATCGGGACCGTCGACGTCTCATGGACCGGTCTGACCCCTGCGGGCAGCTACCTCGGCGCAGTCTCGCACTCCGATGGGTCGGGCATCCTCGGGCTCACCTTGGTGGAGGTGAATTCCTAGAGCCATCCAGCGGTGAGATCAGAAAGGGGCACCTCGTCGAGGTGCCCCTTTCGCTTGTGCTATTCGTCGAAACCTGGGGGCGGGGTCATCTCGAGCTCACCGGAGTCGTCCTTGGACACGGTGAACGAGTCTTCGGCCGGCTCCTCACAGAGGAAGAGCCCATCGCTACCCAGGTGATACGAATAGGGGACGTCGTCGTGGAGCAGGGTCACCCTCGCCCCATCAACGAGAGCCTGGGTGTAGGACATTCCCGGCTCGGGGCAACCGATCGAACCGTCGTTCCAAACGACGGCTGATGCGCCGGTGATGGCTATCTCCTCTTCGGCAACCTCGAGGTGTGCGGCGAGATCGGACCTTGCCTGCTTGGCTAGTGCAAGTAGGTCGGCGTTGTTTCGTGGCACGGTCTGCAATGGGAACACCTCCGTGGTCGTCGGCTCGGCGCCGTCTGTGGTGGCGGTGCTGGCCGTGGTGACACCCGTCGTCGTGGCCTGTTGGCTCGCCTGCTCCTCAGGAGCAGCACAGGATGCGAAGAGCAACGCAAGAGCTGTAAGCGCTGCCAATCTGCTCATCATTCACCTCCAAGGATAGGACGACGGCCAACCCCGGGCGGTTCCCCGGTCACTTACTCGCCACGAGGACCCGGAAGTCCCCAAGACCGCGGGGATGCAGCAACGTCTCGGCTTCGGTCTTCATGCTTCGGAGTCTGAGACGCTCCATATCGTCGCCCGATCGCGCTGCGTCCAGCTCTTCGAGACGGAGCTCGGTCAGCCGATCCCGCAACCCGAGAGCGGCGAGGAACTCGTCCTGACGATGCAACTCGACAGTGGCGCCGGCGGTCTCGGCTGCCTTCGTCAGGGCGGTGAAATTCACGTCTGCGGTGATGTCGGTTCTCCCCGGTTCGTCGAGGGGATGTGGGCCGAGATGATGGGCCCGATAGGTGCGAAGGGTCCCGTCCTGACGACGTGGGAGCAGGTTTTCGGCCGTGTCGCCGTAGTCGATGAGGACGACCGAGCCCGCCTCGACACGCTGGAGCACGTCTACGAGCCAGGCCTGGGCCTCGAGCTGTGCCTCGACCCAGCCCCCTTCTCCGACCTCGCCCGCGTTCGCCGAAAGCCAGTCGAGGACCTCGGTTCGGGGCACGGCATCGACGAATGCCAGACCTTCACCGTCTCGGCCCACCCACCGCTCGCGCCACACGCCTCCCACCCTCTGAGCCAATGCCATCGGGAGGTTGTCGATCAACTCATTGGCGATGACCACACCACGGACTCGGTCGGGGAGCTCATCGGTAATGCGATGGTGGGGAAGCACCGCCCCCAACGCCGCCCGCGCCGCGGGCGAGGCTTCGACGGCTCGAGCCGGCACTTCGACCGACTCGAGTAGCGGCCGCAGCAGTGAGCCCGAACCGGCCCCAACCTCGACCACTTCAAACGGCTCGCCGATCCGGCGGCGCTCCCGGTCGACATACACAGCAAGGCTCTCGCCGAAGAGGCGGCTGACCTCGGGTGATGTGAGGAAGTCTCCCGCCTTCTCAGAGCGAAGATCCCCGGTAGTGAAGTAGCCGCCTTCGGGGTGGTAGAGGGCAAGACGCATGAACTCCTCGAACGGGATCGGACCGTTGGCGGCTATCTGTTGTAGTACGTGTTCTTTGAGCGACATCGCCTAGCGTCTGCGTGATGAGATTCGGAGTCTCGATGTTTCCCACGGATACGGCAATTCGCCCGGACCATCTGGCTCGTGAGGTCGAGGCCAGGGGCTTCGAGTCGCTCTGGTTCCCAGAGCACTCCCACATCCCGATCTCCCGTGAGTCGCCGTGGGGTGGAGTAGATGGGGCACCACCTCTGCCCGAGGAGTATTGGCGGTCGCACGACGCTTTCGTCTCGCTCTCCTACGCGGCTGCGGTCACGTCGAACCTGCGATTGGGCACCGGGGTAACCCTGGTCGCCCAGAGAGATCCAATCTGGACCGCCAAGGAGGTGGCGTCACTCGACGCCCTTTCCGGAGGCAGGGTCTTGTTCGGGATCGGTTATGGCTGGAACAAGGAGGAGATGGAGCACCATGGTGTGAGCTTCTCGTCCCGGCGGGCGATGCTCCGCGAGGAGGTCCTGATGATGAAGGCGCTGTGGACCGAGGAGGAAGCAGCCTTCGATGGGGAGTTGATATCCCTGGAGCCCTCCTGGGCGTGGCCCAAGCCGGCTCAGAGACCTCACCCGCCGATCATCATGGGCGCCGCTGCCGGTCCCAAGACCCTTGCCGACATGGTCGAGTTTTGCGACGGGTGGATGCCTCTGGCCACGCGCATGGACATCGCCGGTCAAGTAGCTCGGGTCCGTGAGGCCGTGGCCGCGTCGGGAAAGGACCCGGCGACGTTCGAGATCACCGCCTCCGGAGCCCGTGTCGACCACCTCGACACCCTCGACGCCGCCGGCGTGGACCGGGTGGTGTTCAACCTCCGCCCACTGGGCCCGGGGGAGACCATCGGCTACCTCGACCGCCTCGCCTCCGCCGTACCGCTTACCTGAGGTACATGGCGCCATATCTGGCGCCATGGCCACACAGAAGAAGACTCTTCCCTCCCGTTCGATCTCTCGGCATGTTTGGGGAATGAGCGAATCGATGAAGACGGTGATAGTTCACGCGATGGCCCACGACGGGGTGATTACACGGAGGGAGGCATTGGCCCTGGGGATGAAGCCGCGCACTCTCGACCATCGAGTGGAGGAGGGGATCCTGGTGAAGGTCGCCCCCTCGGTCTACGCCTTGCCCGGAGTGTTCGAGTCGGAAGCGTCCGTCTTGGCCGCAGCGACCCGGAGCCTGGGAGGGGTGGTGTCGCACCAGGCCGCGGCACGGCTGCACGGAGTCGTGACACCCGGTCCCCGACTTGTCGTGTCGGTGCCTCATCGACGAACCCACGTCTTCCCCGATGTCGTGGTGCATCAGCTGACCGACATCCGTGAGGTCGATGTCTCCCGTGTCGATGGTCTCAGCGCGACCACGCCGAGTCGGACAGTCATCGACCTCGCAGCGGTGCTGTCCTCGAGACCTCTCGGTCGGATTGTGGATCGGTTTGCGACGAAAGGCCTGACGAGTTTCAAGGAGATGAGCGAGACGCTCGACGGGCTCGCCCGGAAAGGCAAACCAGGCGTGGTCAAACTTCGACGCGCTCTCGAGCCCCGACTGTCGACAAGGGCACCTTCCGAGAGCGACCTGGAGTCCGCCCTGCTCGAGGTCATCCGGCTCAGCGGCGTCCCCGAGCCGGATCCGCAGCACCGCCCGCCCTGGCTCAAGCATGTGGACGGACGTGTCGACCTCGCCTACCCGGAGTCGAAGCTGGTGGTCGAGGGTGACAGCCGGGAGTGGCATGGCGACGAATACACCTTCCAGGCAGACCGTGTTCGAGACAATCTTGCTCAGCTGGCCGGCTGGATGGTCTTGCGATTCACCTGGCACGACATCACGAGAAGACCCGAATACGTCGTGTCGTCGATCAGGCGGGCTCTCGGGCTTTCTCTGTCGGCGTAGCGCCAGATATGGCGCTACGTACCTCAGGTAAGCAGCAGGGGCCCCTACAACGTGGGGGCCCCTGCTTCGCTTGGACCGGGGTGGTTAGAAGTCCATCCCGCCGCCGTCGTGGCCATGGCCGCCGCCGGGCATCGCCGGGGCGGGCTCCTTCTCCTCGGCCACCAGGGCCTCGGTGGTGAGGAGCAGTGCCGCGATCGAAGCCGCGTTCTGCAGCGTCGACCGGGTCACCTTGGCCGGGTCGATCACACCGGCCGCGACCAGGTCCGTGTACTCGCCTGTCGCCGCGTTGAATCCGACGTTGCCCTCCGAGGAGCGAACGTGCTCGACGACGACACCGCCTTCGAACCCGGCATTCACTGCGATCTGACGGAGTGGCTCCTCGATCGCCTTGCGCACGATGTTGCGACCAGTCTTCTCGTCGCCGCCTCCGCCCCGGATCTTGTCGATTGCGGTCTGGGCACGGAGCAGGGCTACGCCGCCTCCGGGCACGATGCCCTCCTCGACTGCGGCCCGGGTCGCAGAGACTGCGTCCTCGATGCGATGCTTCTTCTCCTTCAGCTCCACCTCGGTGGCGGCGCCGACCTTGATGACCACCACACCGCCGGAGAGCTTGGCGAGACGCTCCTGGAGCTTCTCACGGTCCCAATCCGAGTCGGTGTTCTCGATCTCACGCTCGATCTGCTTGATACGTGCCTTGACATCCGCCTCGGACCCGTCACCGTCGATGACGGTGGTGTTGTCCTTGGAGACGACGACCTTGCGAGCACGTCCCAGCATGTCCAGAGTCACGTTCTCCAGCTTGAGCCCGACTTCCTCCGCGATGACAGTGCCACCGGTGAGGATTGCGATGTCCTGGAGCATGGCCTTGCGCCGCTCGCCGAAACCGGGTGCCTTGACGGCCACGGACGAGAACGTCCCCCGGATCTTGTTGACGACGAGAGTGGCCAGAGCCTCTCCCTCGACATCCTCGGCAATGACCAGCACACTCTTGCCGGACTGCATCACCTTCTCCAGAACCGGTACCAGATCGTTGACCGAGCTGATCTTCTGGTTGGCGATGAGGATGTACGGATCCTCGAGCACGGCCTCCTGGCGATCAGGATCGGTGATGAAGTAGAAGTTGATGAAGCCCTTGTCGAACTGCATGCCCTCGGTGAACTCGAGCTCGAGACCGAAGGTCTGACCCTCTTCGACCGTGATCACACCGTCTTTGCCCACCTTTTCCATCGCCTCGGCGATGACCTTGCCGATGGTCGGGTCGTTGTTGGCCGAGATCGAAGCGACGTTGGCGATCTCCTCGCTGGTCTCGATGTCACGAGCCATCTCGCCGATTGCCTCGACGACCTTCTCGACGGCGTTCTCGATGCCCCGCTTCAGGTCCATCGGGTTGGCGCCGGCGGCCACGTTGCGCAGACCTTCCTTGACCATGGCCTGAGCGAGCACGGTTGCAGTCGTGGTGCCGTCACCGGCGACGTCGTTGGTCTTGGTAGCCACTTCCTTGGCCAGCTGAGCACCCATGTTCTCATAGGGGTCGTCCAGCTCGATTTCCTTGGCGATGGTCACGCCGTCATTGGTGATGGTGGGTGCGCCCCACTTCTTCTCCAGGACGACGTTGCGGCCCTTGGGGCCGAGGGTGACCTTTACCGTATCGGCGAGCTTGTTCACGCCGGCCTCGAGGCCACGACGTGCCTCTTCGTTGAAGCGAAGTTCCTTCGCTGCCATGTTCTATCAGCTCCTCAGTTGACAATGGCCAGAAGGTCGCGCTCCGACAGAACGAGATACTCGTTTCCGTCGAGCTTGACCTCCGTGCCGGCAAACTTCGAGTAGAGGACCTTGTCGCCGATGGAGACATCCATCGGGATCCGGTCGCCGTCCTCATCGCGGGCGCCGGGCCCAACAGCGATTACCTCGCCGACCTGCGGCTTCTCCTTGGCGGTGTCGGGGATGACCAGCCCGGACGGGGTACGAGACTCCGCGTCCTCTGTGGGGCTGACCACCACTCGATCGCCGAGCGGCTGAAGCTTCATACTTGGCTCCTCCTTGAAGCTCGATTCGTATTGACCTGGACCCCGGCCGAGCACACCTACACGATCGGCGGGCTACCGGCTGATGATCCTTGTGTTAGCACTCGGGTACTTCGACTGCTAGTGGGACTTTAGCACTCGTTGCCGGTGAGTGCTAAATCGAAAACCTCAGTGGAGGGGACTCAGATTCGGGGACTGGCCTCGGCACGCCGTCAGTAGAGCGGTCGGCCCAAGACCCGTCCCGGGTCCACGTTCTCGGCCCAGTCGGTGATCCGGCCCTGGGAGAGCCAATGCGCACCGGCGACACCGATCATTGCTGCGTTGTCGGTGCAGAGGATAGGGTCGGGGATGGCCAACGCAACTCCGCGTTTGTCGGCCTCCTCCGCAAAGCGATGACGAAGCCGGCGGTTGGCCAGCACTCCGCCTCCACCACCGACGATCCGGGCCCCGGTCGCGTCAACCGCGGCGAAGGTCTTGTCGACGAGGACATCGACAATCGCCTCCTGGATCGAGGCGGCCACATCGGCCAATGGGGGGAGCTCGCCACTCGCTTGTGCTCTCTCGATGAACGTGACCACCGAGGTCTTCAGACCCGAGAACGAGAAATGGAACGGGCGATCGGCCAGCGCACGGGGGAATTCGATGGCCCCGGGGTCACCATCTTCGGCAGCCGCATCGATGGCAGGACCGCCGGGGAATCCGAGACCCATCATGCGGGCCAACTTGTCGAACGCCTCCCCGGCGGCGTCGTCGATCGTCGAGCCGAGCACGTCGTAGTCACCCCACTCCTGTGCGTGGACGATCTGAGAGTGGCCACCGGAGGCGAGCAGGGCTACCACCGGTGGCTCGAAGTCGTCGAACTGGAGACGGGGGGCCATGAGATGGCCCTCCATGTGGTCGATGCCGACAAATGGAAGCTGGCGGGCCCATGCGGTTGCCTTGGCGAAGGAGTGCCCGACCAGAAGGGCGCCGACCAAGCCGGGCCCGGCCGTAGCCGCCACTCCGTCGAGGTCGGCCGGATGGATCCCGGCTTCGTTGAGAGCCTGATGGGTGAGGGTGCGGATCGACTCGACATGTGCCCGCGCCGCCACCTCGGGCACCACCCCTCCGAAACGCTCGTGCAGCTCGACCTGGGACGAAACGACGTTCGACAGCGAGGTCGTTCCTTGTACCACGGCGACCGCGGTCTCGTCACAAGAGGTCTCAAAAGCAAGGATCAGGGGCTTCATCTCAGACCGGCCAGACGCTCCGAGTATGCATCACCGTCGATGTCATGGGCCCACATGACGAGCGCATCGTCGTCGGCGTAATAGCCCTTGCGCACTCCGACCGGTGCGAGGCCGAGCCGGGCGTACAGGGCCCGGGCAGCCTGGTTCCCGGACCCGACCTCGAGTGTGAGGTGACGGGCCCCCATCTCGATCGCCGCGTCGATCAAACCGAGCATCAACCGCAGCCCGATTCTCCGATTCCTGGCCTCAGGGGCGACGAGGATATTGGTCACGTGTGCCTCGTCGCCGACCACCATCACCCCACCGAACCCGACGACGCCCTCGTCATCGGCCGTCAGGTAGGCCCGGTTCTCGCTCGCCAACTCGTCCCGAAAGACCGTTTCGGACCATGGGGTGGCCTGGTTTGCCTGCTCCAGGGCGACCGCAGCCGGTAGATCGTCGCTTCTGAAGGGGCGAATGACGGTCTCGCTCACACGGTTCCCCACGGTCCCTCCTGTCGCAGCTTGGCCCAATTGATGGTCACGTCGGCTTCGCGCAGGTACATCGGCCGTATCTCGCCCACAGAGAAGAAGTCGCCCTTCTCGTATCTGCCACGAGCAACCTCCGCCAGCGCCACCGCATAGGGGTATCGGGCACGACCCAACTTCACCCGGTGCAGACCTCTGAGGAGCCACTCGGGGAAGGCCCCGGTCTCGCCTACCATCAGGCTCTCGTCTGGAGCTGTTTCCAGTTGGGCCCGCAGCACCTCTGGCCCTACCAGCTCCGCCTCCGACTCTCTCACCACGCCGCCACCGGGAACCGGGCGATAGCGGGCAACGGCGAACTCGCCCCGGCGCACATCGACTACCGCCCAAATCAATCGGTGGCCGGTCCGGGCCTCGAGGGCGATGGCATCGAGAGAGACTGCGGGGATGATCGGGATCCCGAAGGCGGCAGCAAGACCCTGGGCGGTGGCCAGACCGACCCTGATTCCGGTGTAGAGACCAGGCCCGATGTCGACCGCCACCGCGTCGAGGTCTGAAGGAGACCAACCCACCTGGTCGAAACAGAAGTCGATCGCCGGCACCACGAAGGTGGCATGGCCCCGAGGATCGATCCGGGAGGCTGCCGCAAGAGTGGTGGCGTCCTCGACGAGAGCGACCGAAGCCCCCGGCGTTGCCGTCTCGATGGCGAGAAGCTTCATGCCACCGAACCGAGATCGCGGTCGATCCACGACCCGTTCGGGATGAGGCGGAGCGTCCGGGATGTGTCCGGCTCGACGGTGAAGTCGACCCTCAAGTTGTCTTCGGGGATTGCGCCGTCGAGGGCGTCGCCCCACTCGATCACCAACACCCCGTTCTCGGCCAGATCGAAGACCTCGAGGTCGTCGAACTCGTTCAGTGAGTTGAGGCGGTAGACATCGACGTGTACCACCGGGAGAAACCCGGTGCGATACTGGCGCACGAAGACGAACGAAGGGCTCAGAACCTGCTCTTCAACCCCGAGCCCCGAGGCAAGGCCTCCCGTGAACAAGGTCTTGCCGACGCCGAGGCCGCCGGTCAGCAGGATCACATCGCCGGGCCGGAGCAGCGCGGCAAGACGACGGGCGACGGCCCGCGTCTCGGCTTCAGTGGGGCAAAGAGCTTCGATCATCCGAACAGCTCCATTTGAGCAGCGTCATCCTGCCCCTCCGCCGATCCCTCGGCCCTTTCCACCGAGGGCTCGAGCAGGGCTTTGACGACAGCGAAGTCCGCTCGCATCTGTTCGGTGACCCGATCGCCACCGCGCAGAGCCGCTGCCGGGTGAAACGTCGGCACCAGCACGGCATCGAGCCACCAGCGGTGTGGCCGACCCCGGAGCCGGGTGATGCCGACCTCGGTATTGAGCAGCAGCTTGGTGGCGAAATTGCCCAGAGTCACCACCACCTCGGGCGAGATGAGCCGTATCTGCTCCCGGAGGTATCCCTTGCACGCGTCGATCTCTTCGGCTTTCGGATCGCGGTTTCCGGGGGGACGGCATTTGAGAACGTTGGCGATATAGACGTCGGAACGACCAAGGCCGACCTCCTCGAGCAGTGAGTCGAGCAGCCTGCCGGCGGCACCGACGAACGGCTCGCCTTGTAGGTCTTCGTTCTTGCCCGGCGCCTCGCCGACGAACATGAGCCTCGCCTGCGGATCTCCGACGCCAAAGACGACCTGGGTCCTCGTTTCGGCGAGCCCGCATTGGGTGCAGACGAGGGCGCGCGCCTTGAGGTCTTCGAGGATCTGGATGCTATCGCTCACCGTCCCCCCATTGTGGCAAAGCGATCAGCCGACCAGGGGCGCGAATCGCCCTTGGTCGCCGCGACGACCGGGTCGCGCCCGACGTCGAGGCCCACCAGGGTTCGCGACGTCACCCTGCGGCGGCGCGAACCGCCCGCTCCACCGCCGCGGCGGTAGCAGCGAAGGCGGCCTCGGCGAGCGTCTCCACGTCGCCCTCGATCGTGCCGCAGGCGACGGCGAAGACGATGTCACCGTCGAAGCGGGTGTGGGTGGGCCGGATGCAGGCGGCGAGAGCATCCTGTGAGCGCACCGCCAGCCGGCTCAGGAAAGAACGGGTCAGAGCTGCATCGGTGGCGAGCACGACCAGCGTCGTATTGGCCAGCGGCTCGGGAAAAGGCGCCGGTGGCCCCGGCTCGTGATCGCCCCCGGTCAGCGACTCGCCGGTGATGGTGAATATGTCGCCAACCGCGTTGACCACCACCAACGCCCCCACCGTCGCCTCCCCGGCGGGCCGGATCGCCGACCCAAGGCCACCAGGCTGCATGTGCTCGAATCCGCGCCACTTGGCCACGGTGGTGCCGGTGCCGGCACCGATCCGACCCGAGGTCACCGCTTCGGTCGAGGCGGAGCGGTAGGCGGCCTCGCCCTGGTCGGGCCCGGGGCGGATCGCGCCACCATCCGGCTTGAGGTCGAACACCACCGCGGCGGGCACGATCGGGACCCGGGCCACCGCGGTGGGGTGACCCCTCCCGTCGGCTTCCAGGGCCCGGACCACTCCGTCGGCGGCAGCCAGGCCAAACGCGCTCCCCCCGGTGAGCAGGATGGCTTGGACCTGCTCGATCCGCATCCCGTGCTCGAGCAGAGCCGTCTCCCGTGACCCCGGCGCCGCTCCCCTCACCTCGGCGGCGGCGACATTGGGCTCGGGGAAAACGACGACGGTGCATCCGGTCTCGGCGTCGTAGTCGGACCAGTGCCCAACAGTCACCCCGGGCACCGCCGTAATCGTGTCGTTCACTCCAAATACCTCCTCGGGACCCGGGGACCGATGCCGCACACGACCTCATACGAGATGGTCTGCAGAAGGTCGGCCCACTCGTCGGCGGTCACCTCGCCATCACCCTGCTGCCCCAGCAATACCACCTCATCGCCGATCCCGACGTCCGCATCGCCGACGTCGACAACGATCTGGTCCATGGTGACCGACCCGGCCAAGGAGTGCCTCCGCCCACCGATGAGGACCTCAGCCCCCCGGGAGAGACCTCTCGGAAAGCCGTCGGCGTAGCCGATGGGGACCGTTGCTACCAAAGCATCGGCCGGCAAAGCCCTGATTCGCCCATAACTCGGTCGGGTCCCGACTCGGAGCCGGCGGGTGTGAGCCACGTGGCTCACGATGCGCATCGCCGGCCGGAGATCGATCACGTCTCTGGTCTCGGCGCACGGGTGCAGTCCGTAGCTGCCGAGCCCGATCCGGCACATGGACCGACGTGACTCGGGAAACAGGGCGGCGCCGGCGGTGTTTGCCATGTGGGTAGCAGGCACATCGAACCCGGACACGACCTCGTCGAAGAGCGCTATCTGTTTTCGGGTGAACTCAGGATCCTCGTCGGCAACCGAGAGGTGGGTCCAGAGTGCCGCCACTTTGATGTTGCTCGAGGCGCGGACGGCAGAGACGAGGTCGGCGATTTGCTCGGGGGCGGATCCGACCCGATGCATGCCGGTGTCCACCTTGATGTGGGCTGCCAGGGAGGCGCCCGTGGCGGCAAGTGCCTCGACGAACGCAGGTGAATAGACAGTCGGAGTCAGGCCCCACGCCGCGACTTCCGGCGCCGCCCGGGGCTCCGGTTCGGAAAGCACGAGCACCGGTGCCTCAATCCCGGCTTCGCGCAGCCGTATTCCCTCCTCCACTAGCGCAACCGCTAGCCAGGGAGCCCCCGCATCGAGAGCCGCCTCGGCTACTGGCACATCGCCGTGACCGTATGCATCGGCTTTGACCACGGCGCAGACCTCCGATGGGGCCAACAGCTCCACGAAACCGGACACGTTGTGGCGGATCGCGGCGAGGTCGATCTCGGCGTAAGTCGGTCTCATCCGGCGTAACGCGCCACGTAGGACGCCAGTCGATCGGCCGTGACCGTCCTCGAACGGGCAAGGTCGGCCCCGGCGACGCCGTGCCAATAGGCCCCGGATACGGCCGCGGTGTGGGGATCGAGCCCTCTCGCCCAGAGTGCGCCGATCACTCCGGAGAGCACGTCCCCGGTGCCGATGCTGGCCAACTCAGGGCCACCGGTTCGAACCAGCACGGGGGCGCTCCCGTCGCTGACCAGGGTTGGGTTGCCCTTGAGTAGCACCGTTGCCCCGGTCTTCTTCGAGTAGGCACCGGCGGCGAGAGCTCCGGCCTCGGCTCCGGCAATCCGCTCGAACTCGCCGGCATGTGGAGTCACCACGATGTTCGCCGTCCCCTCCACGGCGGCATCCACGACGCGAGGGAGCAGAGCTCCGGCGTCGAGCAGGACGTTGGAGGCCTTGGCAACGATCGACATCGCTTTGTCGAGGTCGACTTCACTCAGCCCGGGCCCGGCGATCACCACCTCGAAGCGGTCGAGACGATCCTGAGCTTCGTCGAGCCCAAACGTGAGTAGCTCGGGAGCCAGGGCCGCCACCAGGTCCGGGCGGGATGTGGCTACCGCCACCGATCCGGCGCCGAAGCCGAGAGCTGCCCGCCCCGCGAAAACCGCGGCCCCGGTCATCCCGGTCGATCCTCCGACCACGAGGACCGACCCGGCCGACCACTTGTGTGCAGTCCTCGATCGTCGGGGACGAGGGGCATCGGTCATCTCTGCCACCCACATCGACGGCTCGCCGCCCTCTATCCCGATGTCGACGACGATCACCTCACCGCAGTAGTCGGGGCCGACTCCGATCACATGGCCGGTCTTCAGCGTCTGGAACGTGACGGTCTCCACAGCATGGAACGCTCCCTCTTCCACCTCACCGGTGTTCGGGTCGAGACCAGTCGGATAGTCGACGGCCACAACCGGTGACCGAGTATCAATCCAGGCCGCGATCTCGCTCGGCAGACCCCCCCGAACACCGCCTCCGAAGAGTGCATCGACGACGAGCTCTGCCTCGACTACCGAGCCGAGCCGGGTCACCGGCACCCCACGGGCGGCAGCCAACGAAGCCGCCTTGATCGCCGTTGGCGTTCTCGGAGCCCCAAGAGCGTGGACCTCCACCTGGACACCACGCTGACTCAGATAGCGGGCAGCCACATAACCGTCCCCACCATTGTTGCCCGGACCTGCCAGGACGATCACCCGCGATCCGTAACCGATCCCGCGCCCGGCGACGGCCAGGGCGACACCGAAGCCAGCCCGGTCCATGGCCCGATCCAGGTCACCTGTGTAGGCCTGGTCGACCCGTCTGTATTCATCGGCGGTGAGGACCGGCTTCACCTGCCCGAGGGTACCTGTCGGGTCGACGTCACAAGCCGGCAGGCCGCTCAAATCGGATCGAGTAGTCAGCTCTTGTCGAAGACGTCCCGAATCGCGGAGACGACCCGCTCGCGGTCGTCAGTGGCCAGATTCGATCCACTGGGTAGACAGAGACCGTTGACGAAGAGTCGTTGTGACACCGACCCTCCGAAAGCCTCGCATCCGGCGAACACCGGCTGGAGATGCATCGGTTTCCACACCGGTCTCGCCTCGATATCGAGCATTTCGAGATGGAGCCGGATCTGCTCCCTGTCGACACCGGCCTCGGAGGGGTCGATGGTGAGGCAGGTCAGCCAGAAGGTGGAGTGGGCTCCGGGCGCCTCCGGCATGAAGTCGATGCCGGGGAGGTCTGACAGCGCCTCACGGTAGAACCGGTTGTGCTCTCTCCGCACCGCCACCCGGCGCTCGAGATCGGCGAGTTGGGACCGTCCTAGCGCCGCCAGCAGATTCGACAACCGATAGTTGTACCCGATCTCACGATGCTCGTAGTGCGGTGCCGGTTCCCTGGCCTGGGTGGCCAGCCAGCGGGCACGTTGTGCCCATCGCTCGTTGTCGGTGACCAGGGCTCCCCCGCCACTGGTGGTGAGGATCTTGTTGCCGTTGAAAGAGAGGGTGGCGATCTCGCCAAACCCACCGGCTCGTTTCCCCCGAAAGGTAGCCCCGAGGGCCTCGGCGGCATCCTCGATCAGAGGGACGCCTGCTTGGGAACAAGTAGCGGCAATCCGGGCGTAGTCGGCGGTCTGTCCGTAGATGTCGACCACAACGCACGCGGCGAACCGGCCGCCCGAAGCCAGACCCTCGGCAAGAAGGTCCGGGTCCATGTTCCAAGACGCCTCGTCGCTGTCGATGAAGACGGGCTCCGCCCCGGTGTATCGAATCGCATTGGCCGTGGCGGCGAAGGTGAGGGAGGAGACGAGGACCCGGTCTCCGGGGCCGACACCCAGGATCTCGAGGGCGAGATGCAGGGCGGCGGTGCCGCTGGAGAGGGCGGCACAATGATCCCTGTCTGTCGCCGCGGCGAGCTCCACCTCGAAGGCGTCTACCTCGGGGCCCAACGGGGCGATCCAGCCGCCGTCGAAGGCACGGACGATCGCAGCTTTGTCGCCCGCGGTGACGTCGGGAGGAGATAGATAGACGCGTGTCATAGTTGACCGGAGGCTAACCCTGCCCCAACTCACTTTTCGTTGCGCTCCGGAGAAGACCCTCCACCAGCGATGCGATCCGGCCCAGGTCGTGGTGGGTCCTCACCCACTCCACCGAGCGCACATCCACCTGTTTCTCTCCATGCAGATGCTCGAGCAAAGAAGAAGCGAACGAGTCGACTTCCCCAACCGGCACCAGCTTGCCGTACTCGCCGTCCATGGTGGCTTCCCGGACCGGGGGGATGTCGAAGGCCACCACCGGCACGCCACATGCCATGGCTTCGAGAACCGAGGTCCCCAGCCCCTCCATGACTGAAGGAAAGGCGAACACGTGGGCATGGGCCAGGTAGTGGCTCACGCGTGTCGAATAGCCGACGATGGTGACACTGCCGGTGAGGCCATGACGTTCGATCGCCTCCATCACTTCGCTCTCCGCTGCCCCCTCTTTGCCAACGATCACCAGACCGGCATCGGGCACCGTCTCCTTGACCCCGGCGAATGCCTCCACCAGATACACCTGGCCTTTCTGGGGGGCCAGTCTCCCCACATTGACGACCAGCGGGCCAGCGGGCAGACCCAGCTCCTCACGAGAGGCAGGTTTGGCCAGGTCGGGCATCGGCACACCACGCGGGATCACCGTCACCCGGGCGGGGTCGACCCCGAGAAGGGCTGCGTTGGACAGCTTCACCTCCTCGGTGAGGGCGCGGAACCAGACCCAGCGGCTGCGGGCGGCCCAGCCCGCGATCGACCGCAAGGTCTGCGCTTTGCGGCTATCAGCCCCGGGTTGGAAGGCGCGAAGCAGGTCGAGGTCGCCGGACAACACCAGGTTGGAGAGGACCGGGATCCTCAGGCTTCGCCCTACCAGTTGACCCACGATGTTGCCCAGGAACAGGCTGGTTTGAATGACATCAGGCTTGAACGAACGAGCAAGACGACGGACCGGGGACAATGCCCCGGGCCAGGCGCGCGAACCTGAGCCCTCCCGCATGCCGACAACTTCCACCGGGATCCCGCCCAACTCGAGGGCCAGGTCGGTTCGGTCGTAAAGCAGGACCACCTCTTGCTCGATGTCGCGACTGAATCTGGTGATCTCGCGCACCAACCCTTGCTCGGCGCCTCCCGACCCCGAGAGGCTGTCGATCACGTGGAGAACCCTCATCGAGCACCGGTCGGAGGGATCTTGCCCGGGCACAATCGCCCGCTAAGCCGGGACATCTTTTTAAGGTCGTGCCGATGCTCGACTCGCTCGCCACGCTCGGCGATCTCATCACACGAACCGATTTCCTCGCCGGGCTTCTGGCGGGTGCGGTGGGTCTTGGCGTCCTGTTCGCGGTATCGAGAGCCGAGAGCGGCACTCAGTGGTGGGGTGGGATCTTCGCCCTCGCCGCGTTGGTGATCATCAACACCTTCATCGGACGACGGGTCGGGGTCAGCTCCGGTCTCTTCGCGCTTGGCGCGGGTGGCTGGCTCGTCCGCACCGACACCGACCGCGAGACCAGGCCCTTTGGTTGGTTGCTTGTGGTGGTCGGGGCCTTCGTCATTGGGTGGCGCGGTGGTCTCTTCGACATCGATTGGCTGCCGTTCGTCACTCCGATCGCAGTTGTCATCGCCGGGATAGCGCTGGCGGCCTGGTCGAAGGCCCTGCCCCATAACCTCCTCGGGCCGATGATGGCGATCACAGCGTTTGGCATTTGGGTGACCGTCCCGGAGACCGAGCACGCCCGCGTTCTCCTTGGTGTGGCAATTCCTCTCGCCGTCGCAACCCTCTCGCCGGTTGGCGCCCGTCTCTCCACAGCCGGCGCCTTCGCACTCGGCGGGATCCTGGTATGGGTCGTGGCCGTCGGCGGGGACGCACGTCCCGCGTCGATCGTTGGCGGCTGGGCTTCGCTGGGAATGATGGCCATCATTCCGTTTGCCCGAACGAACGCGACCGACCTCATCGAGAAGCGGCCAGTCCTCGTTTTGGGCATTCACGCTGGGTTCGTCCTCATTGCATCGAGAGTCATCGGTCTGTGGGAATCGGCTGTGATCGCCTCGGTGGCAGTCCTCTTCGTCTCCGTCGTTGCTTTCTTGATCGTCGGATGGCTGGCCGAACAATCGTCGGCGGCCTTTGCGAATCGTCAGGGCCCCGAATAGCCCCTCAACCACCTTCGCATCTGCTCCTCTGCCCTCAGCCCACCACGCAGCCGTGATGGGAAGAATCGAAAGCCATCCGACAGCTGGACCGGATACCGATGCAACTGGTGTCTGTGGAGGGTGGTGGATGGGCGGGGTGAGCCCGTCACCGCGGCGGTCTGGTATCGGGTGTTCACCACTTCGGCCGCCTCCGGGGACCAGTATCCCCAGGGATAGGCAAAATGCGCCGGGGGCGTGCCCAGCCGTCCCTCGATCAGTGTGTTGCTGATGTCCAACTCCTCTTCCACCGCGGGCGCAGAGAGCCCGCGGAGATCGGTGTGTCGATGGGTGTGGGCGCCGACCGAAGCCAGACCCGAGCTCATCATCTCGGAGATCTGTCCCCAGCTCAGAGGGTCGGCCTGACCGGCTGGGCCGAGGGGAACTCCCGTCTCGATGGAGTTCGTGGCCAGGTAGAGGAGGAAGGGGATGCCTCGAGTCTTCAACAAGGGGAAGGCAGTCGTATAGGTGTCGACATAACCATCATCGAAGGTGAGGGCTACCAGATGATCGGCGTCGGGCTGGTCCCAACGGGCCACTGCCTCATCGAAGCTCACGATCTGGCGGTGCTCCGACAGCCAATCGAGTTGGCGGACGAAGTCTTCGGTGGTGACCTCCATCTGACGGCCCAACCCGGACCCAACCTGGTGATAGATCAGGATCCGGGGACCTTTGGGTCGAGGGAAAAGGGCATCCGCGGAGGCAAATGCGACCTTGGCAGCGGTTCGAGCGAAGGACATCCGTCAGACGGCTGCCAGGAAGGTGTCCATCTCCTCTTCACTCAGCACCGGGAATGGCAACAGACCCGCTCGCTGGAGTGGAGCCAGGTTCTCCCTGAAACCGAGATTCCAGTCCGGGTTCCACGAACCACTCGAGCGGTCCTTCCGTCCACGTCGGTCGTCGACCGCGCCGTCCTGGCGCATCCCGATCAGCCGACCACAGTCGATCTCGAACTTCCGCACGTCGGCGAGCTGGTCTTCGATGGCCCGGGCCCTTGCGCTGTAGCCACCTGAACTTGCGGTCTTCAGGTCCCTTTCCAGGCGATCGATCATCCGACGCGCCAGGTCGGAGATCACGCTTTCGATGCTGGTGCGATCGAAGCGGGTGGAGTGCGCCAGCAACTGGGCCGTCCCCGCTTCGCTGGTCAGATGCCAGACATAGGGGTCACCGTTGGTGCGACGTAGGTGACGGGAGAAGAACTCGGTGGCCAGCCAGTCGTCGAAGGCGACCGAGTCCACCCCGGCCCCGAAGCCGAGGATACGCTCCATTTGACTCACCAATTCATCGGAGGTGTCGCCACGCGCCTCGCGATGGAGCTCTTCTGCCAGCCAGGTGCCGACAGAACGGTGGTCGGTGACACTCCGTAGGGGAAGGAAGCCGTAGTCGTGCAAATCGCCGGTCAGCCCCTCGGAGAAATCACCCTGGCCGGGCACCGCCACCATCATGTCTTCGACTCTGGTCACCAGGTAATCTGCCACCGCCTCATAGGCCTCCGCCGGTGACGCTTCGCTGAGTGCCCCGAGAAGGTCGGAACCGAGGCCATCCCCGCCGTCGTCCCCACTGACCAGGTCGGCGTCGCGCTCTGGAGCCGGTGGGGTCACCCGGTCGGCGAGTGAGCGAAGTGAGCTCGAGGGGAGAACCCCGGAGTGCTTCTCCACCGGTATCGGGTACTGACGCAACCTGGTCAGAGGCGAGGAATCGGCGCCGTCCTGTGCCACCGGTCGCCTGATGGAGCTGTCGACCTCGGCTGTCTTGTCCCGGCTCTGAACCGGGCCTTCGGATCTCTGGACGAATATCGCACCCAGGGTCGTGACCTGTCGGGCCGATATGTCCGAGAGCAGAGAGCTGACCTGGGGCTCGGTCGATCGCCCGGGCGTGATGACGACGATGGATCGCCCGATCCGCTGCATTGCCACCTGGGCCGCGGTCGAGCTTCCCTCGCCGACCGCCACCACGACGTAGTCGAACCGCTTCGACGCTTCCTGGACGAAGGCACGGAACTGACGACCGGCCAGGGCATCGGCCGGCGTGGCCGGCGGTGGCCCGGAGGGCAGGACGGACAGATTGGCGCGAATCAGATAGGCGCTCTCGACGATCGCCCCCACCTCGCGCTCCAGGAGCAAGGAGTCGGGGCTGAGCTTGAGGATCGCGGAGAGAGACGGCCCTCCGACGTGGTACTCGGCGAGAGCGGCGTCGCTCTCCAGATCGGCGTCGACGAGGAGCACCGAAGAACCGGCACTTGCCATCGAGACCGCGAGATCGGTGACCAGGGCATGCACTGCCGCCGAGCCGACCCGGTTGCCGGCGAAGGCAACTGCGCCACCAGTCCCGGCGAGACGGGCTTCGACACCCGACCGCAGCGCCTGGATGGAGGTCTTGCGCGGGCTTCCCCCGGTGTTGTCGTACCAGGACGGGCCGACTCCGCTGACCGTGCGCCGTCCCGGGACATCGGCCAGCAACGGGACCCCGATGTCCTCAGGCAGCCATACCGTCTTGCGGGTGTTGTTGATGAAAATCAGACCGAACAGGGCGACGATCAGTCCGCCTACGAGCCCGATCCCTGCGTTGACCACACCGTTGCCCGGCCCGGTGGTGAGGTCGTTGAAGACGGTCCGTTCTGCTTGAGTGCCTTCGTCGATCCCGAGGTTCCTCAAATAGAGCCGCTGGTAATTGGCCTGGAGCGCGGCGAGACGACTCTGCAACGCCGTCAGTTCGAGTTGCTGTTGCGCCGTCGGAGGTTGGGGCTCCGTCGGGGGGAACTCCGCTCTCTCGATGAGTAGAGCCTGAAGACCGGACTCGGCCCGTGCCAGCTGGGTGAGGATCCCGGCCCGCTCGGCGTCCGTTGCGGTGGCACTGGCCACGGTGAGCTCGACAATCGCACCCTGCATGCCTTGAATCCGGCTGTCCAGTGACGCGATCTGCTGCTGCGCCTCGGGTCCGGGGGTCGGGTTGATCTCTTCGTTGAGAGCCACGAGCTCGTCATCGATTGCCATCGCCTGCTTGCGCACTTCCTCCAGCTGGAACTCCACATCCTGGCCACCCAGGGTCGGATCCACCGTATAGAAGGTTTGCAGCAAGTCGTCCACCTTTGCCTTGGCCCCGTCCTCGGTGGAGTCGATCGCGCTGAACAGGATGCGGGCCCCGGCCAGATCGAGGGCAATGCCCCGTTGGTTGGGATCCTCGGCCAGGAGATCAGCCGCGGCGATCGTGGCCAGCTCGTAGTTGTACTCGACCAGGTCGGTCAGGTCGGAGATGGTCTGTCCCTCCAATGGTTGGAAGGCGAGAGCGGTCACCGCTTCCCAGCGCGGCTCTCTTTGCTGGTTGGCGAGACCGGTGAATGCCCAGGCCCCGAGGGCGCCGAGCATGGCGATCACGGAGATCACGATCCAACGGTCACGCAGAACGCGCTTCAGGCGAGTCAGCTCCATGTCGCCTCCGTATCGGACCAAGCGCCTTCGGTCTCGACGGTGTGACCGTGGGCCCACAAGACGTCGTGGGCGATCAGGTCGCTCAACAGCTCACGAACCCGAAAACGATCGACGGCACGTGCCTCGCTCTCGAGGTCGTCGACTGTCTCCATGAGCAAGGCCGGGTTCGGGTAATCCAGCTTGGCTTCGGAGATCTGAGGGTTCCTGGTCGGGGTCAGCGGGCTGATCGACAACCGCTCGTTCAGTTTCTCGCCAGGTCGGATCCCGGTGTAGACGATCGATATGTCCGACTCCGGTGAGAGCCCGGCCAACCGGATGAGACGTCGTGCCAGCTCCACAATGCGAACCGGCTCTCCCATGTCCAGCACAAACACTTCCGAGCCCTCGGAGAGCGCCGATGCCTGTAGCACCAACTCGACAGCTTCGGCCGTGGTCATGAAGTAGCGAGTCATCTCCGCGTCGGTGACCGTGACCGGGCCTCCCTCCTTGATCTGGTCGACAAAGGTCGGAATCACGCTGCCCCGGCTCCCCAGCACATTGCCGAAGCGAACGGCCGAGTAGACGCAACCGTCGTTGCGGTCCGCGCCCAGCTGCACCATCAACTCCGCAATCCGCTTGGTCGCGCCCATCACCGAGGAAGGATCCACTGCCTTATCGGTTGAGATGAGGACAAATCGACTCATCCCGACCCGCGAGCCCGCCTCGATGACATTGCGGGTGCCGATGACATTGGTGAGGACGGCTTCTTCCGGATAGGCCTCGAGAACCGGGACATGCTTCAGGGCTGCGGCATGGAAGATGATCTCCGGCTTGATCTCCTCGAAAGTCCTCAAGACCTTCACCGGCTCACGCAGGTCACACAGAACTGTCTTGACGTCACCACCCCACTTGAGCCGCGCATCGTGGAGAAGTGTCTCGTCGCGATCGAGGGCATACACCTGCGCCGGGGAGAAGCCGAGCACCTGGGCCACGATCTCAGAGCCAATCGATCCACCGGCACCGGTGATCAGCACCCGTCGATCCCGCAACAGCTCCTTGACCTCGGCGAGATCGGTAGCGATCTGGGGTCGAACGAGGAGGTCTTCCACCCGGATCTCTCGAACGTCGAGAGCACTGAGCCGGTCGAGCATGATGTCCTCGGCCGCGGGGAGGATGCGAAGCCGGGCATCGACGTCGAGACAGAGGTCGACGACCTCTCGTGTCCGGGGAGCGTCCGCCCCCACTACGACCACTTCATCGATGTCGTGAGCCCTGATGACCGACGCGATCTCGTGCATTTCGCCGAGGATCGGAAGACCTGCCAGCCGACGGGCTTTGGCCTCGGAATCGGGTGAGTCGCTCAGGAAGCCGACGACCTGGCAGCCACCGGTAAGGCTCGGTGCCTGACGGGCGAACACCGCAGCCTCACGACTGGTTCCCACGATGAGCATGCGCGCCCCACTGTCTCCCCGTCGGAACGAGAACACACGCGACCGAAATCGAACCAGGCCCATGCCTGCCAGGGACAGGGCGACGCCGACCACAATCACCGAGAAGGGGACGATGACGTCGGGTCTGGCGAAAGTCGACAGAGTGACGAGCACGACGCCAGAGACGACGTTGGCGAACACCACCTGAACCGCCTCGTCTGCGCTGGCATGTTCCCATACGTGGCCGTAGGCTCCGGCCAGGACGTTGGCGATGATGTGTATGAGAACGATCACTGGCATCGCCGTCGCCAGATCAGTCCAATACACCCGACCGGCGTCGATGCCCGGATCGAGCATTCTCACCGCTAGGCCAAACGTGTATGCCGCGACGATGATCGCCACGTCGACCGCGGCGAACGCGATATCCGCTCGAACTCTTGCTGCTGATATGGCTGCCGACTCACGCCACGTCGGATCGGCGGCCCCGCCCCTCATGTTACCCAACACTTTTCTGCCTCCAACGGCTCCGCTCACGATGAGCAGGGCCTCCCAGACGACAAAAGCTATCACAGATACGCGACTCCCGAAAGTGGGAATTGAACACTCCTCGTGGTCGTGGGAGTATGACCACCATAAGGGAGCCCGTTCCGCGAAGGCGATACCATAGCGGAAGGGCTCGGGGGTTGGGTACCAGGAGGGATTCCAATGAGGGTTGTTGTAACTGGAGCTGCCGGCTTTCTCGGGCGGCACATAGCGCGTCGATTTCGCGATGAGGGTTGGGAGGTCGCCGGCTTCGACGTAGCCTCGTTCGAAGAGGACGGGATTCGCTCCACACAGGGAGACCTGACCGACGCCAATTCGGTGGAGCAGGCCATCGAGAAGCACGATGTAGTCGCACATGTCGGGGCGATCGGCGATGTGTACCTGGCCGGCGATCAGCCGAGCCTGGCCGCCGAGGTCAACGTGTTGGGGACGGCAAACGTGGCCGAGGTGGCGGTACGACACGGGGCCCGGGTCGTCTACGCCTCGACGTGGGAAGTCTACGGCCATCCCCGGTATCAACCGCTCGATGAGGAGCACCCGACGATGCCCGACCACCCATACAGCATCACCAAGCTGGCCGGCGAGTCGCTCCTCCTCAGCGCGGCCGATCTGCGGTCACTCTCCGCGGTCGCTCTCCGACTAGGTACTGCCTACGGATCCGGGTTGAGGCCCAACTCGGTGTTCCGGATCTTCATCGACCGCGCCCGCAAGGGGGAGCCGATAACCATCCAGGGTGACGGCAGCCAGGGGCGCCAGTTCACCCATGCCTCCGACGTTGCCGAGGCATTCCTGAAGGCGGCGCAATCCGAGATCTCCGGTGTCGCCCTCAACATCGTGGCGCCGGACACGGTGAGCGTGCGCGAGCTGGCCGAGAGAGTCGTGGAGCGGTTCCCGACGGAATTGACGTTCGGAGAGCCGAGACCCGGTGACGTGCCGCCTGCTCTGGTGTCCGCGGACCGAGCCAACGAGCTGCTGGGCTGGAAAGCAACCATGCCCTTCGCTCAGGGCCTCGATGAGTTGATCGCCGATGTCGTCAGATCGGCCTGATCGGGCCGATCGGGCTCGAGTCCTGGTCCTGATCAAAGGTCTCGGCATCGGAGGCGCTGAGCGTCTCATCTCCGATGGCGCCGAGCATTGGGATCGCCATCGATTCGAGTACCGGGTGGCCTATGTGCTGCCGTGGAAGGATCAGCTCGTCGAACCACTGCGCCAGCTCGGCATAGTTGTCGACTGCGTGGGCCCGAAGCGGGGCATGGGCCCCACCGCACTGCGCAACCTCCGCGCCTTGGCTCGGGCTTGGCAGCCATCGGTGATCCACGCCCACCTGCCCTCGGCTGGCATCCTCGCCCGTCTCGCGGGCGGGGCCCCGGTGGTGTACACCGAGCACAACATCGCCGGCTCGTATCGTCAGCCCACCCGCACGTTGAACAAGCTCACCTACGGTCGCAACGCCGCGGTGATCGCGGTGTCCGAGGCTGTTGCCGACGGTCTGCATGGTTACCCCGGGCCGGCCCCGACAGTGATACCGAACGGGATCACCTTCGACGTGGCGCCGGACGAGATCACAGCCGTCCGCCAGGAGTTGGGACTGCAGCCCACCCAGAAGCTGGTGGTCCACGTGGGAAATATTCGCCCTCACAAAGGGCACGAGAACCTCATTGCCGCCACCAAGCGAATTGTCGAAGCCGATCCCACCGTGCTGGTGGTGTCGGTCGGCGCCGAAAAGCACCAAGGTGACCTGGCTCGGGTGCGTGAATCGGCGACCGCGGCCGGGGTCTCCGACCATATCCGCTTCCTGGGACGACGGGAGGAGGCGCGTGCTTTCCTGGCCGCGGCGGATGTGGTGGTCAATCCCGCCGACTTCGAAGGGCTGCCCCTGGCCGTGCTCGAAGCACTGTCTTTGAGCAAACCTGTGGTAGCCACCGCGGTCGGGGGCGTCCCAACCGTGGTCATCGACGGTGTGACCGGCCGGTTGGTGCCGCCCGGCGACCCGGATGCGCTGGCCACCGGGACTCTCGAGGCACTTTCGTCACCAGCTGCCCGCGAGTGGGGGACGGCGGGGGCGGAGCTCGTGTCGCGAAACCACGGTCTCGCTCAGATGATCTCCGAGTATGAGAAGGTCTACGAAGAGGTCCTTGGTGCCTGAGATCGCGACCCGCGAGGCGAGGCCCGAGGATGTCGACGACATTCTGGCCGTGCTCAAGGCGACCCTGGGCGAAACACCGCTGCTGAGGCGAACCCCACAGCTTTGGTCGTGGAAGCACCAATCGAATCCCTTCGGGCCTTCGATAGTGCTGTTGGCGACCTCAGGTGATCGAGTGGCCGGAGTGAGGGCTCTCATGCAATGGCATCTGACGACACCCGATGGGACGACCGTCAGGTGCGTGCGCCCGGTGGACACCGCCACCCATCCCGATTTCGAACGGCAGGGGATCTTCAGACGACTCACCATGGAGTCTCTCGAGTTGGCCAGGAGCCAGGGAATCGACCTGGTGTTCAACACACCCAACTCGAAGTCGGGCGCGGGCTACCTCTCGATGGGATGGCGGGAGGTCGCCCCGATCGGGGTGATGGTCCGCCCCCGTGTCGGGAAGGCGTTGCCGACGGATCCCCGCTCCGCGCCATCACTGTCCCAAGTCGTGCCGACCTCCTCACCATTTCGCAGCATCGATGTCCCCGATCGGGCGCCGCTCGGGTTGAGGACGCGCCGCACCGCTCAGTACCAAGACTGGCGTTTCGGGGGACATCCCACGGCGAGATACGGGCTCGTCGGCTCCGACAGCGGGTCGGCGGTGGTCCGGGCGGGGGTGAGAGGTTCGCGACTCGAACTGGTCCTATCCGATCTGCTCGGCGGGGCGGGATCGGCGAACGTGAGCCAGGCTCACCGATCGCACCGTGCTCGCTACATGGCGGGCTTCTTCTCCAAAGGAACCCCCGAACGCGCGGCAGCCCGACGGGGAGGGATGATCCCGGTGCCGGGCGTCGCTGCCCTGCGGCTGGTCGCCCTGCCCTTGACCGACGTCGACATCGACGTGTTCGACCTAGGCTGCTGGGACATCGCGACCAGCGATCTGGAGTTGTTGTGAAGAACGAATCGGTCTTCTGGGTGCTTGCCGCCGCGGTCGGCGGCGGGATCGGCTTTCTCGTCGCGTTCGGCGCCTCGGGTGCCGCGGTCGTGGTCATGGTCATCATCGCCGCGTTGTTGATCTCGGCGCTGGGCAGGACGATGCGACGCGACGTCGACGCCGCCTGGTTGGCCAAATGGGTCACTCTTGGCTTCTTCGCCAAGATTGCAGGTACGGTCGCCCGCTACTACATGGTGAAGTTCTATGGGGCCGGTGACTCCCTCAGGTATTACTCCGAGGCGGTCCGGATGGCCGAGACCTGGCGGCGGGGGGAAGTCCCGCCACTGAGTGGCAGCGGCTCGCTGGGGACTCAGGTGGTGGAGGCGGTCACCGGAGGGCTGTTCGCCATCGCCACCCCCTCCCTTCTCGGTGGATTCGCCCTGTTCGCCATAATCTCGTATCTCGGCCAGCTTGGCTTATATGCCGCTTTCCGACGGTGGGCCAAGCCGCATCAGCTGAAGGCCTATGCCTTCTTGGTGCTGTTCCTCCCCACGTATGCCTTCTGGCCGTCGACCATCGGCAAGGATGCGCTGGTACTCCTCTTCATCGGGATCGCGGCATATTCCATCTCGAGATTGCTCGAGGGCTTCGAGCTGCGATGGGTGCTCCCGGTCGGCCTTGCCCTCGGCGGTCTGGGCCTGATCAGGATTCATGTGGCGGCCCTGGTTTCCCTCGCCTTGGTTGGCACTGTCATCATCTCCAAGCTCCGGATCGGATCCGGTTTCCTGGCCAAGGGTCGCAAGCTCATCACCTTCGCCGGGGCGGCGGCCGCAGTGGTCCTCGCCATCAGCTTGATTCCCGACATCGTCGGCCTCGATCTCGCGACCACAGGTGACATCGTCCCCTTCACCGACGAGATCACGAGACGGACCTCCGAGGACGGAACCGTCGCCTCGGGCAACCCGGTCCGCTCCGTTTTCGACGTGCCGGCAGCCCTGGCCCTGGTGCTGTTCCGGCCGTTCGTATTCGAGGCCACAGAGGTGCAGCATTTGCTCGCCGCCGCCGAGACCAGCTTGATCCTGCTGCTCACGGTATGGAAGCTGCCGGCAATGATTCGTAATGGAGGTCGATGGCGCTCCAACGCCTACCTGGTGTTCTGCACGCTCTACACGCTGGGCTTCGCCATCGTGTTCAGCGTCGTCCGCAACTTGGGGATCATCGCCCGTCAGCGGGGCCAGGTCCTTGCCTTCTTCCTGGCCGTGGTGATCGGGTTGGGGTGGAACGAGAGCCGAAAAGCGATCCGCCAGCGGAAGGAAGCCGAGACGATGATGTCAGAGCCCGATCTCACCGGGATGGCTGTCCATCGGTGAAACGCGCCCTGGACGTCGTGGTCTCGGCGCTGGCGCTGGTGATCCTCTCCCCGCTTCTCCTCGTGACGGCGGCTTTGGTGAGGTGGAAGTTAGGACGACCTGTGCTGTTCCGGCAGGAACGCCCCGGAATTGGCGGCCAACCATTCACCCTGGTCAAGTTCCGCACGATGAGGCATGCTCCGGTGGACCCCACCGACGGATCCGCTGATCGGGATCGGCTCACTCCTTTCGGAGCCAGGCTGAGAAGCACCAGTCTCGACGAGCTGCCTGAGCTCTGGAATGTCCTGAAAGGGGACATGAGCCTGGTCGGTCCCCGGCCACTCCTCATGCACTATCTGCCGCTCTACTCGGAGCGTCAAGCCCGACGCCACGAGGTGAAGCCCGGGATTACGGGCTGGGCCCAGATCAACGGTCGCAACAATTCCCCGTGGGCCGATCGGCTGGAGATGGATGTCTGGTATGTCGAGAACCGGTCCTTCCTCCTCGACATCAAGATCCTGGCCAAGACGATCCCAAGCGCGTTGCGGCGGAGCGGGGTCTCCCAGGAGGGACAAGCGACCGTCGAGTACTTCACCGGCCACCAGACATGACGAGACTGGCTTTCGCCGGAAACCGCACTGTCGCGGTCAGCTGTCTCGAGCATCTCCTCGACGTCGGGGTCGTCCCCCACGCCCTGATGATCCCCTCTGCCAACGACGTCGTGTTACAGGACCTGGCGGGCCTTCCGCCGGAAAGAGTCCTGGTGGGCTCGGAGTTTCGTGAGGAGAAGGGAATCGAGCTGTTGCGCTCGCTCGACCTCGACTACATCCTCGGGGTCCACTTTCCCCACATCGTCCCCGACTCCGTCCTCGAGATCCCGAGGATCGGGGCATTGAACCTCCACCCCGCCCTCCTGCCCCACAATCGGGGTTGGCACACCCCGAGCTGGGCGATCCTCGACGGAACCCCCATCGGGGCCACCCTCCACTTCATGGACAGCGGTGTGGACACCGGGGACATCGTCGCCCAGGCCGAGCTCGAGATCCGCCCCGAGGACACGGCACACACTTTGTACAGCCGACTGGTCGAGCTCGAAGTCGAGTTGTTCCGCACGGCATGGCCACTCCTCGCCTCGGGCCACCCGCCTCGCACCACCCAGTCGCCAGATGAAGGGACCAGCCACAACCGCCGCGATCTCGCTGCCGTCTCGGTGAGCCGCCTAGATCTCGAGAAGCAGACGACGGCCGGAGAGATCCTGAGGACCCTTCGCGGGCTCACCACCAACGATATCGCCGAGGCCGCCTACTTCGAGCATGGGGGGCGACGGTATCGGGTCCAGATAACCATCTCTGTCGCCGATCCGCCCGGTGAGGAAAAGCGCTGAACCTGGGTGTCAGTCGCCACCCCAACGTTCGACCAGCTCGGGGTAGATGCCCTTGCGAGTTGCCACCTCGGCATAGCAGCGCATCACCCGATTGACGATCTCATTCTCGTCGAAGTGGATCCTTGCCCGGTCGACCGACGCACGGGATTGGCTCGACCTCAACTCAGGGTTGTCCCCAATCCTGGTGATCGCCTCGGTCAACGCGTCGACATCGCGCACCGGGAACAGAAACCCGGTGATCCCGTCTTCGACCACCTGGCGACAGCCCCGGATATTGGTGGCGATCACCGGGAGACCCGAAGCGGCTGCTTCCATCGCTGCCCGGGGGAAACCCTCCCGATGACTGGGGAGCACGAAGACGTCCATGGCCTGGTAGATCCGCTCCACGTCGCGTCGCATTCCCAGAAAGCGGACACCGTTGGATTCGGCCTTGGAGAGAAGCTCCTCGGAGACCGCGTCCGACTTTTCGGAATCCCGAGGCCCAACCACGAAGACCACGTACCGATCCCCGAGCCGCTCCGCGGCCTCGATCAGCTCGGGCACCCCTTTCTCCTCTACGAGACGGGCCACCAAACCGACGGCCACCTGGTCGTCTTTGAGCCCTAGTTCGTTTCGGACCTCGTCTCTCCGCGCAGGATCCGGCCGAAAGCGCTCCAGGTCGACGCCGTTGCCCAGAAGCCGAAGCTTGGATCGAGACACGATTCTCCGCTCGAGAAGGAAATAGAAGTCCTCCGGGCTCTGGATCAGCTCGGCATCCGAGAAACGGGATGCGATCCACTCCAGCATGTAGACGATGCCACGCTTCAGTATCGAGGAGTCCGGGGTTGCGTACAGCCCGTGCACCGTGTTGACCACGATCGGCACCCGAGCCAGCTTGCCCACGATTCGGCCGTAGACACCCGGCTTTGGGTTGTGGGTATGAAGGATGTCCGGTTTCTCCCGACGTAGCACCCTCCACAGTTGACCGACCGCCCTCAGATCGGCGAACAGGTTCATGCCTCGTGTCGACGAGGCAAGGGCGACATGGCGAATGCCTCTCTCCTCCAGCTCCGGAACGAAAGCACCGGCAGCGCTGATCCCGATTGCCTCACCCAGCTCCCCTGCCGCCTCGAGCTGGGGCAATAACAAATAGCGCAGACTCATGTCGATCGTGGTCAAGTGGGCGATCTTCACTCGAGTACCTCGGCGAGACGGACGGCATATCCCGAGATGATGGGCTCCATGGCGAATCGCTGCTTCATGTGGAGACGGGCGGCCCCTCCCATACGAACAGTCATCTGGGGATCGGCCGCCAACTGTGCCAGCGCCGCAGCCAAGGCAGCCTCCTCTCGATCGACGACAATCCCGCTCACCGAGTCGCTGATTGCCTCCCTCACCCCGCCTACATCCACCGCGACCGCGGCCACGGAGGCCGCTCCCGCTTCGAGGACCGCTCCGGGCAGCCCTTCGGTGCGTGAGGTGAGTAAGAGGATGTCGGCCCATTCCAGATGTGGGACCACATCGTCGACTGGTCCGCTCAGTTCCACCCTGCCCTCCAGGCCGAGAGCCAGGGTCTCCTCCTTGACACGATTCATTAGTGGTCCTCCACCGACCATTCGCAGCAGCACGCCCGGAACCCGAGCGACGGACCGCAAGGCTAGGACTGGATCCTTCTCATCGGAAAGACTGCCGATCATCACCACCCGCAGCGGGCCCTCAGGCTTGCTGCGTCTCACTGCGAACATCGAGTCGGGCACCCCGGTATAGGTGACATGGATCCTGCCGGCGAGTGAAGGGGCCAGGGCGAGCAATTGACGGCTGGTGGCCTCACAGACGGCCAGGACTCTGGCCACACGCCCCAACATCCATCGATTGGCCGCCAGGGACAGACGGGAGCGAATCCAGTAGTCGGGCTCACCGATGGCGATGTAGACCAGTGGCACCTTCGACGTGAGAGTTGCCAGGGCACCGTAGCGCAGGGTGGATGCACCATTGGCGAGGACCACGTCCGGGTGGAACTCCTCGATCCGGGACCGGAGAGCCCTCGATATGCGCCGATTCATCCTGCCGGGGCTCGCCGAGCTCACCTCGGTCAGCGCCTCGATTTCGACACGACGCTCATCACCCGATTTGGTCAGGCTCACGGTCTGCACCTCCCAACCGTGACCGGTGAGCCCTCGACCAAGCCGCTCGGTGAACACCTCCGCTCCTCTTCGACGATCCGTCGCGGCCACGATCAACACCCGCGGAGCTTCGCTATCCCCACTGCGAGATGTGTTTGCCGTCATCGGTCAGCGACCTAGCGATGTGACAAGGTCAATCGTGATCACCGACAGCCACCGCCATCACCAATGCGGTGCTTTCGGTGTGAGTGATCGTCACCAGGACTTCGGTGATCCCGAGCTTCCGTGCCCTTTGCTCGGCGTTGCCACTCAGCCTGACAGTGGGCTTCCCGCCTCCCGTGATCTCGATCTCCTTCCAACCTATCCGCCGCCACCCGGTCCCCATCGACTTCATCACGGCTTCTTTCCCCGCGAATCGGGCAGCCAGCCTGGTCGCCGGCGTGGCGAACTTGAACGCGTAGGCACGCTCGTGGTCGGTGAAGCAGCGTTCGGCGAAACGGGGATATCGGTCGAGGACTCGCTCGACCCGAGCGATATCAGCAAGATCCACTCCCAGACCGAGGATGCGCACCGAGACAGGTTACCGGCGTCGCTGACGAGACCCAGGTTCCGGGATGTTCCACTATCGGTGCCGGTGCCGGCCTCCCTGTGGCGAGAGGGTTTATTTGATGCTTCAAGCATCTTGGCCTACGATGTCCTTGACAGTTCAACAATCTCTATCTTTGGAGGAACCATGTCAGACATACGAACCATCGAGAACGCGACCGTCCCCGCGCCAGGGGTCTGGCAGATCGACCAATCCCACAGCGATCTTCGGATCACCGCTCGCCATTTGATGTTGGCCCGGGTTCGGGGGACCTTCGAGGACCTCGCCGGCACCATCACCGTCGCCGAGACTCCACTCGAGTCGACCGTCGAGATCGAAGCCAAGGCGGCCTCGGTGACGACCGGGACCCCGGACCGGGACAATCATCTTCGCTCCGCCGACTTTCTCGACGCCGAGCAGTACCCGCTGGTCACCTTTAAGTCCACACGGCTGGCCCCAGCCGGCGGTGACTGGAAGCTCACCGGTGACCTCACCATCCGCGGCGTCACCAAGCCGGCCACATTCGATCTCACCTTCGAAGGGGAGGCAACCGATCCCTACGGGGACACCAAAGCGGCATTCAGCGCTACCGGTGAGATCGACCGTCGGGAGTGGGGACTCGTGTGGAACGCTCCACTGGAAGGCGGCGGCGTTCTCGTCTCCGAGAAGTTCAAGATCGAGTTCGACGTCGAGGCTGCCCGCGAGGCCTGACACCGTTCTCCGTACAGGGGAAGGGCCCGGCCTTGGCCGGGCCCTTCCTCATGGCCCCGAGGTCTCCCGCAGACCCACGGCGGCGTCGACCCCGGCGGCGGCGGCATCGCTCAGGAAGTCCCGGATCACTTCGAGCTGATCGGTGCTCAGGGCGGAGCAGATCTCGGTGAGCGATCGGTTCATCGGGGCATAGAGCTTGACCATCTCCGCTCCCCTCTCTCTGCGGGCCTCGAGCCGGACCCGACGACGATCTTCCGGGTCGGGGACCCGGGCCACCCAACCGGCACGCTCCAGCCGGTCGATGATCCCGGTGAGGGTGGCGGGGTGGATCCCGGTCGAGACCGAGACTTCGCTCGGCGACAGGGGCCCGTGTCGCGCCACCAGGTCGAGAATCTCGATGTCGCCTGCCTTGAGGTCGATTCGGGATCCAACCGCGTCGTTGAGCTGGTGGAGACGGGCGATCAGGTCGCGCAACAGGGCCTGGATCTCCCGGGTCAACGCTCCCGTTGAAGCTCCTTCGCTATTCATATAGTATGGGTATCGTATAGTACGACATGCGTAACACAGGATACCAGGAGGTGCCGATGAGGAAGTATGCCAAGCTCTACAACCCGATGGTCTCGTTCTTGCTTCGGCTCGGCCTTCCCATGGGCCCCCAGGCGCTTCTCACCGTGACCGGCCGCCGCAGCGGGCTCCCCCGCACCACCCCGGTGGCGATCAACCGCAGCGGGGACGGTTGGCACCTGATCTCGGTGTACGGCCGGGTCGACTGGGTGAGGAACCTGGAGGCTGCCGGGAGGGCCCTGATCACCAGGAGACTGCGACGATTCCAGGTCACGGCGAGGCAGCTCAGCCCCGACGAGGCGGCCCCGGTGTTGCGGGAGACTCTGTCCACGGCGAATCCCCTCATCCGCTCCCTGCTCGGCCGCTACTTCGAGACCGAGCCCAAGGCACCGCTCGAGGCGTGGCGCGAGGAGGCGGCCCGCCACCCGGTGTTCTTCCTGACGCCGGTTTCAGAGCTCAAGCACCAGATATCAGGTACCCAGGATTCGGTGGAGTGACCGAAGGGTCACTCCACCGTCACCGTCTTGGCCAGGTTGCGTGGTTTGTCCACGTCCATCCCCTTGGCGGTCGCTACGTAGTAGGCCAGTAGCTGCAAAGGCACCACCGCGGTCACCGTGCACAACAAGTCGGGGCCGGCGGGGACCCGAACCACGTGGTCGGCGACGTGACCGACCTCGTCACCCTCCTCGGCGATGAGCAAGATCGTCCCTCCCCGCGCTTTCATCTCCTCCATGTTGGAGAGAGTCTTGGCTTGAACATGACTGTCGGTGGCCACCCCGACCACGACAACGCCTGGCTCGATCAGGGCAATGGGCCCGTGCTTCATCTCCCCGGCTGCATAGCCCTCGGCTCGCACATAGGCGATTTCCTTGAGCTTGAGGGCGCCCTCCATGGCCACCGGGAAGTCGCCCGATCTGCCCAAGAAGAACCAATCCCGGGTGTCCGACCATTGTACGCAGAGCTGCTCGACCTCTTCGGCGCGAGCGAGCACCGACTCCACCTGGTCAGGCAGCCTCAACAGCTCCTTGACCTGCACCTCGATGGCACCTGGATCCAACGCCCCGCGCACCTGCGCCAGATAGAGGCCAAGCAGCTGCATCGCCACCAATTGGGTCGTGAATGTCTTGGTCGCCGCGACGCCAATCTCCGGGCCGGCCCTGGTGTAGAGGACCGCGTCGGATTCCCTGGCGAGGGCCGACTCGACCACATTGGAGACCCCGATGACGATCGACCCCTGCGCCCGCGCATATCGAATTGCGGCCAGAGTATCGATCGTCTCGCCGGACTGGCTGATCCCGATCACCAAGGATCGGTCGTCGAGCACCGGATCCCGGTACCTGAACTCGGAGGCGATGTCGATCTCTACCGGCAGCCGGGCCCACCGCTCGATGGCGTACTTGGCCATCATCGCCGCGTGATATGAGGTACCGCAGGCGACGACAAACACCTTGTCGATCCCCCGGAGCACCTCCGGCTCGATCGTGAGCTCATCGAGAACCACTCGCCCCGTCTCTTCGACCCGGCCGGCAAGGCTGTCTGCGATGGCGCGCGGCTGCTCGAAGATCTCCTTCAGCATGAACGTAGCGAAGCCACCTTTCTCCGCGGCCTCGAGGTCCCATTCGACCCGTCGCTCCTCCAGCGGCAAGTTGTTACCTTCGAGATCGGTGATCGCGACCTGATCGGACATGATCTCGACGATGCGGTCGTCATCGATGACCACCATCTGCCTCGTATGCTCGAGGAAGGCAGGGATGTCCGAAGCGAGAAAGTTCTCGCCTTCGCCGCGGCCGACGACCAACGGAGAGCCACGACGAGCGCCGACCAACAGATCGGGCTCGGACCGCCGCATCACGACCAGGGCGAGCGCCCCCTCCGCCAGGTTCATCACGCTGCGAACCGCATCGGCCAGTGACAGGTCTGCCATTTCCTCGAGCAGGTGGGCCACCACCTCGGTGTCGGTGTCGCTCTCGAACTCGTGGCCGGAGTCGACCAACTTCTGCTTTAGGTCCACCCAGTTCTCGATGATCCCGTTGTGCACCACCACCACGTCGCTACGACAGTCTTGGTGGGGATGGGCGTTGCCCGTGTTGGGAGCGCCGTGAGTCGCCCAACGAGTGTGGCCGATCCCGGTGTGGGCCGGTGCAGGATGCTCATGGTCGATCAGTGCCTGAAGGTCGGCAATGCGACCGGCCTGCTTCAAGACGGTCATGCTCCCGCCGTGGTTGAGGGCAACCCCGGCCGAGTCGTATCCCCTGTACTCCAGCCGGGCCAAACCCGGCATCAAGACGTCGATCACCTGTCTGGGACCGACGTATCCGACAATTCCGCACATGTCTCTCGTCCTTCGCTCCGACGTAGTTGAGACGGTCACGGGTCGCACATGACCCTGAACAGACCCAATTACGACCTGGGTGGTGTGTTGAAAGCGTGCGTGAAGCCGGTAGTCGGCACTCATCGGGGTGGTTCTCTGTTGCCGGGATCACTCCCGGGTTTTGCTCCCATCCCTTCGACCTGAGCTGGCCGGGAAGGCATCCGCCGAATTTTCGATGACCTTCCTCCTCGTCACCTCACCGTGAAATCGGGGGACTTCCGGCGAGGTCTGGCGCTATCTCGATCAGCGCACGCATGTTGCTGGTTCTACTGGTTCCCCTTTCCCAGCGAGCTCTCGGTGATGCTCGCCAGACGGTCAGCGTACCGCGTCGCCGCCTCTTGGGAAGAGGCTTCCACCATCACCCGGATCAAGGGCTCGGTGCCTGAGGCCCGAACCAGCACCCGACCCTGGTCCCCCAGCTCGGACTCGACGGCGCGAACCTCGTCCCACAGATCCTCGGCGTCAGCGAGGTTGGCGCCTCGGGCCACCGGCACGTTTTGCAGGATCTGGGGATATTCGGTGATCGCCTCGGCTCGGAGCTCTCTCAGCTCCTTGCCGGTGCCTGCCACCACGTCGAGCAGACGGACCGCGGTGAGGAGCCCGTCACCGGTCTGGCCCTTGTCGAGGAAGATGATGTGCCCCGACTGCTCGCCCCCCAGGACCCCCTTGTGCTCGACCATCGCCTCCATCACGTAACGGTCGCCGACCTTGGTCTCGATGACGTCGATATCGGCTTCGGCCATCGACTTGCGGAACCCGAGGTTGGACATCACCGTGGCGACGACGAGATTCTTCTTCAAGGTCCCCTGGGTCTTCATGTGTCTGGCGACGATGGCCATGATCACGTCACCGTTGGCCACCCGCCCATCCTCGTCGATGGCGATCAGTCGATCGGCATCGCCGTCGAAGGAGAGGCCGATCCGGCCTGCGGCCACCTCCGCCAGCATTTCAGGATGAGTCGCCCCGCATCCGGCGTTGATGTTGGTTCCGTCAGGCGAATCTGCCATTACCTGCAGATCGGCCTTGAGACGCTGGAACAACATCGGCGCGGCCTTGTACGCGGCACCGTTGGCGCAGTCGAGAGCGATACGCAAACCGCTCAGGTTGTATCTGGAGATCTCGACCAGATGCCCGACGTACTGTTCGAGTGCATCGCCCTCGGAGTATCGGGTGCCGATATCAGAACCGATCGAAGACTTGCTGCCTGAAGCCCGGAGTCGGTCCTCGAGCTCCCGCTCCACGTCGTCGGGCAGCTTGGTTCCCCTCGAGGAGAGAAGCTTGATCCCGTTGTCCTCGGCCGGATTGTGCGAGGCCGACACTATTGCACCCATGGTGGCACCGGTGGTTGCCGTCATATAGCTGATCCCCCCGCTCGGCATTACGCCGATGTCGAGAGTGTCGATGCCAACCGCGTGGAAGCCTGCTTGAAGGGCGGACGACAGCATCTCGCCGGAGCGGCGGGTGTCGCGACCCACGATCGCTGGTCCTCCACGGAGGTAGGAGCCGGCGGCCCTGCCGATGGCCAACGCCAGCTCCGGAGTCAGATCCGACCCGGCAACCCCTCGAACACCATCGGTGCCGAAGATGGGCTTCCCATCGTCGAGGAGACGACGGATGTCGGCCAATGTCAGCGTTTCGTGTACTGGGGGGCGCGACGGGCCTTGCGCAGCCCGTACTTCTTGCGCTCGACTTTTCGAGAGTCCCTGGTGAGCAACCCGGCCTTCTTCAGCATCGGCCGCAGTTCCTCGTCGAGCACGATCAGAGCCCGTGATATTCCCAGACGCAGTGCGTCAGCCTGGCCGGTCATCCCGCCGCCCTCGAGGGTGGCGTCGATGTCGTAGCGACCCTGAGTGTCGGTGATCTGGAGCGGCTCCATGACTCTCATCCGTGACGCCATGGTCGGGAAGTAGTTCTCGAGCGGCCGACCGTTGAGAGTCACCTGACCCGAGCCGTCGTGGAGACGAACCCGGGCGACGGAGGACTTGCGTCTGCCCGTGGCCTGGACGAGGGGCTTCGCCATCAGAGTTCCACCTTTCGGATGTCGAGCTCCAGAGCCTTTGGCTTCTGGGCGGTATGAGGATGGTCAGGACCCGCGTATACCTTGAGTTTGCGGCCCATCTGTCGACCGAGCTTGTTCTTGGGCAGCATCCCCTTCACCGCTCGCTCGATGATCGCCTCGGGCCGGCGTTCACGTAGACGATCGAACGTCTCGGCTTTGATCCCGCCCGGGTAGCCGGAATGGCGATAGTAGATCTTGGTTTGGCTCTTGTCCGAAGTCACCGCCACCTTCTCGGCATTGACCACGATCACAAAATCGCCTCCGTCCAAATGAGGGGCGAAGGTCGGCTTGTGCTTGCCGCGCAGTAGGGTCGCCACTTCGGAGGCGAGACGGCCCAACGGCAGGTCGGTGGCATCGATTACGAGCCAGGAGCGCTCGATGTCGCCCGGCTTGGGCGAATAGGTCTTGTTGATGGTCATGGATGAATCCTCGCCCAGGTTGAAGATACCGGGGAATCTCTGCGGAAAAGGCTCCCGATCGGGGAGCCGACATATGCTACGCCGACAACCACTCCTAGGCCAATCGCGATGATCACCCTCAAGGACATCCAGGACGCTCGAGCCCGCTTCGAGGGCCATGTGACCGAGACGCCGCTCGTCTGGTCTCAATCGTTCAGCCGGCTCACCGGTCGCGACGTGCATCTGAAGGCCGAGTGCATGCAACGAGCCGGCTCGTTCAAGATACGCGGCGCGTTGAACGTGTTGACCCGACTGGGTGGCCGACCGGTGGTGGCGGCATCGGCGGGCAACCACGCCCAAGGTGTTGCCCTGGCGGCCCAGTTCACCGGCTCGCCGTGCACCGTGTTCATGCCGGAGACGGCAGCCATCCCCAAGATCACTGCAACCCAGGACTACGGGGCCGACGTCCGGCTGGTCGGCCTCTCTCTGGCGGATGCGGTCGAGGCGGCCCAGGAGTACTCCCGCGACCATGACGCCCGCTTTGTCCACCCGTACGACGACCCGATGGTCATCGCCGGCCAGGGCACTCTGGGTCTCGAGATCATGGAGCAACTGCCCGACGTGGGCACGGTTGTCGTCCCGACCGGTGGCGGCGGCCTGCTCGCCGGCACCGCCCTCGCACTCAAGTCCGTCATGCCTACGGTGAAGGTGATCGGAGTCGAGATCGAGCCGGCCGCGGTCTATGCCGAGAGCCGGAGGCGGGGTGAGGTGGTGCGAGACTTTCCACGCGGCCAACCAACAGTCGCCGACGGTATCGCGGTGTCGGTGCCTTCGGACTTGGTTTGGGAGATCGTCGAGACCCACGTGGACGACATCCTGGTGGTCAACGACGCTCAGACCACGGCCGCCCTGGCCTATGTGCTCGAGCGCTCCAAGATGATGGTCGAGGCGGCCGGCGCGGTCGGCATCGCGGCGCTGCTCGAGAAGTTGATCCCCGACGATGCCCCGGATCCGATCTGCATCGTGCTCTCCGGCGGCAACATCGATCTGATGTTGCTCGGCAAGGCGGTGCGCCACGGTCTCGAGGCATCAGGTCGCTTCGCCAGGTATACGGTCCTGGTTCCCGACCAACCGGGCAACCTGGCCGTGGTGCTGCAAACGATCGCCGGTGCCGGCGGCAACGTCATCCAGGTCCAGCATCGCCGGGAGGGTTTCGGGCTGCCCTTCGGCACGGTGGAGATCGAGATCTCGGTGGAGACCAAAGACTCGGACCACGCAGCACGAATCGCCCGGGCCTTGGAGTCATACATCGGCTGACCCGTCGCCGGCGGGGCTTTCGATGGGGTTTCTCCCCCACGGGGACGATCCCCATTCACCAGGCCCTGAAGCTGGCGCATGATCTCGATGACAGACAGGGCCGCGAGGCCCGCGCAACGGGAGGTTTCCACAATGAACGCAGTAAGAGCGCTACTGAGCGTTCCCCAATCGAGTCCTCGCCGCGACCGGTCGGACTCCTCGCCAACTCGTCGGCGTCGGCGTCGTTCGGGGATTGGCGCAGAGACACCGAGTTCGGCTCTCGACGCATTGGCCACCGGGTTGGCTTCCATCGGCGACAAGTTCGCCAGACGCCGCCAGTCGTTCCGGGTCCTGTGACATCTATGCGCGGCGAGCTGGGCATCCCCCGTCCTTCCTGCTTGGGAGCATCTCGGGTGGGGGCGTTTGTCCGGTGCTCAGCCTGTCCAGGGCTCATCGAGGGACTGCCCTTTTACCCGTGACCATGGGTGGGGCATTCGGACGGAAAGGTCTCTCTGCTGACCGCGGTCGTGGCGGAAGCCTGAGCCTCAGTAACCGACCTCCCACAACGTCAAGCCGTGGGGCGGGGCCACCGTTGCCACTCGCCCCCGGTCTCCGGACGCGATGATGCCCGCCACCGAGACGGCAGAGGCGTGTCCGCGGCCGACGTCATAAGCGAGGCCGACCAGCGATCGGACCATCTGATGGCAGAAGGCGTTGGCCGTGATCCAAAAGTAGATGTGATCGTCACCGACCTGCCAACTCGCCTCGGCGACCCGGCGTGTGTTGCTCTTGCCCTCAACCGATCGGCAGAACGCGCTGAAGTCGTGTTCGCCCACGAATTCGCTCGCGGTTGCCACCATGGCATCGACATCGAGCCGCGGGCCCAGGTGCCACATGAATCCACGGGTCAGCGGGTCGGGAGCCACCTCGGTCGAGATTGCGTATCGATATCGTCGCCAGGAAGCCGAGAAGCGGGCATCGAATCCGTCCGCGACCTCTTTCACCGACCTGACCGAGATCTCCGGCCCCACCAGACCGTTCAGCGATCGCATCAGTCGATCCAGATCGACTCGATCATCCAGATCAAACGACACCACCTGGCCACGCGCATGCACCCCGGCGTCGGTTCGACCGGCGACCGAGGTGTCGACTCGAGCGCCAATTGCCAGTGCGATTGAATCCTCGAGCACGCTCTGGATCGTCCGTTGCCCCTCCTGGCGCGCATAACCCCTGAAACCTGAGCCGTCGTAGGCCAGGTCGAGACGGACCGTTGGCATCAGAAGAGGGCGCCGAAGACCGCGAAGGGCACACTGAGGAGGGCCCGGAAGATGACTGCGATGGCAAAGCCGATCAGCACCGAGACCGCAGCATCACGGATCTTTATCTCGGCGGCTTCCCGGGTGGCGACTGCCAGGATCACCAGGTACCAGACAAGACCCACGCTGGAGCCAATCGTTCCCGTCAGCTCGAGTAGCAGGGGAAGGACCGCCAGTCCGTGAAGGGCGATCATGGTCTGAGGACGCGACGAGGCGCCGAACAACCGGGTAGCGGCGAACCAGGTGGCGAAGCCCAGGATCAGCCATGAGACCACGCCGGCGATGACGATCCGAAGCAGGGTCGGAAAGGAAAAGTCTCCCACCAACCCGTTGAGGAGAAGCCGGCCGACGTAGGTGGTCCCGGCCACGGTCGACACCAGGATCGCCGCATCGGCCGCCGCGTCTCCATCGAAGAACGCTTCGGTGAACGGCTTGCGGTCGAGGAGGGCAGCCCGCCCGGCACGAGAGAACATGTTGCTCACAGTCGGGCGAGGCTAGTGGTCTGTCGTTGAAATAGGGCGAGGGTCTCCCCGAGTCATCGGCGTTATCTGGCAAGGAGAAAAGCGCAGTCGCAGCCGGAGCTGCGGCGAGCATTTTGGACGCAGCCAGGGGCGTCGAGGGCCGGAGAGACACCGCCAGCATTTCGGCGACGGGCCACTGGGTCTGTCAGTGCCCTGGCCGCAGATCACCGACGAAGACGGACTCTCTCGATCGAGTGATCCGGGGCCTTCTTCAGGATGAGGCTCGCCCTTTCCCGCGTAGGAAGGATGTTCTCGAACAGGTTCACCTCGTTGATCCCGGTCCATATATCGGTAGCCACGGCCACCGCCTCCTCGTCGGACAGGGTCGCGTAGCGGTGGAAGTAGGCATCGGGTCGAGCGAAGGCGGTGTCGCGAAGGGTGATGAAGCGCTGGATGTACCACTCCCGCACCGCCTCGGGATCGGCGTCGACGAAGATCGAGAAGTCGAAGTGATCGGAGACGAAGGCACCCGATTCGCCCGCCTGGAGCACGTTCAGCCCTTCCAGGATCAGAATGTCAGGACGACTGATCACCCGCGTCTCGCCGGGCAGGACGTCGTAGGCGATGTGGGAGTAGACCGGGACCACCAGATGGTCCTCACCAGCTTTGGAACGGGCTACGAACTCGAGCAAGGAGCGCCGGTCGTAGCTCTCGGGAAAGCCCTTCCGGTCCATGAGACCCCGTTCTTCGAGCACCGCGTTTGGGAGGAGGAATCCGTCCGTGGTCACCAGCTCGACCTGGGGATGCTGTGGCCAGCGAGCCAGGAGCTCCTGGAGGACACGCGAGATGGTCGATTTGCCGACAGCCACCGAGCCGGCCACCCCGATGACGAACGGTTTGGGCCGAGGCGGACTGCCGAGGAATGTGTCGGTCACAATGGCAAGCTGATGGCTCCCCTGCACATAGAGGTTGAGCAGCCGGGACAAGGGCAAGAAGCTGTGCTCGACCATGTTGACGTCGAGGTTGACATTGATTCCCCTGATCTTCTCGACGTCCGCCTCGGTCAGGGTCAACGGCGTGTTGGCCCTGAGGCCAGCCCACTCGTCGCTGGTGAAATCGAGGTATGAAGGTTGGCTCACCTTCGCTCAGGCTAACCCGAAACGCCGGTTTCCAATCTTTCGCGGAATCGAGGTAGTTCTGCACAAGTCGCGGTCTAAACCGACCGATACCATGGCAATGGGTACGTTCAAAGCAATGCTCAGACTGCCCGGAGACAGCCAGCCGCTGCCCGCGACCGTCCAGTTTCAAGCAGGACGGATGCAGGTTGCGTCCGGGGAGCATGTCATCGGGAACTGGGACGTCCAGCACATCGAGATTTCCCGCATCGCCCAAGGATTCCGGATCGCGGCTGAAGGGGAGGAGCTGTTGCTCGACATCGAGGACCGGGCCTCCTTCGAGGAAGCGGCTGCGGGCCCAAGCGTCAAGGCGAAGGGCAACCGGCGACCCAAGAAGTCGAGCCGACCGCGCGCAGCCACGGCCCCCAAGGCGAAGACCCCGAGAGGCCAGCACATGGTGGCCACCGCGACCGCTGCGGCTGAAGAGCCGGCGAAGCCCGACCGTGACTCCCGCCTCAACCGAATCCTGGAGTGGGCCAACGACCGTTTCGAGTCGACGCTGCTCCCCAGCTGGGTCTTCACCAAAGGTGGGGTGGTCGCCGTCCTCGGGTTGATCGTGATCGCGATCGTTTTTGGCGAGCTGGTGTCCAATCTCCTCCTCATCGTGGGAGTCATCGGTCTGCTGACCGGTGGGATCACCATGCTCGACAACGTGATCGCTCGACGTGTCCTGCGCCACAAGGTGACACCGATCCAAGTGGTGATCGGGAGCGGAACCGTATTTGTCACCGGCCTGCTGGTCGGTGTCGTCGCCAATCAACTCTGGGCCTGACCAAACCGGTCGGACCCGCCTCAGACCAATTCGATTATCGCTTCTTCGGCCCCGTCACCTCGGCGCGGGCCGAGCTTTGTGATCCGGGTGTAGCCACCCGGGCGATCCAGGTAGCGGGGAGCGACATCGTCGAAGAGCCGCACCACCGCCTCCCGGTTGGGGATGGTCTTGAACACGATCCGCTTGGCGTGCAGGTCCCCCTTGCGCGCCTTGGTGATGAGTTTCTCGGCCAGGGGCCTGACCGCCTGGGCACGGGGCAGGGTGGTGACCACCTTCTCATGCAGGAACAACTCGGTGGCGAGATTGGCCATGATCCTCTTGTTGTGCGAGGGAGACCCACCAAACCTGGGGCCCTTCTTCGGGCGCGGCATCAGGAACCGCTACCGGCGTCCGCCAGGCTGAGCCCGAGCTCGTCGAGCTTGGCGGTGACTTCCTCGAGGCTCTTCTGGCCGAAGTTGGTGATGTTGAGCAGGTCGTCCGAGGTGCGTTCCACCAGCTCTCCAACCGTCTTGATCTGGGCCCGGCGCAGGCAGTTGCGGGGCCGCTCCGAAAGGTCCAAGGCCTCGATGGGGAGGTCGAGGTCGGGGGATCCCGAGAACTCGGGCTGAACCTCGCCCAGCTCGAGCCCGACACCCTCGCCGATGTCGGCGAAGAGACCCATCAGCTCGCGTAACGTCTTTCCGGCTGACGACACGGCTTCACCTGGGTCGACGGCCCCGTTGGTCTCGACGTCGAGGACGAGACGGTCGAAGTTGGTCATCTGGCCAACCTGAGTGTTCTCCACCTTGTAGGAGACCCTGCGCACCGGAGAGAAAATCGAATCGACCGGGATCACCCCGATGACAGAGCTCGCTCCCTTGTTGCCATCGGCGCTGCGGTACCCGACACCGGGGGCCACTGTCATCTCCATCTCCAGCCGGCCGCTGGCACTCAGAGTGGCGATGTGGAGATCGGGATTGACGATCTCGACTCCCGCCGGGAGCTTGAGGTCTCCCGCCGTCACGGTGCCGGCGCCCTTGGCCGAGAGATAGAGCGTCTGGGTGTCGTTGTCCTCCATCCGCACCACGATCCGCTTGATGTTGAGAATGATGTCCACGACATCCTCCACCACGCCGGGCACGGTGGAGAACTCGTGCTCTACCCCTTCGATCTGAATAGTGGTCACCGCCGCGCCGGGAATCCGGGAGAGCAGTGTCCGGCGAAGAGTGTTGCCGAGGGTGTATCCGAAGCCAGGCTCGAGAGGCTCGACCACAATCCTCGACCGGACGTCGGAGATCACTTCCTCTTCGATCTGGGGGCGCTGAACGATCAACACGGCATTACCTCACTTCGAGTAGAGCTCGACAATCAACTGCTCGTTGATGGCTGTATCGATCTGATCCCGGCGCGGGCGATCGATCACTTCCACTTTCCGCTCACCGAGGTCGACACGGAGCCAGGCCGGAGCCTCGCGTCCTTGCGTATCAACGGCGTGCTGGATAACGATTGCGTCCTTGCTCTTGTCTTTGATGGTGACGACATCGCCGGGACGGACTTGATAGGACGGGATGTCCACCTTCTTCCCGTTCACCTGGAAGTGCCCGTGGTTCACGAGCTGGCGGGCCTGGGGACGGGTAGCGGTGAGACCAGAGCGCCAAACGACGTTGTCGAGTCTCAGCTCCAGAAGTTGGACTAGCACTTCACCCGTGATGCCCTCGCGACGAGCGGCTTCCTGGTAGTAGCGACGGAACTGTCGTTCCAGCACGCCGTACATGGTGCGAAGCTTCTGCTTTTCGCGGAGCTGGACCAGGTAGTCGCTCTCCCGAATCCGTCCCCGCCCGTGTTGGCCGGGGGGATAGGGACGACGCTCAACGGGGCATCGCTTCGACTGGCACAACTGGGTGCGGGCGCGGCGGCATGCCTTGTGACGAGGACCGGTGTAGCGGGCCATCAGTGCCCGACCTCGTAATCGGGGCGGGCGGCTGTCTCTTTTGGCGCCATTCAGTTTCTCCGTCGCTTCTTGGGACGGCAACCGTTGTGGGGAATCGGGGTCACGTCGCGGATCCAGGTCACTTCCATACCCATGTTCTGCAGGGTTCTCACCGCGGTGTCACGGCCGGAGCCGGTCCCGCTGACGATGACGTCGAGCTTGCGAATGCCGTGCTCACCGGCGCGCCGTGCCGCTTCCTCGGCCGCCACCTGAGCGGCGTACGGAGTCGACTTCCGGGACCCCTTGAACCCGACCGATCCACCCGAGGTCCAGGCCACGGTGGCGCCCGCCTGATCGCTGATGGAGATGATGGTGTTGTTGAAGCTGGCCTTGATGTGCGCCTGGCCATGGGCGATGTTCTTTCGCTCACGCCGGCGTACCCGCTTGGCTCCTGGTTGTTGTGCCACGGTCTACAGACTCCTACTTCGTGACTTTTTTCTTGCCGGCAATCGCCATGCGACGGCCCTTGCGGGTACGTGCATTGGTGTGGGTCCGCTGTCCCCGCACCGGAAGACCACGACGATGGCGTATCCCCTGATAGCTGCCGATCTCGATCTTTCGCTTGATGTTCTGCTGGATCTCCCGCCTCAGGTCACCCTCGACCTCGAAGTTGGCCTCGATGTGACGCCGGATCCGGGTTACCTCGTCGTCGGTCAGCTGGCGGATCCGGGTATCAGAATCGACTCCGGTGTCGGCGCAGATCTTCTGGGCGCGAGTCAGGCCGATGCCGAATATGTAGGTCAGCCCGATCTCGAGCCTCTTGTCCCTGGGCAGGTCAACTCCTGCGATACGTGCCATCAAATCACCCTTGACGTTGCTTGTGTCGCGGATTGCTGCAGATCACCCAGACACGGCCACGACGTCTGATGACCCGGCATTTCTCGCACATTCTCTTGGTGGAAGGTCTTACCTTCATCAGTTGCTCCAAAACTCATCACTTCACGCTGCAACCCAGGGCGGGCGCCCGACAGTTCCATCCAGTGGACGTCACCTGGGTGCGCGCGGGTGTTCCCAGGCCAACGTCAACCCTTTCCCTGGAATGGGATTCGAGGTCGGGGACGACGACGTCCTGGTCTGAAAACCGCGTTTTCCGGCGCGGCAAGCACCGGAACGACCCCCAAATGCTAACCACGGACCGCACTCTCCTCAAATTGAACGGGAACCGGGTCCTCACCGGCGGTAAAAACCTGAGGCCCGTCCGGGGTAAGACACACCGTGTGCTCCCAATGGGCGGACAAGGAGCCATCCTTGGTCCTCACCGTCCAACCATCGGGGTCTACGGTCGTTTGCCTGGAACCAAGATTGAACATGGGTTCGATGCAAAGGGCCATGCCGGTGCGGAGCCGCAGGCCCTGACCCCGCTGCCCGTAGTTGGGAACCTGGGGCTCTTCGTGCATCTGGCGCCCGATTCCATGACCCACGTACTCCTCGACGACCCCCAACCCGTTGACCTCGCCGATTTCCTGGATCATGGCCCCGATATCACCGAGGTGATTGCCCTTGCGCACCTCCCCCATCCCGGCCCACAACGCCGCTTCGGTCACGTCGACGAGTCTCCGGGCATCCTCCGAGACGTCGCCGATTGCCATGGTGAAGGCTGCGTCACCATGGAATCCCTCGTAGATGGCGCCCGAGTCCACCGAGAGGATGTCACCCTCCTCGAGTCGACGACTCGAGGGGATCCCGTGAACGATGACGTCGTTGGGCGACAGGCAGAGAGTGGCCGGATAGCTCCCGTGATAGCCCAAGAAGGACGAGGTGCATCCACGCTCCTCGAGGATTCGGGCCGAGATCGCCTCGAGATCGAGAAGGGAGACACCGGGCCCGGCCGCCTCCCGGACCGCCTGATGAATGGCGGCGACGGCAGCACCGGCCTTCTGCATCTTGAGGAACTCGCGGCGAGACTTGATCGTGATCATGCCTGTTGCGCTTGACGCTCGGCGTTGCGAGCCTCGAGAACGGTGAGGATGCGCTCGGTTATCTCGTCCATCGAGCCCATGCCATCGACATGCACCACGAGGTCTCGGCTCCGATAGATGTCGAGCAGGGGTGCGGTCTGGTCCTGGTAGATCCGGAATCGGTTGCGAACCGTCTCCTCGGTGTCGTCGGCGCGACCTCGGGCGAGGAGCCGATCAACGAGTGCATCCTCGTCGACATCGAAAACCACCACGTAATCGAGTCCACTCGTCCCGATCAGGCCGTCGAGCGCCTCCACCTGACCAGTGGTTCGCGGAAAGCCGTCGAGGATGAAGCCTGACTCGGCGTCCCTCCGGGCGATGCGTTCTTCGAGCATGGCGACGGTTATCTCGTCGGGGACGTAGCCCCCGGCTTTCATGATGACATCCACCTGCCGTCCCAGCTCGGTCCCGGCGGAGACATGGTGCCGGAACATGTCACCGGTGGAGACGTGGGGAATCCCGAGACGCTCCGCCACCCGGGTGGCCTGAGTCCCCTTTCCCGCACCAGGTGGTCCTATGAAGAGCAGCCTCACAACGCGACAGGGCTCACGTCAGGATCCCTTCGTAGTTCCTCATCGTGAGCTGGGACTCGATTTGCTTCATGGTCTCCAAAGCCACTCCAACCACGATCAGTATCGACACCCCGGAGAAGGCGATCTGGATGTTCCAGATCGCACCGGCAATCGCCGGTAGCACCGCGATCACGGCCAGGAATATCGAGCCGGGCAGGGTGATCCGGTTGAGGATGAAGCCGAGATGCCGGGCGGTCTGGCGTCCCGGCCTGACCCCGGGCACGAAGCCACCCTGACGCTGGATCATCTCGGCCTGCTTCTCGGGGTCGAACTGAATCGCGGTGTAGAAGTAGGTGAAGAAGATGATCAGCGAGAACAGGATCAGGATATACCACCAGCTGATGAGGCCGGTGCCGCCCAGGTTCACGTCGATCCAGCGGTACACGGCCTGCACCCAAGCTGCGTCCGAGGGGATGGCGGTGATGAGCAGCGAAGGGATCAAGAGCACGGAGGTGGCGAAGATCACCGGGATCACGCCGGCGGTGTTCACCTTGAGCGGGATATAGGTGGATTGCCCGCCCATCACCCGGCGCCCGCGTACCCGCTTGGCGAACTGGATCGGGATCCGGCGCTGCGCCTGGTCGACATAGATGATGGCCACGATCATCGCCATGAAGATGGCCACGATCACCACGAACCGGACGGGCAGGTTGGCCCTGACCGTCTGCTGCCAGATCTGGCTGAAGATGAAGGGAAACTGGCTCAGGATGGACACGAAGATGATCAGCGACATCCCGTTGCCGACACCGCGCTGGGTGATCAGCTCACCTAGCCACATCACCATTGCGGTGCCCGCGGTCATGGTGAGGACGACCAGGATCACCCGGCCCGGGGTGTAGTTGGGGATCAGGTCGATGCCACCGGTGAACCGGCCCACGTGGAAGAGATAGGTGAAACCGGTCGACTGGATCAGAGCCAGAATCACGGTGAGGTACCGGGTCCACTGGGTGATCACCTTCCGACCCGACTCGCCCTCGTCCTGGAGCGCCTGCAACTTGGGGATGACCACCGTCAGTAGCTGCATGATGATCGAGGCGGTGATGTAGGGGATGATGCCAAGGGCAAACACGGAGAACGACTCGAGGGCGCCTCCCGAGAACAGGTTGAGCAGACCGTAGATGCCACCCGCCTGCTGCTGGGACTGGAAGAGCTCGACCGCCTCGAGATCGATCCCGGGCACGGGAATCGTGGCCCCCAGGCGGTAGACCCCGAACATCGCCAGGGTGAAGAGGATCTTCGCCCGGAGGTCGGGGATCTTGAACATGTTGCGGTATATGGAGAGCATCTGATTCCCGTTCTAAATCGGACCTTCTGCGCAAAACATGGACGTACCACGCACCAGGAACGGTTCCGTCATTCGATTATTTCGACCGTCCCGCCGGCATCCTCGATCTTCTTGCGCGCCGCTGCGCTGAAGGCATGGGCCTTGACCGTGAGCGCCCGATCCAGGTCGCCCTGAGCCAGCACTTTCACCCGGCCCCGGTGTCGTATCAGACCCCGGTTCCGCAGTTCCTCCGGTGTCACCTCGGCACCTTTGTCGAAGCCCTCCAACGCGGCGAGGTTGACGATGGCGAACTCTTCCTTGTTCGGGTTCTTGAAACCCGGGAGCTTGGGAATCCGCATCGACAGCGGCGTCTGCCCACCTTCGAACCCGGGGCGCAAGGTGTTGCGGGCCTTCAGTCCTTTGGTGCCTCGACCGGCTGTCTTTCCTCGACGACCGGCCTCACCGCGGCCGACCCTGATCCGGCTCTTCCTGGAACCGGGGGCCGGCTGAAGATGATGCAGTTTGAGCTGTTGCTTCTCCCCCTGTAGGGGGGAGTCCCCGGCAGAACCGGGGGAGGGGGGAGTCTTCTTCTCTTCGGCCATGGTCACCCTTCCTCGACTTCGACCAGGTGCCTCACCCGGTGCAGCATGCCACGCAGACTGGGCGAATCGACGTGCTCCTTGGACTGATGGAGCTTGCGAAGCCCCAGGGACTCGACAGTCGCCCTGGTCTTCGGCTTCTCACCGATTACCGACCTCTTCAATGTGACTTTCACCTTCTTGTCAGCCATCTCAACCTCACTTGGAGTGGGCCCGGATCGACTCGGTCCCCCGATAGGCGGCCAGCAAGCCTGGAGGCACGATGTCCTCCGCCTTCTTGCCCCGCAGCTTGGCGACATCGTCGGGACGACGCTGGGCGATGAGGGCGTTCATGGCGGCCTTGGCGACATTCAGATGGGTTGGTGACCCGAGCGACTTGGCCAGGGCGTCTTTGATACCCCCGGCCTCCAGGATCTGGCGGACCGCCCCACCGGCGATGACGCCGGTGCCGGGAGCGGCCGGCTTGATGAGTACCCGCGAGGCGCCGTGCTCACCGATGGCCTGGTGAACCACAGTCTGGCCCGCCATCGGGATCTCGATCATGTTGCGACGCGCGGTCTCCATCCCCTTCTGGATGGCGGCGGGCACTTCCTTTGCCTTCCCGTACCCGATGCCGACCTTGCCGGCGCCGTCGCCAACCACCACCAGGGCGGTGAAACTGAAACGACGGCCACCCTTGACCACCTTGGCCACACGGTTGATCTGAATGACGCGCTCGTCGTATTGGCTTTGTTGGTCCTGGGCCATGAGATCTAGAACTCCAATCCGGCTTCGCGTGCTGCATCGGCAAGGGCCTTTACCTTGCCATGGAATTTGTAACCGCCTCGGTCGAATACGACCGAAGTCACCCCTGCGTCCTTCGCCCGGGTGGCGACCGCCTCACCGACCTTGGCCGCGGCGTCCAGGTTCAGGTTGTCCGAGCGGAGGCCCGATTCCTGAGAGGATGCCGAAGCCAGGGTGCGCCCCTCGACGTCGTCGATGATCTGGGCGTAGATGTACTTGTTGCTTCTGAATACCGCCAGGCGGGGGCGCTCCCCCGTGCCATGGACCCGTTTGCGGACCCGGGTATGACGGCGACTCCGGGCTACCTGTCGAGTACTCTTCATCACTTACCTGCCTTGCCGGCCTTGCGGCGGACATACTCGCCTGAGTACCTGATTCCCTTGCCTTTGTATGGCTCCGGAGGGCGGACCCTTCGGATGTTGGCCGCCACCTGACCCACCTGCTCCTTGTCGATGCCGGACACGACGATCCGGGTCGGTTCCGGGACCTCGAAGGTGATCCCTTCCGGCGCGGTCACGTCGACGGGATGGCTGAACCCGACCAGGAGCTCGATGTTGGGTCCCTTCAGGCTGGCCCGGTAACCGACGCCCTGGATCTCGAGGACTTTGGTGAAGCCCTCCGTGACCCCTTCGACCATGTTGGCCAGCAGGGCGCGGCTGAGACCGTGCAGGGCCCTCGACTCGCGGGTGTCGTCCTCGCGGGCGACCGTCACCACCCCGTCCTCGATCTGGAAATTGACCCGATCGGTGAACTCACGCGAGAGCTGACCTTTGGAACCTTTGACCGTCACCTGGAGACCATCGACTTTCACATCCACCCCCGAGGGCACGGTCACCGGCATCTTCCCGATACGACTCATCTCACCAGACCTCGCACACGACCTCGCCACCCAAACGGCGGCGGCGTGCCTCTCGATCAGGCAGGAGCCCCTGACTGGTGGAGACCACTGCGATCCCCAGCCCACCCTGGACTCTCGGCAGCTCCGAGGCACCGCGATACACCCGGTGACCCGGCTTGGAGATGCGCTTGATCCCTTCGATCGCGGGCTGACGACGTGCGCCGTAACGGAGCACCAGCTCCAACTCGCTCATGGTCCCGTTGGCCTTGACATCGAAGCGGTCGATGAAACCCTCGTCGACCAGGATGCGGGCGATCCCGACCTTCATCTTGGAAGCGGGCATCAGCACTCGTTCGTGCCCGACCGCGATCGCGTTGCGGATTCGGGTCAGCATGTCGGCGATTGGATCAGTGGTCATTACCAGGACGCCTTTCTGACCCCGGGAAGCTCGCCGCGGGAGGCCAGCTCACGCACGCATATGCGACACATCCCGAAGTCACGGAGATACGCCCGCGCCCGCCCGCACCGCTGGCATCGGCTGTAGCCACGGACCTTGTACTTCGGTTTGCGGTTGGCCTTGGCGACCTGCGATTTCTTGGCCATTCAGAATCCTCCTTCAGACCCGATCGATGCCTTGCGGAACGGAAAGCCGAAGGCGACCAGCAGCGCTCTGGCGTGCTCGTCGTTGTTGGCTGTGGTGCAAATTGTGATGTCCATGCCTCGGGTCGAGCTCACCTGGTCGAAGTCGATCTCGGGGAAGATCAACTGTTCGGTCACCCCGAAGCTGTAGTTGCCCCGCCCATCGAACGACTTCGGGTTGAGACCGCGAAAGTCGCGCACCCTGGGGATGGCAATGGCGAGAAGACGATCGAAGAACTCCCACATACGGGCGCCCCGGAGGGTCACCGAGGCCCCAACCGGCATTCCTTCTCGCAACTTGAAGCCCGCGATCGACTTCCGGGAGCGGTTCAGCTTCGGTTTCTGTCCGGTGATCAGAGTTAGCTCGTCCATGGCCGACTCGATGGCCTTCTTGTCCTGGACCGCATCGCCGACGCCCATGTTCACGACGATCTTCTCCAAACGAGGAATCTCCATGACATTGTCCAGCTCGAGTTGGTCCTTGAGCTGAGCGGCGATCACCTCGGAGTAGCGGGTCTTGAGACGTGGCACGCTCATAGGTCACCTCCACACTTGACACAGATGCGGTGCTTGGCGCCCTTGTCGTCGATGCGGTGGCCGATCCGGGTTGGACCGCACTTCTCGCAGACGATCATGACGTTCGAAGCGTCGATGGGCATGTCCTTGTCGATGATCCCGCCCTGCATGGTCTGCCCGGTGGGCCTTCTGTGACGCTTGGCGGTGTTCACCCCTTCTATGAGGACTTTTCCCTTGTCCGGAAAGACCTTGTTGATGCGCGACTCCTTACCGGCATCCTTGCCGGTAATGACCATCACCTTGTCACCTGACTTGAGTTTCATTTGTCCCCCCACTCGTGGGGGGACCGTCCGGACGAAGTCCGGGCGGGGGGGGTTGGCTCCACCTCACGAAGTCTCAGACGGGCTCGCTCACGCTCGCACCCCCCTCGATCTCGCTGCGCTCGATCGGTCCCCCCGTAAACGGGGGGACATGAGAACTGGTTCATCACAACACCTCCGGGGCGAGTGAGACGATTCGCATGAATTTGCGGTCGCGAAGCTCCCTGGCCACCGGCCCGAAGATGCGGGTGCCGCGCGGCTGGGAGTTGTTGTCGATGAGCACGCAGGCGTTGTCGTCGAAACGGATGTAACTGCCGTCGGGGCGTCGTGACTCTTTGCGGGTCCGGACCACGACGGCCTTGACCACCTCGCCCTTCTTGACCGAGCCGCCCGGGTTGGCATCCTTGACGGTGCCCACGATCACATCGCCCACCCCGGCGTAGCGACGTGAGGAGCCGCCCAGGACACGGATGCACAGCAGCTCGCGGGCGCCGGTGTTGTCGGCCACTTTGAGGCGGGACTCCTGTTGGATCATCGGGCCCGCTCCACAATCTCGACCACACGCCACCTCTTCTGCTTCGACAGCGGGCGGGTCTCCATGATGCGAACCGTGTCGCCCAGCTTGGCTTCGTTGGCTTCGTCGTGGGCATGGAACTTGGTGCTTCGCCGGACCACCTTGTCGTAGCGGGGATGGCTCATCTGGTTGGGCACCTCTACGGTCACCGTCTTGGCGCGGGTGTCTGAGATCACCACGCCGACACGGACCTTGCGGCGCCCTCTCGTACTGTTCTCGGTCATCGGACACGCTCCTCGGCCCCGGTCCCGGATGAGGCCAGCTCGCGCTCACGGATCACCGTGAGAATGCGAGCGATGACCACCTTGACCTCCTTGACACGGGCATGGTTGTCGAGCTGATTCGTGGCCAGCTGGAAGCGGAGGTTGAACTGCTCCTCCTTCGCCTCGCGGAGCGCCTCGAGCAACTCTTCACCTGTCATTTCGCGAAACTCTGACGCGGTCATGCGTCCTCCCGGCTGACAAATCGGGTTCTGATCGGCAGCTTGTGGCCTGCCTTTCTCATGGCCTCCCGAGCCAGATCCTCGGGCACACCGGCGAGCTCGAACATCACGCGTCCCGGCTTGACCACCGAAACCCAGAACTCGGGGTTCCCTTTGCCCGACCCCATCCGGGTCTCGGCAGGCTTTTGGGTAACCGGTTTGTCGGGAAAGATGGTTATCCAGACCTTTCCTCCGCGCTTGACGGCGCGGGTGATGGCGACACGCGCCGACTCGATCTGACGGGCGGTGATCCAGCCCGACTCCAGCGCCTGCAGGCCGTACTCGCCGAAACTCACTTGAGTCCCGCCCTTGGCCACACCCGATCGGCGCCCGCGATGGGTCTTTCTGTGCTTGGTCCGCTTTGGCATCAACATGCGCGCCTACTCCTCCTCACCGTTCTCACCCAACGCGGCGGGAAGGTCGGCCGACGTTTCGTCGGTCGTAGGGTCAGCGGCCGACGTGTCGTCAGCAGTTGAGTCTGCCGCGGGGGGTGCGGCCTCGGTCTCAGGTGCTTCGACCTCGACCTCGACCTCGGGCGCCTCCGGGTCTACGTCCTCCCGTGCCGATTCGTACTGAACCTTGGCCTCGGCCGCGGTCGGGCTGCGCCCGCCACTGGACTCGATGATGCGACGACCTTCCTTGTTGCCGCCGCCGGCCTCGATGAGACGCTTGCCCCCGCCTGCCTCGATGAGACGCGGCTTCGGCTCGGTGCCGGCAGCCTCCTCGGCGCGGGACTTGAGGCTCTTCTGGGTGCGACGAGCGGGACCACCGGTGGCCAGATCGGCCTCCGCGGCGATACGGTCGCCGGAGACCTGGCCGGTTCTCATGACCTCACCGCGATAGACCCAAACCTTGACCCCTATGGTTCCGACAGTGGTATGAGCGGTCGCCGTGCCGTAGTCGATATCGGCTCTCAGGGTGTGAAGGGGCACCCGCCCCTCGCGGTACCACTCGCGCCGACCCATGTCAGCCCCACCGAGCCGACCCTTGCACTCGACGCGCACACCCTCGGCACCGGCTTTGAGGGCGGAAGCTATGGCACGCTTCATGGCTCGACGGAAGGCGATCCGGTTCTCGATCTGATCGGCTACACCCCGCGCCAGCAGAGCCGCGTCGAGGTCGGGATCTTTGACCTCGTTGATGTTCAACTTGACCGGGCGGTCAGCCATGGTCTCCAGGGCGCCACGTAGGCGCTCGGCCTCAGAGCCCTTACGCCCGATCACCACGCCGGGACGAGCGGTGTGGATGTCCACGATCAGACGATCACGGGTGCGCTCGATGTCGATGCGGGAGACGGCTCCCCGAATCAGTTCACCCTTCAGGTAGTCGCGGATTCGCCAGTCCTCATTGACGAAGTTGACATACTCCTTGTTTGAGAACCACTTCGACTTCCAGTCAGTGGTGATCCCAAGCCGGAACGAGTAGGGGTGCACTTTCTGACCCATCAGTTCACCTCCTCATTCGTGTCCGACACCACGATCGTGATGTGGCTGGTCCGTTTGCGGATACGGGTCGCCCGCCCCCGGGCACGGGGCCGGTAACGCTTGAGGGTCGGGCCCTCATCGGCGTAGGCCTCGGCGACAACCAGATCGTCGGCGTCGAGAGCGTGGTTGTGCTCGGCGTTGGCCACCGCTGATTTCAAAACCTTGGTTACGGGCTCGGTGGCCCCGCGCGAGGTGAGCCGAAGAACATCCTCTGCCTCCTGCACCGGCAGGCCACGCACCAAGTCGAGGACCCTGCGCACCTTGTACGGCGACTGCCGCACATACTTTGCCTGGGCTCTGACCTTCATCGCTTCCTCACTGCCCTGTCGGCATGCCCGCGGAAAGTCCGGGTCGGCGCGAACTCGCCGAGTTTGTGCCCGACCATCGACTCGGAGATGTAGACCGGAACGTGCTTTCGACCGTCGTGGACCGCGATCGTGTGACCGATCATCTCCGGGATGATCGTGGAGCGGCGGGACCAGGTCCTGATCACGCGTTTGCTCCCCGAGCGGTTGAGCTCGTCGACCTTGTTGGCGAGGTGCTCGTCCACGAACGGGCCCTTTTTGAGACTTCGACTCATTTACCTGCGGCCCTTCTTCGCACGACGACGAACGATGTACTGGCTGGACGCCTTCTTCTTGCTCCGGGTGCGGCCCTCCGACTTGCCCCAGGGGCTGGTCGGGTGACGACCGCCCGATGACTTGCCCTCACCACCGCCCAACGGGTGGTCGACCGGGTTCATGGCGACACCGCGGGTCTGAGGGCGGACACCTTTCCACCGGTTGCGACCGGCCTTGCCCAGCTTGATCAGCTCGGCTTCGGTGTTGCCCACCTGGCCAATCGTGGCCCGGCAGTCGAGCGGGACCTGACGCATCTCTCCGGACGGGAGCCGTAACAGCGCCAGGTCGCCCTCCTTGGACATCAGCTGAACCGAGGTGCCGGCCGAGCGCGCCAGCTTGGCGCCACCACCCGGTCTCATCTCGATGGCATGGACGTTGGTGCCGGCAGGGACATTGCGCAGCGGCAAGGCGTTGCCGGGCCGGATCTCGGCCCCTGATCCCGACTCGAGACGATCGTCGACACGAACCCCGACCGGAGCGAGGATGTATCGCTTCTCGCCGTCGGCATAGTTGAGAAGGGCAATGCGGGCATTGCGGTTGGGGTCATACTCGATGCTGGCGACCCGGGCGGGCACCCCGTCCTTGTCACGACGGAAGTCGATCACCCGATAGCGCTGCTTGTGACCACCGCCGCGGTGGCGCGATGTCACCCGGCCGTATCCATTACGGCCACCGGTGCTCCCCTTCTTGGAGATCAACGACTTCTCGGGCTTGTCGGTCGTGATCTCGGCAAAGTCCGAGACGGTTTGGAACCGACGGCCCGGGGAGGTTGGCTTGCGTTTCTTGACTGCCATCTCAGACTCCGAACAGATCTATCGAGTTGCCTTCGGCCAGCGTCACCAATGCCCTCTTGGTGTCCTTGCGCCGACCGCTCTTCCAACCCTGGCGCTTCACTTTGCCCTTGCGGTTCATGGTGTTCACCCTGACCACCCGAGCCCCGAAGATGGATTCGACCGCGTCCCTGATCTCCCCCTTGTTGGTGCGGGTGTCGACGAGGAAGGTGTAGGTGTTGTTGTGCTCGATGAGGTCATACGATTTCTCCGAGACCACCGGGGCAAGAATCACGTCGTGCGGGTCTTTCATCAGGAATCACCCCCATCGTCTTCCTTGACGAAGTCCGTCTCACTGACCTCGTACGAGCTGGAACGGCCAACCGATCCCACCGTGTGCGAGGTGAATACCACCTGATCGGCCCAGAGCACGTCGTAGGGCGTCAGATGACCCGGCTCGCACAGGATGACCTCGGGCAAGTTCCGGAATGAACGGCCGGCAACCCCGTCGATCTGACTGAGAACCACGAGAGCCTTGCCCTCTGCGCCGACGGCCTTGAGCAAGCTGACCGCCTGCTTCGTCTTCGGCGCCCCCCAATCGAGGTCTTCGATGACCTTCACCGCATCCTCTGATGCCCGGGCCGAGAGGGCGCTGCGCAAAGCGAGACGCTTCATCTTCTTCGGCGTGCGCTGGGTGTAGTCGCGTGGCTTGGGCCCGTGGGCCACACCGCCGCCGACCCAATGCGGAGCCCTGATCGACCCCTGACGGGCACGACCGAGACCCTTCTGCCTCCACGGCTTGCGACCACCGCCACGCACTTCGGCGCGGGTCTTGGTCGAAGCCGTCCCGGATCGCTTGGCGGCCAGTTGTGCCGTGACCACTTGATGGAGCACAGCCAGGTTGGGCTCGATGCCGAACACCTCGGAGTCGAGCTTGAGCTCACCCTTCGACGTCCCGTCGTTGGCGAACAGCGGGGCTTTCACATCAGCCACTCGCCTTCACCGCCTCCCTGACCAGAACCAGCGCGCCTTTGGGGCCGGGCACTGCCCCGCCCAGCAGGAGGATGTCCCGCTCGCCGTCGACACCGACGATCTCGATGTTCAGCGTGGTGACCCGCTCGCCGCCCATGCGACCGGCCATTCGCATCCCCTTGAAGACCCGGGCCGGAGTGGCACAGGCGCCAATGGAACCGGGGGCACGGTGTTTCTTGTGAGTTCCGTGGGAAGCACCCTGACCGGAGAAGTTGTGCCGTTCCATCACGCCGGCGAAACCCTTGCCCTTGGAGACTCCGGAGACGTCGGCCTTGGTCCCCGCCGAGAAGAGATCGGCGATCCTGATCTCCTGACCGACGGTGTACACGCTGGGATCGTCGACCCGGAGCTCGGCCAGATGACGCGACGGGGCCACCCCGGCCTTGGCGAAATGCCCGGCCTCGGGTTTGTTCACCCGGGCCGCCTTCACGTCACCAAACGAGATCTGGATGGCGTCGTAGCCATCGCTCTCCTCGGTCTTGATCTGGACTACACGACAGGGCCCGGCCTTGATCACCGTGACCGGGATCGCCCGCGCCTCGTCGTCGAAGACCTGGGTCATGCCCAACTTCTGTCCCAGGATGGCGTTCAAGAAGCACCCCCTCCGGCCCTTCGGGCCACCTCCCCCAACGTCGCTGCGCTCCTGGGGGAGGAAACGAGAGCAAGGCTGGCGCCCGGGACCTGATACGAAGACGTTTCGTTCTTCGCGCGGCTTCCCACCGCGAGAAGACCGGCCGCAATGTGGGAGAGAACGCTCACAGCTTGATCTCCACTTCTACACCGGCGGGGAGCTCGAGACGCATCAGCGAGTCCACCGTCTTGGGGGTGGGCTCGAGGATGTCGATCAGCCGCTTGTGGATCCGCATCTCGAAGTGCTCACGGGAGTCCTTGTCGACATGTGGGCCACGGATCACGCAATAACGATGGATCTCGGTGGGCAAGGGGATCGGCCCCTTGATCTTGGCCTGGGTCCGCAACACAGTCTCGGTGATCTTCTTGGAAGACTCGTCGACCACGTTGTGGTCGTATGCCTTGAGCCGGATCCGGATCTTCTGCTGGTCGCTCATTTGACGATCTTTATGACTCGTCCGGCGCCGACGGTCCGGCCACCCTCACGGATAGCAAACCTGAGCCCTTCGTCCATCGCGATCGGATTGATCAACTCCACCGACATTTCAGTGTTATCCCCAGGCATCACCATCTGAGTG
>DATKEA010000103.1:0-4227 GCA_035544615.1 Acidimicrobiia bacterium | reverse complement strand
CGGGCCCAAGGCGCTCGACGAGATCATCGGGGTAGCGAAGGCCTACATCAGCCGGGTCGGTACCGGCCCCTTCCCTACCGAGCTAACCGACGAGATCGGTGACACCATGATCGAACTAGGGGGCGAATATGGGACCGTGACAGGGCGGCGCCGGCGGTGCGGCTGGCTCGACCTCGTGGCGTTGCGCTACTCACACCGGGTCAACACGTTTACCAGCCTCTTTCTCACCAAGCTGGACATTCTCTCCGCTTTCGACACCATCAAAGTGGCCAACGCCTACTCCTCCGGCGGCACCCGCTACGACGAGTTCCCCATGCAGCAGTCAGTCCTCTATCACTGCGAGCCCGAATACGAGGAGCTCCCCGGGTGGAACACAGACATCACCGGTGTCCGCGAGTTCTCCGATTTGCCCGGGCCGGCGCAGGATTACATCCGGTACATCGAGGAGATCGCCGACGTACCGGTGGGTTGGGTCTCCGTCGGCCCCGAACGCAGCCAGCTGATCACCCTGAAATGAGAGTCCTCCTGATCGGGAGCGGGGGCAGGGAGCACGCCCTCGGCTGGAAGATCGCCCAGTCGCCGAGGGTCCAGGGACTCTTCTCCCTCCCCGGAAATCCCGGGCTCGCCGAATTGGGCCCGATCGTCGAGGGCATCGGCGCCAGCGATGTCGGGGCAGTCGCCGCCATGGCCCGGATCCAGAAGATCGACCTGGTGGTGGTGGGACCCGAAGCCCCTCTCGCAGCCGGGGTGACCGATGCAGTGTCCCGCCTCGGGATCCCCGTTTTCGGACCGACCCGCGCCGCCTCCCGCCTCGAGTCGTCCAAGCAGTTCGCCAAAGCGGTGATGGCCCGGGCCGGAGTCGCCACCGCAACGTCGGGCTCTTTCGACGATCCAGCCGCCGCCCGCTCCTACGTGAAGACGATGCAACCTCCCTACGTCGTCAAGGCCGATGGCCTCGCTGCCGGCAAGGGTGTGCTGGTCACGGACTCGCTCACGGAGGCAGGAGGCTGGATCGACCGCTGCTTCGAGGGTGACTTCGGCGAGGCAGGCTCGTCGGTCCTGATCGAGGAGTTCCTCGACGGCCCCGAGATCAGTGTCTTCGCGGTATGCACCAACAAAGGAGCAGTCGCCCTCGAACCGGCCCGGGATTACAAGCGTCTCCGTGACGGTGACGAAGGTCCCAACACAGGAGGGATGGGCTCATACTCACCCGTTCCCGACCTACCCGACGATCTGCTGGAACGGACCATGTCCGAAGTCGTCGATCCGACGCTGTCACAGATGAAGGAGGACGACAACCCGTTCACCGGATTCCTCTACGCGGGTTTGGTCTTGACAGCCGACGGCCTCAGGGTCCTCGAGTTCAACGTGAGGCTTGGCGACCCCGAGACCCAGGCAGTACTCCCCCGGATGAGCAATGACCTGATCGATGTCCTCGAAGGCGCGACACCGGAGTGGTCGGATATAGCGACGGTGAACGTGGTTCTGGCCGCCAAGGGATACCCGACAGCGCCGGAGAAGGGGGCGACCATCAAGGGAATGACAAACTTGCCCGACAACGTCCTCATCTTCCACGCCGGCACCTTCCGGGACGGAAAGAAGCTGGTGGTCGACGGCGGTCGCGTCCTCAGCGTGGTCGGTGTCGGCCCGGACCTCGCCTCGGCCCGTGACCGCGCGTACGCGGCAGCCGAGAGCATCCGCTGGCCCGGGATGCAGATGCGGTCGGACATCGCCGCCCAGGCCTGAAGACGACGCTCGACGAGACCCTTACCTGGGGGTAGCACTCTCGCCCAGGGTGACCGTGGCCGTTCGGCCGCCCAGCGAAGAGATCGAAGCCGCCGTGGCCAAGAAGGCAGGGTGACCCTCGTAGAGAGCGCGGGCCGGGATCATCTGTACCACATCATTCCCGCTACAGATCAACGCCAGGTCTCCGCAGGACCTGCGGACCAGAAAGGTCTCATAGACCACTTCTAAAGGAAACTCGTCGTGGTCCCAGCTGAAGGGATCGTCGAGTAGCAGCACAGGCATGCCGAGACGGGAGACAGTGGAGAGGCTTCCCATAACAACCTCGGGGGCGGCTTCACCAAGGAACCTGAGCGCGGCGTCGCTGAACTGGATCGCAACAGACCATCCGCCGGTATTCGATCGATATGTCCCGTCGGAGTACGCACTTCCCAAACCACCTCCCGCCCGAAAGGCGATCTGCCCGACTGGAATCGTCCGTTCCCCGACGTCGAGAACGAACCCTCCTCTGATTCCGGTGACGTGTTCATCCTCGCCCCCAACCAAGGAAACCAGATACCCGGTGCCATCCGGCAGTGAACCGGTGTAATCGCGTTGCAGGAGCGATGCGGACGCGGTGGCGCTGACAGCGGCGGTGCTCGTCGGAGACGAGCGCGAAGTGTTCGACCCGGGCAGATCTGGAGGGAGCAGAACGTCACTTGTGGTCGTCGAGGGGACTGCGAACGTTTCACATGCGGACAGGAACACGGCCGCAAGGAGGATGCCCATTCTCACGATGCGTCGTCCCCTCCGATGACGATCTGGCGCGGTGTCCACCTCCAGGCGTCGAAGGTTTCCCAGATCCCCCAGGCCAGGATCTCCTCGCCGGTCCAGATCATCTCGGCATCCGTCCCTTGTCCGGGAAGCATCACCCGGGTCCACTCTTCGGTAGTGGCGTCGAAGATTGCCGCATCACCCCAACGGGGGACGAGGAAGTGGTCGGCGCCCATGGCAACCGGGCCCGAGGCTCCTTCCGCACCCCCGAGCGGGACAGGAGGAAGCTCCCGCCATTCGTTGCGAAAGGTCGAATAGATGGCCGAAGAATGTGACTCATCATCCCAGATCACCAGGCCATTGCTCACCGACGCCGTTTGGTTGGCTGTAGAGCAGTCGGAATTCTCGTCTGTTGCGAGCGTCACGTCTGGCAGCGGCGCCCAAGACTCACCCATCCATCGTGAGTAGTGCTTTCCGGAGCATCCGCTGCCGTCGAGGGTCACCGCGATCACCCGGTCGTTTGTCGACCGTAGCACCCCGGAATACTGGCTCGCCTCTCTAGGCGTAGCAGGCCCATCAAGTGGACGCCACTCACCGGTCTCAAGAGTCAACTCGTTGATCAGCGACGACCGCGCCCAGACGTAGACCTTCCCTTCGAAGTAGAGCATCCGGTCGTGCCACTCCGACGGGACCACACCGTTGCCGATGGTCCGCCATGAGTCAGCTTTCGGGTCGTAACCAAAGGTACCGTTGTGCGATACCACGATCATCTCGCCGTCCGCCCACACCGCCCGGGTTGCCTGCGGTCCATCGAGCGGGAACCGAGCGATCGTCCTCCATTCATTCGTATCCGGATTGAACGCGGCGCCGTCGACGAGGGTGGTGAGACCGTCACGGGCCTGTTTTCCACCCCAGACGATCATCTCTTCTCTGGTCCAGATCAGGTCTGCGGAGAGACGGGGGTCCAAAGGCCCGGGGTTCAGGTAGTTGGGGTCGAGGACATAGCGCTTGCTTGACGTGGTGACCCAGGCGTGCTCTCGCTGTTCGGAGGTCAGAGCCGGATAGCCCGGGGCGATGTCGGTGAGCGCCCGGATCTGAACCGACCGTGTCTCGGCGCACGTCACCGAGAGGGCGTCGCAGCCCGCGGCGATGGCGAAGCTCTCGTACTGGACCGAGGGGGCAACTGCACCGAACGCTCCCCAGGTAAACGGCGAGCTCAGCTGCAACACCGGCCAGCCGTCCCGGTCCTCCAGACCTATCGACCGGGTGATCACTTCCTCGGCGTTGGCCCCGAGCTGCTCGATCACCTCATCGAGAAACACAACATCGACCACCCACGGCCCGGCAGCCACCCGCAGCACCCGCGATTCAAAAGCGCTCAACGGCGGTTCGCTCGCCGTCGCGTACCGCACCTCTCCGACGGGGATCAGTCCATCGTCGCCCTGAAAGAAGAAGACCCCTTCGATCAGGAGCGGGGTCTGCTCCGGCGCACCGGGGAGGCTGGCCTCATAGTCCGCTCCGTTGGGCAAGAGCCCGCTGTAGGAGTACGGGGACGGGTCGTTGGTCACCGGCGGCGAAGCTGCTGCAGTGGTCGAAGACGACGGTCCGGGGAGGTCGGGGGGCGGGAGCACGTCGAGTGTCGTCGTCGTTTCGACTGTGATCGGATCACACGCCACCGTGACAAGCAGCAACACCAGTGCGATCAGGCTCCTGAACAAACAGCGCATCTAT
>DATKEA010000102.1:0-68372 GCA_035544615.1 Acidimicrobiia bacterium | reverse complement strand
CCTTCCAACCACCGAATGGGTTGATGTCGGGCCAGGCGCCGGTGGTGGCTCCGGCGGCGCGATTCACGTAGGTGACGCCGGCCTGGATCCCGTCGAACCAGGTCTGGATCTCGGTCTCGTCACCCGAGAACAGACCCGCGGGCAGTCCGAACTCGGTGTCGTTGGACAGCGCCAGGCCTTCGTCGAGAGACTTCACCTTGGTGACCGCCACGAGGGGCATGAACAGCTCCTCGGTCCATATCCACGAGTCGAGCGGTGCGGTGACCACCGTGGGTTCGACGTAGTTTCCCTTGGCGTAGGCACCCTCTGTTATGACAGCCCCGCCGGTGTAGACCGTCCCGCCACTGTTCTTGGTTTCGTCGACTGCCCTCTGGAACCGTTCCACCGCTGCCCGGTCGATGACCGGCCCCATGAAGGTGTCTCTTTCCATCGGATTCCCCACCCGCAGGTTGGAGGTCCCCTCGACCAGCTTCTCCACCAGCTGGTCGTAGACCGCTTCGTGGACATAGACCCGGGATGTAGCGCTGCACTTCTGCCCGCTGAGACCGAACGCCCCACGCACGATGCCCTGAGCGGCGACATCGAGATCGGCGGTCTCGGTGACGATCGCCGGGTTCTTGCCACCCATCTCACAGGCCACCGGCTTGGGGCGCTGCTCGTTGACCGTCCGGTAGAGGTACATGCCGACCGGATATGAGCCGGTGAAGGTGAGCCCGTCGACGAGATCGTGATGCGCCAGGTGGTCGCCGATCTCGTCGCCCCCGGTGACTACGTGGAGAGCCTGTTTGGGGAGCCCGGCCTCCATCATTATGCGGTGGAACTCGAGCGCCATCAGCGCGCCCTCGTTGGATGGTTTGACGACAACGGTGTTGCCGGTGATCAGAGCGCCGGTCGAAGGCCCGCCGGCCAGGGCCATCGGGAAGTTGAATGGTGAGATCACTGCCCAGACCCCGAACGGTCGAAGCACAGAGGTGTTGACATCGTCGGGCCCGTGGGAGCTGAGGGGGGTTATGAACCCGTTGTGCTCGGTCATCTGGCGGGCGTAGTAGCGGAGGAACTCGACCGTCTCTGCCACGTCACCTAGAGCCTCGAGTCGGTTCTTGCCGATCTCGTACGAAAGGAGGGCCCCCAACTCGAACAGCTCGGCATCCATCAGGTCGGCGGCCTTCAGCATCAGGTCACGTCGGCGTTCCCAGCCCCAACTCTCCCACTCGGGGGCAAAGGACTTTGCCGCGGTCACCGCGTCGTCTACGTCCGTGGTTGTTGCCTGCGCATACCTGCCGACAACGATGCTCGAGTCGATGGGGGAGACCTCCTCGAAGATCTCCCGGTCCTTACGCTCTTCGCCGTTGACGATCACGCCGTGGGTGTGGCCAAGACGTGGTTTCACCGTCTCCAGCGCTGTCTCGTACGAGGAGTTCAGCTCCTCGTTGTCCGCCGACATCGTTGCGTATGTGATCTTCATGACCATGGGCTCCCTCGGTGTGATCGCACCCGACGATAACCAGCGAATCCGGTTGCGGACCGGGGGGCGGTCCATTCCAATACCTTGGGGGCGAATGGGTCGCTGGGCCGGTGTCGGCGACATGTGATTCCGCCGATTCATGTGAATGATCTCCAACCTCGCCGAGTCGGTTCGTGGCGACCAAGCCGACATGAATCGTCTTCACCGACGTGTGGTGAGGGTGGGAGCTGTTGCTTCCCTGGTTGCCGGCGCACTGTTTCTACTGGCCGGTTATGCGACCGGCGATGAAGCCCTGGCTATCCAAGCCCTAGGCCCGATGCTCACAGCGGCTTTGCTGATTGCACAGATCGTGCTGAACAAGGAGCATGGCGGCATCGCCCTGTTCGGGTCGGGGGTTGTGGTCGTCGTCGTACACGCCGTTGCCGGGGATGAGAACACACTTGTTGCGGCTGCGGTTGCCCTCGTTGTCATCTGCAGCCTCGGGATCCTCTTCGTTAATGGCAACCCGGTTTCGGCTGGTGCGGCCATCTCATTGATCTTGCTGGCCGCGCCGGTGGTGTGGGGGATCGCTCCTGCCAGGGCGATCCCCCTCGGTGTTGTCATGACGGTTGGGTTCGCAATGGCTTCGGCGGTCCTGGTTGCGGTTCGGAGTGCTTCGACCGCGGTCAACAGCCGTCTCAGGCTTCTGTTCGACAGATCTCCTACCGCAGTCCTCGAGGAGAACTGGGCGGCAGCGATCGCATACGTTCGCTCGGAGTACTCAGGTCGGCCTGACCGAATCAAGCAGTTTCTGTTGGCCTATCCCGAAGTGGTGCGACGTGCGGTGGATTTGGCCACGGTCCGCAAGGCGAATAGAGCGGCGATGGACCTGCTCGAAGTCCGTGGTCCGGGGGACGTTCTGGGGTATCGCGAAGGAGGCAGGGTGACCAGGGGTGACCAGGCGTCCTACGTCGACACCCTTGTCGCTCTCTATCACGGTCACGGCTTCTTCGAGCAGGAGTTTCCGACTCATACCTTTCGCGGTCAACCGATCTGGCTCAAGGCAAGCTGCGTCGACGACACCTTGGGGGTCAACCCTGAAACGGTCCTGGTAGCGCTGGCCGACATCTCCCACATACGCGCCCGCGAGGAGGCGTTTGCCGACCTCATCAAGGCCAAGGATGCGTTCATCACCTCCATCAGCCATGAGTTGCGGACGCCGTTGACCGCGGTTCTCGGACTCACTTACGAGATTGCCAGCGAGAACATCGGTGACTCCGAACGAAGAGAACTGATCGAGATGGTCTCGGGACAGGCCGAGGAGATGGCCTATATCGTCGAGGATCTTCTGGTGGCAGCCCGTGCCGAGATCGGAACCGTCTCGGTGGAGCCGTCACCGGTTGAACTGGGAGCCGAGCTGCGGATGGCACTCGAAGGTCTTCAGATGACGTCGATCGAAGCCCCGGCCGATCTCCCCGGTGTTTACGCAGATCCGATGAGGGTCCGCCAGATCCTCAGGAATCTCTTGACCAATGTCGACCGTTACGGTGGCGAAACACGTCGGGTCCTCGGTGGGCAGGCTGAGAAGCTGGCCTGGATCGAGGTCCGTGACGACGGTCCCGGTGTCGACTCTCGGGATGTCGAGCGGATCTTCGAGCCGTACGCAACGGCCCATACCGGAGTGAGCGGATCGCTCGGGCTCGGTCTGGCAGTGGCCCGACAGCTGGCGGTGCTGATGGGAGGTTCGTTGACCTATCGCCGGCAGGAAGAGGAGAGCGTGTTCCGTCTCGAGCTGCCAGTCGACCGCGCCACCGCCTTGGTTTCTGCTTCCCGAGCTGACAGGAGTAGCTAGCGTTCCTGGTGCAGATGCCAGATTCAACGTGGGTCTTGTACTGGCCAGTCCTGCTGGTAGGGGCGTATCTCCTGGGTTCGATTCCGTTTGCCCAGGTGATCGCTCGCGTTCGGGGTGTCGACCTCCGCTACGTCGGTAGCGGCAATGTCGGTGCCGGGAACCTGTCAAGGACCGTCGGTTGGCAATGGGGACTCGCAGCCGGGGTGTGTGACGGGCTGAAGGGTCTGTTCCCGGTGATGCTTGCTTTGGATATGGGTTTCGGCCGGGGTTCCGCCGGCCTGGTTGGCGTGATGGCAGTGATCGGGCACAACTGGTCGATCTTCATGCGCGGTCGCTCCGGTCGTGGTCTGGCCACCGCGGCGGGACTGCTCTTCGCCCTGGATCCTGTTCTCTTGGTGTGGACGACCGGCTGGTCGGTGGCAGGTTGGAGGATCGGCGGTGGATTTGGCGGGTTCTTCGGTTGGGGCTTGCTTCCCATCGTCTCGGCGACCATGGGCCGCCCGGCGACCGAGTCGTTCTTGCTACTGGCCCTTTCCGCGGTGCTCGTTCTTCGACGCATGCAGGGGAACCACGACAGCGAACCTGGGTTCCGGCCCGCGATGAGAAGGGCGGTATTCGACACCGATCCCGGAGGCAATGACTTCCCCCGTACGGCAGACGACCTGCTGACCCCGTGAGCCCGAGGCGGGTCGCATGGATCGCCGTCATTGCGGCGATTCTCTACATAGGAATCGCAGGCTTCGTACTCAACAACTTCGAGCTGCCCCGAATGACGTCCACGGCATGGGGACTTGTCGCGTTGGCGGCCGCGGCGCAGATCGCGGCGAAATGGTTCTTTGGCCTCCTCTACAAGGAGTCTGTCGAGGTGGCGGGTGGAAGACTCAAGGCGTTCTCGGCGTTCAAGGCGGCCCTGGTCGGAGCCGGGGTGGCCCGTCTCATTCCGGCAGGTGGGGCGATCACCCCCGTTGCCATGGGATGGACGGTACGAGATGAGGAGCCGGGGACGACAGGGGCCGCAGTGCGCACCGTGCTTCTCAACTATGCAGGCCTGCTGATGATGTCTGGGGTGGGTCTGCTCCTGGCCCGTCCCCGGGAGTCTGCTCAGATCTTCTCGGTCAGTCTCGCGGTTCTTGCCCCTTTCGTGCTCTTCGCGGGGTTGATCCTGATGTTCGGCTCCGGCAAGCTGGGATCCCTCTCGAGGTATCTTCCCAAGTTCATTCGCAAACGCCTCGACGCCACGGTCATCGATCATCTCCCCGGGCCGGAGTCACAGACCTACATCTGGAGCCGATTGATCCTGGAGGCGGCGGCGTTGGGCCTCGTGTTGAGAGCGTTCGGCTTGGAGGTCAACGTCTTTCAGGTAATGGCGGCGTTCGGGGTAGCCCAGCTGGCGGGTGGACTTCCCGGGACGCCCGGTGGCCTCGGCGTCACCGAGGCCGGTCTCGTATTCATCCTCTCGGCGTATGGGTTTCCTTCCCGGCAGACCCTGGCGCCGGTGATCATCTACCGGATCGTCTCATACTGGCTGCCGGCCGCCCTCAGCTTCTTCGCTGGTGGCATGACGTTCCTCAAGTCGCCCGAGGCCAAGGCCGTCGCCGAAGGCGATTAGTGGCCAGGAGTGCCCGACCACTGAAGTTCGCCGGGTTCAGGACGGCCAGCTGACGCCGCTGGCTGCGTCCTCGTCCTCGACGAACGGGCCAGTGCGCCTTCGTCCTGCGTCCTTGCCAGGCGCCGCCCCTGGCTCGCCCTGAACATCACCAACGTCCGTGGCCGGAGCACGCCGTTGCAGAATTGTCAACTACCCTCGGAGCATGTCCGAGACCGTTGAATTCAACCTCCCCAACCAGGATGGAGACCTCGTCTCCTCCAGTGATTTTGCCGGCCGCAGGGTCGTCATGTTCTTCTACCCGGCGGCAATGACCCCCGGGTGCACCTTGGAGTCATGTGACTTCAGGGACAGCTACGCCGAGTTCACAGCCGCCGGCTATGAGATCGTCGGGGTCAGCCCCGACCCCCCGGCCCAGAACGCCAAATTCAAGGAGAAGGAGGGTCTCAACTTCGACCTGCTCTCCGACGAGGACAAGGCCCTTGCCACATCACTCGGTGCCTGGGGGCCCAAGAAGCTCTACGGCAAGCTGATGGACGGGCTGATCCGCTCCACGTTCGTAATCGGGCCCGACGGCACCCTGGAGAAGGCTTACCGCAACATCAAGGCCACCGGTCATGTAGCGAGAGTCAAAGAGGACCTGCTCGGCTGACTTCACCCGCCAATCGGGGATGCCCCTCCGGCCTTTCCGGCCACCTCCCCCAAGGTTGGGAGGAGTCCCCCGAAAGGGGCGATTACGGGAGGCGCAAACCCGTCAGCCCTTCAGCTCGATACCGGCCAGCTGCTCTAGTGCCTTGACCAGAGCGTGGTTTCCTTCCGAGCCGAGACCCTGCGCCTGGAGAGCCCGGTACAACTGGAAGACGAGAGAGACCCCGGGCACAGGAACGCCAAGCTCGTCGGCCGCCTCGAGTACCAGCCGAAGGTCCTTCTGCTGTAGGTCGATGGTGAAACCGGGTCTCCAATCCCTCTCGATCATCTGCGGTCCCCGGTTCGACAGCATCCATGACCCTGCCGCCCCGCCTTCGACGGCAGCCAGGGTCTTTCTCAAGTCGAGACCCGCACCCTGCGCCAACAACAACCCCTCTGAGGCAGCCAGTTGGTTCAGCACCACGAGCACCTGGTTGACCGCTTTCGCCATCTGCCCTGAGCCCGGCGCCTCTCCCACATGGACGATCGAACTGGAGTAGGCCTCCATGAAAGGGCGAACCCGTTCCAGGGTTGTCGCCGACCCACCAACCATGGCGGCCAAGGTTCCCTTCTCTGCGCCCTCGGACCCACCTGACACCGGGGCATCGAGCCAGGCAACGCCGAGCTCCTCCGCTCTCACCGCGAAGTCTCTGGTCGCTCCGGGCGAGATCGTCGAGTGGTCCACCAGGACGTCCCCTTCCGTCATCCCGTGAATGACTCCCAGGTCGCCGAACACCACTTCCTCCACGTCGGGAGTGTCGGACACGCAGACGAAGACGATGTCACTGGCCGCTCCCAGGTCGTGCGGATTGGTGGCTGTGTCGCAGACCAGGTCGACCGCCTTCTCCGCGGTCCGGTTCCACACCGTCAGCTCATTTCCGGCGGCCAGCAAGTTGACCGCCATCCCGTGGCCCATGATCCCCAACCCGATGAATCCAAGACGAGTCATATCCGCACTCTATAGGTGTGCTAAACCCGGGTCTCATGCCGATCGATCGCCTTGATTCCGTGTTCGCCGCCGAAGTCGCCGCCATGAAGGAAGCCGGGACCGGAAAGGGATCGGAGCCGGTCATCATCGGCGTGGACCCGGCTCGGGGTGAGCTTGGGCCCCGATTCCGGCTCGCCGGGTTAGAGCGGCCATACCTGCGGATGAACTCGAACAGCTATCTGGGTCTGTCACGTCATCCCGCGGTGATCGCGGCGGATGAGTCTGCCACCCGTGAGTTCGGAGCCGGGCCCGGCGCGGTGCGTTTCATCTCTGGCACCTATCAGGCCCACCTTGATCTCGAAGAGAGGCTGGCCCGATTGCATGACCGGCGGTCCGCGATGATCTTCTCCTCCGCCTACGCCACCGTTGTCTCCTGCCTGACCTCACTGATCACACCGGAGACGGTGGTGCTCAGTGACGAGCTGAATCACAACTGCATCATCAACGCCCTTCGATTATCCCGACCCGCCTCCAGAGACGTCTATCCCCATCTCGACTTCAACGTTCTCGATGCCATGCTGAGAGAAGCCGCAGGCACCGGGAGACGGGCGGTCGTTGTCACCGACGGCGTGTTCTCGATGCGAGGAGACTTCGCCGACCTCAAGGCGCTGATGGAGCTGGCACGAGCGCACGACGAAGATTTCCCGGAGAATGTCGTGCTGGTGGTGGACGATTCGCATGGCGTGGGGGCGTTTGGGCCTACCGGTCGTGGCACCGAGGAGATCACCGAATCCGGTTCGGTCGACGTGCTGATCGGCACACTGGGCAAGGCGTTCGGGGTGAATGGCGGGTACGTGACCGGCAGCGAGAGTCTGGTCGCCTTCCTCCGGGAGAAGGCTCCGATGTACATCTACTCCAACCCGATCACGGTCGGGGAGGCGGCGGCCGGCACCGCGGCCCTGTCCATTGTCGATTCGGACGAGGGTCTCTCCTTGCTGGGCCATCTCGCGGCGATGACCGAGAAGTTCGAAGCCGGTTTGATCGACCTCGGGTTTGAGACCATCCCCGGCCCGCACCCCATCGTCCCGCTGATGGTGAGAGACACGGAACGCACGTCGGCATTGGTCGCACAGCTCTTCCACAACGACGTGCTCGCCACCGGTCTCAACTACCCGGTGGTGCCCAAGGGTGACGAAGAGATCCGGTTCCAGGTGAACGCGGACCACACCGAGGCGGATATCGACTCTGTGTTGGAGGTTCTTGCCGCTTTCGACGGCTAGTGCACCGACTCGCAAGTCTCACGCATGTCCCGCCGGCCCTCGACGCCCCTGGCTGCGTTCTCGTCCTCAACGCACCGCACCGGGTGCGCCTTCGTCCTGCGTCCTTGCCAGGAACGACGATGGCTCGGCGCTACAAGCACGGAACTTACGACCCGGAGCACTAGGTCTCGAGGTCCCGCTCGACGTGCTTGCGATCGACCCCGAACTCGGCCAGCGTCACCGCCCCTATCGACTTCTCGTCGCGGAGGAGCCCGAGCAGGATGTGCCCCACGCCGATGTGATCGCTCTGTGATCGTATCGCCTCGCGCAGAGACAGCTCCAGGACCTTTTTGGCGTCGGTTGAGAAGGGGATGTGGCCCTTGGTCTCGCCCTGACCCGGGCCCAGGACGTCGCCGAGCCTCTCACGCAGCTTGAGCGGCGAGACACCCTCGGTGTCGAGCACGCGTCGGGTGAGCCCAACCGGATCGTCGAGCATGGCGAGGAGGATGTGCCCGGTTGTCACCTCCGGATGCCCCTCCTGCCGACACTTGTCCTCGGACGCCACGACCACCAACCGAGCTTCGTCGGTGAAACGCTCGAACATCGATTTGGATGCTGCCCGGCCCATGGCGGCATATCCGACCCGGGTCTTGGGCACGAACCTCTTCTGGGCGGCCTGCTTGGTGACGCCAAGGGCATCGCCGATCTCGGCCCATGAGGCGCCGGAGTTGCGGGCCTGATCCACGAAGTGACCGATCAGGTGGTCGGCCAGTTCGCCCAGATGCTGGGCCATCCCCACCGAGTCGGCGAGATGCTCCAGGGCCGTTCCTTGGGGTTGGCCGGCCTTTACGTGTTCGACGAGGGCGTCGAACTGCGGTAGCGGGCTTTCCATGTGTCAACCATAGGTTGACGTATACTGGTTTGTCAACCCGAGGTTGACGGCAATTCGGCGAGATCCAAGCAGTCAGACGTCCGATAGGGTTCGGCTCATCCGACGACGGGGAATCGATGAGCAGCAAGGAGCTAGCCGAGCGGTATGTCCAGGCGACTTGGGCCGGGGATTGGGAGACCCTGGGCACGCTTCGCCATGCGGATTGGACCGACACCTGGCCACAGTCGGGAGAAGTGGTCCTTGGGCACGACAACTGGGTGCGGATAACCGAGAGCTATGAGGGGGGCCGGCCGAAGTGGGAGGTCTCGGCGGTGCACGGCGTCGGCGAGACCCAGGTCGTCACCACCCCCTTGTTCGGTCCAATCTCCATGCCCATCACGGTCATGGGAGGCGGAGATACTTTCACCGCCGAAGGGCGGTTGCGCTACCCGGACGGGGAGCTCTTCTACGTCGTCCTCATCGGCAGGATCGTGGGAGGCAAGGTGATCGAACAGAGGACCTATTTTGCTTCCCCCTTCGATGCTCCGGAATGGCGTAAGGAGTGGGTGGATCTGCGGCCTCGGGATTCCTAGGACGCCTCCTCCACCACGACCAAGACGGCCCCCGCTTCCACCTGATCGCCGGCTCGACAATCCACTTCCCCGACCGTTCCGTCGTGCGGGGCGCGGAGACTGTGCTCCATCTTCATCGCCTCCAGCACCACGAGCACCTGACCCACCCTGACCTCGTCCCCGGTGGCGACCTCGACTCTGATCACCTTGCCCGGCATGGGGGAGTGAAGTGAACCCGGCGCCTCGACCGCCTCGGTGGTGGCGAAGCGTGGGATCGTCTCGAGACGGACCGAGCCGAGATCGGAGTCGAGATGTCGGGTGTCGCCATAACGCCCCAGGGCGAAGTGATACTCGGCATCGCCAAGGGTCAGCTCGACGAGCTCCGGAGTGCATCTGGTCAACTCGAGATCGTCGAGCCCTTCCACAGCGATGACCGGGGCGGCCGAGTAGCGGACGACGTGAGTCCCGTGCTCGCCCCGGTAAGCCCGTTCTTGAAGATGCCCCGGGCTGTTTCGCCAGCCGGAGGGAATGGTGCCGAGGACGTTGGCCCGGTCTCGCTCCAGCGCCTGGTCGGAGAGGGCGGCGGCGACAGCAGAGATCTGTTCCACCTTCTCGTCGGCGAGTGGTCGAGCCAGCTGTGCAAGGTCGTTCCGGTCGATGAAGTGGGTGTCGGTCTCACCTGCCAAGAATCCGGGATGCTCCAAGATTCGGACCAGGAGATCACGATTGGTCGTCGGTCCGTGGATGACTCCGCGGCGAAGGACTGAGGCCAGGGTGATCGCCGCCTGCTTCCGGTCAGGGGCGTGTGAGATCACTTTGGCCAGCATCGGGTCGTAGAACACCGAGACCGTGGAGCCGGTCTCGACACCGGAGTCGACACGAACCCCGGGTTCGACCGGGATCTCGAAGCGATGAATGGCGCCGGTGACCGGGAGGAAGTCTTTGAGCGGGTCCTCGGCATAGAGCCGGGCCTCGATGGCATGCCCGTATCGGCGAGGGGTGAGCTCGAGGGCGGCGCCGTCGGCCACCTCGATCTGAAGCCTCACCAGGTCGAGACCGGTGATCATCTCGGTGACCGGGTGCTCCACCTGGAGACGGGTGTTCATCTCCAGAAAGAAGAACTCACCGTCCTGATACAGGAACTCGACGGTTCCGGCGCCGACATATCCCACCGCTTCGGCGGCCCGCACCGCGGTCTCGCCCATTCGAGTCCGCAGCTGCTCGTCGATGACCGGTGATGGCGCCTCCTCAATGATCTTCTGATGCCTCCGCTGGATCGAGCACTCCCGCTCGAACAGGGAGAGAACACGACCATGGCTGTCACCAAACACCTGAATCTCGATGTGTCGGGGCGCATCGAGATACCGCTCCAGGAATACGGTGTCGTCTCCGAATGCCGAGGCAGCTTCACGTCGGGCTCCGGAAATGGAGTCGGCAAGGTCGGTCGGATCATGGACGATGCGCATTCCCTTTCCCCCGCCTCCTGCCGACGCCTTGACCAGCACCGGGAACCCGATTGCGGCGGCTGCGTCGGCTGCCTCGTCTGCGGAACGCCCGGTGAGGTCCAGACTGGGGAGGGTCGGGATCCCTATCGATGTCATCAGTTCCTTCGACGCCAGTTTCGATCCCATGACCTCTATGGCCTCCGGTGAGGGGCCGATCCAGGTGAGGCCCCGTGAGATTGCACGTCGGGCGAATTCGGCGTTCTCGGCCAGGAATCCGTAGCCGGGGTGGATGGCATCGGCCTCGGATCGTCTGGCCGCTTCCAACACCAAGTCGATGTCGAGATAGGTCTCTGTTGCGGTCGATCCGGGCAGACCCATGGAGAGGTCGGCTTCGGTGACGTGGGGTTCGGCGGCGTCCTGAGCCGAGTAGACAGCCACCGTCTCTATCCTGAGCTCGCGACAGGTGCGGAACACGCGCCGGGCGATTTCCCCGCGATTGGCTACCAGGATTTTCCGGATCATCGGCTGACAGAGGGTACCGGCGGAAACCATTTCCGGTCCCAGGACGTCCTATAGGTGTCGTTCCCGATTGAGTCGAGGAGTCGCGCCCGCTATGAGTTACCCCCAGCTGATGGAAGAAGACATGGTTCAAAGACCACCACCGGAGCCGCCGAGACGATCAAGAGCGGTTCCGATCGCCATCGTGCTCGGAGTCATGGCCATGTTCGTCGTGATTGGGATGGCAGTCGTCTCGGGAGTGCGGGGGCTGGTGGACGCGGTTCCCACCCCGGCAGACCTGGCCGCGGTGTTCGAGCCGGAGCCTTACGAGGAGATCGGCCCCGTGGTCATCAGCTCCATTCGTGACCTGGCCAACCTGACCACGATCGAGGTGATCGAGTACACCATCGTGGAGAAGGGCACCGACGAGGGATGGCTTGCCTGGGCCCGTGGCGACAGCCTGCAACTGTTTGCTGTGGCCCGGATCGGCGCCGGGGTGGACCTGAGCTCGGTCTCGGTTCGCAACGTCTCGCTGGGCGACGATGGGGTAGTCGAGATCATTGTTCCTGCGGCCGAAGTGCAGTACGTAGCGGTGGACAATGAAGCAACCCACATCCTCGACCGGAGCACCGGTGTGTTCACCAAGGGCGATCCCCAATTGGAGACGGAGGCACGACGTGTCGCCGAGGAGGTCCTGGTCCAGGGGGCCCTCGACGAGGGCTTACTGGCCGAAGCCGAAACCAACGCCCGTCAGGTCCTGACCGACTTCCTGCTCGGTCTCGGCTACCGCGACGTGGTGGTCGACTTCACCGGCTGATACGTCACAACCGAAGTGCTCGCTGGCTCGTGGAGGCAGCTGAACGCGCCGGCTGAACGCCCGGCATACATAGGCGGCGCCATGACCCCCGGCCTCGGCATCGCTCGGGCTAATCTCCTTCTTCGGCGTGCTCTCACGCCTCATCTGCAGACCGGGCGCCCAGACCGCCCGGCAATGCGCAAGGAAAGGTGGCCCTTGTCATCGGGAGATATCGAGTGTCGTCGACCCCGTGACGGCCGCCGGACAGGGTGTGGGCCTGGGGCGGCAGTCCGTGGAGATCGATGATGACTGCACACAAGAAACTCAAAGAGCTCATCCGCGCCCGGATGGAGAAGACGGGCGAGAGCTATATGACAGCCCGCCGCCATGTGGTGGGCGGGGAGGGGCGTGCCCCCGATGTCGGGGTCCATCCCGACACCTCCGCCCTGGCCCGGGTTCTCGGTGATGCCGGGATACTCGGCCCCGACGGTCGGTTGTCCGAGGCGCTCCTGCTCGGGATCGGAGGCGGGCTCGGCGCCGGATACATCCTCTGGGAGTTCGCGCCGGAGACCGACCACAGGCCTTCTTCCCATTCCCCGGGCGGCCGTCGGGTCGTCACCATCGGTTTCCGCAACCGCTGGCAATACCCCGACCGCTGGCTGGACACGTTGCTCGATCGGGTCGGGGTCGAGTTCCGACGGGAACAGACCTCGGGCATGGTCAAGGCGAGACGTCAACTCGACGAAGCGGTAGAGACGGGGCATTCGGTGATGGTCGAGGTATCCGTTGCCGATCTGCCTTACTGGCACCTTCCCCCGGAGGAGGCGGGAGAGTGGGGTTATCCGATCGCGGTCGTGGGAGTCGACTCTGATCGCTATGAGGTCGACGACCGGAACTCAGGCCTGCTCACCGTTCCTGTTGAGGCGATGGCGACGGCGCGGGGCCGAATCCCCTCCTACAAGAACCGTATGGTCGTGGTCGAGCCAGCGGACGCCCTTACCGCCGACCGGCTGTCGGGAGCCATCGAAGCTGGTCTCGCCGATGCCGTGGAGCATCTGGCTTCGAGATCGGACTCGTTCTCGCTGCCTGCATTCTCGAAGTGGGCCAGGATGGTGACCACCGATACCGGGAAAGGCTGGAAGAGGGTCTTTGCCGACCGAGTCGGGCTCTGGGGCGCCTTGCGCAGCACCCGCGAAGCAGTCTCGGACATCGGGATCGCTGGTGGCTCGTTGCGCCCGCTCTACGCCGAGTTCCTCGACGAGGCAGGCGCATTGCTCGGGCGTCCCGGGCTCACCGAGGCGGCCGAGCGCTACCGCCACGCAGGCGACGCCTGGGACGACGTCGGCGACGCCACCCTGCCAGACGGATTCGAGCCGCTGGAACAGGCGGTGGAGCTTTCTCGTCGCCGACGGGAGGCGGTGCGTCAGGGGGATGATGGCGACAGTGCCGCTGCCGATTCGGCCGCCTCCCTCAACGCGTTGGCTGCCGAGTTCGAACCGGGGTTACCGCTGACGGACCGGGAGATCGACGGGCTGTTCGAGTCGCTGGCCGGGGCGATCGAAACCGCTCACCGAGCCGAGCTGGAGGCACACGCCGCCCTGTCTGAGGTGATCAGGGGATAGCCACGACGCCATCGGGGGCCGGCCCCGGTAGCGTGAGCTGATGGACACCGAGGAGCTCGTCGTCGCGACCGGAGGTCGGCCGGCGGTGGTCGACATCACCGCCGACCTGGCCAGGTTCGCGTCCGGGCGCGGCGATGGCCTGCTCTCGGTTTTCGTCCCCCACGCCACCGCTGGCGTAGCCATCCTCGAGGTGGGGGCAGGCAGTGACCACGATCTGCTCACCGCCATCGACGAACTGCTCCCGGCGGAGCGGGGCCGATGGCATCACGAGCACGGCAGCCCGGGTCACGGACGGGACCATGTGCTGCCGGCGTTCGTCTCGCCCAGCGTGACCATCCCGGTCGTAGCGGGACACATGACCCTGGGCACATGGCAGTCGGTGATTCTGGTCGATACCAACGTCGACAATCGGACCCGAAAGGTCCGGCTGTCGTTCATCGCGGGCTGATCACATCCGAAACACGCCGAAGCGATCGGTCCCCTTCACCTCGGCCGAGTGGGTGGCGGAGAGGGCGATGCCCAGGACATGCCGGGTGTCACGGGGGTCGATGAGGCCGTCGTCGCGGACCCGGGCGGTGGAGAAGTAGGCGAGCTCTTCGGCCTCGATCTGGGTTTCGATCTCCTTGCGTCGCTTCTCGTCCTCGACCTCGTCGAATGGTTCGCCTCGTGCCTCTGCCGCCTGCCGGGCGATGATCGACATGACCCCGGCCAGCTGGGTGGGGCCCATCACGGCGACCTTGTGGTTGGGGTAGCCGAACACGAAGCGGGGCTCGTAGGACCGGCCCGACATCCCGTAGTTACCTGCTCCGTAGGAGACCCCGGCCATGAGGGTGATGTGGGGGACCTCGGAGTTGGCCACCGCGTTGACCATCTTTGCCCCGTCCTTGATGATCCCCCGCTGCTCATAGTCCTTGCCCACCATGTAGCCGGTGGTGTTGTGGATGAAGATGAGCGGGGTGTCGTATCGGTTGCTCAGTTGGATGAACTCGGTCGCCTTCTGCGCCTCCTCGGAGAAGATGACACCTCTCTGATTGGCGATCACCCCCACCGGGAAGCCGTGGATCGAGCCCCACCCGGTGAGGATCGAGGTGCCGTAGGCCGTCTTGTACTCCTCGAACCGGGAGCCGTCGAGGGTGCGGGCCAGGATCTCGCGCATGTCGAAGGGGACCCGGAGATCGGGCGGGATCACCCCCAGGATGTCGTCGACTTGGTACACCGGCGGGTCGGGGTCCTTGGTGGGGCCGTATCCCTGCTTGCGCCAGTTGAAGTGGCCGACGATGTCGCGGCCCATTCGGATCGCCTCCTGCTCGTCCTGTGCGAAGTAATCGGAGAGCCCCGAGATCTTCGAGTGCATCTCCGCCCCTCCCAGCTCCTCGTCGGTGGACTCCTCCCCGGTGGCCATCTTGACCAAGGGTGGTCCGCCGAGAAAGACCTTTGCCTGCTCCTTGACCATGATCGAGTAGTCGCACATGGCGGGGAAGTAGGCGCCGCCGGCGGTGGAGCTGCCGAAGACGATGGCGACGGTGGGGATGCCCAGCTTGGAGAGCTGGGTGAGGTTGCGGAACCACTTGCCGCCGACGATGAACACCTCGGCCTGATCGGGCAGGTCGGCTCCGCCGGACTCGACCAGATTGATGAGGGGGAGACGGTTCTCCCGGGCGATGTCCATGATGCGCAGCGTCTTGGACACCGAATAGCGGTTCATCGAGCCGGCCTGGCTGGTCGGGTCGTGGGCCAGGATGGCGCACTCGACTCCCTCCACCACCCCGATTCCGGTGACCACGTTCGCCCCTAGGTTCTTGTCGGTGCCCCAGGCGGCCAGGGTGGAGAGCTCGAGAAAGGGGGAATCCCGGTCGAGGATGAGCTCTATGCGCTCCCGAGCCAGCAGCTTGCCCCGATCCCGATGCCGCTGGATGTACTTCTCGCCCCCACCTCGGCGGGCCTGCTCCATGAGCCTCTCGAACTCGGCCAGCTGGGTCTCCATTGCGGCGCGGTTGACCCGGTACTCCTCGGACCGCGGGTCCACCTTCGTCCCCAGTACCTGCACGGAAGGCAGGCTAGTTCTGCTTACCTGAGGTACGTGGCGCCGTATATGGCGCTGGAGGGACGGAGAATGAACGCAACAGACTTCCAGGACCGAATTGGGTCTGAGATCGGGATCAGCGACTGGATGGAGATCACCCAGGACCGGGTGAGCGCCTTCGCTGATGCCACCGACGACCACCAGTGGATCCATGTCGACCAGGAGAAGGCAGCGGCAGGCCCGTTTGGCGGCACCATCGCCCACGGGTTTCTCACTCTTTCTCTCACGGTCACCCTGAGCGCCCAGGTCGAGCTCGATGTCGGGTCGCCGCGCATGGGGCTCAACTACGGGTTGGAGAAGGTGCGGTTCCCGGCACCGGTCCCGGTCGGCTCCAGGATCCGCGCTCGGATCGGTCTGGTCTCGGTGACGGATGTGGACGGTGGGATCCAGGTCAACCGCCAGGTCGTCATAGAGATCGAGGGTGGCGAGAAGCCGGTCATGGTCGCCGAAACGGTGAGCCGGTACTACTACTGACCTGACGATCTCGAGCGATCTCTCCCCTGCCCCACCCATGCCCGCCCTCTTTAGCCTCGCCGGCGAGGACCTGATCCCGTCCGAGATGACCCGCGGCGGGTGGTCGGACGATGCCCAACATGGAGGGCCGCCGTGCGGGATCATGGCCCGGGCTGTGGAGAACGTGCCCACCCTCGAGCCGATGCAGGTGGTCCGGTTGACCGTGGATCTCACCCGCCCTGTCCCGCTTCAACCGCTCCAGATAGAGACCGAGGTGGTGCGGGAAGGTCGGCGGATTCAGGTCGTCGATGCCTGGCTACGGGCAGGCACGGTGGAGTTGGGTCGGGCCCGGGCGTTGAAGATCCGGATCGGCGACCTCGATCTGCCGGTTCCTGAGACCGACACCATGCCTGCCGGTCCGGAGAGCATGGACCGGCTCACCTGGCGGGGGCACTTCGGCGAGGTCGGCGACTTGGATCGGTTTCACTACGACGCCGTCGAGATAAGGACCAGGGAGGGCTCGTTCAGCAAACCTGGGCCTGGCGTCTCCTGGTTCCGTCTCCTGGTCCCGGTCGTCGACGGGGAAGAGGCGAGCGACTTCGTCCGGCTGGCCACCCTTGCCGACATGGCAAACGGCAACTCACAGGCCCTCGATCCCACGGTCCATGCCTTCGTCAATCCCGATATCAGTCTTCATCTACATCGCATGCCACGTGGCGACTGGATCGGGATGAGGTCGGCCTCCTATCCCCAGCCACACGGCATTGGCATCGCCGACACCGCGCTCTACGACCTGGAGGGGCGTATCGGGAGGGTGGTCCAGTCCCAGTACCTGGAGTTGCGTTGAAGGTGCGAGTCAGCTCAGACTTCTCCCGCCCCCCACCACGATCACCTCGCCGGTGATGTAGCTGGAGAGGGGAGTGAGCAGCCACCACACCGTGTTGGCCACCTCTTCCGGGGTGCCCATGCGGTCGAGGGGGATCGCATCCACCATTCTCTCCCGAATCTCCTCGGGAATACCCACGCTCATCTCCGATGAGATCAGACCGGGGGCCACCGCGTTGACCCTGACACCGGGGGCCAAGGACAGGGCGAGAGCCCGAGTCATGCCCACCACTCCACCCTTCGACATCGAGTAGTTGAATTGCCCGAAGTTGCCCAGATAGGCCCGGGAGGCGATGTTGACGATGGCGCCGCCGTGGGACATCAAGGGAGCCAGCTCGGTCGCCAGCCGATAAGAGGCGCCAAGGTTGACCTCGAGCACCGCGGCGAAGTCGTCGTCAGTCATGTTGACCAGGCGGGCGTCCCGGGTGATGCCGGCGTTGTTCACCACTCCGACCAGTGGAGCCAAGGCTGACTCGACCGTCTCTCGAACCACGCTTGGCCCCTCGGGCGAGGTCAGATCCACCTGAACCGGGGTGAGGTGCTCGGACAGGGCGAGCTCTGGGGCGATGTCGACTCCGATGACTGTGATCGGCCCCATCGAGGCAACTCTCTCGGCGATGGCCCGCCCTATGCCACGAGCCGCTCCGGTGACGACGACGATACCGTTCACGGCAGAGTCTTTCCTATGTGGCCCGCGCCGACCCGCACCAACTCGCCGGTGACGTCGCCTGCCTCGAGCATCCGGCGTGCCCAGGCTTGCACCGCATCGGGATCGGTGCCCTCGTCGTAGGCGACCACATTGGCGGTCCACCCCTTGCGCGCTCCCTCCAGGGCCGCGGTGCGGGCGGCGGAGAGAAGCCCGGTGGCGACCATGGCATTGCCCGGGCCCCGTCTCCCCAGCAGGTCGTCCTGTCTAACCACATAGACGAACGACTCCTCCGCCTGCGCCGAGGCTCGGCTCACCTCGAAGGCTCGGGTCAACTCGGTCCGCACCCCGGCCCAGTCGTCGCCCACCTCCTCGGCCCAATGGATCACGCCGCTCACGATACGAGCGCGGACCCTGCCTCGACCATCTGCTCGATGGTGTCCGGGTCGACCCCGGATTCGGCCAGCAACGCCCGGGTGTGTTGACCCAAGGTGGGTGGCATGTCGCCGGCGAGGGCGGGGGCGCCATCGAGGTGGATTGGCGAGCCGGTCACCTTCACCTCGCCCGCCACCGGGTGCTGGTATTCGACGACCATCTGATTGTGCCTGGCTTGGGGGTCGGAAAGAGCCTCGGTCAAGGTGAGGACATGCCCGACGGGGAGGCCGGCCTCGCCGAGCAGGCTCACCCAATGATCCGCCTTCTCGGTCTTGAACACAGTGGACAGCTTCCTGACCACCCGGTCACGCTTGGCCATTCGCAGCTCGTTGGTCGGATAGGCATCGGCCAAATCCGGCATGTCCAGTGTCTCGGCGAGGACCCGGAAATGGCGATCGGAGACGATTGCCAGTGTGAATGGGGCATCGGCTGCCTGGAACACTTGGTTCGGAGCCAGATACGGGCTGGCGGTGCCCGTTCGCTCCGGCTGCTCCCCGTTGGCGAATGCGAGCGCGTTCCATCCCGACTGGACCGCCATGACCCCGTCGCGCAGCGAGACATCGATCCGCCGGCCGCGACGGGGGGTCTCGGCGAGGGCTGCGCAAATGGCGAGCGCGGCGTTGGTGCCCGCCACATAATCGCCGATCGTGGTGGCCGTCTTACGGGGACCGTCCTTGGGCTCCCCGGTGATCGAGATCATCCCCGACTCTCCCTGGAACACGATGTCGATCCCGGCCCGTTCCGCATACGGCCCTTCGGCGCCGAAGGCGGAGATGGAGGTGTATATGAGGCGTTGGTTGAGCGTCGAGGCCCTCTCCTCACCGAGACCCATCCGCTCCATCGCCCCATGTCGCAGGTTGTGCACCACGACATCCGCCTTGCTCACCAGCTTGTCCAGAACCCGCTTCGACACCCAGTCTTTGGGGTCGAGGGCGAGCGACTCCTTGCCCCGGTTGGCCATCATGAAGAAGGTCGACTCGCCGTTCTGATAGGGGCCGAAACCCCGGCCCAGATCTCCGCCTGGGGGCTCGACCTTGACCACACGTGCTCCCATGTCGGCCAGGAGCATGGCGGCGTACGGGGCGGCGATCAGGTTGCCGAACTCGACGACGAGGGTGCCGTGGAGTGGCCCCTCAGACACGTTCTATGACCGTGCTGATCCCCTGGCCGACACCGATGCACATCGTGGCCAACCCGTACCGGCCGTTGCGGCGCTTCAGCTCATGGACCAGGGTGGTCAGGATCCGGGCCCCGGAGGCGCCGAGAGGGTGCCCGATCGCGATCGCCCCTCCGTTGACGTTCACCTTGTCCGGATCGAGCTCGAGGAGACGCATGCAGGCGACACTCTGCGCCGCGAACGCCTCGTTGAGCTCGACGAGGTCCAGGTCTCCCACTGTGAGGCCGGCCCGGGCCAGGGCCTTCTCCGAAGCCGGGACCGGGCCGATTCCCATGACGTCGGGATGGACCCCGGCGGCGGCCGACGCCACGATGCGGGCCATGGGCCGGAGGTCGTGCTCGGCGATCCCCGCTTGGGTGGCGAGGATCAAGGCGGCGGCCCCGTCGTTCATGGGTGACGAGTTGCCGGCGGTGACCGTCCCTTCGTCCTTGAACACGGAGGGGAGACGGCCCAGGATCTCCATTGAAGTGTCAGCCCGCGGGCCTTCGTCCGACGAGATGGTGACCATGCTGCGATGACGGGCGTCGGTGGGTGCCTCGATCGGCTCGATCTCGGCATCGAACCGGTCACCCTCGACTGCGGCCAGGGCGGATTGGTGGCTGCGGAGGGCGAAGCGATCCTGGTCCTCTCTGCTGATGTCGTACTTGTCGGCGACTACCTCGGCGGTCATGCCGAGTGTGATCGGCGGATAGAGATCCTCCATCCGTGGGTTGACCAGTCTCCACCCGAGCACGGTGTCAGCGGCCGCGGGGAACCCGGTGGGGAAAGGGCGGTTGCCCTTCATCATCACGTAGGGGGAGCGGGTCATCGATTCCGATCCGCCGGTGATCACCACATCGCCCCAGCCACCGGCCAGGGCATGGGCACCGGAGATCACGGCTTGCATCCCCGACCCGCAGAGACGGTTGACTGTTGTCCCGGGCACTTCGATGGGAAGGCCGGCGAGCAGAACCGCCATGCGGGCCACATTCCTGTTGTCTTCACCCGCTTGGTTCGCTGCCCCCCAATAGACATCCTCGATGGCCAGTGGGTCGAGGTCGGATTGTCGCTGGAGGAGAGCTGCGATCACGTGGCCCGCCAGGTCGTCAGGACGCACGTGGGCCAGTTGCCCGCCCAGCCTTCCCATCGGGGTCCGGCAGGCATCGATTATGTAGATGTCGCTGGTCATTCTGGGTGTCCATTCTTGCCGGCTCGGTCCGGCCATATAGGGACAAAGCCCTATATGGGCCGGAACCGAATCATCGTATGTTGACGTCAGAGTGAAACAGATGAACGGCCTACCAAGACAATCAGCCTCCATTGTGGGGTATGCCCCGGCCGGTTTGCTGGTTCTATACGTCGCGATCCGATTGATCTTCTGAGAACTAGCGTTGGTCCCATGGACCGACCTGATTCTCTCCCCTTCACCGAGTCAGACGAGGCGAACCGGCTGTTGGCCACCGACGGCTTCGCCTTGCTCCTCGGAATGCTCTTCGATCAACAGTTCCCGATGGAGCGCGCCTTCTATGGCCCCCAGCTTCTCAAGGACCGTTTAGGAGGCGAGCTCGCCCCCCAGCTTGTCGCCGACACCGATCTCGACCATCTCGAGCAGGTCTTCAGAGGTCCACCGGCCATCCACCGCTACCCGGCGTCGATGGCAAAACGGGCCCAGGATCTGGCCCGGACGATCATTGCTGAGTACCGCGGTGTGGCCGAGAATCTGTGGGACACCGCCGGAGATGGGGACGAGCTCCTGGGGCGTCTCCGGGCGCTTCCTGGATTCGGAGCAGAGAAGTCGAGGATATTCGTCGGCCTTCTGGGAAAGCGTCTGGGTGTTCGCCCCGACGGGTGGGAGGCGAAAGCGGCTGATTGGCCCTCGATCGCCGACGTTGCGGACTTCGACGATGTCCTCGTCCTGAGGGAGAAGAAGAAGGCGATGAAGGCCGCGAGAAAGGCCTGAACCCACTCAACCATCCAGGAAAACGTGCCGATAGGGCTGGTAAGGACACGGAAGGAACCGATGCATCTCTCGGGCCAGCTCTCGGATTGGAGCATCAACGATCTGCTCCAGATCATGCAGGTCACCAGTAAGACGGGATCCCTCGATATCGAGGGGCAGCGTCGCGGGCGTGTCCATTTCCGCGAAGGACGCTTGACAGGTGCCGAGTTGACCGGGGAGAACGGCAGCTATGCCGGCTCGGATCGTTCCGCGATCGCCGACATTCTCTATGTGTTGTCCACAGTCGAGGAAGGCTCTTTCTCGGTCGGCGCGGCCGATGGGCCTGAGTCCAAGGGGTGGACGATCGAAGAGGTCCTGCTGGATGTGGTGGCTCTTCAGTCGCTGGAGGGTGAAGTCGTCGACGCCGGTCTCTTCGAGGCCAGCGGGGTGGCACTGGTCAACCAGATACAACAACCCATCACCATCGAGCCCGAGGATTGGCACGTCTTCACCAACCTGGTGCCACCGTTCACCTTCAACTATCTCGAGAGCAGATACGGTCGCGGGGCGGCGGTTCGCGTGTTCCACACCCTTCATCGTCTGGGCATGGCCGAGACTGTCGCCGACCTGGACGGCGAGGCCGTTTGGCTCGACCGGTTGGCAGAGGGAGTCGCCCCTGGGACACCCCAGCCAGCCTGGGCAGGCAACGGTGACTCAGCCGAAAGCACTGAGGCCCCACCCGAGACCGAACCCGAGGAAGAGGCGGAGGACGAGCCGGTGGTCGCCGCCAAGCCAGACCGGATCCAGGCCAATATGAAAGGTCTCTCCGCTCCCGCCAACACCACTCTGACCGACGGTGTGTACGACGAGATCCGCCGTCTGCGAAGCAGAGTCGGCGAGAAGTAGCTGCTACTCCCACCGGATTGCGCCGGTGCTGAGCTCGCTCACACAATCTCCATCAGGCCCGGCTGACCATCCGTCGATCCCCGTATAATCGGGCCATGGCTGAACATTCTTCTGTTGCGATCCTTGGCGTTGGTGCCATGGGCGAGGCACTGTTCAGTGGCCTGAAACGCGCCGGCTGGGCGGCCGGCGACATTTCCCTCTGCGTCCGACGCGAGGACCGCGCCACCGAGCTTGCCAAGAGATCGAGATCCCTGATCACACTCGACCCGATCGAGGCCATCGAAGACCGCGACGTGATCGTGGTGGCGGTGAAGCCACGGGACGTCGATGCTGTGCTCGACCAGCTCAAGATGCGAGTGGGAAAGACCCAGATGATTCTCTCTCTGGCTGCTGGGGTGACCACAGCCTCCTATGAGGGGAAGCTTGGGGCGGTGGCCGTAGTGCGCGCCATGCCAAACACCCCGGCCTTGGTCGGAGAGGGCGTCACCGGCATCGCCAAGGGTGCCTATGCCAACGGCGACCATCTCAAGCGAGCCACCGAGATCCTGGGCGCTGTCGGGTCGGTCCGATTCATGGACGAGTCATTGCTGGACGCGGTCACCGCCGTTTCCGGGACAGGTCCCGCCTACGTCTTCTTGATGGCCGAGGCGCTGACCGAGGCGGCGGTCAGGGAAGGCCTGCCTCGTGACATCGCAGAGACCTTCGTTCATCAGACAATTCGCGGGGCTGGTCATCTCCTCACCGACACCGAGAGAAGTCCGGCCGAACTCCGTTCTCAGGTCACCTCACCCGGTGGCACAACGGCCGCAGCCGTCCATGTCCTCGAGGAAAGGGGTTTCCGGGCTTTGCTGGAGGATGCGGTGCGCGCCGCGGCCAGAAAATCAGCGGAGCTCGGGGAGCAGGGTTGAGTGTTTTCTCCAAGGTGGTCGTCACGACCACTCAGGCCCGGCCTGTGGAGAGACTCATCACCGGAAGCCGGCCAGGCAAGGCCCTGGCAAGGCGATTCGTGGCAGGCGACACCCTCGACGAGGCGGTAGCCGTTGCCCGGGAGCTCAACTCCAACGGCTCTCTGGTGTCACTCGATCTGCTGGGGGAGGAGGTCCACGATCGCGACTCGGCGGTTTCCGCTCGTGACGAATACCTGGCGAGTCTGGAGCGCATTGCCGACGAGCAACTCATGTCGAACATCTCGGTCAAGCTCACCCAGCTCGGGTTGACCATCGACGAGGGGCTCGCCGTCGAGTTGCTAGACAGCCTTGCCGCACGAGCCGATCAGATCGGGACCACGGTCACGATCGACATGGAGGACTCCCGCTTTACCGACGCCACCGTGCGCATCTACGAAGAGGCGCAGGGTCTTCATGGGAACCTGGGTGTTGCCCTCCAGGCCTACATGCGTCGAACTCCCGCCGACCTGGAGCGGCTCATGCCGCTCGGCGGGCATCTCCGGCTGTGCAAGGGAGCATATGTCGAGGACGCCGACCTCGCGCTCACCACCAAGGCCGAAGTCGATGCGGCGTTCGCGGCACAGCTGAGGTCCTTGATGTCTTTCGAGTCGGTGAAACCAGCAGTCGCCACTCATGACCTCGAACTGGTGGGGCTGACCCGCGAATTGGCCCAGAACCGCGATCATGACTTTGAGTTTCAGATGCTCTACGGGGTCCGCACCGGTCTGCAAAGTGAGTTGGTGGCGGAGGGTTTCACGCTCAGGGTCTATCTCCCGTTCGGCTCACAGTGGTACCCCTATCTGACGCGCCGGCTCGCCGAGAGACCCGCCAATGCCTGGTTCTTCGCTCGGTCCGTATTCGGGTCCTGACGGTTTCAAGCGGCCCGGGGCAGGGTGGCGGGATCGGGTGCGGGTTGGCCATGCATCAGCCGCTCACCAATGGCTATGAGCCCGAGACCGACCACATCCCTGATCGATTGCAAACCGGATCGCCGCAACGCCCCGACGCGTGCGGTCCGGGCCAGAGGCCGTTCAGCTGCTCGCTGTCTGGCACCTCGTATTCGAGAGAGCGTCTGGGGGCCGAGAAGCCCTAAGGGCCGACCCGATTCCGACCTGGCTTAAAGTGTCTCGCCATGGCCCTGGCCGAAGAGCGAGAACAGGAAGTCGACCCAACACCACGACGACCAGGGGTCGCGCGGGCGCTGGAGATCCTCGGCGTGGCGTCGGCGCTGGCCACTATCGCACTCGGGTTGGCGGGGACGATCCCGGAGCATCGAGAGATCGAGGTGGGTCGTGAGGTCTTCGGTAACATCCCCGAATCGGTGCAGGTGACCTTCTACGTCACGGTGGCCGGATTTGTCTGGTTGGCCTTCCATCTCTTCGCCCGCAGGGCGGAAGCGTGGTCACTGGGGAGGCAGGAGAGCAGGACGGGTAGCTGGGCCCGACGCCTCAGAGGCCTCGACGCCGGGCTGCGCATGAAGACCCTGATGCGCGACCCTCGGGTCGGCCCGATTCACGCCGCGGTGTACTACGGGTTCCTGATCCTGTTCCTCGGAACCGTCACCCTCGAGATCGATCACCTACTTCCCGGGAATCTCAAGTTCCTCGAAGGTCGGGTCTACCAGGGGTACTCGGCGATCCTCGACCTCGCCTCATTGGTGTATCTGGGCGGTCTCGCCCTCTTCTTCCTCAACAGGTATGTGCTCAGACAACAGAGGTTGCGGACCAAGACCAAACCCGAGGATGCCCTGATCCTCGGTCTGTTGTTCGTGATCGGGCTCACCGGTCTGCTCACCGAGGCGGCCCGCATCTCCCTGGTGGGGAGGCCTGCCTTCGAGGTTTGGTCATTTGTTGGGTATCCGCTCTCTGCCCTCATCGACCAGTCGGCAGCCGGTGGCCTCCACCAAACGTTGTGGGTGGTCCACGTGGGGTCCTTCCTGGCGTTCCTTGCCGCGCTCCCGGTGACGAAGTTGCGTCACATGTTCACCTCGCCCGCCAACCTGTTTCTGTCGGCGCACCCCCGGCACAAAGGGGCGATGAGGGAGATGCCCAACCTTCTCGAGGCCGAGGACATCGACACCATCGGTGCTTCGATCGTGACCGATCTCACCTGGAAGCAGATCTTCGACACCGACTCCTGCACCATCTGTGGCCGTTGTACCTCGGTATGCCCGGCCAACATCACTGGCAAGCCGTTGGATCCGAGGGAGATGGTCCTCAAGACCGGCGAGGTTGCCGCTGCTGTCGCCGGTGTGTCTCCTCCCGTTTCTTCTCTGGCTGTGCTCGACCGTGAGGGCAACCTCTTCGATCGTGTCCGACCCGATGAGGTTTTCGCTTGCGTGACCTGCCGGGCGTGCGACGAGATCTGCCCGGTCGATATCGAGATCGTGGATCGTATCCTCGACATGCGTCGCCACCTCACTTTGATGGAGTCGGATTTCCCCTCCGAGTTGGGCAAGGCCTTCGTCGCCATGGAGAATCAGTCCAATCCGTGGGGGCTCAGTCAGCAGACCCGGGGCGATTGGGCTCGCGAACTCGATTTCGAGCTGCCGGTGTTCGGGGAGAATGGCAAGACGACGGCCGACTACCTGTGGTTCGTGGGTTGCGCCGGGTCGTTCGACGATCGCAATACCGCGGTCTCGGTGGCGCTGGCACGACTCCTCCACGAAGCCGGGATCGATTTTGCCATTCTGGGGAAGCGGGAGCTGTGCTCGGGCGATCCCGCCCGAAGGGCGGGCAATGAGCTCGTCTTCCAGCAGCTGGCACTGCAGAACATCTCCAGCTTCGAGGAGATCGGTGTCAGCCGGGTGATCACCCAATGCGCCCACTGCTTCAACACGATTGCCAACGAATACCCTCAATTCGGAGGCCAATACGAAGTGGTGCATCACAGCCAGTTGCTTGCCGAGCTGTTGACCCAGGGTCGTATCAGTGTTCCCACCCGGTCGGACGGCTCGGTCAAGAAGATCGCGTATCACGATCCGTGTTATCTCGGGAGGTACAACGATGTCTATCTCGCCCCCCGATCGGTGGTCGGCGCTTCCGAGTCGATCGAGGTGGTGGAGATGCCCCGGCACGGCACTCGGGCCTTGTGCTGTGGCGCCGGCGGGGCACGCTTTTGGATGGAGGAGCAAACCGGGAAGAAGATCAATATCGAACGTGCCGAGGAGGCCTTGGCGACCGATGCCGATGAGATTGCGGTCGCCTGCCCGTTCTGCCTTGTGATGCTCGACGACGGCGTCAAGGAGTTGGGTCGCGAGGATGTTCGGGTTCGAGACCTGGCCATGATCCTGGCCGAGGGGATAGGTGGAGACGCCGGTGACGGCGAAGGGCCTGGGAGCACCTGATCCGACGGTCGGCTCTCATCTTGGCGTTGGTCTCGATCCTGGTGGTTGGGTGTACCCGCGGAGCCGATGGGCCGTCCGGCACCGATGTGCCTGGCACGACTACCACGACGGTGCCGACCACCACCACCACTGTCGCTTCGGCTGCGGCCGTCATTGCGTTCCGTGATTGCCTGGTTGACAACGGCGTCACCATCGAAGAGATCCCGTTCGATGCGACCGGGCGGGCACGTCTCGACTTGGTCCTGGCCACGGTCGATTTCGGGGATCCCGAGGTGGCTGCCGCCGTCTCCGCCTGCTCGGAGCATCTCGAGACCGGGGCCCTCGATCTGGGCGGTGAGGACGCCCTCCGCCAGACTGTCGTCGGGCATCTGACAGAGTTCAGCCAGTGCATGATCGATCGAGGTGTCGAGGGGTTTCCCGACCCGGTCCCTGGTTTTGCCGGGGTCGGATCCCCGTTCCCGGTGGCCGAGATCCCGTACTCGGACCCCAACTTCGCCGACGCCGTAGAGGTGTGTCGGGCGGGATTGCTGGAGGCTCTCAGTGGTGTGGATCCGGAATAGGCCTACGATCGTGGGGCAGGTGGCTACGAGACCGACCCCAGTCATCTACCCCGATACCGGGGAGGATCAGGACCTCGATCGGCCCTGGCAGGTCATTGTCTGGAACGACCCGGTCAACACCATGACCTATGTCGTGTATGTGCTACGAAAGCTATTCGGCTACGACGAGACCAAGGCAACCGAGCTGATGCTCCAGGTTCACCACGAGGGACGGGCTCGGGTTTCTGACGGTCCCAGGGAGAAGGCCGAGGTTGACTGCTACCGGCTGCACGGTCATGGCTTGTGGGCAACGATGGAGCAATGATGCAACGACGGTTCAGAGCCGCTGGAGGCGGCATCGACGTCGATCTCTCTTCCGAGGAGAGGGTCTTTCTCTCCGGGTTGCTCGAGATTCTTGCCGGCGTGCCCAGGGTTGGCGACGACCTCGCTGCGCAGCGTCTTCGGGTTCCCGTCTATTTGGACGACCCCGAGTCGAACGACGAGTGGTGGCGGCTCATGGGCGAGGAGCTCTCCGCGGCGCGCAACAGCGACCGGCGCGTCTTTCAAAGAGTCCTGTCCGACCAGGAGCTAAGCCGGCTCACCGGTGAGGAAGCCGATGCCTTCCTGCGAGTCCTCAATGAGGGGCGCCTGGTGCTCGGGGCGCGGTTCGGAGTTGAGGTCGAAGCCGACCACGTCCTGCTGCCCGAGGACCAGCGTGACATCCTCGACTTTCTGGGCTGGCTCCTCGAAGAGCTGACCTCTGAGTTGAGCCGGTCACTATGAGATCCCGTGGACGCTGAACGGACCTCGCCGGGTAGCTTGGCCCAAGTGAATCAGATCTCCCGGCGCTCGCCAGCTTCGTCTCCCGGGGAGACGGGAGGTGGCCATTGCTCGTCGATCCGATAGCCGCGCTGAGAAGCCAGTCTGGATCGCTCGTTTCGCTCTATCTGGATCGACCCAGCCCTGGTGGGATGGGCGCTCTCCTCACCGACTTGTTGAAGCCCGTGCGGGAGGCCGCCGAAATCAAGGGGCGAGCAGTCCAGAAGAGCGTGCGGGCCAGCGCCGAGAGGATCCACGGCATGGCAGACCAGCTCGAGGCCGAGAATGCGCCGGCATACGCGTTCTTCTCGTCGGATGCCGACGACATATTCGTCTTCGAGGCCCTGGCCCACACCGTGGGCAACGTCTCCTCTCTAGGCCCGGGCCCCTACCTGAGACCTCTTCGAGCCGCTCCTCGCTCGCTTCGGGCCGCCGTGCTGGTTGCCGATCGCGCTACGGCCAAAGTGTTGATCGCCACCGGGGACTTGGTCGAGGAGGTGGGAAGGTCGTTCAGCGCCGACATCGGCAAGTCGAATTACGGGGGGTTCTCCGGGTACGAGGAGCACGGTGTCAGGGCCAAGGCCGAGGAAGCGTCGGCCAAGATCTGGCGAGACGCCGGGGCGCTGATACTGGAGAAGCACCTCGAGCGGCCGTTCGACTATCTGGCGATCGGGGGACATGACGAGACTGTCGATGAGATCGGACGCACCTTGCACCCTTACCTCGGCCGTCTCTATCGGGCGTCGTTCACCGCCAACCCGAACACTTTGTCTCTCGCCGCGATTCGATCGGAGCTTGCCGACCAGGCCGATCAGGTCCGACGGGAGCGCGATGCAGCCCTGGCCGGGCGGGTGTGCGACACGGCTTGGAGCGATGGGCTGGCGGTTCTCGGGCTCCCGGAGGTTCTCGCTGCCTGCAACTCCCAGGCCGTTGAAACGCTCGTCGTGGCTGGGGGGTTCACCCGTCCCGGGTCCGTCTGCAACTCGTGCGGGTTCCTGGCGCGTACCGGAGAGGTGTGCACGGTGTGCGGCTCGAACCTGTTCGAAGTGGAGGACGTAGTGGCTGCTGCCATGGAGTCGACGGTGAGGGCGGGGGGACGGGTGCAGCAGATTGTCGTTGCATCGCCACTCGATCGACACGGCGCGGGCGCCTTGACCAGGTTCCCATCATCCACATGAGCAACGCCGGCTTCGCCGGTACCCTTGCCTCATGAGAGAAGCGCTCGCCAGTCGCCAAGCCTGGGTGGATCAGGGCAAGAGGGTGGCCAAGGCCACCGTTGTCAAGGCGTATGGCTCGGCTCCGCGCGGTCCCGGGTCTCTCATGCTCATCTCATCCGACGGGGAGATGGAAGGCTCAGTCTCCGGCGGCTGTGTCGAGAACGACGTAGTGGTGCGAGCCTTGTCGGTGCTCGAGCGCGATCGGCCTGAGCTGGTCACCTACGGCATTGCGGATGACGATGCGTTTGCGGTGGGTCTCGCCTGCGGTGGGACCATTCAGGTCTACATCGAGCCGTGGTGACGCCGTCGCCTCTCGACGCCGTGCGTCGATTGATCGAAGAGGATGCATTCGGCGTGGTGGTGACGGTGATCTCCGGTGAAGGGGAAGCGGCCAAGGCGGTGTTGGACCACCAGGGAGACATCGTTGCCGGCGAGCTTCCGAAGCGGATTCAGAGAGAGGCGCGCTCCGACGCGCTGAGCCTCATGGCTCGGGAAAGGAGTGTCACTCTGGGCTACGACGATGCGGAGCTGTTCTTCGAGGTGATCGCGCCCCGACCCCGACTGTTCGTTTTCGGGGCGGTCCACATCGCCCAAGAGCTGGTCCAGCATGCGTCGCTGCTCGGATTTCACACCATCGTCGCCGACCCACGTCCGGCCTTTGTCACCCGCGATCGGTTTACCGGCGCTGACGAGTTGCGGGTTGGCTGGCCCAACGATGTGGTCGATGCCTCATCGTTCGATGCCCGAACCTTCGTGGTGGTCCTCACTCACGATCGACGATTCGAGGACCCGCTTTGGCCGATCCTGTTGCCGACAGAGGCGCGTTATATAGGAGCCATGGGCTCGGCCAAGACCACTGCCGCCAGACGCGCTCGTTTGATCGATGCCGGCTTCACCGCGGATCAGGTGGACAGGATCCACGGTCCCATCGGTCTCGACATCGGGTCGCGTTCCGCCGGCGAGGTGGCGATCGCCATCCTTGGCGAGATGATTGCAGTTCGATACCGACACGATCAGGAGGAAGAGCTGACGGGCCGGCTGCTTCGGGTGTGACGGGTAAGTTGCCGCGATGACGATCGCCGCCGTGATCCTTGCCGCCGGGGGGTCTCGCCGCCTCGGGCGACCCAAGCAGCTGGAGCCCTGGGGGGACACCAACCTCCTCTCGCACGTGGTGGCGCGCACCCGGGAGTTTCCCGTTGACGAGGTCTGGGTAGTGCTTGGTCATGACTTTGAGCGGATTCTGGGGGAGACACAACTCGATGATGTTGGTGTCATCGAGAACCCGGAGTGGGCGGAGGGGATTGCATCTTCGATTCGGGTTGGCCTTGATGCACTCAACCGGCTTTCCCGATGCGAACGGGCGCTGATAGTGCTCGGTGATCAGCCGTCGGTCGACATCGAAGTGGTTGAAGAGTTGATGGCTTCTCATGCTCGCGCCGGTCATCCGGTGAGCGTCCCCAAGTACCGCTACAGCTGGGGGAACCCGGTGCTGGTCGACCGTTCGCTGTGGCCTCGCCTCATGTCGCTCGAGGGTGACCAGGGGGCACAGCGTCTCTGGCAGGCACATCCGGAGTGGGTCAACGAAGTGTGGTTTTCCGATCTGGGGCCGCGCGATGTCGACACCGAGACCGATGTCGTCGATCTTCGGCCCAGGCACCCCGGTTCGAGCTGATAGGTTGGGTCTAGAGTCGAATTTCTGTTTCTCGGACGGAGTAGAAGGGGCAAATGGCTCGTATCGATCAGGTGGCAGGCATCACCCACAAAGACGCCACAAAGCTGCGAAAACAGGGGGTACGAACGAGCAAGGGCCTGATCGAAGCCGCCGCCACTCGAAAAGACCGAGCCGACCTGTCCGACGCCACCGGAATCGACCCGCGTGATCTTCAGCAGTGGATCAATCACTCGGATCTGATGCGGGTGAAGGGTGTGGGGGCCGAGTACGCCGAGCTTCTCGTCACTGCCGGTGTCGACACTCTGCGCGACTTGCGACGACGCAACCCGACCGCCCTCCTGGCCAAGATCATCGGCCTCAACGGGGACTCCAAAGTGGTGCAGCGGCTTCCCACCGAGTCGATGGTCGAGGCTTGGATCGAAGCGGCCAGGGGTCTCGACCCGAGCGTCTGAGACCGGGTTCGGCCAACACGACACCTCCCGGGTATCCCGACTCGCCAGGAGCGAAACGAACGAAACGAGGGCCCTCGAAGAGGGCCCTCGTCGCGATTAGAGGAGGAGTGAGCTCAGGAAGCCTTCTCGGTCTTCGCCGAGGCAGTCTTCGCCGGGCTCGTCTTCGCTGCGGTCGACTTGGTGGTCTTGGCAGCAGAAGCCTTTGTTGTCTTAGCGCCGGTCTTGGCCGCGGGCTTGCGAGCGTCGGGCTTCTTCGCAGGAGCCTTGACCTCGGTCACCTCTGTCTTCTCGGTGGCCTTCTCGGGTCGGAACGAAGTCCGCCAGGTTGCCAGCATGTCCTCGAGCTGATCGCGCAATTTGCCGACCTGCTCCTTGGCCTGATCGAGGTCGACCTTGGCGGCGAGCTCGTCCACGACCTTGCCGTCGGTGACTCGACCGACGATCTTCTCGCCTTCGACAGCCCAGCTATCGATGGCCTTCTCGGCCGTCTTGCTGTAACCGGTGGCCTCGTCGCTCATCTTGACGCGAAGGTCGTTTACCTTCTCGCCAACCTTGCGGGCGGCTACCACGGGGGCACCCACCGCTGCATAGAGAACGCTCTTGGTTTGCATTGTCACTCCTGTTCGTTGTGTTGTTCTATCACTGATCCATTGGACTGGATCAAGGCTTTGTGCATGTCGAGCAGCACCTTCTTCTGGCTGGGGCTCAAACGAATGTCGGCGTCGATCGCCTCGGAGATCGTCGGTGCCTGCAGCTCGTCATCGAGAAGCCCTGCTTTCGAATAGAGGGAGTTGGCCGATATCTCGAGCGCTCGCGACAACCGGCTCAGTATCTCTGCGGATGGCTTTCGGATCCCCCGTTCGATCTGAGACAGGTAGGGATTGGAGATCCCGGCCGTGTCAGCCAAGCGGCGCAAGGAAAGGTTGGCCCTCTCTCTTTGCTGTCGGATGAAAGCTCCGAGGTCGGTGTGCTTGCTCTCGTTCACTACCTGGAAGCATAGCGCAAGCTGCTAGCAATTGCAAGCGCGCCGCTAGCACAGCGATCTAGGTGAGGGCGGCGCCGGCAGCATCGCCGATCAGCCACGCCAGCACACCGCCAACCCCGGCGATGACCATGTTCTCCAGCCCTGAACGGAGCCAACTGTGCCGAGCCACCCTTGCCTTGACGACACCGACCAGGAACAGCCCTCCGAGGGCCAGGAACGTTGCCCAGATGAGGGCAACTCTCGTACTGTCGAACACCAGGAACGGGATCACCGACGGGAACGAACCGACCACGAAGAGGACCCCCGAGGCCGCCATCGCCCGATATGGCGATCTTCGCTCCGACTCGATGAAACCGAACTCGAGTGCCTTCATCGCGTTCAGGATCGCTTCGTCCGACCGATCGAATGCCGCCACCACCGACTCGATGTCGTCGGAGTGGATCCCCATGTCGGCGAACATTTCCCGCAGTTGGTCGAGCTCCTGCTGGCGGTGATCACGGATATGGATCCGCTCCAGCGTCAACTCCGCCTCGAGTACCTCGTCCTGGGATTTGGTGGCGAGATACTCACCTGCCGCCATCGAGATCGCTCCAGCCACCGCTCCGGCCAGAGCGGTGAGCAGAACCTGATTTGTGTCGAGGCCACCACCGACCACGCCGACCACCAACAGGAAGATCGACACCAGGCCGTCGTTCACCCCGAGAATGATGTCCCGCCAATACTGACGGGTCTCACCGATATGAGGCTCGTAGGGGGCCGGCTCCGAGACCGTCTCCTTGTCGATCGCCATGGTTAGATCGTACCGAGCCCGGACAGCCAGATCAGAGGGTTTCGGCCAGACCGACCATGGCGGCAACGCCTGCCTTGACCCCGAATCCGATCGACGCTTCGTCGAGGATGAATCCTGGTGAATGAAGGTCGGTGCCCTTGCCCGATGTGCCAAGTCGAAGCAGGGCTCCCGGGATCACGGCGAGGTAATTGGCGAAGTCCTCGCCGCCCATCGACGGCTCGGTAGGGACCACCGTGTCAGCCCCCATCGTCGCGGCGATCCCTTTGGTGGCCGCTTGGATCACAACCTCGTCGTTCACCACCGGTGGGATGGCCTGGTCGTAGTCCAGCGTGTACTCGACGCCGGACAGGGCCAACAGACTGCCGACGGCTTTGTCCATCAGTCCGGGCAGGACTTCCCAAAGGCCGCGATCGAGCGTTCGGGCGGTCCCCTGAAGTTCGACTCGGGTCGGGATCACATTGCCGGAGCGCCCCCCGTGCACCGATCCGAACGCCACGGTGAGAGGGCTCCTGGCGTCGATGGTTCGCCTGAGCACGCCAGGCAACTCGTGCACCAACCGAGCCGCGTCGGCGATCAGGTCCACCGTCTGGTGGGGCCGAGCGGTGTGACCCCCAGGGCCTTCGAGCACGATGGTCATCAGGTCGGCGCTGGCGGTGATCGCGCCGACCCTGCTGCCCACCTTGCCCGTTTCGAGAGAAGGGTCGACATGGAAGGCGATGATGCCCTTGAAACCATCGACCAGGCCCTCGTCGACGAGGTCGGCGGCCCCACCGGGAAAGGACTCCTCGGCCGGCTGGAACAGAATCCGGATCCCGACCGGCAGGTCGAGTTGACGCAGGGCGAGGGTCATCCCGAACGCGATAGCAGCATGTGCATCGTGGCCGCAGGCATGCATCCAGCCAGGATTCTGGGAGCGGGGGGCACTGTCCTCGGGCTCGAAGATAGGCAAGGCATCGAGGTCGGCACGGAAGCCGATTCGGGGGTCGGGCCCGATGTCCACCCAAAGCCCGGTCCGAGGCTGGCGATCGTGAAAGGCGACACCGCTTTCGTCCAACGATGCCGCGATCAGCGCTGTGGTCTGATATTCCTGATTCGAAGGTTCGGGGTGTCGATGGAGAAGACGGCGAAGCTCCACGGTCTTGGGGACGATCCCCTCCACCAACCCGCTGAGCCGTTCCGGGTCGATCATGGCGCTGCGAGGGTACTAGTGCACCGACTCGCAAGTCTCACGCATGTCCCGCCGGCCCTCGGCGCTACACGCACGGAACTTACGACCCGGAGCACTTGTATGCCCGCTCATTCGTAGAAGCGGGTCTCGAAGACGTGGCGAGCGCGTCGGGTCGTGCGGCGATACTCGTCCCTGAGCTCGGAGGAGCGATCGAACCCCAGCGAGGCGGCCAGACTGCTCAAGTCATCAGGGTCGGTCGGCAAGGAGTCGACCGCCCGCCCCATTTGCAGGTGAAGTCGAAGACGGACCCGAGTGCAGAAGAGGTACGCCTCGCTGAGGGCCCGCACATCCTCGGGGAGTAGTACCTCGTGTTCGGCCAGCGAGGCAAGGGCATCCAGAGTGCCAGGGACCCGCAGCTCGGGGATAGTCCCACCGTGTCTGAGCTGTTGGAGTTGGGTGAGGAATTCGATGTCGCTGATGCTTCCCCTCCCCAACTTGAGGTGAAAGTCGGGATCCTCGCCCGCCGGTATTCGCTCGTTCTCGACTCGTGCCTTCATCTCTCGAATCGAGCGAACGAAGTCACCCGGCAGCTTCTCACGCCATACGTGGTGACCTGTCATGTCGAGGAACTCCGAGCCCAACGCCGGATCGCCGGCCGCCGGGCGTGCCTTGACCAATGCCAACATCTCCCAGGGCTCGGCCCATTCCTCGTAGTAGCGCCGGTAACTCTCGATAGAGCGGGCGAGCGGCCCTTGGCGACCCTCGGGCCGGAGACCCGCATCGAGGGAGTATGCCTCTCCATGCCGGCTCGGTTCGGAGAGCACCTTGGCCAGATCGGTGGCGATGCGGATCCCCTCTTCCCGGTTGGCTTCATCATCGAACACATAGAGCAGATCCAGGTCCGACCCGTACGAGAGCTCGCCACCGCCCCACTTGCCCATTGCGATGACGGTGAAGCCAACCGGCTTGGCTCCGGCGACGATGTGAATCCCGCCGGTTGCCGTCGCGTCCGCAGTATCGGTGAGAGAACCCATCGTCACTGCGATGTCGGCCCCACCCAGGATGTCCCTGGCCGCGATTCGCAGCTTGCGTCGGCGCGCGAACCGCCTCACCGTGCCGATCCGGGCATCGTGGTCGGGTCTGCTAGCCAACAACCCGAGCAGACGCTCGATCTCCTGATCGCGATCCCGGATCGCGCCGAGTAGTTGGTCGTCGGCGAGACGGGGGATGAACTCCGGTATCCGGTCGATGAGATCGCCGATCAACCGGCTGGTCCCCAACAACCGGCACAGCCGCTCGCCGGCTAGCGGGTTGGTTTGAAGCAGAGTCACCAGCGCGGCATGGTCGGGGGTGTTGGCGAGCACGATGCGAAGCTGAGCCACGCCGAGATCGGGATCCGGTGTGAGCGACAACCAGTCGAGCATCAGCGGGAGGACCTGGTCCATCGCGCGAGAGCGCCGGCTGACACCCGAAGTCAGCTCCTCCAAAGCGCTCCTTGCTGCGTTGACATCCTTGAATCCGAGAGCTTCGAGACGCAGGGCTGCCTGTTCCACACCGAGCCGGGCACTGGGGGAACCGACGAGTGCGTCCAGTATCGGCCTGAAGTAGAGGCGCTCATGCACGTCCCTGACCACCGATCTCACTTCTGCGAGTCGCCGGTCGAGCTCGGCAGCAGGGTCCACGGACATGCCGAGGGCACGACCCAGCTGTTCCCTTCGCTCCGGGCCCTGGGGGACGATATGGGTTTGGCGCAGGTCCCAGAGTTGAATTCGGTGCTCGAGATCTCTGAGGAATCGGTAGGCATCGGAGAGGCGGCGGTGGTCGTCCCGTTCCACAAATCCGTGCTCGGTCAAGGCATCGAGCGCATCGAGAGTCGCTCGGACGCGGAGGTCGACGTCGAATCTGCCATGAACGAGTTGGAGCAACTGCACCGAAAACTCGATATCCCTGATCCCCCCGCGCGATCGCTTGATGTCGTTGGGGTCGGCCCCATCCTCGACTGTCTCTTTGAGCTTGCGGATGCTGCGCAGCGACTCGACATCCAGGCCTCCCTCCCAGATCACCGAGGCGGCCAGTTGGTTGAATCTGTCGCCGAGGGAATGGTCACCGGCGGCAGGACGGGCTTTCAAGAGCGCCTGGAGCTCCCAGGCTTCGCCCCAATGCGAGTAGTACCGGATGTAGCCGTCGAGACTTCGCGACACCGGTCCCATCGCCCCCTCCGGCCGAAGATCGGTGTCGACGGCCAAGCCGGGCCCGTCGATCGTCGGCGAGGACAACACCGATGTGAGTCGATTGGCGAGGGCTATCGCGGCGGCACGGCTCTGGTTCTCTTGGCCCGCGACGTTGTCGTGGACGTAGATGAGATCAATGTCCGACGCGTAGTTGAGCTCGCGCGCTCCCCACTTGCCCATCGCCACGACCGCGAAGGGAAGCTCCAGTACCACGGGATGCCTCTCGGCGACGTCGTCCCTGGAGTTCTCGAGGGCATCGGCGACGATCCGGTCGATCTCGTCGGAGAACCTGGCCGTAGCCTCGACTACGTCGATCGTGTTGGACATGTCGTCGGCGGCGATCGACGCCAGTGCCGCACCGACCCTGAGGGCGACCGTCGGCTTTGGCGCGATACCTTGGAGCAGCGACGGGTAACGGGCGACTGTCTGACTCAGGGCCCGGGAGGTACCCGCGATCGCGCAGGCACGAGTCAGGAGAACCCGGTCCTGGACCAGATTCGGCTCGGACTCGAGAATGAGAAGCAGCCGACCCCACGCATCGACCGGGTCCGGGCCACGGCCGATCTCATCGGCGATCAAAGCCCTCCCCTCCACGTCGGCCACGATCGCGGAGAGTCGGTCGAGGACTTCGGCCGGGATCATCGATGCGGCGCGTCGGTCGGTCACGAGCGACAGGGTATGTCGGGGCGTATCGTGACGGGGTGCCACTTCGAGTTGCCGGAGCCCAACTGAATCTGCGAGTCGGTGACATTGCCGGCAACGAAGCGAGAATCGCCGACGCCATGGCCTGGGCCGAGAGCGAGCAGGCAGATGTGCTGCTCCTCCCTGAGCTGGCGATCAACGGCTATCCGCCCGAGGACCTCGTTCTTCGCTCCGACTTCGTCGCGGCGGGCATCGAAGCGCTCAACCGGCTGGCGACTCGGTCCGGGGCGACGACTGTGGTGGTTGGCTTTGTCGATCGGTCGGCAAACCCGGCGCGTGGGGCGGTGGATGCCACCGAGCGGACCGTGGCCAATGCGGCCGCGGTGCTCAGGCGAGGAGCGGTCGTGGGGGTCTATCACAAGGTTCTGCTCCCCAACTACGGAGTGTTCGACGAAGACCGCTACTTCGCTCCGGGTGTTGACGGGGCAATGACCTGGGAGATCGGAGACGTCTCCTCCGGGGTCTCCATATGCGAGGACATTTGGCTCCCCGACGGGCCACCGAGCGCCCAGGCCGCAGCAGGAGCCCGGGTCCTCCTCAACATCAACGCATCTCCTTTCCACAAGGGAAAAGCTGCCGAGCGCGAGCAGATGATCGCCGATCGGGCACGCGATTCCGGCGCAGTCGTTGTTTACCTCAATCTGATCGGCGGGCAGGACGAGCTGGTCTTCGATGGGTGCTCCCTGGTGGTTGCTTCCGACGGGACGATCGTGCACCGATCGCCACAATTCGAGGAAGATCTGTTCGTGGTCGATGTCCCCCTGCCCGGGGAGCCGGCAACTGCCGGTTCCTTGACCCCGCACCTCGACCCGGTCGAGGAGGTCTACCGGGCGCTCGAGGTCGGTCTGCGTGACTACGTCCGCAAGAACCGGTTCGATCAGGTCGTCATCGGGCTCTCCGGTGGAATCGACTCCGCCCTGACCGCGGTCATCGCCGTCGACGCGTTGGGGGCCGACTCGGTCTGGGGTGTGTCGATGCCTTCACGCTTCTCGTCGCGGCATTCGATCGATGACGCCCGGGAACTGGCTTCGAACCTTGGCATTCGGTTCGACGTGCTGCCCATGGACGACGTCTACCAGGCCTTCCTCGAGACCGTCGAGCCCATCTTTGCCGGCACCGGGTTCGGAACGGCTGAAGAGAACCTGCAGGCTCGAACCCGGGGAGCGATCCTGATGGCGATCTCCAACAAGCATGGCCCGATGGTGGTGGCGACAGGGAACAAGTCGGAGATGGCCGCCGGCTACGCCACCCTCTATGGGGACATGGTCGGTGGCTTTGCCGTGCTCAAGGATGTCTTCAAGACCTTGGTCTACGACCTTGCGCGGTGGCGGAACAAGAAGGGCGAGGTCGTCCCTCAGAGCACGATCGACAAGCCACCTTCGGCGGAGCTACGCCCCGACCAGAAGGACTCGGATTCATTGCCGCCATATGAGCTGCTCGATGCAATCCTCCAGCTCTATGTCGAAGCAGATCTGGGGGCGGCCGAGATAATCGCCAGAGACTTCGATCCTGAAGTCGTGGCCCGTGTGACAGGGCTGGTGGATCACAACGAGTACAAGAGGCGTCAGGCTGCCCCTGGGGTGAAGATCACGGTCAAGGGCTTTGGCAAGGACCGGAGGCTCCCGATCACCAACCTGTATCGGTCTCCGGGCTCATGATCACCAAGGTTCTCATCAACGGCAGCGAGTCGGACGGGACCATCAGCGTCACCGATTCATCGGTGCTGCGTGGCGACGGTTGCTTCGAGGTTCTCAAGGCTCGTGCCGGCGGGGTCTTCGCGCTCGAGGAGCATGTCGATCGTTTAATGGAAAGCGCCAGAATCCTCGAGATCCCTCTTCCTCCACGTCACGAACTCGAACAATGGATTCGAACCGTGGCCGAGTCCGGTGGTGATGTCGCGGTGAGGGTGGTCGTTACGAGAGGCTCGTCGGTGCCAGGCGAGCCGGGCGATCCGCTGACGATCGTTTTCGGCCATCCCGCCACCGGCGAACCGGGCCCTACCACCCTCTTCCCCCTCCCCGCCCCCTGGCACGCCGCCGGTCAACCCTGGGACCTGGCCGGGGCAAAGATCCTTTCTTATGCCCCCAACATGTCGGCGACCAGGCGGGCCGTTGCCGAGGGCTTCGGTGACGCCCTGCTGCTCACGGGCGACGACGTGATGCTGGAAGGCCCGACGTTCTCAGTGGCATGGGTGATCGCCGGTGTCGTCGAAACACCGAGTCTCGACCTGGGGATCCTCGACTCGATCACCAGACGGGTCGTGCTCGAGATCGCTAGCGAATTGGACCTGGAAGTGAGAGAGGGTGAGTGGACTCTCGACCGGTTGGAACTCGCCGACGAGGTGATGGCGCTGTCGACCATAAGAGACGTTCAACCTGTGGCCGCGGTTGGCCGCCGGATGTTCGTCGAAGGCCCGACCACTTCGAATCTTGCGCGGCAGTACGTTCAGCGGTTTCGCTGAGGGCCCACTGAGCAAGGCTCGGGGTTCAACCCCCTGATCCAGGAGACGAGTCGGATCATCGTCTCCTGGCGTGTCAGCAGCCGGTCACCGTCGAGAGGTGGGTTGCACGCTTCGATCGCTCCCTCGGCGCGAAGTCTGGTCTCGGCGTCGGCCGCCGATGGCAGTCTGATGGTGGGAAGCTCATCGTCGGGCCCCGGGTTGTCGGGCAGGAGATTGGACACCATCGCTTCGATGCGCACCCAGGCGGCCAACCGGGCGAGCAAGGTCTCCGGCAGTCCGTAGTCGAGGCACTCGCCGATTGGCTCGCACCCGAGGGCCAGCTCGAGGGTTCGGGGCCGGAGGAGTGTCGGGTTGAGTGAGGTCGGCACCGACTGATACCGCCCCTCGATAGGGGGCGGCGCCTTGGCGGCGAAGTGTGCCGCGATTTCACCGGCGAACTCCGGAGAGGCGACCTTGCCCGGACAGAACATGATCATGGTCTCGTCGCAGGGGAGGAAGAGCCCCTGACTGACCAGCGTGGCCGCCAGCCACTCACCTTCGATACCGTCGTCATCGGCGTAGGGCCAGGTGGTTTCGGGGGCGGGAATGTCGGCTTTCTGCTGGGCGGCGCGAACACTGGGACCTGCATCGACCGCGATCCCGGCCCGGTTTCTCAGCTCGAAATGAAGGTGGTCGATGGTCTCCTCGGCGTTACCCGAGTCGCCGACCCAGCCGACCACCTCGCCAGCCGTCACTTCCACACCTTCTTCGAGATCTGGCCGGACCCCAAAGCCCATTCCGTCGTCGCTTCCGTGGATGTCGTTGTTGAGATGCACGTAGTAGGACTGCCAACCGTCGTTGTGCCGGAGTGACATCCAACAGCACTCCTCGGTGCCTACCTCCTGCACGACCTTCATCACGACTCCGTCTGCTACGGCAACGACTGGTGTGAGCTTCGGCGCAGAGATGTCCACGCCCTGGTGGCGTCGTGCTCCATGATCCCGATCAGCGCCGAACCCTGAGACGACCTGGCCCTGTCCGGCCAGCGGCCACAGCATGTCGTAGCGAAACGGCTCACATCTGGGGGATGGCGACGGAGCCGGGACAGGAGCACTGGTCCCGGTTCCCGGTGGCGCGGTGGTGACGGTGGTCTCGGTCGGTGGTTGGGTGGTGGTGGTGGTCTCGGTCGGTGGTTGGGTGGTGGTGGTGATGTCTGGCGTGGTGGTGGTGGTGTCCGGGTCGGGGGCTGGGACCGACGTCGGAGGTGGCGGCGACTTGGCCGGTTCCGGGAACAGGTCGTCCATGGTCACCGGGGGGCACATCGGCGCGGCCTGCGCCGTGGTGTTCGCTGATCCCGCCACGACGAGGGCGGCTACGAAGACGAGGGCCCCGACAAGAGCAGGCCGGTATCTGCCTGACATGGTGGGCAGGCTACCGGTGACGACGGGGGTTGGGAACCCAGCCAACATGGGCTACGTTGGTAAGGCATGACCGGGCCGAAGCTGATTCGTTACGGCGTCCTATTCGCTCTGCTCGCCGTGGTGGTGAGCGCGTGTGATGATGACGCGGCCGAGCTGACCACCACATCATCTCTGGTGTCCGCCACGACACCGGTCGCCGAGTCACCAACCACGTCCGTCACCCTAAGTGGCGACAGCACGACTACGTCTCTCATCGGCCAGGCCGTAGGCAGCTCGGAGATCGTCGCCCGGGAGTCGGAGCCGGCGGGGGAGACGCTCTATATCGTCGTTCCTCCGGGTGCCTACACCGACGTTGACATCGAGAACTTCGTATTGGATCTCCTCGAGGAGGGGACCGTGGCTTTTGGAGCCGAGATCTTCGACGATGCCTCGGCGGTCGATGCCTATCGCAAAGCTGAATCCGAGAGAACCGACGCAGAGACCGCTTTGGTGGAGCAGCATCACTTCGCCAGCTTGGAGGATGGCACGACCATCCATTTCCGCGGGCGATTCGCCAGCTCGGGATCGCAGAGTATCGGTAGCTGACCCCGGCTGGGTTCTACCCACTTCGGGGACACCTCTCAGAGCAGCGTCGCCGCCACCAGAAGGAACCCGCCGAAGCCGACGACGTCGGTGATGACCGTGAGCAGGATCGAGGCTGCCAGGGCCGGGTCGAGACCAAGCCGGCGAAGGATCAATGGGATCGCCGAACCAAACATCGTCGCCAGGAACAGGTTGGCAAGGCTGGCGAATGCGATGACCGCGGCGATCTCCGAAGGCCGGCCGTTGCTAGCGAAGACTCCTGTTGCGATGAGGCCAAAGGTGAGCGCCCCGGAGGCCACGGCGAGTGCCACTCCGTTGAGAAAGCCGACACCTGCCTGGCGAAGGATGATCGCGGGGACCTGTGCTCTCGGCACGTCGTCGGTGGCCAGAGAGCGGATCATGACGGCGAGTCCCTGGTTGCCGCTGCTGCCGCCGAGGGTGGCCACGATAGGCATCAGCGCCGCGAGCACCGGCTCGCGAGCAATGACGCGCGTTTGGCTTTCGATCACCCACGCCACCAACACGGCGAGCAAGAGATTGAGCAGCAGCCATGGTGTTCTCGACTTGAAGGACTTGGTTACATTCGTGTAGACGGTCTCCTCGAGGCCGGCCCCGACTGCGGCTGCGAAGTCCTCGGTCGCCTCATCCTGCACCATCTCGATGACCGCATCGGTCGTCACCATGCCGAGCAGGTGCTCCCCGTCGTCGACGACGGGGATACCGAAGAGGTGGTATCTCTGGCTGAGCTCCGCCACCTCTTCCCGGTCGGCGAAGGCGCCGACTGCGATGGGATCGTGCACCATCACCTCGTCGAGACTCGCGCCGGGCCGGGCGAAGACGAGATCGCGGAACGAGACCACCCCCCTGAGCTGGCCTTGGTCGTTGACCACGTACACATAGGAGAGATCCTCGAACTCGTCGTGGAGCTGTCGGATCCGCTCGATGGCCTCCCCGGCGGTCAGCCCTATGGGCAAGGCAGCGATCTCGGTTGTCATCAGACCACCGGCGGTGTCAGGAGGGAACGCCAGCAGACGGCGTATCTCGCTCTCCGCCTGATCGTCCATGAGCGACAGGACGCTTTCGGTCAGTTCGTCGTCTAGCTCGAACAAGAGGTCGGCCGCCGACTCACCCGTCATCTCGGCGACGGCCGCCGTCAGATCCTGGATCGGCACCTCCTCCACCAGCTCGGCGGCGAGCTCGGGGGCGATCTGCTCCAGGATCTCAGCTGCGTCCTCGGGGGAGAGGCCGGCGAGAAGGCCGGCTGCGTCTTCCTCGGTCAGTTGCTCGAGGACGTCGGCCGCGTCGCCAGGGGCGGCACCGGCGAGCGCTTCCCACTGCGGGCCGTGCGCCTCCAGATAGTCGGCGACGCGGTCGCGGTCGCGGCGCGCAGCAGCAAGGAGATCCCTGGCAAGTTGACGGGGACGTCTGAGTCGGAGTCTCACCGGATAGCCCTCGGACGGCGAACCGGCGTGAGGCTAACCGGGTTCAGGACTCGTAAGGGCGCACGGCCTTGACCGAGACCGAGAAAGTGCCGGCCGGAGCCTGGTAAGAAACCTCGTCCCCGACCGACGCGCCGATCAGGGCGCCCCCCAAAGGGCTGGTGGGCGAGGCGAGGAGCAACCCCGGCGCCTTGTTTTCTTGCGGCGCCACGAAGTAGTCGAGCTCATCGCCGTCGGAGTCGACCACCGTGACCACGCTCCCGATCTCGACCCGACCCGTGTCGGCGACATCCCTCACTTCTGCATTGTTGAGCAGGAACTCCAGCTTCCTGATTCTCGACTCCATCAGACCCTGGTCGTTCTTGGCAGCGTCGTAGTCGGCGTTCTCGCGCAGATCACCATGGGAGCGGGCTTCGGCTATCCGCTCTTCGATCTCCTTGCGGCCCTCGGTCTTGAGCTGTTCCAGCTCTTCTCGCATCTTGTCGTGGGCGGCAGGTGTGAGAAAGGTGGGTGGTTCGAACATTGAGCGTCAAAGGCTAATTGTGGCCTGTTGCTAATCGCGGCTGGCGCCGGCCTCGCGGCGGAATCCAGCCTTGGGGCCGGCGCTATCTTTTGTCGATGACCGAGGTGCGCATGACCGAGTTCTCTCATGGGGCGGGTTGTGCCTGCAAGTTGAGCGCCGATGAGCTGTCGCACATCATGACGACGGTCAAGGGGCACAATGCGAGCTCCCACCCCGACCTGCTGGTGGGGGTGGCGACGTCAGACGATGCGGGTGTTTTTTCGCTAGGCAACGGAACCGCATTGGTGCAAACGGTGGACATTTTCACACCAGTGGTCGACGGGCCGCGCGATTGGGGCCGGATCGCGGCTGCCAACGCTCTCAGCGACGTCTACGCAATGGGGGGGACCCCTCTCACCTCCCTCCAGTATCTGGCCTGGCCCCGGGGTGCGCTCGACTTCGACCTCGCCGGTGAGGTGGTCGCCGGCGGCTTGGATGTCATGGAGAGGGCCGGCTGCACCGTGGTTGGCGGGCATTCCATCGACAGCCCGGAACCGACGTACGGCTTCGCAGTCACCGGGACCGTCCCTTCAGACGCCTATTTCACCAACTCGGGTGCTCGCCCAGGTGATGAGCTGGTGCTGACCAAGCCACTCGGGATCGGGATCATCACCACGGCAATCAAGCGGGGGAAGTGCCCAACCCACCTCGAGCGGGAGGTCATCGACCTGATGGCGTCACTGAACGACGTGGCGGGCCGGGCACTTGTCGCCCACGACGTCTCAGCCGCGACAGACGTCACGGGCTTCGGCCTATTCGGCCATCTCAGGGAGATGTGCCTTGCCTCGAGTGTCGGAGCGAGCGTCGAGCTGGGCCTGGTCCCGGTTGTCGAGGGCGCCATGGATCTCCTGGCCCAGGGGATGTGGGCTGGTGGATCGCAGCGGAATCTCGATTCGGCGCGTTCGTACGTCGAGTCGTCGGTTGACGAGATCGGGTTGCAGCTGCTCGCCGACGCCCAGACGTCGGGTGGGCTCCTCGTCGCAGTGGCGCCGGAGCGTGCCGAGGCCTACATGCGTGACGTGCCCGGATCGGCCTCGATCGGCGTCGTCACGGCCGGCCAGGCGATCGTCGTATCACCGTGAACCCCCAACAGCGTCTCGTTGCCATCGCTGAGGCGCAGTCGATTCCCCGGGCGAGACGGCACATCTTCCTCTGCGCCGATCAGGCCACGCCGAGGTGCGCGCCACGCGAACAGACCAATGAGCTCTGGCGTCATCTCAAAACGAGGTTGAAGGAACTCGGCCTGACCTCGCCACCCCCCTCGTGGTACGGGAATCCCGATGCCGAGCCGACGCCCGTCCTGCCCGGTGACGGATCTGTGCTCAGGAGCAAGGTCGACTGTCTTCGCATCTGCGAGCAAGGAGCGATCTGTGTGGTGTACCCCGAGGCCACCTGGTACGCCGGGGTGACCATCGAGAAGCTCGATCGGATCATTGACGAGCACCTGGTGGGGGGACGCCCCGTGGACGGTCTTGTGTTCTCGGTAGGAGGGCTTGCCCCATGAAAGCCCTTAGGCGCGTGTTGGCCGGCCTTCTGCTGTGGAGAGCTTTCGGGCCGGTGATAAGCCCCAGATTCCGCCCGCCCCAGGAGCACCCCATGCGGGTATCGGGCCGGACGGTGTTCGTGGGGGACCAGGAGTTCGCGGTCAGGGAATCGGGGCCGGTCAACGCCCGGGTCGTGCTGTTGATCCATGGGCTGGCCGGCTCATCACTTGCCGAGTGGTACCGGATCGGGCCCAGGTTGGCCGAGAAGTACCGGGTGATCATGGTGGACCACCGAAGCCATGGGTTGGCGCCATTGGCAAGAGACCGATTCGAGATCGATGACCTTGCCGACGACATGGCCGGTGTGCTCGACCAGCTGGGTCTTGGCCAGGTCTCGGTGGTGGGGTACTCGATGGGTGGCGCCATCGCTCAGGCCATGACCCACCGCCATCCCGGTCGGGTCGACCGCCTGGTCCTGATGGGCACTTTCACCCACCACCCCGAGCCTGATCGGACCATCCGCGCCGTGGGGGCGGTCGTGGCCCGAGCCTTTGAGCGGCTGACGGGTCTAGGGACGCCCGAGGTCCGATCGACATACCTGCGCGCAATAGGCGCCGTAGAGGAGAAGCATGCCAGATGGCTTTGGGAGGAGACCCATCGTCGTGATGTGGACGCCGGAGCCCAGGCGACACTCGCACTGTTGCGATTCGACTCGCGGCCATGGATCGGTCGGATCGAAGCCGACACCCTCGTGGTCATCCCGACACTCGACCAGCTCGTTCCTCCGGCATGGCAATACGCTCTCGCCGGAGCCCTGGACAATCCAACCGTGGTCGAGCTGGTGGGCGTCAGGCACGAGGCACCGTGGACCCATCCTGATCGTGTGGTCGACGAGATCTCGTCTTTCCTCGGTTGATGGTCTCGGATGCGGGTCGCCAGGACAGATGATCAGCGGGTTGGAAACAGATGACGACATCGCTGACCGACAGCCGGCTCTCCAATCACGGCGCCAACCGGATCCTCGAAGGGTTCGAGGAGTATGTCTCGAGGTTCCGGGCGATCAACCAACGGGCGCCGCGGCGTTTCGAAGAGCGCGACTGGCGCGGGATGCACAGCGACGCCTTGGAGAGGCTGCGGCTGTACCCGGTGGTCGTCGACCGGGTAATCGAGTCGATCGATCAGCTGCTGGGGCATCGGACTGGTGACCCCCTGGTCTGGGTGGCGATCAAGGCGGTGTACTCGGGTTTGATCTCCGGCCGTCAGGACTGGGAGCTGGCCGAGACTTTCTACAACTCGGTGACCCGCCGTGTCTTCAAGACCGTCGGGGTTGCCGAGCACATCGAGTTCGTCGACACCGACTTCGACACACCGCCCATCCCGTCGCGGGAGCCGGTGTATCTAACGCTCGACCGGCGCCAGTCCACGGCACAACTGGTCGAGGACATCCTCGCTTCGTTCTCCCGCTCCGTGCCGTATTCGCGACTCGAGGCGGACGCAGCCGAGGTGGCCGAGCGCATCGATCAGCGACTCAGTGAGCCGGGTGCGCTCACGGTGGTGGGCAAGGCCGAGGTGGTGCGCTCTGTCTTCTACCGGGGCCAGGCTGCCTTCATCGTGGGATTGCTCTATGCCGGTTCACATCGGATTCCTCTGATCCTCGCCTTGGGCAACGGCGCCGAGGGGGTGTTCGTCGACGCCGTTCTGCTCACCGAGAACGAGGCGTCGATCGTGTTCAGCTTCACCAGGTCGTACTTTCACGTTGACGTGGCCCGGCCCTACGACCTGGTCCGCTTCCTTCGCCGGCTCATGCCCCGGAAGCGGGTGGCCGAGATCTATATCGCGATCGGGCAGAACAAGCACGGCAAGACCGAGCTGTACCGCGACCTGCTTCGCCACTTGAGGTCCACGGACGAGCAGTTCGAGCCGGCGCCGGGCACCAAGGGCCTGGTGATGATCGTGTTCACCATGGCCGGCTACGACGATGTCTTCAAGGTGATCCGAGACACCTTCGCCTCCCCGAAACGCACCACGCGCCGGTCGGTAATCGACAAGTACCAGATGGTCTTTCAGCATGATCGTGCCGGTCGTCTGATGGACGTTCAGGATTTCCAGCATCTCGAGTTTCACCGCTCGCGATTCTCCGACGCGGTCCTCGACGAGCTTCTGTCCGAGGCCGCGAGCACGGTTCGCCTCGAAGGTGACTCGGTGATCATCAAGCGTGTCTATGTCGAGCGCCGTGTCGTGCCTCTCGACATCTACGTCCGGGAGGCCGCCGGTGCTGCGGCCGAAGAAGCGGTCATCGACTTCGGGCAATCGATCAAGGACCTCGCTTCGACCAACATCTTCCCCGGCGATCTGCTCCCAAAGAACTTCGGCGTGACCAGGCACGGGCGTGTCGTCTTCTACGACTATGACGAGCTCAGTCCTCTCGCCGACATCAACTTTCGGGAGATACCACCCCCTCGCGACGAGAGCGAAGCAATGATGGACGAGCCCTGGTTTCCGGTGGGGGACCGAGATGTCTTTCCCGAGGAGCACCGGAGGTTTCTCGGGCTGGCACCCGAGTTGCGGGAAGTCTTCCTCCTCAATCATGCCGATCTGTTCGAGGTCGGCCCGTGGCGGGCGATCCAGGACCGGACTCGCGCGGGCGAGCTGATCGAAGTTCTTCCCTACCGGCAAGATGCCCGACTGGCGGGCACGAGTCAATCCCGGGGGTGGTGACCGAGTTGAGATCAGGCTCATCGGGGACCGGGCTACGGTTGCGGGATGACGACTGAGGTTGTGTTGGGGACCTGTCATCACGACTGCCCCGACAGTTGTGGGTGGGTGGTCACCGTCGAGGACGGGCGCGCGGTGAAGATGCGCGGCAACCCGGTCCATCCATACTCGCGTGGCGAGCTCTGTCCCAAGGTCAACAGGTTCCTGGAGCGTGTCTATCACCCGGAGCGGGTGCTCCATCCCCTGATCCGCACCGGGGCGAAGGGCGCCGGCACTTTCCGGCAGGCGTCCTGGCAGGAGGCTGTCGATCTGGTGGCGGATCAGTTTCGGCTGATCATCGCCGAGCAAGGTGGCGAGGCCATCCTTCCCTGGGGCGATGCGGGGACGCAGGGGCTGGTGCAGATGAGCTTTCTCGATCGTTTGTTCTTCGCCCGGCTCGGCGCCTCACGCCAGATCGACTCGCTATGTGGGGCAGGAGCCGGCGCCGGTGTCGCCGCCACTTACGGTGACGGGCGGAGCGCGGACCCGATGGACGTCCGTTTTGCCGACCTGGTGATCCTGTGGGGCACCAACACCCGTCTCACCAACCGTCACCTGTGGCCTTTCGTCGAAGAGGCGAGGGCCAAAGGGGCGCGGGTGGTGGTGATCGACCCGATCAGGACGATCACCGCCGGTTCGGCTGACTGGTTCATCCAGCCTCTCCCCGGAACCGACGTCGCCCTGATGCTGGCGGTGATGCACGTGCTGGTTCGCGATGACCTGATTGATCGCGAATACGTGCAGACCCACAGTGTGGGGTTCGAGCAGCTGGCAGAGCATGTGGCCGCCTGGTCCCCCGAGCGGGCGGCAGCCGTCTGTGGGTTGGACCCGACGGAGATCGAATCCCTGGCTCTCGCCTACGGCTCGACCCCGCGGTCGTTCATCAGGACCCTCATCGGAGCCGAGCACCACGAGAACGGCGCCATGTTCTTCCGCACCCTGGCCTGTCTCCCCGTTCTCACCGGATCCTGGCGACACCGGGGAGGGGGTTTATCGCGATCCGTCGGCATCTGGTCGGAGGCAGCCGTCGACATGTCTGTGGTGGAGGTCGATCAGCCGACGCGCGGAGTGAGCATGAACCGTCTCGGACAGGTGCTCACGTCTCCGGAGATGGGGATCCGCGCTCTCGTCGTATGGAATGGCAATCCGGTGATCTCCGCTCCCAATGCGGCCGCCATCCGGCGGGGTCTGGAACGGGAGGATCTTTTCACGGTGGTCAGCGAGCAATTCATCACCGACACCGCCATGTATGCGGATGTCGTCTTCCCGGCGACAACTCAAATCGAGCAAGTCGACATGGTGCCCTCGTGGGGGCACCTATATCTCGGTTGGAACCACCCAGCAATCGAGCCACTCGGGGAGGCCGTGCCCAACACCGAGCTATGGCGGCGCATGGCCCGCGCCATGGGCTTCGACGACCCCGAGTTCGATCTCGATGACGAGGCCCTTTTGCGGAGAGCCCTGCCCGAGGTCGATGTGGACGGTCTGAAACGAGACGGCTTCGCCAGGCTCAACCTCCCCGATCAAGTGCTTCCTTACGCGGAGGGTGGCTATGCCACCCCGGACGGCAAAGCCCACCTCTACTCCGAGGAGCTGGCAGCCAGTGGGAGAGCCGCGCTGCCCGAGTTCAACCCGGCCGGGGAGGGCCCGGGTGGTGACTTGAGCCGGCGTTACCCGTTGATTCTCCTCAGCCCGAAGACGCACACCCGGTTCCTCAACAGCTCCTACTCAAAGCATCATGCCGATCGGGAGCGGGGCCCCTATTTCGAGATCGACCCGGCCGATGCCCAGGAACGTCGTATTGGAGAAGGCGACCGGGTGCGGGTCTTCAACGATCGGGGTGCTCTCGAGCTGTCGGCGCGGATCAGCGAAAGGCTGCGCCCCGGATTGGCTGCGATCCCCTGGGGATGGTGGGGCGAAGAGGCGAACGTCAATGTGCTCACCAACGACGCCCCCGCCGATTGGGGCGGGGCCGTGGCCTTCTACGACACCATGGTCGAGGCGGTGTTGAGCACCGACCCGTAGTGGTCGGTCGGTCAAATACTGACGGCGTTTCTCCGGCACTCGATGCCCCTGGCTGCGTCGAAGTGCTCGCCGCAGCTCCCCGGCTGCGACTGCGCGCTTCTTCTTGCCAGAGACCTCGATGGCTCGGAGCTACGCGCCCCCTATTTTGACCGACCTACCCCTAGGGGATCAATTCGAGCGTTGCTGCCGCGTCGGCCCAACCTGGCCCCGGGTCCAACGCAGCGGGTGCTGTTTGCCGTCGGCCCACGGCTCGATCATGTCGTTGTAGTGACTATGGAAGGCGTGTCCCGATTGACCGGTAGTGTTGATCGCCGTCGATCGGGAGAGGTCGGCGAGGTCGATCACCATCCTCATCGAGGGGATCCAATCCACCTGATAGCCGTCCGGCGGGTAGAAACCCACCGCGTTGACGATGTCGGCGCCGCCGCCGAGACGGGATGGCGCAGTCCGGTTGAAGAGCCATTCGATCGGCCCGATGCCTGACTGGCCGAGAGACTGATGCTCGAAGCGAGCCAGGTGGATCCTGCCCCATTGCCATGTGGTCGGGTCCGGCCCGAGTAGCTCGACCAGCTCGGCGTGGGCATCGGTCAGCGCTCGGGCCAGGATCGTATCCCGGTCCTCGACGAGCTCGGTGCTGACATCGTCCCACCATGGATCGTTGGGTGACTCCACCAGATTGCCAACCAGCTCGAACCAGCGGCTGCCTCCTTCCGGCCACGATTCCTCAGGCAGCTCGTCGTGGAAAGTCAGGCGAAGAAGATGCACCCAGGTCGCCTGGTAGGCGGCCGCACCCGGCGATCCAGATGAGGCTCGGAAGGCACCACGACCCGTGGACCAGGGCTCGAGCACGTCCTGCATCACACCGATCGGTTCGGAGTCACGGCTCACCGCCAGAAGATGGGGGACAACGTTTGGCGCCCCGCCGTCGTGGTCGTCCATCTGCATTTCCCGGGCTGAGGCCACCGTGTAGGCCCCCGATGCCTCTGCTATGAGGTCTTCGATCCGCGCCGCCCGGTGTCCCAGGTCCCAGTCTCCTGAGAGGAATGGGTCGTTGCCCGGGGGGATGACCGGCTGGTTGGCCGAAGCGATGTAGTCCCGGGGCGGGTTGAACATGCGCGGCATCTCCTCGTAAGGGACGACCCCCGTCCATTCGAACTCCCCGGTCCAGCCCGGCACCGCCCATCTACCGTCGCCCCCGGCCCGGATCGGCACCTTTCCCGTCGACTGGTAGGCGATATTGCCTTCGATGTCGGCGTATACGACGTTCTGGGCAGCGATGTCCCATTTGGACAGAGCGGTGCGGAACTGGTCGTAGTTCGTGGACAGATTGAGCCCGATGAATGCCTCGACAAGTGTCGACGGCTCGAGGGTTCCCCAGGCGAGGCTGACCACGTAGTCGTCGGGGAGGTCGAGCGATGTACCGTCGAGCTGTCCTTCCTCGAGGTAGAGGTCGGAGATCACCGGACCATGGTGAGTCGTCATCACGTCGTAGGTCACTGGCTCGCCACCGGCGATCTCGATCGTCTCGCTCCTGACCCCCATGTCGATCCACTCGCCCTCAAACTCGTACTGCGTGGGGTCGTCAGGGTTCACCTTCTCGATGAACAGGTCCTGGGTGTCGACGGGCTGGTTGGTGAGCCCCCAAGCGATGTGGTCGTTGTGGCCGATGATGACGCCCGGGGTGCCGGGGAATGAGAAACCGGCCAGTTGAAATGGGCAGTCGGCCGTCGTCTCCAGGCAGTGGAGCCCGTTGACGTACCAGATCGAGGGCATCTGGATTGCCAGATGGGGGTCGTTGGCCAGGATGGGAAGCCCGGATTCGGTTCGGGAGCCTCCGATCACCCAGTTGTTGGAGCCGATCCCGGCGAAACCCCCGCCGGTCAGGTCCCAGACGACCCTGGCTCTCGCCCCGGCCTTCTCCAATGCGGTGAGAGCGCCCGGTGCCGTTGCGGTGATCTCAGCCCGGGTCATCGCCGCTTGGTCCGAGGGCACCACCACCGGATTTCCCTCCGGATAGGGCGGGTAGGTCTGTTCGACCCGCTCGACCGGGAGGCGGGCGCTGACCATGGCGCGATCGATCTCCTGATACAGGTTCCAGCTCAGGTCCCAAGACATGACTTTGGCCCAGGTCAAGGTGTTGATCGGTGTCCACGGCTCGATCTCGTATCCCGAGCTCTGCAATGCGAGGATCCCGTACTCGAGGCTGATCTGAGTTGGAGCTCGCTCAGCGAGATATGCGTTGACACCCTCGGAGTAGGCCTCGAGTATCGCCCGGACCTCAGGTGCCATCGAGTCCAGCTCACTCTCCGAGAGGCCAACGAAATCGAGTGAGCGGAGAAACATATCGGTGTCGAGCTGGCTCTCCCCGAACATCTCGGCCAGCCGCCCGGAACCGATGTGCCTCCAGAAGTCCATCTGCCAAAAGCGATCTTGGGCATGGACGTATCCCTGGGCGAAGAACAGGTCGTGACTCGTGGAGGCGAACACGTGGGACACCCCTTCGACGTCCCTGATGATCTCCACGGGATGGTCGAGCCCTTGGACCTGGATCTCGCCCTGTACCGGCGGGAAGGAACGACGGACGAGAAAGAAGGCGATCGCACTCAGAACCACGGCGAGAAGGAGAAGCGCGACCAGGGTTCGACGCAACCACTTCATGAGCCGGAAGCCTATTGGCCCGAATCGATGTTCTGGGGAGGGGAGATCTACGGTTCGACCGTGCGCCATCGAACCTGGCTGTTGTGGGCGGTGCTACTGGTGGTTTCGGCCTGCTCGGGCGAGGGAGGGGGAGCTGCCACCAGCGACGCGGTGACCTCGATCGGGCCTCCTACGACCACCAGCACGTTGCCGACCGCGACCACCAGTGCCGTGCCCCCCACGACCACAAGTACCTTGCCGACCACGACCACAAGTACCTTGCCGACCACGACCTCCTCTGCTCCCACGACAACCGCACAACAGATGGATGTCTACTTCGAGGGTGGGCAAGTGGTGGGCCAGGACCGATTCAGCTACGCCCTCGGTGAGCAGGTTTCGGTCTGGGTGCTCTCTGACACCGACGAAGAGGTCCACGTCCATGGGTACGACCTGTTCTTCACCGTCAAAGCCGGGGTCCCCCTCGAGATCTCTGTGACGGCCGAAATCCCCGGCATCTTCGAGGTCGAGCTGGAGTCGACACATACCCTTCTCTTCGAGCTGGTGGTGGCCCCTTGATCAGACGCCTCGGCGTCGCCTCCCTGATCGCTGTTGGGTTCGTAGTCGGCTTCCCGGCCATCGCCTTGGCTCACGGAATCGGGGGCCGTTTGGATCTCCCGGTGCCGGTCACCTATTTCATCGTCGGTGCCGGCGTGGTTCTCGTCATCAGCTTCGTGGCTCTGGCCGTGCTCTGGCCGGAGCCCAGGCTGCAGGACGGCCCGCGTCACGAGCCGGCGCGGTTTTCGGCCCCACGAAGAGGGATGATCCCGGCAGTGGGATTGGTCGGGCTGCTGCTGGTCGTGGGCCAGCTGGTGCCTCCCCTGCTCGGCCTCGACACCGATCGCACCAGGCCGGGAATCGCCCCCGTGCTGGTGTGGGTGGTGTTCTGGCTTGTCATCCCCTTCGGGGGGGTCGTGGTCGGCAATTGGTACACCGAGGTCAACCCGTGGCGGACGCTGGGGCGGGCGCTTCGAGTGGGACAGGGTGAACGTCTCTGGTTGGTCGATCGATGGGGCATCTGGCCGGCCGGTCTCCTGCTTCTGGCTTTCACCTGGTTGGAGTTGGTAAGCCCGGGCTCGGGCTCAGCCGTCACGCTGGGAGCAGCTGCCCTCGTCTACACGCTGTTGATGATCGGCTCCATGGCCTATGCCGGCCGCGATTCGGGACTGGCCGTGTTCGATGCGTTCACTCCGTACAACCGGCTCATTTCCTCGATCTCCCCTCTGGGGCGACGAGGTGACGGCCGGATCGTTTGGCGAGGCTGGCTGCGGGCGCTGACCGTCATCCCGGAATGGAAGGGTCTGGCCGCGATGGTCGTCATTGCCATCGGGACCGTCAGCTACGACGGGGCGGCAGTCACGCCTTGGTTCCGCTCTGCGTTCGGCGGTCTCATGGCTACGGTGCCCGGTCAGACCCTGTTGCTGGTATCGACGGTGCTGGTGATCGGGTTGGCCTACTGGGTGGCCTCGGTGGCGGCGGCACGGATGGTCGGTGACGAGTGGACTGCCAGGAGGGTGGCCGGACGCTTCGCCCACACCCTGGTCCCGATCGCGCTGGCGTACGCCGTCGCCCACTATCTCACCTTGATCCTCTTCGAAGGCCAACAACTCATCGCGGCCGTGTCGGATCCCTTCGCCTTGGGCTGGGACTTGTTCGGGACCGCCGAGCGCAGAATCGATTTCTTCATCACCGCATCGGAGCCGATCTGGTACGTGCAGGTCGCTGTGATCGTCACCGGTCATGTTCTGGGAGTGGTGCTGGCCCATGACCGGGCGCTTGCGGACTTCGGGCGGGAAGCGGTGCGCTCCCAGTACGCGATGCTTCTCCTTATGGTTGCCCTGACGACACTTGGTCTATTGATCCTCTCAGCCTGATGTTCACACTTGCGCATTATTGGGGTATCGACGAAGTCGGGGTGTTCGTCCTGCCGGCTCTGTTTGCGATCGTCGCCCTGCGTTGGGCGGAGCGGAAGGCGAGGAGGGCCGCTGAGGCGGCCGAGGCCGACGAAGAGAAAGTCGAAGAGGAGACGGATGTCGAGTGAGGGCCACGACCTGGTCATCCCGCTGATCACCGATCCTCACCAGACCGCGGGCCGGACGCGCTCGCGGGTGGCCGCGTACTTCGCCCTCACCAAGCCGCGGATCATCGAGTTGTTGCTGATCACGACGGTGCCGGCGATGGTGCTGGCGGCGGGTAGGTGGCCCGGTACCTGGCTCGTTGTGGCCACGCTGATTGGCGGCTCCCTGTCGGCTGGGGGTGCCAACGCCCTGAACAACTACGTCGACCGCGACATCGACGTGGTGATGCGACGGACCAGGGGGCGGCCCCTGGCCCGTCACGAGATACCCGCCCGCAGCGCCCTGATCTTTGGTGTGGTGCTTGGCGTGGCGGGTTTTGCCTGGCTGTGGAGCGCGGCCAATCTCCTCGCCGCCGCGATATCGACTTCCGCCCTGCTCTTCTACGTGTTCGTCTACACGATCGCCCTGAAACGGACCAGTTCCCAGAACATCGTGGTCGGAGGTGCGGCGGGCGCCGCCCCCGTCCTGGTCGGTTGGGCGGCGGTCACCGGGTCGGTCGGTCTGCCGGCATGGGTCCTCTTCCTCGTGGTCTTCTATTGGACACCGCCACACTTTTGGGCACTGGCCATCCGCTATCGCGATGACTATTCGAGGGCCGGGGTCCCCATGCTCCCGGTTGTGGCTGGGGTGGAGGCCACCACGCGCAAGATGTTGCTCTACACCGGTCTGATGGTTGGGGTCAGTCTCCTGTTGGTCCCGGTGGCCGGGATGCGCTGGACATACCTCGTCGCCGCGCTCGTCCTGGGCGCATGGTTCTTGTGGGACACGTGGCGGGTCTATCTACGACCCCGTGACGCGATGCGTCTGTTCACCACATCGACGGTCTATCTGTCGGCGTTGTTCGCCGCCGTGATGCTCGACGTGTTGGTGCGATGAGACGCCTGGCCATCGCTCTGGTTGCGAGCGTGCTGTTGCTGACCGGGTGTGGGTCAGGCGGAGTGAGGCCATTCGCCTTGGTCGCATCGAGCAACCAGAGCATCGGTGTAGGGACCCAGCGGGTGATGTTCGCGCTGATCGACCCGGAGAGCGACCAGTTCCTTGCCGCCCCCGACCGGGAGGCGACGCTCGAGCTCCGCGATGAGAACGGCTCACCAATCGGCACCTATTCGATGGAATTCGTGTGGACCTTGCCCAAGGTGAGGGGTCTCTACGTGGCGCGGCTGGAGATCCCGGCAGCCGGCACCTACCAGGCCACTATCGACGCCGATGGGCTGTCGACCGCGGGACCGGTGGGCTTGGTCGCCTTCGAGGACCCCGCCCTGATCCAACCTGGTGAGACGGCCCCGCAGTCAGAGACGAGGACCTCGGCCCAATACCCGGACCTCCCGATCATCACCTCCGACCCGGACCCCGACCCTGCGATGTACGAGGTGAGCGTGGCGGAGGCGGTCAGTGACGGGACTCCGGCCGTGATCGTTTTTGCTACGCCGGCCTTCTGCGTCTCGGAGACATGCGGGCCTCTGCTCGACCAGGTGAAGGCATTTCGGCCCGCCTACCCGGCGGTCGACTTCGTGCACGTAGAGATCTACGAGGATCTTCAGGTGGAGTCGTTCGAGGATCTCACCGCGGTGCCGGCCACCGACGAATGGGGTCTGCCCTCGGAGCCCTGGGTCTTTGTCGTCGACGAATCGGGGCGGGTGACGGCATCGTTCGAGGGCGCTGCCTCCGATGCCGAGCTGAGGGCCGCAATCGACGCCGCCCTCCCCTAGTCGCCCGTTGAACAATGCATGTCACCCATCTTGACGACCAGGCATCACCACTCGCTGCGTTCTCGGCCCTGCCGTTCCGACCCGAGGAGTGACGAAACCTCGGCCTTGCGACTGGCGCGCCTGGCCGCCAATCCGGGCGACGGCATTATCCAACGGACTCCTAGCCGAGCCTGTATCCCGGAGTTGGTCGGCGGTTTGGAGAGACCTTATGATGCTCAGCCGATGGCTCCGACTCGTCAACGTCTCTTTCGCGCAGGTGCCATCGTCGGCGCCGGGCTGTTGCTCGGTGCCTGCTCTCTGATCGAGATCGAAGACGCCTCGCTCACGACATTCGATCCCGCCGGTCCCTTCGCGGAGAGAATCGACAGCCTATTTTGGCCGGTCTTCTGGATCGCGGTCGGGGTGTTCGCCCTGGTACAGGGGGCAATCCTCGTTGCAGTATTTCTCTTCCGGGACCGGGAAGGGTCCAAGGAGGCCCGACAACTCCACGGGAGCCCGAAGTTGGAGGTTCTCTGGACCGTGATCCCCGCCCTCATCCTGGCCGGGGTGGCGGTTCCGACCACCGCCGCCGTCTTCGATCTGACCGAATGCGGTCCCGATGCCATCGAGATCCAGGTGATCGGCCACCAATGGTGGTTCGAGTACCACTACCCGGACGCCGGCATCAACACCGCCAACGTGATGGTGATACCGGCCGGCCAGGAAGTGTGCGCCCAGATGACCTCAGATGACGTCCTCCACAACTTCTGGGTCCCGGCTCTCAACGGAAAGCGATATCTGGTGCCGGGTCAGACGACTCTCCTGCGCCTCGAATCCCACGAGCCGGGAGAGTTCTGGGGTCACTGCGCCGAGTTCTGCGGTCTCTCCCATTCCCTGATGCGGGCGAGGGTCCTGGCGCTGGATCCGTCCGACTATGAGGACTGGCTCCTCACCCAGCAACAAGGCGCTCCGGTGCCGGCCGAGGGGACCCAGGAGTGGGACGGGTTCCAGGTATTCCAGAACAAGGCGTGCAACCTGTGTCACACCGTCCGGTTCGAGGACGAGGACCTTTCGCTCATCGTCGCTGACGACGCTTTCAACGGACCAGAGCTCACCCACTTCGCCTCAAGGGGAGTCTTCGCCGGGGCCACCCTGCCCGAGGAGGGCGAGGAGTACGACGTGGCGCTGAAGAGATGGCTCGCCGACCCGCCCAATGTCAAGCCGGGCAGCTTCATGCCGAACCTGGCGCTTACCGAGCAGGAGATCGACGACTTGATCGTATGGTTGGAGAGCAACAAATGACCGCCACCGCAGAGCGCCCATCGACCACGATTTTCCGCAGACCGGCCTCGACCTCCGGATTCTGGTCCTGGCTGACGACGGTAGATCACAAGCGGATCGGGGTCATGTATGGCTACGCCGCATTCACCTTCTTCCTGATAGGTGGGATCGAGGCGTTGCTGCTTCGAATACAGCTCGCCCAGGCCAACTCGGAGTTCCTCACCGCCGGCGCCTACAACGCACTGTTCACGATGCATGGCACCACGATGATCTTCCTCTTCGTGATGCCGGCCTCGGCCGCCTTCATGAACTACCTGCTCCCGCTTCTGATCGGGGCCCGTGACGTCGCCTTCCCACGGCTCAACGCCCTCTCCTGGTGGATCTTCTTCTTTGGCGCCATATTCCTCTACTCGACGTTCTTCTTCGGGACTTCCCTCGCCCCGGTCGGTGTCGACGGCGTCGGAGGAATCGACGGCAACCTGGCGCCCGGGGGTGGGCCTGGCAGCTTCAACTTCCTCGCCACCTCGCCTGATGCGGGGTGGTTTGCCTACCAACCAAACGCCGGCCCGCTCTACTCGCCGGGAACCGCCATGGATTACTGGGCTCTGGGACTGCAGATCATCGGTCTCGCCTCGCTGGTCTCGGCGATCAACTTCATCGTCACCGTCCTCAACATGCGGGCCAAGGGAATGCGGCTGCTGCGCATGCCGGTCTTTGCCTGGATGACCACGGTCACCTCGTTCCTGCTCCTGTTCTCACTCCCGATCATCGCGGTGGCTCTGTTCATGGTTGCCTTCGACCGCCAATTCGGGTCGTTGTTCTTCGCGGCGACCAACGGTGGCGATCCGATCCTGTGGCAACACCTGTTCTGGCTCTTTGGCCATCCCGAGGTCTACATCCTGATCCTGCCCGCCATGGGCATCGTGTCCGAGATCCTGCCCACCTTCTCCCGGAAGCCGTTGTTCGGGTACTCGGCGGTGGTGTTCGCCGGAGCCGCCATCGGGTTCCTCGGATTCGGGGTGTGGGCCCATCACATGTTCGCCTCGGGGATCACCCCGGTGGCGCAAGCAGCCTTCGGTCTCGCCACGATGACCATCGCCATTCCCACCGGTATCAAGATCTTCAACTGGCTGGGCACCATGTGGATGGGGCGAATCCGTCTCGATACGCCGATGCTGTGCGCGATCGGGTTCGTGGCCATGTTCACCATCGGGGGCCTCTCCGGTGTGACTCATGCCGTTGTGCCCTCCGACTGGCAGCAGACCGACACCTACTACATCGTGGCCCACTTCCACTATGTGTTGTTCGGTGGCGCAATCTTCGGCCTGTTCGGCGGCTTGTACTACTGGTTCCCCAAGATCACCGGCAAGGTGATGAGCGAGAAGTTGGGAAAGCTCCACTTCTGGCTGATGTTGCTGGGTTTCAACCTGACTTTCGGCCCGATGCACTGGCTCGGGTTGCAGGGCATGGTCCGTCGTACCTGGAAGTACTCACCGGAGATGGGTCTCGAGCCGTGGAACATCGCGGTCACGATCGGTGGTTTCGTCATCGCCCTGTCGGTTCTCGTCTTCATGTTCAACTGGTTCGTCAGCCGTCGGCGCGGCGAGGCCTCCGGTCTCGACCCATGGGACGCTCGCACCGTGGAATGGATGTCTCCCAACCCCACCCCCGAGTACAACTTCGCCGTTCCGCCGGTGGTCACCAGTCTCGACCACTTCTGGCACCTCAAGTACGGCGAGGACGAGGAAGGGCGAGCCGTTCGCCGGGACGACGCAGATGAGATCGTGGCCCGCATCGAATACGAGCAGCGGAATCCCGCCGGCACGATTCACCTCCCGGCGCCGTCCTACTTCCCCTTCTTCGTGGCACTCGGCTTACCGATCATCTTCTATGGGGTGATCTATCACGAGGCGCTGTGGGGCAAGGCGTCGATCCTCATCGGCGCCATCCTGACTCTCGCCGCGCTGATCGGCTGGGGCATGGAACCGCTCGAGGAGCCCCATGTCGAGGATCACGGCCCGGGCTCTGATTTGGTGGAGGGCGCCATCGATGGCTGATCTGGCTCACGAGACGATGGCCGACCACGGGCACCCCGAGCACGAGTCGACCGGGGTCGACAACCGCAAGCTGGGGATGTGGGCTTTTCTCAGCTCCGAGTTCCTGTTCTTCGGGGCACTCATCTCCAACTATCTCCTCTACTCCAATCGGTCCGGGTTCGCAGGCACATATCCAGCCGAGATCTACGACATTCCCTTCACCTCGGTCAGCTCGTTCGTGCTGCTGATGAGCTCACTGACCATGGTCCTGGCCCACAACGCCCTCAGTCGTGGAGATCAGGGCGGCACCAGGACCTGGCTCTTCGCCACGGCCGCCCTGGGCGCGGTGTTCCTCGGAGGTCAGGTGTTCGAGTTCACCGAGTTCATCGTCGAGTTCGACATGAAGCTGACAACGAATCCGGCTGCATCGGCTTTCTACCTGCTCACCGGGTTCCATGGTGCCCACGTCGCCATTGGGGTGATCATGCTGCTCTCCCTGTGGGGGATCTCCCGGCGACCGGGTGGTCTCAGCGAGAAACACGGGATGAATCTCGAGCTGGTGGGCCTCTACTGGCACTTCGTCGACATCATCTGGATCGTGATCTTCACAGTGGTCTACCTCCTCTCGGTTCCGTCATGAGCAGCGAAGAGCACATCCACCACCCCACGCCGGCTCAGTATTGGAAGATCGCCGTGGTGCTGGCGGTGCTGACCGCGATCGAGGTCGGACTGTTTTATGTCGATCAGGCCTACGACTTGGGATTCCTGAACGCGGCGATGTTGTTGATCCTTGCCGCCCTGAAGTTTGTCATCGTCGTGGGCTTCTTCATGCACCTCAGGTTCGAGAAGTCGACACTGAGCCGATTCTTCACCGCCGGTTTCATCCTCGCCTTTTCCCTGTACGCCATCGTCCTCACCGCGCTCGGGGTCGTCGCCATCAGGGGTGGATGACATGCTGCCTCCCTGGCATCCCCACTACGAGGTATGGCTACTGGTATTCCTGCTCGGCTATGGCTACTGGTTTGCAGATCGTCGCTTGCGGCCGGTGGTCGCTCCGGACGCCGAGCCGGCGAGAAGCGGTCAAAAGTGGCGTTGGTATGGCGCCTTGGCCGCCCTGTGGCTCGTCTCGGGTTGGCCGATACACGATGTGGGTGAGACTGCCTTGTTCACGGTGCACATGGTCGAGCACATGGTGATCGCTCTCGTGATCCCGCCCCTGTTGCTTCGGGGTACCCCGCGCTGGCTGGCCGACGTGACATTGGGGCGGCCTTCGGTGGCGCGCTGGCTGCGACCGCTGGCAAAACCCGTGGTGGCGTTTGTGGTTTTCAACACCACCTTCATCGTCATCCACTGGCCCGAGTTGGTGGGGTGGATGCTCACCAGTGATCTGATGCACTTCTCGGTGCATGCCTGGCTCTTTGCAGTGTCGATGCTGATGTGGATGCCGGTGTTCTCCCCGACCCGGGCCATTCCAGCGCTGCCCGCTCCCGTGCAGATGTTCTACCTGTTCCTGCAATCTCTCCTCCCCACGATTCCGGCGTCGTTTCTCACTTTCTCCTCTGTGGCCATCTACCCCGTCTATGGGGATGCGGCACTCGCTTATGGTCTGACTGCGGTTGCCGACCAGACCATTGCCGGGGTGATCATGAAGCTTGGCGGCGGACTGCTGTTGTGGGTCACCATTGCCGTGATTTGGTTCCGTTGGACCAAGCAGGAGCGGGATTGGGAGAGGCTCGAGGCTTCCCTGCGAGCCTCCTGAGATCGTCACGAAAGAGTGAGATGTGGCCTGCTTCCAATCATGTGAGACTGTTGACCGTTCTGTTTCTCACGCTGGTCCTGCCGGCGTGCGCGGAGACATCGGGGACGGTTCGAGGCGTGGTCACTTCCGTCGAGGGAACCCTCGATGAGGTCGTTGCGTTCACGGTATTGGTGGAGGGCTCCGAGCTCGAGTTCGTGCCCGTGCTGGATGGCGACTACAACTTCCCGCTCTCTCACCTCCGGGAGCACCAGCGCAGCGGCGAGCCGGTTCTCGTCGACTGGGAACTGGTGGGTACCGTGCGCTACGCACTGGGCCTGGCCGACGGGTAGAGCGCGATACCAACCTATCGATGGATGACCATGCCAAACGAGCTACCCCAAGGGCACTTCTTCTTACCCGGGCCTACCGAGGTCCATCCTGAGGTCCTGTCCGCTCAGACCCGACCGATGATCGGTCATCGCGGCCGGGACATCGAAGAGCTCCTGTCACGGCTACAGGACGGTCTCAAGCGGGTATTCGTGACCGTGCGCCCGGTGGTGATCTCGACGTCGTCCGCGACCGGTCTGATGGAGGCTGCGGTGCGAAATGGTGTGGGCACCGGGAAGGTGTTGAGCTTGGTCAACGGGGCCTTCTCGTCGCGATTCGGCGAAATCGCAATGGCGTGCGGCAAGGAGACCGAGCTCTGGGCTGTCGACTGGGGCCGGTATCACGACCCGGAGCAGCTCGACGATAGGTTGGCGACGGGGGATTATGAAGCGGTGACCTTGAGTCATTCGGAGACCTCTACCGGTGCCCTGCAGGATCTGGAGTCGATCGCCCGGGTGTCGGCCCGCTATCCGGGAGTCATGCTCCTCGTCGATTCGGTCACCGGAATCGCCGGCACGGAGGTGCGGACCGATGACTGGGAGCTCGACTTCGTCCTAACCGGGTCACAGAAGGCATTGGCACTCCCACCCGGGCTCAGTTTCGGGGTGGCCTCGGAGGCCATGATGGACCGCTCTTCGGTGGTGACCAACAAGGGTTATTACTTCGATCTGGTACCGCTGATGAAGGCCCTGGAAGCCTCACAGACGCCCTCCACCCCCGCTGTGTCGCTGCTGTACGCCCTCGAGGCGCAGCTGGAGAGGATCAGGGTCGAGGGCATCGAGAACCGTTGGTCACGTCACGCAGCGATGCAGAGGGCCACCACCGATTGGGTAGAGGAGATGCAGGCGCAAGGTGTCGACGTAGACGTTCTTGCCCCTCCCGGATACCGTTCGCCGACGGTGACCTGTCTCAGCCTGCCCGAGACCATCAGCGGGCCCGAGGTCGTCGCCGCGATGCGCGAGCGCGGCTGGGTCATCGGTGGAGGCTATGCGCGGCTGAAGGAGAAGAGTGTTCGCATCGGGCACATGGGGGATCACGGGGTGGAGAACCTGACCGAGTTGCTGGAAGCCCTGGGCGAGGTGCTCCGGTGAGCGCAACCTATCGGGTTGTCGCCACCGATCGGGTCTCGAAGAAGGGCCTGGCCCCGCTTCGGGACGACGAGCGTTTCGAGGTGGTGCGGATCAAGAGCTCGACCGAGGCCCGGTTTGGCTCCGAGCTCGAAACCGCGGCGGGCCTGATCGTCCGAAGCGCCACTACGGTCGATGCCCGGCTGCTGGAGGCCGCACCTGAGCTCAAAGTCGTGGGCAGGGCCGGCGTCGGCGTCGACAACATCGATGTGGCCGCAGCCTCGGAACGCGGAGTGGCGGTGGTGAACGCTCCCGGTGGCAACACGGTGTCGGCAGCGGAGCTGACGATGGCCCTTCTCCTTTCTGTGGCCCGTCGCGTGTCCGAAGCCGATCGTTCGATGCGCGAGGGCAGGTGGGACAGGGCCAACCTCCAAGGTGTCGAGTTGCGAGGCCGCACCCTGGGTGTGGTCGGCGCGGGGAGGATCGGCAGCGCCGTGGCCGACCGCTGCCGCGCCTTTGGGATGAGGGTGATCGTCCATGATCCCTATCTCTCCGCCGACCGACTGGCCGAGTTGCGTTCCGTGGTCGTCGAGATGGATCAACTGGTCGCGGAGGCCGATGTCATCACTCTGCACGTTCCCCTCACCGACGAGACCAGGGGTCTGATCGGCGAAAGCGCACTGCTGAAGATGAAGAAGGGCGCCTTCCTGGTCAATCTCTCCCGTGGCGGAGTCGTGGATGAAGCCGCCCTGGCTCGGGCGTTGATCGAGGGGAGGATCGCCGGAGCGGGCCTCGACGTCTATGAGACCGAGCCGTTGGCGCCAGAGAGCCCCTTGCTCTCGGCACCCAACCTGGTGCTCACCCCGCATCTGGGTGCCTCCACGAAGGAGGCACAGGTACAGGTTGCCCTCGAGGTAGCGGCCAATCTGCGCGCCGCCCTTGCATTCGGTGACCTGACCCATGCCATCAACGCGGCTGAGATTGCGAGAGCCGCTGGTCTGAGCTGACCTCAGCCGATGACGAGCACCGCGGCAGTCTCGGGCTCAGCGGCGGGCTCTTCGTGCTCGTCGTCGCTCATGGCGAAGAGCACTGCGAGAATGACGACCAGGACTGTCCCGATCCCGGCCACGGCAACCATCACCTCGCCGAAGGTCAGCCTCACGTTTGGCCTGCCTCCGGCCAGGGTGGCAAAGGCGAGCACACCAGCCGCGGTGAGGATGCCGACGATGGCGGCTCCCCCAGAGGTGAGGTGGTTCGATTCGAGCAATGCCCAGGCAAAGGGCACCACCAGCAACAACAACAGGATCAAACCGGTCAGAGGGATGCCCAATGCCGCGCCGAGCCGGGCCTTGACCGCCGTTACCTGTTCGTGATCCTCGGCAGGCACCGAGACGGGGACGCCCAAGGCCTGGGTCACGGCCGCGGTCACGCCACCGAGGAACGCTCCGCCTATGAGCATCACCCCGATCGTCGCCAACACCGGCAGTTGGGCTACCCCTTCCAAGTCCTCGACCGGCACTCCGAAGCCGCTGGTCAGGGCTGCTCCGGCGACTACACCGAGGACGAGCCCGATGAATGCGCCCAGCCAAGCGGTCGAGGCGGGTGAGCTGCTGAGTTGCATGCCGGGGTTGGCCCATGCTGCGGCCGACCGGGACAGAGAAGCGCTAACCGCGCCGAACACCAGGCTGACCAGGGCGGCTCCGATGATCACGCTGCTCGAGTTGACCTGGATGACCGGTAACGAGCTGCCCTCCCCGGTGACGGTGGCCGTGGCCGCCCACCCGGCGGTGGCGACCACGAATCCGACCAGGCCCAAACCGGCGCCGGTCCAGGCTCCCACCCTGACCGCAGTCCTGACCCGTCGTCTCAGAGAAACCGGATCCAACTGTTTTTCGGGCTCGGGCTCGGGTGCAATGGTCGTGACCGGAGGAGTGGCTGGTTCTGGCTCGGGAGCCGGTGTGGGCTCGGGCCCCGACTCGCGCTCAGGAGTGGTGGGCTCGGGCGTCGGTGTGCTCTCGGTCTCTTCGGCAGCGCTCTCCGCGGTGCTGACGGCCATCGGGGCGCCACCCGCCCAGGCAGCGAGCACGTCGTCTACAGAGGTCCCGCTGGCGGTGGCTCGCGCCGCGGCCGAGCGCTGGACCAGGCCTTCGGGGAGATCCAGGGCGGCGGCAGCTGCGGTCAGTTGGTCGCTCACGGTGCGCGACTCTAATTGGTCGGCGAGCGGCCCGGTTTCTCCCCGATGAGGGGACGAGCGAGTGCGGTGGAGTGCCCGAGGCGGAGCCCCGGTGGCTTCGGCCGGGCTGAGCTTCGCAATCATGACTCACGGGTACCCTCGCCCCATGCTTGCTGCGATCAGCTACCCACCGATACCGATATGGGACGTCGGCCCATTCCAGTTCTCGTTGCATGGCGTATTCGCCGCACTGGGGTTTGTGGCCGGAGCCTGGTTGGCCACCAGGGAGCTGCGGAAGAGAGACTTCGACACGGTCAAGTACCAAGCAGCCCTGACTTGGGGTCTGATTGGCGCCCTTCTCGGCGCTCGTTACCTCACCGCCCCGGCCCAGCTGCTCGACGGAGTGCCCTGGCTCGACGCGCTCAACCCGGTACGGGGCAACTTCTCGATCCTGGGCGGTTTTGCCGGGGGAATCATCGCCGGCGGGTGGCGAATGCGCCAGGTGGGTCTGCCGGTGCTTCCGACGTTGGACATGTCGTCATTCGGGCTGGCTCTGGGCACCATCGTCGGACGGATAGGCGACCTCGCCATCGTCGAGCACCTTGGCAGAGCCACCGACGTTGCCTGGGGCTACGGGATCAAACCGGGCTACGACGTCGCCCCGGCCCACGATGCCCTGGAATGCACCGCGGCCGCCGTCGGTCCTGACGGGTTGTGCGGCATCTATCACCACGTCGCGGTGTACGACCTGCTCGGTGCCGTGATCCTGCTCGGTTTTCTCTATTTCGCATACCGTCGTTTCAAGCTGCACTACGGCCAACTCTTCGCCACGTGGGTTGCCTGGTACGGATTTCAGCGGTTCGTCCTCGACGCCCTCCGCTTCGGCTCCGAGAGCGGTGACGCGACGATCGGGGCATTCACCTGGAATCAGGTGAGCGGTCTGGTGGCTGGCGTGGGAGGACTCATCGGAATCTGGTGGTTGGCGCGTAACCAGCCACAGGTGTCCCCCGAGACCGACCGGGATCTGACATCGGCGGCACCGGCCACTAATAGTGCCGGCTAGGCGGCGTTGCGCTCGTCTCGCCAGGCGACCCACTGGGCCACGGGTGACAGGTCGTAGCCGGTCCGTCCGTCGACCGACAATGTGATCAGACTGGCCCCCGCTTCGAGGTAGGAGTCGCCGCTCTGTGGTTTGAGCGGGTTGGCCCCACACGACCTCTCGATCTCGGTCGGGTCCCGGCCGATGGTGGCGCACCAATCGTCGAGAACCTTGTTCTTGTGCCGGATCACGTCCGGTTGGCCGAAGCCATGCCAGATGTCCGCATGACGTGCCGTGTAACGAAGGGTCTTGCGCTCACCACCCCCTCCGATCAGGATCGGGATGCTTCGGGTGGGCGGCGGATTCAGTTTCTTCCATCTCTGCTCGATCCTGGGGAGAGCCGACTCGAGGGCGGCGAGGCGGGTGCCCGGGGTCCCGAATTCGTACCCGTATTCCTCGTAATCCTTCTCGAACCAGCCGGCGCCGATCCCGAGTATCAGTCGTCCACCCGATGCATGGTCGACGGTCCGGGCCATGTCGGCCAGGAGGTCGGGATTGCGGTAGGTGTTGGCGGTCACCAAAGCGCCGATCTCGACCCGTTCGGTGACCTCGGCCCAGGAGGCGAGCATCGTCCAACACTCGAAATGCTTTCCATCGGGGTCGCCACTGAGGGGGAAGAAATGATCCCAGTTGAAGACGATGTCGACACCCAATTCCTCGGACGACACGGCCGCGTGCCTCATCTGTGCGTAATCCCCGTGCTGAGGCTGGATCTGGACGGCGATGCGGATGGGTCTGGTCATGCTTACTCCTGGGGATCGGCAATGACCGATCCTAAAGCTGGCGATCAGATGCCAAACATGGTGTCCACGATCAGATGGTCCACCACCGCCTCGAGCGCCTCTCGTTGCTCGGCTCCAGCGCTCAGGGCTTCCTGGTAGGCAGCGAGCTGGCGGTGAGCGCTGGTCCCCTCCTTGACGATGGTGCGGGCATGGCGGACCTCGTTCCTGACGTCGAACTCGAGCGCATCCTGAGCCAATACATCCAAGAACTCCTCGACCAGCTCGGAGTAAGGAACCAACTCGCCCCGGCCGAAGTCGACCAGGGATCCCTCGGTCCCGTAGCGCTGTGCTCTCCACATGTTCTCCGAGATCAACATCGGTGAGTATGCGCGCCATCTCTGATTCTGTCGGCGAAGACGGAACAGATAGCCGAGCACGCACTGGAACAGGGCGGCGACCGTCATCGCGTCGTCGAGCCGGGTGCAGACATCACTGACCCTCATCTCCAGGGTTGGGTACCGGGCCGAGGGCCGGATGTCCCACCACAGCTTGGTTGCGTCTTCGATCAGTCCCGCTTCCACGAGGACGGCGACCATCCTCTCGTACTCGTTCCACGACATGAACTCCTCCGGCACCCCCGTCCGGGGGAGGTTCCTGAAGATCACCAAGCGGTAGGCGAGCAGCCCGGTGTCGGTGCCGGCCCAGAACGGGGACGAGGTGCTCAGAGCCAGCAGATGGGGCAGCATGTACCGGGCTTGGTTCATCAGGTCGATCCTGAGGTGGGGATCCTCGATACCGATATGGACGTGCATGCCGCAGATCACCAGTTGGCGCGCCACTTGTTGATAGTCGGCGGCGAGACGGAGGTATCTGGGCTGCTCTGTCGTCTCCTGCTCCGACCAGTTGGCGAACGGGTGGGTCGATGAGGCGATGATCGCCGCTCCGTAGTCGGCGACCACACCGGAGAGATCGCGCCGGAGGGTCGCCAGATCCTCGCGAGCTTCAGCCAGCTTGGCGCACACCCTGGTCTCCACCTCGATTTGAGCCTTGAGGAATTCCGGCGTCACCTGCGAGCCGAGCACCTCCCTCAATGAGTCCCACATCGCAGGTGGAGGGTTCTTGATCAGGTCACGGGTCTCCCGGTCGACCACCAGATATTCCTCTTCGATGCCAATGGTGAACGCGGGGCGGTCGATCATCGGCGCACCCTAGAGGTAGAGCGCAGGACGAGGCGACGCTTCTGTTCGCACTCCAAGCGGACGTGACAGCCGTCGAGATGGTCGTTGACCACGCCAACCGCCTGCATGAAGGCGTAGACGGTGGTCGGCCCGACAAACGACCACCCCCGCCTCTTGAGATCCTTGGAGATGGCGGTAGAAAGCGAGGTGAACCCTGGTATCTCGACAGGAGGAACATCGCCGGGCACGGCCCAACTCCAGAAGTAGCCGGCAAGCGAGCCGTGCTCGTCGATCAAGTCCAGGGCCCGGGCCGCGTTGTTGATGGTCGAGCGGATCTTTCCCTCATGACGAACGATGCCTGCGTCGCCCAGCAGGCGAGTTACGTCCTCTTCGTCGAATCGACTCACCGACACCGGGTCGAAGCCGGCGAACCCGGAGCGAAAGCTCTCGCGTTTGCGCAGGATGGTCAGCCAGGAGAGACCGGCCTGGAAACCCTCGAGGCAGACCTTCTCGAACAAGCGGTGATCGTCAGTTGTGGCCCGGCCCCACTCCTCGTCGTGATACACCCGGTAG